>JAMCYN010000064.1 GCA_023474015.1 Armatimonadota bacterium
CAGCCTCGGCGAGACCTACAATTTTTCTAATATGATTAAATCAATTGATACGGTCGATGGAGTCAAAGTCGCCACGATCAATCAAGAAATCACTCGCGCTCCCAAGAATGGGGAAACGAAACCAACGCTTAGAGCCACCGTCGAGAGCGCGTTTGCCTTAGATACCGGGAAACTGATGAAATCGCATGTCGACTGCGGTGTTGCATTCGGTCCTCAGCAGATCGCCGCGCCTGATGCAAAAAATCGTGAGCCCTCTAAGCAGGATCAATCGAAGGCTTCAGCTAATATCAAGATGGATATTGTGCTCGCGAAGTGAATGACGGTGTCGGGCCTTCATTCGCTCGTCTTGCATTGGATCAGTATTTCATGGTGTAGGGGCGATAGCACTTGCCCGCCAATCGGTCGGGAATGCTGCAATCTTAGCCGCAAATGCTTCGCCCAAACGTTCGGGTTAAGCATTTGCGCTAAAATTCAGAACCTGCATCAGAATTGAGGGGCAGATGCTTAACCCTTTCGTCCCAGGGCCTACGCACGTATAAATGTTGTGTGAACCCTGGCTATGCTGCGGGAACGACGGTGTCCACGAAGTGATCAAATTGCAACAGACGTGAGTTACCGCAGCTCGTACAGCCTTACCTCAGTGCGTGCTGCGGGAACTTTCGACCGTGCAGAATCTATAGGTTTGTGCAAGTAGCCGTTCCCGCAGCATAGCCGGGGGGCTGCTTTCATTCTCTTTTAAGGTAGATACCTCGCAGCTTGCTGCGAAACATGATGTGATATGCTCCGACGGATACCCCGTCAGCTTGCTGCGGGGTAGTTCATTTTAGTGCGTAGGCCCTGGGCTACGTCCAGTGCAGTATTTGCGATGCATGATGAAGTTCTATTCGGCATAAATTATGGCATGCCAGACACGTCGTTTACTCTAATAACATCGAGAAAGGAATGAAAGCATGGATTCTGGAATGAAAGACAAGAAAGTGCTCGTCACGGGAGGAGGCGTCGGCATAGGGCTGGCGATCTCTCTTGCTCTCGCTGATGAGGGCGCGGACGTTGCGATTGCCAACAGAAACCTCTATCCCGAAGCGGAGAAAGAGATCCGCGGCCGCGGCGGGAAGGTCGTGAGTATAAAGGCTGATGTCAGCAAGGAAGAGGACGTTAACCGGATGGTAAAGGAAGCCATTGACGGCCTAAGCGGACTAGACTGCTACGTCAATAATGTCGCGGCTCACTGGGACCAGCCTATGCTCAAGGTGACATCGGAGGCCTGGTATAATACCGTCGCCACGAACCTTTCGTCGTGCGTGTTTGCCTGCCGCGAGACTTGCAAGCATTTCGCCAAGCAGGGCAGCGGCAGCATCCTGATCATCGCTTCCACTGCTACTTACACTCTCTTCCCCGGCGAGTTCGCCTATCGCTGCACCAAGACCGCGCTGGTTCCCTATATGGAGAACCTGGCGGCGGAGATGGCGCCGTTCGGCGTTCGCGTGAATATGATTACACCGGGGCACTTTATTACCAGAATGACCGGCGGCCTTGATTCCGAGAGCGAGCTATATAAGCAGGTTATGGAGGCGATTCCGATGCATCACCCGGGAGATGCATACAAGGACATAGGTCCTCAGGCGGTCTTGCTGCTTTCCGACAAGCTGGCGGGATACACCACGGCGGCTAACGTGCTGATCGACGGAGGAATCAGGCTCCGAGTGTGCCCATGGCGCAGCGATGAAGAGACCAGGCAGATGAATTTGTAACACCGAACCTTTATTCTACTTCGCTGATGCCGCCCTTCGCAGTGGGGCGGCGTCGCGGAATTTCAGGTCAGGGTTCTTTTCGATCACTCGTGAAAGCGACCAATCGCTGTCGATCAGTACCGCCGTGCCGCCGTCGGAGTCCTTCACCAACCGGCTGTTCATCGTCAGAGATATCGCGGCGATATCATCCGGGCTCCCATCCACCCAGCGGGCGTGGCGCATGTCCATCGGCTCAAGGACCGTATCCACCGAATACTCGCTCTTGAGCCTGTATTGGATAACGTCAAACTGCAGCCGCCCAACAACCGCCACTATCGGCTCGCGCGCCGCGCCCGTGCCGGTCGGATAGAATACCTGAACGGCCCCCTCCTGCATGAGCTGGTCGAGTCCCTTGGTGAACTTCTTGCGGTTTGACGGATCCGGACAGCGCAGAATCGCGAAATGCTCCGGCGCGAACCTGGGGATGCAATCGAACTGCACGGGGCCGTTGGAACTGACCGTATCGCCGATGGCAAACGCGCCGGGATTCACCAGTCCGAGTATGTCGCCGGGGTAAGCTTCTTCCACAGTATCCCTGTCGCGCGCGAAGAGTTTGTGCGGGCGCGAGAGGCGCATCTTGGTACCTAGCCGCGAATGATGGACCTGCATGTCCTTCTCGAACTTGCCCGAGCATACGCGCAGGAACGCCACGCTGTCGCGGTGCTTGGGGTCCATGTTTGCCTGAATCTTGAAAACGAACCCGGTGAAGTGAGGGTAGTCGGGCTCGACGTGCCCATCGGCGGCGGGTCTGGGGCCGGGGTGGATGCCGAAGGTCAGGAACGAGTCCAGAAACAGCTTGATACCGAAGTTGTTCGCCGCGCTGCCGAAGTAGACGGGAGTCAGGTTGCCTGAGCGCATGCGCGCCTCATCGAACTCCTCGCCAGCCATCTCGAGAAGCTCCATCTCATCCAAAAACTTCCGGTGAGTAATTGGGTCCACGAGCGCCGCGCATTCTTCGCTGTCCGGCGCGGTGACGATAACCGGCGCTTTTGTCGCGCCGTGCTCGGTCCTGTCGAAGAGGCACATTCGGCCCTCTTTTCGGTCGTAGACTCCACGGAACGCGGTGCCGTTGCCGAGCGGCCAATTCATGGCGACGGTGCGGACGCCGAACTCCCTTTCGAGCTCATCGAGCAAATCGAGTGGTTCGAGGCTCGGCCTGTCCATCTTGTTTATGAACGTGACAATGGGAATCCCGCTCTTTCGACAGACCTCGAAAAGCTTGCGCGTCTGCGGCTCGATGCCCTTAGCGCCGTCGATAAGCATAACCGCTGCGTCGGCGGCGGTGAGAGTGCGGTAGGTGTCCTCGCTGAAGTCCTGGTGGCCGGGGGTGTCCAGCAGGTTCAGAACATATCCCTCATAGTCAAACTGAAGCACCGTGGAGGTGATGGATATCCCACGCTGGCGCTCGAGCTCCATCCAGTCGGACGTGGCGTGGCGCTGGTCCTTTTTTGCCCGAACAGACCCCGCCAGATCGACCGCTCCGGCGTAGAGCAGCAGTTTTTCGGTTAACGTGGTTTTTCCCGCGTCCGGGTGCGATATGATGGCGAAGGTCCGCCGCCTGCGGATCTCTTCGAGAAGACTCTCGGCCAAGGCTTACTCCAATGCGCAAAATTGCCTTTCCAGCCAATGCGACCGGAAAGGCTATACATATTATTGTAACACATGCTGCGAGATGGCGCTTGGCAAAACATTCAGCAGGACAAAGCATCATTTCCAGCGAATAACAAGATTGGCAATCCAATCAAAATTCAGAATTACTCGCATGATACTTCTGGGGCTCATCGTATCCATAGTCTGCTTCTTTCTGGTCCTGCATTGGTGGAGCGAGGGAATGGTCGAAACCACCGATGCGATCATACTCGTCATCGTCCTGGGCGGCCTGGGATTCGGAGTATTCGCGGCGGAGTTGCTCTGGCAGCGAATACTCACGCTCGTGACTCTCGGGGGAGCGGCATACTACACCTATTACTCGTTCAGGCTCGGCGGGCTGAGGTCGTTTTACAGGGCTCGATGCGAACAGTACATACTTGCCATCCAGCAGGACCCAACCAACCGCGCGGCCCGCGAGTTTCTGGCCGATACCCTATATGCGATGGGGGACCTCGACCGAGCCGTCGACGAAATGCAGGCCGCGGTCGATATGGGCGCTGAACTCGAGGCACAGTATAGACTCGCCAGTTGGAGCAAGGAGCGCTATATCCGCGATTGTCCGAACCCAGTCTGCCGATGGTGCCACACGGAGAACGAACAGCGCGCGCGTCTTTGCTTTAAGTGCGGCCGCGACTTGCCATATCGCGGCGCATTGAGCCAGTGGATAGCGGGCGGACGAACCGCGACATCGAGGCACTACCTGATCCTGACGGCCGGCGCGGCTGTGCTGGTGGTGTCATTGGTCCTGCTCCCTCTGCAATACGCCCTAATCCCGATTGTTCTTCTGCTTGTCGCGATGGCCGGCTGGTCACTTGTCAACTCCGCCCGATTATAAATAGCCAAAAACAACCTCATCCCTTCGTTTAGCGCGTTTGCGCGCGAGGGTAACCTATTAGTGAACGCCCTCAATGCTTTCATTCCTCACGAAAGGGGTACGCTGATATGAGCGACAAACCACCCGTAAACATCAGAAACCATGTTGTAACCCCCAACGATCCCTATTTTGAACAGGAGGACTTCGAGGAGAACACGGTGTGCAGGCAGTGCGAGTCGGTATTCGCAGCCGGTCGATGGTATATGAAAGGCCAGCACCCCGGCAAGAAGCATGATTTGGGAGGTCAGAAACACGAAACCACGTGTCCGGCCTGCAGGAAAGCTCGCGACACGATGCCGGGAGGTGTCCTGACTCTGTCGGGCAGCTTCGTGACCGGCCATCAGGACGAGATTCTCAACCTTATCCGTAACGAAACGAATGACGCCATGGGGTTTAATCCGTTGGAACGGGTAATGAGCATGGAGACGGTCGGAGATCAAATGCGGCTCACGACGACCAACGATAGACTCGCGCAGCGCCTCGGCAAGGCGATTCACAAGGCCTATAGTGGGAACATCGAATACAAGTGGTCCGGGGACACAAAACTTGCACGGGTCAACTGGCGGCGAGATTGACAACTGATCGCCGGGATCATGGCAGACCCGGGCGATCAGTTTTGAATTGGATTACTCCTTCACGGTTTGCCCGATTAGCGGGGTGATTGCGGCGTCGAGGGAATCCTCCGAATCGCCGGGGTCTACCCCCTTGAACAGGAACCAGTTCTCCACGTGAGTCAGGCTTTCGCCGGGGTCGAGGGTCTCCAGCGGACCGAGGGTCTCGACCTCCAGGAATTCGCCTTCGGTGTAATTCTCGAAATTGCAGCCGAGATCAGGGTAATTCGCCCTCTCTATATATGGGAAACGCTTCACGAACAGCGTGCCCTGGCGCAGATATGCCGCCCACCCTTGCTTGTTGGCGACGCCGATCTTGTTGGGTTCGTTGATATTCGCATCGGTGCTGAGGCGTATGTATTTCCTGCCCAGAGAGAGCCTGGGGTCGGCAAGGTTGGTAAAGGCCCAAAGCGCGAGCGTGCGCGCGGGGAGCAGGGAATCATCGTGCGAAACAATGGGCTCTTGCGGGCAGATGGTGACGCCGCCGCTGTTCATAATCGTCAAGGCCCACGGCGCGACCTCGATGGGCCAGATGTTGTGGTTGGTGAGCTTGTGGCTGATGGTTACTCGGGTCCCGGTGGGGTCGAGTTTGATCGTCAACTCTTTGCGGACCTGTGGACCAGACTCCATCGGCGCGGTCACGCGCACCGTGTCGCCGCCGAGTATCTCGGCATCTACAGGGGCGTTATCCGGCCAGTAGCTTCGCGGAAGCACCTCGGGGGCGTGCCAGAACCTGTGGCCTCCCCACGGATGCCATTCGCCAGCATCATGCTTGACGACAGCCTCCGGGCCGAGTTCCCTGAGTATATTTGTCTCGCCTATGAAACGGTAGCAGATGATTCTGGGGCCCAGATCCGTCGTCACGAACAATTCCACGACGCCATTTGACAGCTTAAGACACTTTCCATAGTGCGAGAATGTCGTCTTCTCAACTTCCACTTGCGGCTACTTCCTTTCAATCTGCTTTAGAATTGGGGTAATCGCCTTGTCCAGCGATTCCTCCGTTGAGCCGGCTTCGATGCCCTTGAACAAGTTCCATCTCTCGATGTATGTGGTTGTCTCCTTCGGCGCAAGCTTGACCATCGGCCCAATCGACTCCAGTTCCATAAACGATCCGGCGGTGTAGGTCTCGTAGTTGCAGCCGTAGTCGGGGTAGTTGGCCGCATCACTGTAGGGGAACTGGTTTATGAACAGAGTGCCCTCGCGCAGATATCCGGCCCATCCCTGCTTGTTGCCTACCCCAATTTTCTGAGGCACCTCGAGCTTGGAATCACAGCGCAACGTTATATACTTCTTGCCGAACTTCCAGCGGGGGTCGGTAAGGTCGGTATAATTCCATAGCACCATAGGCCGCGCGGGCAGGAGCTTGTCTTCGTGCCGGATAAATGGCTCCTGGGGTATGATGCCCAAACCGCCGCCGTTCACAATCGTCAGCGCCCAAGGAGCAAGCTCCACCGGCCACAAGCCCTCGTTCGCCAGCTTGTGGGTCAATGTGACACCGGTTCCGTTAGCGTCCAGAGTCACCTCGATCTCTTTTTGGATATGCGTGGCGGGCTCGACCGGCTCGATCAGACGAACCGAATTGCCCCCGACAACCTCCACCGTCACTGGACCATCATCCGGGGAGTAAGTCCTCGGCATCGACTCGGGAGCGTGCCAGAGTCGGTGACCGCCCCACGGATGCCACACTCCCAGGTCGGTCTTCACCGAGGTCTTGTCGTCGAGTTCGCCGAGGATGTTGGTTCCCCCGATAAACTTGTAGGCAATCACTCGCGGGCCGATATCCTTCGTGGCGATGACCTCTACCACGCCGTTGTTGATGCTGTAGCACTCGCCGTAGATCGAGTATTTGGTCTTTTCGACATTCACCGCGCAGTTCGCGGCTGAAGCCAACGCGATTATCGCGGCTGCCGCGCCAATCATTACGCGCACATTACTTACTCTCAAAATGACACCCCCATACAGAGCGATGTTGGAATAACCAAATAGGAATTACACCACTCACGCCCGGATATCCTTCAGATTAGACAGGAATCAACGTCGAGTACGGCTAACTTATGGTTGGCATGGTTTTTACGGTTCGATTTGTGATAATGCTTGCGGCGGGGGGAGTGTTGGTCGGCGTATCGGGGTGGTCGAAGCACCTGATGACGGCTGGGGTCGCGCTCATCTCGATGACCCTCGTGGTGGCGCTGGCGGAGTGGCTTGGGCTGAGGAGGCAGCGTTTGGAGATCACGCGCATCTGCGACGACAAGCTCTCGCTGGGCGCCGAGAACCCGGTCACGTTACGGCTGCGCAATCCCTCGTATGCGCGCGTCAGATGCGCCCTGCGTGACGAGTATCCCGAAGGGTTCGAGGCGAAAGGGAACGTGATGCCGGTGAATATGGCCCCGAGATCTGAGCGGGACATTCTCTATCGCGTGACCCCGTTGAATCGAGGAGATTATGATTTCGGGGATATCTATGCGCGGTTTTGTGGACCGCTCGGGCTGGTGATACGACAGGTGAAGTATCCGTCACGGCGGGGGGTGAAGGTCTACCCCAACCTGCTCGATATGAAGCGCTACGACATCGGGCTCAGGCGCGAGCACATCGTCCAGCCCGGTCAGCGAGTGGTGCGGCATCGCGGCAGAGGCACCGATTTCGAGTCGTTAAGAGATTATGTACCCGACGATGAGTTCAGGGCGGTCGATTGGAAAGCCAGCGCGCGGCGCGGCAAGCTGGTCACCAGGCAGTATCAGGAAGAAAAATCGCAAAACGTGATGCTTGTGCTCGATTGCGGACGGGTGATGGGGCCGGTGATCGCGGGGCTGACCCGCCTGGACCACAGCATAAATGCCGCAATGATGCTCGCGCATGTGGCCGTGCAGCGAGGCGACAAGGTCGGGATGATGGCGTTCGGCGAGGATATTATCAGCTACTCTCCGCCAAAGGCCGGGAAGTCGCAGGGTATCAGCCTACTTCGCCTTGCCTACAACCTCGAGGAGGCCTCGGGTGATTCGAATTACTACCGCGCGGTGCCTTATCTCTCTCGTAAATGGACGCGCCGGAGCCTGGTGGTCTTCTTCACCGATCTGGTGGACCCCGAGTCCTCGAAGCCGCTGATTTCGCAGATAATGAGCCTGACGAAGAAGCACCTATGTATGTGCGTCGCCATGTCGGACCCGGCGGTGATGGAGGCGGCGAGGGCGAAACCTGAGAACGCGGAGGATGTGTTTCGGGCGGCGGCGGCGCGGCAGGTCATCCAGGCACGAAAACTCGCGGCGGCGCAGCTTGCACACGCGGGGGCAATTGTGTTAGACGTGTCGCCTGATAAGTTCACGCCGTCGGTGGTAAGTGAGTATTTGAAAGTGAAGGGTGCGGCGAGGTTGTAGTGCCAGCGAAGCCGAGGTAGAGAATAAGCCCAATCGCCGTAATCCCGGCGAATGTGAGCTTTGACCAGGTCGGCAGCACCGATGGGGTGATGAAGCCTTCGATGATCGCGGCGACTACGAAGAACGGCAGGGTTCCGGTAAAGAGCCGCAGAGCCTTGCCCGAGGCGAGACGTATCGCGTCCGAACGGCGCAGGTTGCCCGGCGCGATGATTGCGCAGGCTATGATGAAACCCGCGCCGCCGCAGATGAATATCGCCGTCAGTTCGATGATACCGTGAGGCAGGATGTATGACCAGAACCGCGCCTGGCCCATCGCGGCGCCTCCCACGGTGGCGACCACTCCGATCACCGCGCCGTTTTGGATCATCTCGAAAACGGTGATCGTGCCGGCGGTTATGCCTCCCGCGAATGAGATAATCGCGACCTTGATATTGTTCGTCATTATGTAGCTCGACATCTGCGCCGGGTCTGGGACAGGTATCTCTTGATTGCCCCCGTTCTTGTGAGAGAGCTTGTCGGGCATTATTTGCCTACCCACGGCGGGATCGGTCGTTA
>JAMCYN010000123.1 GCA_023474015.1 Armatimonadota bacterium
CTTCCGCCCATGCCTGCTTTCACCATTTTCCGTCTGTGTATTCACCTCGACCTCCATTCTTCGCAGCCATTGTCCCCGCAGCCCGTCGCAAGCAGAATGCAAGTGCCGATAGGTAGGTATTATCTGAAATCGCCCTCTGACGCTCGCAGGATTCCACGCGTGAATTCTGCCGATCTACCAACACCGCACCGGTGTTATTCGAACTCATTCTCGCGTTTTCTCCGGTTTCGGCTGCCGTTCGGCGTTGTTCGCCTCAGCCTTCAGCCTCTCCGCCTCCGCCTTTTCCGCCTCGGCCAGTTGTTCGAGTAGCGACGTCGCCCACTCTGCGGGAGTGGTTTCGTCGCCCCTCGCCTCCGTTCCCTCGCGGGTGATCTTGGTGGCTTTCAGGTCCCTGAGATGCGCGCGCAGCATCCGGTCGAACTTCTCCGCCGCGTCCGCGTCTCCGGCCTCGACGGCACGAGCGAACTTCAGGTAGAGAACTGCCACCAGTTCCACCTGAAGAAAGTCTGAGCTGTTGTTGAACACAAAGTCTTGGTGAAGCTGGTCCACTATCGAGAAGAACAGCGGCTTCTCTTCTTCGGAGAGGAACCGGTTCGCGTATATGCCGTGCTTCAAGGTGTTCGTGTTACCCGGCTGTCCGCCCTCCCGACGCTCTGTTTCAGTGTTTCGATGAAAGGTTTCCATGTCTTTAGCCTCCCATTTGCTGATCTTGATCTTCTTTGGCTTGAGCCGGTCTCTAGGCATCATGGCTTTGTCTCTAGTCGTTTGGTCGGATAGGCTTCTTGCGAGAAAGGCATTTTTCGCCCTTTTTGGCGGTCTTCAAGTCTTTCAGATGACATCGGACCATGCGATCCAGCTTCTCGACGGCGCCCCAATCCCCAGTTTCGTAAGCACGGCCCAGTCTCATAAGAAAGACCGCCACCAGTTCCACCTGGATGAAGTCGGAACTCCTGTTCAATTCAAACTCCCTTTCAAGGTGGGCTATGATGGAATCGAAGATCGGCTTTTCATCTTGTTTGAGAAACCTGTCCGCGTAGATTCCATGCCTCAAGGCGATGGTGCTTGCCCGTTCTGCAGTTGTCTCGGTGTTGTTCACGTTGCTCATGGTTTGTGTTCCTTTCTTGTTAGTTGTTTGCGCAAGTCGCACTATCACGCTGTTGCTGTTTGGAAAAGAGACTGCTGGGCAGCCGGTGTTGGTGTTGCCACGGCCTGGTCATCCGGGAATGGGTAACCATCCGCAGGCACGACGTTTCCACCAAATACACGCTTGACCTGGTGAGCCTGTTTGACCATTTCCAGGGCGGAGCCGACCATCAGGGTGAGCTCGTCCAGTGTAAACCTCATCTTGCTCGACCACTTGTCCGGCACGGCTACCGAATCATCTCGAATAACGATCACCATATCGCCGACAACGGCGGAGTTGATAGCCGCATAGCCCTGGGCAGATAGGAGATGAGCCAGCCGGGCGGATTGGTCGGACGCCTCTGGCGACTGGCCGCGCGAGACCTGACACCGCAAGTACGCGTCCCAGGCATCGTCCCAGGTCTTTCGGTAGTCGGCGAATGTCTGCTCCGATGGCGGAACGTGGGTCTTGACATTCGTGGTGCGAACGGCGCGGCGAAGAGTCTCCTCGCCGATATGGGCGGCGGCCCACATGTGAACTGCGTTGAAGCGCTCGCGCAGCGCATCGAATGCGGCATCGTCCAGAGTCCCCGCGTCATGCGACTTCCGGGCATTCTCCATGCAGTGACGCAGCCATGCGTAGTAGGACGCGTCAAGCTGCCGGTAGCAGACATCGAGCATCACCTCATAACCGAACCTGGGATCATCCGCTTCCCAGGAATCGAGGTTCGTCGCAACCATCAGGAAGTGGTACTCCGGGACTATCTCCGGGGAATCGTCCGATGCGTTCGCTGCGCAAGCGCGAATCTCGGCAAGGATGTCATCCTTGTGTGATCGCACGGCCTCGGCAATATCAGGGGTAACCAGATACTGCGGGTCAAGCCATAACGTATCGCCTCGGCGGATGCTGGCCCGAATGCCGTGTTTGTTCAGAGTGTTCAGGTATGTCATTAGAATGCCACCCCATTCGACCAGTCGAGACCATCATCCGTGGGGACATGGTCTCGCGTATTGTTATGTGAACCTTGTGCACCATGTGATGCTATGTCATGTAAGTTACCATCATGTGCGCGTGTGAGCGCGCATGCGCATGATAGGGACTTTTCAGAACCTGGGGTCACATGGTTCTCATGGTTCACGGTCTCAGACTCCGGATCCTCTGGCCCTTCCGGCTTGCCGGATACCAGACCGATGCCATGCCAGCACTTGCCCGTCCGGGTCCTGACGCTCTCGCACGTTCCGCGCTCGGATAGTCTCAGGCCAAACCATCGCTGCGAGAGCGGCTTCTCCCCGTTGTCCTCCGCCCACCGGCAGTAGGCGGAATACAGATCTCTTGCCATAACGGATGCCTGCCGCTCGAACTCACAGCATTCCGCGAGGAACCCTCCCAGCACGTCCATGTCCTGCTGCAGTTTGCCCGTAGCCAGCTTGATGGCCTTGGCCGCGGGCAGCCCGTCCTTCTGCCAGTCCAGGCACCCACGCACAAGCCATGCAAGGATTCCCTCGTATTCGGTCTTGAGCTTCTCTGGAAGAGCTTTGTCCTTGTAGGGGCCTTTGGGCTCTTCCACGTCCCGGAACTGCACGCCAAAGGGCACGAGCCTGACGCGCCGCCAGATGCCATGATCCTGCCCCTGGATAACCGGCACATGGTTGCATGCGAGCCACAGCTTGAACACGGGCACGAACGTAAAGAACTCCTTGTAGAGAAAACGCGCCGTCACCGCATCCTGGCCAGTCAACTCCTTGACCAGAGCCTCCGCAAGACGTCTGCCGGCGCTTGTTTCGATAGTGCTGACTAACCTCGATCCACGCAGGGCGGCCACGTCGTTGGAGTTATTGGAGTTGTTCTTCTCCACGATGGTATCCGTCGAGGTCTTGGTCTCGTAGTCGCCGAAGATGTCCCTTAGCGCGCCGACGAACGTCGACTTGCCGTTGGACCCGCACCCGTGCAGGATGAAGAAGACCTGTTCTCGCGTGTCGCCAGTCAGCGTATAGCCGGAGGCGCTTTGCACAAAGCGGACAAGTTCCTCGTCGCCCTGAAAGATGTCGGCGATGAACTTCTCCCACGTTGGGCAGGTCGCGCCCGGATCATAGCTGATCTCGCTTATCTTGGAGATAAGGTCGTTCCGGTTGTGCGGACGAAGCTCGCCCGTACGCAGGTCGATGGTGCCGTTGGCGCAGTTGAACAGCCACGCGTCGGCATCCAGGTCACCCGCCAGTATCGTTACGCTGGGCTCGGAGCGCGCCTGCGCAATCATGGCGACGATGCGCTGATGGTTGCCGGAGGATATGGCATGGCGCTCGAAGACCCTGGCAAGTTCGAGCGCCGACTCATCGGACGCGGACTCGGCCGACTTGCGCATCGCCACCGCAGACTTGAGCATGTCATCAACAACTGTCTTTGCCTTGCGGACGATCTCGCCGGTCTCGTCCATCGCCCAGCGCCGACCGTCCCAGCAGAACCACTTCCCAGCGTCATGGCTGAAACGGATCGTATCGCCGTGTTTCTTCACCAGTCGCCTGGCGTTACCAAGATCGTTCAGCGGTTCATCGTCCGGGCCGTATGGGACATTGTCATCCTTGGAAGACCTGGCACCATCCCTCGACCGTTTCCCGCGCCGTCTGCCCACGTGATCGGAATAGGTCACTTTGACTTTAGCGTTTGCCGCATCAATGGTCATCTGACCGTATGTCTTCGCGCCGTGACGCTCGTCCCACTTGGGCCTCATCAGTCCCGACTCGCGAAACAGCCTGTCCATCCTGACCGGGTCTTTGTCCGTCCAATATGCGAGCATGCAGCAAAGCGCCGCATCCGCCGCGCTGTCATCGCCGTTGTAGTCGCCGGTGTTGCCGTTCCAAAGCCTGCGAAACTTCTCTCCGTTTGGCGCTGACATCGCTTTTTCGATGAGCACAGGGTCGCTCATTCCCACCGGTCGAGCGTTTCTCGTCATTTCCTTGGGCGGCATCTTGTCGAGGTCGTCGCCGAACACACGCCGGTAGACCTCGGCTACAGCTTGCTCTGCATCGATTATCTGGATAGGCGCGCCCGGAAGAAGCCTGCCGGTGAAGACCACGAGTCGGCGGTCAGCGTATATCTCGAACTTCGGATGACGCGCGGTCCTGCACCTGGGGCCGGGCTTCGTCGCTCTGGCAACGATGTGTACGCCGGTCCCGGATTGGCTGAACTCGGCATACGAGCCGGTCTGCTCGATTATCTCCCGCGCCCAATCTTCGATTTTGCCGTCTGTTACTACGTGGTCAAGGTCTATGAACACGTAAGGATCAGTCTCGGATAGCACGAACCCTATGCCGTTGAACCTGTTCTTGGGTTTGCCGACTGATTCGACGACCTCATCGAATGTGTGCCATGTCGCCGGGCTATTTGTTTTAGCATTGCCGCGTCCAGCCTTGTCCGTGCGATATGGAATCTTGGTGGGACTGCCGTCGCGGTCTTCGATCCGGTAGCAGACCCACTGCCGGAGCGCTTTGAGTTCGTCTGGGATGTTGCAGGCCGCTGCTTCCAGAACGTCTCTATCCACCATTCGGCTTCCCCCAGTCTCTGGTTCCCTGCTCTCCAAACTCGAATCTGGCTTGTCGTGCGGAAAGATAAGCCTCTCGCAGTTGGTCAGACGCGAGTCCATCTTCATCCTCGTCCAGACAGCACCGACTCCCCATCTGACCCAGGTGTTCGATGCTGAGCCTGCCGCATGCGGGACACTGGCACCAGATAAACGGGGCGCTATATCTGCCATCAAGGTAGAACTTAATCGCGTAGGTTGCCGGCGAGTCAAGCGCCCAATTGCGGGGGCTATCGATGTCGGGGGCCTTTATCGGGCCGAAGAAGACAAAGACCGGATTTCCAGATGCCGCTGCAAGTGCCGATGCCTTAAGCTTCTCCTGCTTCATGGGCAAGCCCCTCTTGATCTCCACCCAGCACTGTTGGTCGGGCAACCAGAAATCAGGCAGGTACCTTATCCCGTTACCCAGCTCAAATCCCTCGGGTTCGTATTCGTACGGGACATCAAGGGTGTCGAAGAAGACTGCCCATCGCGCCTCCAGTCTGCTTCGGAATTTGTAGCCGTTATATTCCGTTTCAATGGCTCGGATTGTCCTCAAGTCACTGCCTCCGTCTGGCACCCGTCTGGCGTTGCTTCCTTCGCGTGAACCTTTTCTGGCATGCTTCGGAGCAGAACATCCTGGTAACGCGTTTGAAATCGAACGTGCGCCCGCATTCGAGGCAGACTCCGGCTTGTATATGCAGCACTTGTGGCGAGAGGACCCAGGATATTCCAGTTCCGGGATCTCTGTAACGCCAGAGCAATGTCACGTTGCCGGGATGGTGCGAGAACACGAATGCGGGTATGGCAATTACCGAGATCGACGAACGAATGCTTTCGGCGGGCACGCACAGCCCGTTCTCCTGAAACCGGCGTTCGATAGCGGCGGCCGTATCCCTAAGAACTGGACAGCCGAAGTAATCCCAGATAGGTTGCTCAAGCCGAGGTTCAGCGGTATGAGTTGTCCTGTAGACAAGACACGAGCTGACATCGGGCACCCCGCACGTACCATCAAGTGTGGCTGCAGGGCATCGTTTCTCGGCTGATGGACAGTAGTTGAAGCATTCAGGGTTCATATTCTTCCTCCACTTGCAGATAGGTTTGGCAATATAAGCGACAGAAACGTCTTGCGCGCATCCACCTGCACGCGTTTCGCGCAGTTGGCGATCCCCCAGCGGTCGCCGACGATGATCGCGGTCTCCTTAGCACGGGTGACGCCAGTGTAGAGCAAGTTCCGGTGGTGCTGAAATGAGTGCGACTTATGCGTGATGACTATCGAGCACGGAAACTCCGAGCCCTGGCACCGATGGATTGTGAGGGCGTACGCCAATTGGATTTCGTCGCGATTCGGAGAACCGGCCTCGACATGAATGATCCTGTTGTCAAACTCAACCGTAAGCGAGCCATCCGCACCCACGTCCCGAACGAACCCCATCGAGCCGTTCATCACATCGAGGTCATAGTTGTTGCGAGTCTGGATTACCTTGTCGTTTATGAGCAGCTTGGGGCGTTTGCCGGGTTGGACGGGCGGCACGTCGTAATTCCAGAGCTTGCGCTGTATCAGGCGCTGCAGCAGGGTATTCAACTCGGCTGTCCCGAGCGGGCCCTTGTGCGTCGGCGTCAAGAGTTGCACATCACGCAGAATGTCAAAGCCCAGTTTTACCCGAAGAGTGTGCTCGTAGAGACTCAGAATAAAGCGCTGCACACGCTCGGCCTCCGTATGCTGATCGGCCACATACCACGGCCCACGCCGGCCATCTTCAACTGTGCTTGTCTTTCTCACCTCGCCGCGTAGGATAGCAATGCTGTTTTCCTTGAGGACCCCAGCCTGCCTTATGACATCGTCAAGGATCGTGGTCGGTAGGACTCTCGACTCAATGAGATCGCGCAAGATGTTGCCAGGTCCAACCGGAGGCAACTGGCAGTGATCGCCAACGAGCACGACGGCGGTTCGACTCAGATCTATGGCGTCGAAAAGGCGCCAGGCGAGCGGGACGTCGATCATAGAGCAGTTCGATACAATGACGTTCCCGGCTACGTAATTGTGGAAATCAGCAACCTCGATGTCATACACGTGAGCCTGAGACGGCTTGCAATCCTCGATTTCTTGTACTCTTGCAATGCAGGTGTCCGGCTGCAACACTGGACGGTAGCTATAGCGTCCCTCTGCATCAATCTTCCTACTCATGCATGCCGGAGTATATGGACGGATGATGTTGAAGAGCTTCTCGGTTTCCTTCTTGTTGAATCGGAGAATCCAGTGCCCACGGGAATCATTGCGGACTGATGGGGATAAGCCGAAACGGGTATTGAGAAACTCTGCGATCCGGTAGAGGTCGGCCTCGTTAAACCTTTCGGTGTGGAGAGTGGCGTAATATCGCTTCCTACCGCCCTTGAGCGTCCTTTCTCCAGAGGAGCCGTTATCGAAGTACCATATCGCCAGGGCAAGCTCATCAACCATTTCCAGAAACCGGTTCGTGGGCGACCATCTACGCCGTCCGGAGGGGTGCTTGCCATTCAGGATCATCTCCTTCGAGATGTCGTATGTCTCGTCGTTGATCGCAAGCGATAGGCATAGGACATTGTCGTCCGAATAGCCGGACTTCCCTGCTCGGACTTTCCCCGCCATGATCCCAAAGGCTTGCCGTTTGAATTCGAGGTAGTCGGACTGCTTTTCCCCGTGGACAAAGACGACCTGTGGACTGGTCCTGGCACTTCCTCTGTTGATGCCTGCGTCTCCCAACAAGCTGCCGATAAGGATAGACCGCTGCTCCGGTGTGAACTGGTGCCCACGAACAATGATTTCCTCCCCCGTTCTGAGGTCGCTGGCCCGGCGGTATCCGTAGGGAGTGAGTATTTTGTGATCTGGTGTGCATCGAATGACCCGGGCATTGCGCATACTCTGAGAGCGCCCGACTGTTATCTTGAGCAATGTGTCAGGTGCGGGATGCTTCAGCCAGCGTATGATCGGCTTGAGTTGCAACAGTCCGCTTTCAGGATCACGCGACCAGACCCTGATCTCCTTGTGTCGGTTTACAACCCGTCCAATGTAGTCCCATCCACGTTCCGTCAGAATAGGCTGCTTGTAGTCGAAACACTCATCCACGACTACTGTGTCCGCCGATATTGGATTTTCCGAGTTGCGGAAGTAAGTCTTGCCGTCAAACCCGAGCAGACGGTGGATCGTAGACGCGGGTCGTCCGGTCGATTCTTCCATACGCTTGGCGGCCTTGCCGGTCGGGGCGCACAGTACGACTCTGAGGCCGCGCGATTCGCAAAGCCGGGTAAGCGCATCGACAGTAAAGGTCTTTCCCGACCCGGCTCCACCCGATATGAGCGAGACCGAATGCCCCACGCTGGTCAACACGGCCGCAAGCTGTTTCGGGTTGAGTTTGGGAGCGATGCCGATTACCTCACGCTCAATGGTGTCCATTTCACTGAAGTGCGGATTCAGTTTCATGCCATCGGCAAACACACGCGCCAGGTCCTTCTCCATGTGCCGAATTGAGGGCATTGCCACAAGGAACCGGCAGTCGGCGGAATAGCATGTGAGCACTTTCTCGTCAATGAGATTATCCAGATGCTGCTCTATCCGCTCCCGGCTGTCGAGGCTGTCCATCACCAGCAGCTTGTTGGCCCTGTCCAGCAGGTCTTCATACTCCACCCAGCAGTCACCCTGATCCAGCGCATCCTCGACGCAGAACACTATCCCTGCGCGGATGCGGTTCAGGTTGTCCTTGGCGATGCCCACCTGACGCGCGATCTTATCGATCCGTTTGAACCCGAAACCGTCGATCTCACCGACGATGATATAGGGATCGCGCTCGATGATGCCTACGGCATTGTTGCCGAGCTTCTTCACCAGCCTGGTAACCTGATGATGTGTAAGCCCGTACGCCGAAAGGGCGGTCATAGCCGAATTGACCGAACTTGTCTCAAGCCAGTGGTCACGCAGCGACTCGATGACCGCAAGCGGCACCTTGGCAGCGTCAGCGATATTCTCCGGCTCATTAATCAGGCTGTGCTCAAAATCAGAGCCAAATTTCTCGGCGATGATCCGGGCTTTCGCCGGGCCTATGCCTCTGATATCGGGATTGTTCGCGAGGTAGTTGGCAAGCCCCCGTGCGTCGAGCTGCCGGTCAAACTCAATGCTTGCGA
>JAMCYN010000158.1 GCA_023474015.1 Armatimonadota bacterium
CCGCCCGGAGCATCCTTTTTCTTTGCAGCCTCTCCGTGCTGCTCGTCATTCTCGTGTTCTTTCTTGTCGTCTTCCACTGAGTCGCCTCCTGAAGGTAGTTTGGTCTGCCTCTCCTGCCGCGAGGCGACCTGTGTTATGCGCGCGTTCTCATCGGCTCCTTTGCGGTCCAGGAGTCCGAGGCCGGTGAATGTAACCCCATGCAGGATTTCAAAGACCGGCTTGCCCTGATACTCCGCGCCCTTGAACTTGCGAAGATGAATGCAGTAGTCGTTCTTGTTTGTCACCGTCTTGCCGCAGATGGAGCACTCACCGGACTCGTAGTCGCACTCCATCGAGACCTGGCTGATGATGCCCCGCTTCATGAGCTTGTGGGCGAGCGCGGCGGTGGGAGTATCGGCCACGTAAAGCTCGCCCACACACTCCACACGCCCGCCGGTCTCATCCTCGACAAACTCGGAGTTTATGATGCCCCCCACGATATCCGTGAGGTCCTGCGAGTGCTTGAGGTCTATCTTCTTGTTGATCGCCGTTGTGTATCGCGACGCCAGTTCATCGGCCGTGAAGTGGTCGCCATTCTTGTTGGTCCCAGCGCGACACATCACAAATCCGAACTGCGGGTCGCCGGCGTTCGGGTTGATATCGATTGCATTGGTCGAGAGATGGTCCGACCCGGCGATGCGCACCTCGACCGGAATGGATGTATGACAATTGGCCGGCAGCATTGCGGCAGTGCTGGATTTCGGAGCCCGGCTGCCGTTTGACGCCACAAAGAGCAGTTCGCGTGCATTCTTTCCCTGACCGCCCTTGCCCAAGACTATGCCGTATTCGACGTCCATTCCCTTGACCCGGACCTGGCCGAAGCGCTGGGCGAAGATGTCCTTTATCTCTTTCTCGGTCGGAAACGCGCGGTCACGGTATGACATGATCACGGTCTTGTACTTACCACGAGCTTCAGAGGCCAGACTGTCGATGAGCGAGCGGATAGAGTCCCGATCATAATGGGTTCGAGACTTGTAGCTGCGGCGATTATCGTCGAGAAGCTCCTTGTCCGCCCAACGGTTCATAAGACCCTCGACGAAGTGCAGCGAATACTCGTAATCGTTATTGGAGAACTCGGTAATATAGGGCGGGTCGAGGTACAGCACATCCGCGCCGTATTTGCGCACGGCCTCGACGGCATCCCCGTGGAAGACCTTGCACTCTTGCTCGCTGTCGAAGACGAGGCGGTTAAGCTGGTTTGCATAGCGCTTGAAGCTCTCGACCATGCTGGAGATGGGGATGGATGTGAGCTGACTTTCTTTGAACCCACCGGCTTCGGCCTCCATTTCCGCGTCAGCTTTCAGGTTCAGTTTTGAACGATGGAACTGGCCGTAGAGAGCCTTGGCTTTCACGGTGTTTCCGAGCGCCGCCAGCGCCAGGTCTTTCTTGTAACCAGAGAGCTTCTGGATATTAGCCCACACCTGATCCAACCACGCGAGCACTTTTTTCGTGTAGTAGTAACCACTGAAGTTATCCACTATGAAGCTGCCGGCACTGGCGTTGGGAGCCAGAATCCTTTCGATATCATCATCCGTTAGAGTCTCGTGGGAGTTTTCCACCACGGCCCGTGCGACGTGATACGGAAAGAGCAACAGGTCGTTGGCGATGACCTTCAGACCCTTGCGCTTGAAGTGATACGCGACATTGGCGCCGCCGGAAAACGCATCCAGAACAGTCTTCGCATCCTTGGGAAGTTGACGCTCTATCCATCCGAGCATCACGTATTTGTTACCCATGAAGCCCGTGACCTTGACCGGGTCCACTCCGGCCTGGCAGGAAAGCAGGTCGAGGTCATCGGCAAACGGCGCATCGGCCAGAGCCTGCATGTTCTCTTCGATTCGGATTTCAGCCGTGGATGTATCCGGCACATGCTCGGCGATCCAGTCCTTCGCTTTCTCCAAAGTCCAGCCGTCGGGATTTGCCTCGGTCTGCTTGCCGAATCGATAAGCCTGCACCACCATGGATTTCGGGTCGTGACCATCCGGCACATGCTCTTTCTTCAGGCGTGCTATGATGATTGAGACACCATCCACCCCCTCGAGGGCCTTGTGCCTGAAACTGTCCGGCTCGAAGTCCTCGGGGTTGCGCACCCGGTAGCGGATCTCGTTTTCGGTATCGTCCCACTCCGCTTCCGAGCGCATCTGCGTGCAGACCGGACATAGAGCCGCAGTCTGCTTCATCTCCTTCGAGCGTGAGCATACAAATAGCCGCTCCATGGCCTGGGAGTTCTCCGAGTGCTTCGAGGAGATATGGTAGTGGTGCTGCTGAGATTGCATGCGGCTCGACATGCCGCCCGCCGAGATGATCTCCTTCATCTCAGATTCGTTGGGATAGGCATGGTCGCGGTACGAAATCAGCCAGTTCGGAATATGCTTGGCGCTCGCAAGAAACGTCGAGAAGAACTCGCCCGCGTTTGCTTTGGTGACGGTCTTGTGATCCGTCTCATAATGCTTGGTCTTAGAATCACCGACAAGCGTGAGGCCCTCCCAATATGTCATGAGGCCCTCGACGAAGTGATAGCTCTTCTCGTAGTTGGTCGTGGAGAACTCGGTCGCGTAAGGCGGATCGAAGTAGGCCAGATCCACTTTCGCGTCCGGCAGGACATCATTAATATCCTTATTTGACGCCTTGCACTCTTTGCCATTATCAAATATGAGTGCGTTTATGCGAGCGATGTTGTCGGAGAAGCGCTCCTTAAACTCCTCGGGAGTATCCTGCCGCTTGCCGTAGTCGGTGGACGAGGAGAAGTGGCCAAATCCGCCCTTGCCGGAGAGGCAGGTCTTGCCGAGCGCAAAGAGGGCGATGTCTTTCTTGAAGCCCGATAGCGTATTGATATTGGCACGGATCTGGTCGATGATCCCGTGCACTCCGCTTGCGAAGAATATCCCCTTGAAGTTGTCGCGGACAAAGGTCCCAGCCTTTGGATTCTCCGCAAGCAGAGCTGCACGCTCGTCCTCGGTTACCCGGACGTTTGAGTTCTCAACAATGGCGCGCGCCGCATGGTAGGAGTAGCGCAGCCGGTCATTAGCGATGACCCGCAGGCCCTTGGTCTTATACATGTAGGCCACAACGCCCGATCCGGAGAACGCATCAAGGACAGATTCGACCCCCTCGGGGGTATGCCGCCATATCCAATCAAGGAGCTTCTGCTTCGAGCCGATATAGTTGGTTATGTATTTGGGCCGCTGATCGGGTGGCAGTTCCTCGGTGACAAGCTCCGCCCCCTGGGCGACAAGGTCTTCCAGGTGGCAGGATGCATCCGTCTCAAGAAGAAATGCGAGCCGGTCGAGGTCGGTTGCGAACAGTTCCATTCATCCTCCTCGTGGTGAGTTAGAGGGAGAAAGAGGCAAGGGCCGGACGGGAAATCACCCTACACTATGTGTTTACAGGAAAACTCCGAAAAGTGTGCGGGGTGAGCAGGTTTTTTTTCAGCTGACTTGAATGACCGTTGGAATCGGTAACGCGTGCGGACACCGCTTGGGAAGAGAATTACCGAGCATTGCCGGTGTGGGTGCGGACTTCGCGCAGGAGACGGACCGCGCACTCCTCCGAGGTCGCAAACTCCTCCGTCTCCACAACCTCTCCGCGCATCCCACGATACGGCGACATCGTCTGCTGGTGATACTCCAAGAAGCCTTCAGCCAGCGATTTGATGTCCCGCTCCACAAGCCGGTTGATGATCCAGTCGGCATCCTCCTGGAATTCGTCATTGCCCGGAAGATATTCCATGATGATATCCAGGCCCGGGCCGGGACCTTGCACCCAGACACCTATAGGTTCATAGTGCGGGTTGGTGTCACGGTCCCGGAGCGCATATTCAACCATATGCCTAAGCCACATCCCAACCCTCCGCAATTCTCGTGTGCTCGGCGAGCAACTGTGCGTCGATAATTACGAACTCGGAGGAATTCTTGGCCTTGTAGCTCTGCCACTCGCCCCAATCGACAACATAGTCGTGTTCGGTGGCGTCCATGATCAGCTCAATATGGTACCGACGGCCACGGTCGTCAGTGAGGTCAAGCTCGTAGGTATCATCCTGGCTCCAGTCGGTAACCTCGATGGTGTGCGTATACTGATAGCCGTTGTTGTAGCCGACTGACTTGAACATGACCCAGAAGTCGGTCTTTGTGACATTACCCGCCCCGTCGAAGTGCGGCGCGACGCGCGTAACGGTGTAGCTATCGACGAGCCCCAATGGCAGCGGCGCATCCCGGCCCTCGCGCACCACCATGATCGACCCATCGCGGTTGAACTCATCGAAGAGGACCTGCAGTCCTGCCTTTTCGGTTGCTATGAACTCTTTCATACTCACCTCACCAGAACCATTTCCTCGACCTTGCGGCCGTCGGGCAGCTTGGATATGCCGTGCTTCTTGAAGACAGCGAGCACCCTGTTCCGCTCGGACTCACTTCCCACCACTATCGCTTCCAGGTTATCCAGCAGCATCACGGAGTGTTTGAGGATGGTCTCGTTGCTAGTGTTCCGCGCGTGGCTCTTCCAGGTCTTGGGGTCCGAGCCCCGGTGTGTGGGCACATAGTCTTCCGTCACCTTACCAAAGGCGTCGTGATTGTAGCTTATCGCATCCATGCGCCGCAGAAGTCGCTTTTTGAAGTAGAGCCCGTTCTCACCGGAAGCGCCGGAGAGTGGGGACTTCTTGATTCGTGTGAACACGTAAGACGCGCCGCCGCTTCGCATGTCCGATTCCGGCGACATGCCGCGCGGCTGCACCCCGGCCCTGAGCTTCTCGACCGTGCTTATCATGGTGCCGTTGTTCCTCAGAGCCGCGTCGAGGAACCCGCTCATGCTGGAACTGTTCGTCAAGCTGTGATGAAGGCTGTAGCCCGCCATCTCGCGCTCCATGTCCGCGTCAGAGATATCGAACCGATACTGATGGCGGTAGCCACCAGCGATCCGGCGATCTTTGAACCCGAGCTGATACTCGCCGACCGGATCGTAGCCCGGTAGCTTCGTGATGTCCGGAACCCCGAGCCGCTTCTCCCAGAACGCGCGCATGCTCTGCACCCGTTCGGTCTTGGTGGCATTGCGCTGGTCAAGCGAAGAGATGAGCTGCGTGTATTCCAGGGACTTGTCGACATTCGTTATGTATGCCTGCTTATGTAGCAGCAGCAACTCGGCGTCCTCGGCGGAAGCGATGTTTGCCTTGAGGCCAACCTTTTCCATCTTTTCCAGCGCCCTGTCCAGGCTCTTTGCATCGGGCCGGTCGGGAACAACCATCTCGAACTCCCCCGAATGCGCATACAGGTTCTTTTTTGACCACGGGCGGTAGACCGCGCGGACGCCGTTACCGAAATCTATCTCATACTGCTCTCCATCGGGCATATTTCGTCCGCCGAACAGAGCACCCAGATCGGCAGCATCACTTTCGACAGACAGATCACCCTTTGCCACCCTGCGCTTTTCAAGCAGCACTTTAGTTTTGCGGCAGGTAAACTCGGAGTCAGTCTTCTTTGGTTTTGTGACGATCTTCTTCAGATAGGTGTCGAAGCGTTCGGGAATCGGCTTCCTGTCGCGAACAGCCTGCTGCACCCGGTCAACCCAGCCCATATAAGTCTCGGCCATCTGGCGGACGTCGGGGTCGTCGGATTTCGCAAGTTTCTCGAGTGCCTTGATGTGTCCGGCGGCCTTGTCTATCTTGGACTGGTTGTACGCTCCGTCGCCAGCGTGGTGGTTCACGCTCTTCACAGCGTCGAGGACATCATCGGCGAAGTCATCTTCCGGCAGGCGCTCCCCGACTATAGTAACCTGCTTTGTGGCCTTGCGAAGCCTGGCCAGAACCTTCGCCTCCGCCTCCGGCCTGACTTTGAGCTTGATGACCGTACGCTGCTGGCCCTTGGCCGTCTCGGTGAAGATAAGCGCGTTCTGGTCCTCAATATCATCCTCGTCGATTGGCAGTGACTTCCCCTGCCAACCGAGACGCCGGACATCTTCCAGCAGTTCCTCTTCTGCTTTGCCGATGCGCCCCTTGACCGGCACGTCAACGGCATCCTCGAATGTGAACCTCTTCTTACCGAGCACATCGGCATAGAACCCCTCGAAATCCCGACGCAGATCATGCTTGCGGGCCAGGGCCAGTTCATAGAAAGCGCGCTTTCCCGCCGCGTCAGTTCCGAACCTGCCCTCGACATACGGGCCGATCAGGGCAAGGTAATCATCATCGGATATCCGCTCCACCTCGCGGATGTAGCGCAGGGTCACGGACGGATCGACCGATACCTTGCCCTGCTTCACCGCGCGGAACAGGGTGTTGTAGAACGGCTCACTTTCCCCACAGGCGCCATTGGGGTGGTAGTTAATCGAGAGCTTGTCCGAACCCAGGAACTTGAAAAGTTGACCCTTATCGATCCCGTAGACCTTGCCGGACTTTGCCCGCAGGAATTGTTTGGAGTGGCCATCATGATTGCCGATCAGCCAGTCCAAGACGTGCTCACGCTGGACCTGTGCGATTTCATCCGCCGAAAGATCGGTTATCTCGAAGCTGGAGAAGTCGGATTTCGCCGCAAGCCCACCTCGCCATTTCTGGATGGAACCCATGCGGCCTTTGAGGCGAATGGTCCTGACTTCGATTGCATCAGGGTCTATCAGGCGGCCAATCTTGTACGCGACCTCTTCTCCCGCCGCGACGAAATCATCTGACGCCTTCCCAACAGGCTTAAAGAGCCACTTATCGCCGTTAGAGTCGGTCCAGAACTCCTTTTCATGCGCGCCGCCGACCTTGGCTTTGCCGACATACTTGAACTTCTCAGGCTTGCCCTGCTCAACCCATGCGGTGTCAACGGCATCGAACTCCGAGCCTTTCTTTGTGAATGTGTTCGGGGAGGCCAATGTAACTGGCTGTGATACCGGCTCAGGCGCGACAGGCGGTTTGGGCTGCATGGCCTTGCCGGCCTTACCCTCGTGCTTCACCGCCCATGCGGCATGTTTTGCCTCGATACCGGACTGGGCAGCAGACACCTTCGCCATGTCGGTTTCGGTGAACAGAGTGACCAGTTCATCTTTGGAGGCCCACTGCCAGTGCTTGACCTTGGTCTGTTTCGCGAGGTCCTTGAGCTCACCCGACTTCATCGCCGAAACTTGCTGCTGAAATGCAAGTTTTTTCACGGCAACTTCCTTTGCATGCTGTTCGAGAACCGACGCGGGCAGTCCCGAATCCTTCGCCAACTCAGATTCAGCCGCTTTCACCGAATCGAGAAACGAGGAATACTGCGACGCAGACGGGGGCATTACTATCTGTGCGTTGGCGTCTTTCAGGGCTTGCTCTGCCTTTTTCAGAGCCTCTTGTTTCGCAATATCGAGCGCCTGCTGCTTGGCATGCTCGGCCATCTGCTGCCCGGCGGCCTTCTCCAGCGCTTTCGCAAGCTGCTCTTTGTTCTTCAAGGGTGGTATGCCGTGCTCTTGTTTCGCGGCGATCAGGGCCTTGCCGGCAAGGCCGGAGTGGTCCACACCCGGCTCCAGCGTATCAAGCATGTCGATGACCTCGGATTTGGTGAGGTTCAGGGACACCCCATGCTGCTTGGCCATGTCCTTGAGTTGGACCACTGTCAGGCCGGAGAGGTCGGAGCTGGGCGCTGCATTCTTCGCCGCTTCCTCCAGAGCCTTCGACTGCTGGATAGCAACCTGTTTCTGGGCAAGGAGAGTTGCCAGTTCGTCCTTACTTCGCAGAGCAGCGATATTATATTGCTTGATTTTCGCCTGAAGGGCCGCACCGGAGAGGTCGGCATGGCCAACACCCGGCTCCGCTGCATCCAATAGCTTCATGAAATCGGACTTGGTGCGCGCGACCGCGATACCGTTCTGCTTCGCGAGTGCCTGAAGCTGCTTCACGGTCAAGGTGTTCAGGTCTGCAATCTGCCCACCCTCAAACGCGGCTTTGAGCTTCTGTTCCTCTTCGGTCTTCTGCTTGGCCTGTTCATAAATTGCCTGCGGGGGCAGAATACATACGGGCTTATCACCGGCAGCCGTTGCGCCCAATTCACCACCGCAGATAGCCAATGGCCAAGCTACGATACTCAGGCACCTGCAGTTTGGATGTCTCGGCTGACTGGGAAATCGGTCGATATCGAATACCTTTCCGTCGAGGGCACCGCAGACAGGGCACATGCGCTCATCTTCCATGGTCATCCATTCGAGCTTCTGGACCCCGACCTCTTTGTGGAACTTGATGCGCCCCTGATTATGTGCTCGCAGTACCTCCGTGCGGGCGATCATCTCCATCCGGTACTGCGCTTTGCTGAACACCTTGCTTCCGGTGTTGCGGAAGGATTCCTTGTCCTCGACGACCATGCCCATATCGCGCACGATGTCGCGGACACCCTTGCCGGTCGTGATCCCGGAGAGGATCGTGCGTCTGATGCCGCTCTCGAGTTCCCGACTCACATCACCTACAAGCACCAGATTGTAGTTGGTCATGAAGTCGAGCGCGTCGGTATCGATGAGCGTGAAAACGGATGTGGTGAGCTTATCAATCCCATCAGGTGTCAGATCACGATAGAAAGGCATCTGCGCCGAGGCAAACTCCTCGATCCCACGGTAGATGCCCGAGCGAAACGCCGCTCGGCTGGACTTCTTGAACATCAGGCTCTGGTCTTTGCGCAGCGTGCGCATGGCATCCTGAATCTGAGCGTCCAGTTTGTCCAGGCCATTGACCGCCGCGAGCTTGTTATCAGGCAGCGAGCCGACATCCCGATAAGCCAGAAGCGCCTTATGCACCTGTTCCTGAGCGGACTTCAAGACTCCCGTAAGCTGGAATACTACCTGCTCCGTATACATGTCGC
>JAMCYN010000102.1 GCA_023474015.1 Armatimonadota bacterium
GTTCAAGTTAGGCCAGGGATGGTATGGCCCAGGCTACCCGGTCTGGTACATCGGCACGGACACCAGCGACATCCGGTTTGCCACCACTCAACACCTCAGACTCAGCCCGAACCTGAGGAGGGGATTCTACGGCGCGGGCGTGGCCGCCGTTTTCATTGTGTGCAATCCGCTCGCAAGCCAGGGCCCGATATTCGAGACAGTGCCGGGGAACAGTCTTTATTCCGGCATCTGGCGGGTCCGCGAAGTCAGGTGGATTGATCTGTCGGCGAGAGTCCCGCTCATCTCCATCGGACAGATTCTCGCCCTCAAGGCGGCAGGCAAGCTGGACTACAAGGAAACCGAAATAAGGGTGGACTATCCAATAATAGCGATTGGGCGGCTTGGATTCCCGACCGATCCCCCGCTGCGATACGTCGTGCCTCAGGCCAAGGATATCGACATCAAGTACAAGACGGTGGTGTTGCCGTTCTGGTACGTCTACTGCGCCGACGACATCACAAAGACGGTGAATGTCGAACGGGTGATCATTCCCGATGCGGGCACTCAGGGTCTCGCAGTCGATTTGGGGGCCAACTTCGCCCCGATGTTGCAGAATTGGGGCCTGTCGAACTTCCAGCTTGCGGGCACGCAGCGCTTCTGGGTCTCCAGGGGCCCCAAGCCGCTCAACCAGTTCCCCGTGATTGAGCACTGCCCGCCGGACTTCCAGATATCCAACTCGCCCTACAGTCCGGTGGGACGATACACCGTACTGCGGCGCAATATAGCGCCATGGTCACTGATCAATAACCCGGACTCCATCGAAATGTTCCTGGCCAACGGCGGGCTGATTCTGCTGGATGAAAGCCAGTTCATAAACGCGCCCGTGGTCATGATGATGGTTCAACGACTTTAACGGGCGTTGCCCGCAAGACCAATAGATATTAGGCTCGCCCGCATCGTTCGCTCGTGTGCGGACGGTGCGGGCCAAGCGCGGAACCTACTGCTGCCCGTGGCAAGGGGAGCAGTATTTCTTTTCATGGCATTTGAAGCACCCTGAACCTGGCTTGAAGCTAGCGGTCTTGCCGTGGGTGCCGGTCCAATTCTTGGGGTGTGGAATCTCAATTCCGTGACAGTTCACGCAATATCGACTCTGGTGGCACATCGAACATGACTTGTCTGTTAGCGCCGTCTTGCCGTGCGTTTTATTCCATGTTTTGTCATGCGAGTCAGGCTTGCTAGAGCTTTTCTTATGGCAGTTGTCGCAGGGACTCTTGCCGTGGCAGACCTCGCACCCGGGTGACGACTTGGCGCCATGCGTATGGCGCCAGTTCGCGTCGTGCGACGCGGGACGCAAGTGGCCGTGACAATTGGAGCACAACTCACGAGTGTGACAGTCTCTGCACGCTCGGTCGGACCCGCGTGCTTGCGCGCCGTGGCTGACAACCCAGTCGGACGTATGCGACGACGGCCGGCGTCCTACATGGCACGACGCACAGTACGTTTTGTCGTGGCACCTCGCGCAGACCGCGCGGGTTCGCTTCGTGTACCCGGCATGAAGAGACAACCAACCGGTGGGATGCGGCATCTGCATTCCGTGGCAGTTCCTGCAGTAGGACTCGGGGTGACATGCTGAACATGTGGTGCTATCCGCGGACGCTTTTGCGCCGTGTTGGCGCACCCAGTTATTCGTGTGCGATCCCGGCTTCTTGTTTGTGTGGCATTTCACGCAATAGCTCGGAGGATGACAACTTACGCATCCTTTGCCCTCGATTTCCACGGCCTTGCTGTGGTTACTTGCCCATGACGCGGGTTTGTGAGATTCCGGCTTTGTGTGTTCGTGGCAACTGGCGCAGTATTGCTTGGTGTGGCAGGGTCTGCACGCCTCCGAGTCCGCGTGCCCCTTATCTATGTGGGTCTTGAGCCAGTCGGATGCATGGTACTTAAATCGCATGTGGCAGTCGCCGCAGAATCTCCGATCATGACAGCGATCGCAGAATCCGGCATGTTGGTGCATTGCCGCCGGGTGTTTGTTCACCCAGTCCGGGGTGTGCGCCAGTTTTACGGCATGACATTCGTCGCAGAAGCTTTTCCACTCCGACTTCGGGTGGCACGAATAGCAGCTTTTTGGGTCCGCCTTGTAGCGCTCCGGATGCATTTGAATCCAGTCGGCGGGATGCGGCCTTGCCCGTCGATGGCAGTTTGCGCACGAGCTTTCGCTGTGGCAGCGCGCGCAGCTTTCGCGCCCTTGCTCCTTGACTTCCCGCTTGTGGCCTTCCACCCACTCCGCGCTGAAATTCGCGGGTAAGCGGCCGGGCAAGCTCTCGTGGCATGTGTCGCACGAACTGGAGGCGGTCTTGCCATCGTGACAGGTCGGGCACATCATCATCGCGGGCACGTTGCGAGTCTCACCCGGCTTGCTGTGCGCCACGTTCGAATGACATACAATGCACCCGATTTGCCGATCCAAGTGCTTCTTGTGTGTCATTTTCAGACCGTGGTAGACAATAACTTCCTCGGTGGACTTGTGACACGTCTTGCAGTTTTCATCCCTGACGCGCCCGTGGGATGTCGAGCTATCCCCATTGGCCGCACTCTGCTTGGGGTCTACGACTCCGAGCCTGGCCTTGACCATCCATACCCATCCGGGATCGTCATGGCAACGGATGCAGTTCACATTCTTGTGAGATGAAAGGTTCCACGACCTGAGCTGACTGCGCATCTGGTGGCACGACATGCACAGAACACGTCCCTGTGGAACACGGCCTACCAAGCCACCCGCTACTATAACTCCGAGGAGCCCGACGTACACAGCCCTTACGTGAAAGTTTATGAGTGGAATGCGCATTCGGAAGCGCAGCATTCGCGCCAGCTTTTCTCGTGTGTTGCCTATATTCACGCCCTCATCCTTGCTTCCACCACTGCTACGGTTTTTGAGTACTCGCGGCCACCTTCATGGTCGATCCGTCTTTCCGTATGTGGCAAAGCGTGCAATCTTTGGAGATCGAGAATGCCTTCTTCCCGTCGTGGCACTTCGCGCAATGGTGACCCAGCTCCATTCGCTTGGCGACATTGCTTATCTTGATGAGCGTCATGCCCGCCCGCGTCATTTCAAAGGGTCGAGGGTGGCAATCCGAGCACCTGGACCCAAGTTTCAACATATGCCTGCCATGGCTAAACCACACGGAGCCGATGCCGTTTGAACCGGACGTTATGAGAAAGTTTTCCGGCAAAGCCGGTCTGCCGCTCGGTTTGTGCCCGTGGCAAATCGCGCATTCGCGGTCCGTCGAGAACGTGCGAACGCCATCGTGGCATCTTACACAACCGTACATCTTCTCGGTATGGAAAGACTTCCGAGAGAAGCCCGGACTGATCATGGGGTAGATTCTGGGATGGCAATTGGTGCAGGCCTCTTCGCCAAGCGCCACGTGCCGCTCATGGCTGAAGACGACTTTTCCCGGACTCAAGGCGCTTTGAGAAAATGCGTAATCCACGGGCAGTTTAAGCTGCGAATCGCCATTAACATTAATCTTGCGCACGGCTGCCTGAAGAAAAGCGCTGGCCTGTTCCTCCTCGGGTCGGGGCTTCGGTGTCATCGACGGACGTATTACGTAGGCGAACGTCAAAAACAGCGCCGCCAGCACTCCCAGGACGGCGAACCCGGTCGGTGTTGCCATTTGCAGTCGCGCGGAGCTTGGCCCAGCGGGCCTCATTTCGTCAAGCGGCGCATAGCCGTCGTGCGATTGCGCATCGTGATTTTCGCTGTGAGCGGGGAATATCGGAAGGTAACGAACGATCAGACCGAATGCCGTTACCCCGCAGACAACTATGAAAAGGGTCGTGGCTATCTCGAGGAAAGATGGAAAGTAGGAATAGTTTGCGTATCGTGACATCCCCGTCACGCTCACGTTCAGCCTGTGCATCACCACGCCGAGGATAAGGAACAAAGAAGCGTAGAATCTCCCCTGATCGTTTTGTCTAACCCTTTTAATTGCAAACAAGATCATTGGCAGCACGAAGCCGAGGCTTATCTCCAGCAGGAACAGATAACTCTCGGGAGTACCTGCAAAGATCAGGCCGAGGTTGCCCTGCTGCGCGAGTGTGGCGAATCGCAGCACCAGAAAGATGCCGACTATAACGGCGACCGCCTTGCCGAGCCCGGCGAGTATGTCCCCGTGCAAACTGACGCCGAAAACCCGATGGCTTATGGTCGATTCGAAGATCACCATTGCAGGCCCAACCGCTATCGCTGACACGTAGAATACGACAGGCAGGAAGGGAGTGTACCAGAGACCATGGACCTTTCCGGGCGCTATGACAAAAAGCGTGCCGAGAGTGGACTGGTGAAGCGTGGATAGCAAAACACCCGCGATGACAAGTGGCGGAGTGAACATGTGAACGACCTTAAGCGGCCGATCGAGGTGCAGCCATTCGAAGACAGCGGGGCTGAACTCCAGCGCCAGCACCGTGGTGTACATCATCACGCACAGCGCAACCTCGAACATGGCCGAGTGCTCGTTCCACATAACCATCGGATGCCATATTCGCCACGGTTGACCGATGTCGAACAGCAGAGATACGATGGCCATCAGGTAACCGAGAAATGCGGTCAGGATGGTGGCTCGTAGAATCGGGCGATATCGTTCAAGGCGAAAGACATATACGACTCCGGCCAGAGTGAACCCCCCGGCCGCGAGCGCAACCCCGCACACGATGTCGAACCCGATCCAGATGCCCCACGGGAACGAATCCGAAAGATTGGTTACGGCGCCCAAGCCCTTTCCGAAGCGAATAACAGTGGCATACAAGCCCACAATGATCATCGCCGCCTGGACGATCCTCCAAAACGTGACTTTGATACGGGGTACCTGGCGCATGCCTTACTCCTTCTCGTCGTCCACTTCCTCGACCAACCGCCGTTTCATTTCGATCCGCCGGTTGATCACCCACATGATGCCGAACAGAGATATCCCGCCGATTCCCAGGACATCAGGGACCTTGTCAATAATCTTCCAGGTCAACTCAGGGTAGGCTTCGCGGATGAGGTCGGACTTGAAGCCCAACTCCCGGAACGAGACCGGAGACAAATACAGAACGGAAGTGCCGCTGGCCTCTTTCTCACCGTAAATGTGGTTAACATATCTCTCGGGATGTTCCTTGATTCGGCGTCGGGCTTCCTCAAGCAGGGTATTTCTGTCGCCGAACACTGTCGCCGATGCGGGGCACGTCTCCGTGCATGCGGGCTGTTTGCCGTGCGCCAACCTCTTGTTCACGCACATTATGCACTTGCCGACTATCGGCACCGGGGAGTCCCACTGATACTTGGGGACATCAAACGGGCAGGCCATAATGCAGTAGCGGCAGCCGATGCACTTGCCGGAATCGTAAGTTACCGCCCCATATTCCGTCTTGTGGAGCGCGGCGACCGGGCATACTGACGCGCACGTCGGCTCGAGGCAGTGCATGCATTGTCGTCGGATGTAATGACCCTTTCGGGATTCCACAATCGTCCAGGTGTAGGCATCCAGCTTACCGCCGATTTTGCCGGGCAGTTCGTTGACTTGCTTGCAGATTATTGCGCACGCCCCGCAGCCTATGCACCTGGTCAGGTCAGTAAGAATTGCTGCGTTCACTGGTCACCATCCCCCCAAGGTTTCTTCAGTTGGCTCCAGAGTTGTGACAGGAGATTAAGGCAAGAAGTCGTGCTGGCGTGCCAAGACTAACCACGGGCTCCCATCGATCAGGACCAGGAGCGTGATAGTCAGAACGGCCAACACTGCAACCATTAACATTACTCTATTTGTGAAGTATTTCACTATGTGGTATTTCGACGCTCGCACGATGGATTCCTGCGTCTATTGTGAATTGCCACACAAAATATTTTTCAGGGTTTAGCCCAACTTCCGCATTAGCTTGGTCACATCTGAAAAGGTAGTTCATCTCACGGAACAAAACACGCGCCTATGGCGAAACGCCCTCCAGTCCGCAGTAATAGTGTCCAAAAATACCGGTTGATCTTCCATTTTGTCAATTGTTGTGATAAAATACAGGATTGAAGCCCACCCCAGCGGTGGGTGGTGTTATTTATCACACGGGAGAAACAGTTTCGTGGAATTTTCAGAGGAAAAGACAGTGCTCACACGCCAGGGCTATGAGGGGATTCAGCGGGAGCTGAGTGAGATCCTTACAGTCAAGCGTCCGGCCCTCGTGGACAGGATAAGAGAGGCCCGGCAGCTCGGCGATCTGAGCGAAAACTTCGACTACCAGGACGCAAAGCACAGCCAGGCGATGCTCGAGGCTCGAATGAAAGAGCTTAAAACGATCCTCGCCCACGCCACCGTGATCGACAGCACCGAGAACAACGGCCACGTAGGTATCGGCTCCAAGGTAGTGGTAAAGGACCTGGAAGATGGGTTCGAAGAGGAGTACACGATCGTCGGACCGGCCGAGTCGAGCCCAGCCCATGGCAAGATATCGCACGAATCATGTGTCGGCGGCGCATTGATGGGACAGAAGGCGGGGGCCACGGTGATGGTTCAGGCTCCCGGTGGTATCTGCCAGTTCGAGATAGTCTCAGTCCAATGAGCCATCCCAACCTGCTTGATAGCTCAGATGTGGCGCTGATCGTGCTCGATATTCAGGACGGGTTTCTGAAGGCCATCCACGAACGCGAACGCGTCGTGAACAACTCCATCAAGCTCATCGAGGCCGCTAAGATATTCTCCGTTCCGATAATGGTCACCCTCCAGAACGCCGAGAGGTTGGGCGACTGCAACGAGGAGATCGCAAGGGCACTCCCGCACAACGCGCGACTTAATAAGATGTCTTTCAGTTGCCTGGGCGGGGCGGGCTTCTCCGAGACGCTGGAAGAAACCATGCGCCGTCAAGTGCTCATTTGCGGGATAGAAACGCATATCTGCGTGAACCAGACCGCGCACGATCTGCTGGCGCGCGGGTTTTCTGTCCACATTGCCAGGGACGCGGTGTCCTCTCGTACTCCCGAGAACTGGGTCACCGGCATCGAGAAGATGCGCGACTCCGGCTGCGTCATCACTTCTACCGAGATGGCGATTTTTGAGCTTACCCAGGACGCCTCGCACCCAGAGTTCAAGAAGGTGCTGCCGCTCGTGAAATAGAATTAAAGCAGGTGGTATGGTCAGGATACCACCTGCTTGGGGCAATAGAGGACGGTTATCTTGCCAGGTCGGCACCGTCCCGTAGGCGTTAACCAGTTTACCCGCCGACCATACGCATCAAACGCTCACTCGGTTGTTTTTTGCCCGCCTGATTGCTGTCATGCTGAACTCGTTTCAGCATCTCCTTCGCAGGCGGCAGATCCTGAATCAAGTTCAGGATGACAGTATCAGTCCTCGTCCTCCGGTCTCTCCTTGACCAGTTCGGGATAGTCTTCGGGGTGGTACTCATACTCCTCCATGCATTCCTCGCTGCAGAAATACTTGGTGTCATGTTCGGCTTCGCCTTGGAAGGGCGTGTTTGCTCTAGGCATGTCTCTCGCCTCCGTTCGAATGGGTGGGATGATATCATCATACCCTGAAGCGGGTGCAATGCACACTGAAGAGATTACCGAAGTCGTTATTCGGGAAAACCTTTTCCCGAAACGAACTCGACACATCTCCGAAGAAACAAAGGCTCGGCGGGAGCCTCGCCCTTCCCCAGTCTCCGCAGGGAGACTTAGCGTAGTTGTAGCCGTGAATTCATTCGCCAGGTCGCCCATCGCCACGCTCAAATTCACCATCATTAACAACTAGTGAACAACATTTAACCAAAATAACCCGAAAATGCGTCTGGCAAAACGGCCTACTTGTCGTCTTATAATTATGGAAGGAGAATTTCCATGAGACTCATTTCGGGCTTTCGGCTTTTTCGGGTTTTCGTGATTAAATCCCTTCCCGTCAGCCTGAAACAAGTTAAACGCATAAAACGAACTCCTTTCCACGCTCAAGCCAAGCGTGAGTTCGTTCCTTCAACATGTTGAATTCCAGCGTGTAAAAAGCTGGATTATCTAATCTGTGGGTTCCACCACTGGCGGGTGAAGGCTTTGTCGATTGCGTCGGATGATGGGGCCGCGCCGAGGGCATCGAGAGTCACACGGGCTACGTCTCCAACGAACGCGATCTGCGGCGACGCGCCGTCAACTCCGGGGACGAGACAACGGGCCGTCACGAACTTGATCTCGCCGTTGGAGGCAAACGCGGCCTTGGCGACCGCCGCCGCTGAGGCGAGAATGCCGCCGCGCGTGGTCGAGCCCCCTGCCGGAACCGAGAATGTCACTATCACAACTCCCTGGCGGGGATCCGCGATGACGTCGTCGGTTTTGACGCCGCCTTCCTGTACGCTCTGGAGTTCCTTGTTGACTTTTGCCTCGCCGGCGGTCCGCAGGGAAGGAGTAGAGGTCAGCCCAGTCGAGCCGTCCAATGGCACTGGTTTCGAGGGATGTGTTTGTGTGGGGACATCAGGCCCTGAGAGGAACTCGGAGCCGGTGTTGTCCGCGGCCGAATGAGGAACCGTAAGTCCGGTCGATGGCGAGAGACTTTCGGGAGCTTCGGTATGCGGCCGCCTCGGGATTACGAGCACCGCCAGCACCACAATGAGCACGAACACCCCGGCCATTACTACCGTCCATGTCTTGGCCCGACTTTGGAACACTCCGAACGAGTCCGTGCCGGCTCGTGCGCCCACGGCGGCGGCGCGCTGCCTCACTTGCTCGCG
>JAMCYN010000166.1 GCA_023474015.1 Armatimonadota bacterium
TCCATACCATCAAGTCCGTCAGCATCCGTAAGGGACCGATGGGCGCGGTCATACACGTCTGCGCCGATGATAATCAAGAGTCCGTTTCCCAATCCGGGGCCAAGGGAAACATTATCATGTTCACCAGCCCGGATGGAATTGGGCGGTGCGATGCCCTCGCAAGCAAGATAGAGGAGGTCATTGGAAAGCCAGTGGACCGAGTTGAGCACAAGCCGGAGAATACCGCGGCCGTACCGGCGCCGCCGGAACCCGTCGACGAACAATCCCCCGAGGCCGTGGCCGAAGTTGTCGATTCAGCCGCAGGCGCGCCTGAAACCACCCCCGAAGAACCCAAGAAGCCGAAGGCAAGAGGCGGAAGGGTTGCCAAGTCGCTGGCCGAGGAGATGTTTGATGAGATCGATCAGCCCGAGCCTGCCGCGTTGGAGCCTAAGGTAGAGCCGGATTCCCCGGTGCAAGAACCCGTGGCGATTGAGGTCCCGCCGGCCAAGGAGCCGGTTGCGACCATGGCCCGAGATCCCCTGGGTTATGTTGATGAGGAGTTGGCCGAGGAACATTCGACCGGGTTTAGGCCGAACCCGAACCTGCCCAAGCCTGTAAAGAAAAAGCAATCGGCGCCCACCAGAGTGCTGGTGCTCCTCGGAGCGTTGGCGGCGCTCGCGCTGGTGGGCATAGCAGTGACAGCTCCATTAAGGCAGCCGGTCACAGGCCCCAGTATTGAAATAAACGTATCCCAGCTCACCGGGAACGTCAAGCTGCTTCGCGGTCACTACACGGCGGTGAGCAAGTATCGCAAACAGGTTACGGCAATACTTGATAATTCCAACAGGACCGCCGCCCAGGTTGCGAACGCGGTTCGATCCGGAAACAGGCAGGCGGTTATCGCCGCGCTGAACAAGGACAATTCCGTGAACGCCTGGCGCAAGCTCAGCGAGCTGAAAGTACCCTCGGGGTTGGCCGGAGCAAAGGAGAGCCTGGTTTCCGGGCTGTTCATCCGCAAATCCGCGGTAGGCAACGCCTCCGGGCTTGGCGTGTCGAGCGCGAGCGAAACATTGAGAAGGTTCGCCGACGCGGACGCTCTGATCAAGAGGGGCAACGATGCCATTGACCGGATGCTGGCCGAGCTTGAGTCGAAGATGAAGACCAGGCCCGCGAAAGGCGCTAAATAACTTCCGTATTCATTATGGATGAATAACAAGGCCCCGTTCGTGCTTGAGCGAACGGGGCCTTTGCATTGATTTCGGTTATTATCACATACCCCTGCCGCCCGAGGGCTGCTCGTAGTCGTTGGCTGGCCTGGGGGCTCGGGGGACTCGGTTTGTGGGATTGGTAGGCACAACCGGTGTGGTCCTGAGCGGGTTGGTCCTGGTGTTTGTGGTAACGCCGGAAGGCGTGTTGACACGGACTGTCGGTCCCGGCTGCGTGATGGGATTCGGGGTCTTTATCTCGATGCCCGGTTCCTGCCTGGCGAACACCACGAAATACGCGATCACAACCAGCAGGACTGCGGCCGCCGCGATAATTATCGTGGATATCTTGCGAGACATTTCTTTTTCCGCGCCTCGTGCATCCTTGGCCTTGCTAGCGTCCTGCTGCTGCTTGACCTGCTCGGTCGCCGTCTTGACATCATTGAGCATCTGATCGAGGTCGCCGCTCAGATCGACTCTCTTATTGTCCGCCATGTTTAACACTACCTTCCGTCTGTGTGGGAGAACGGCCCACCGTCGGCTCCCGTACTTTCTATAATACCCCAGTTTCCCTATAAGCTCAAGCCACGTTGCTCTTTGCGCTTTCATATGCGATAATACCCTAGTCGTGAGCGCAAAAGCCAAGACAACTGAAGAGCCCAGGGCATATCTGCTCCGGGGCGATGATGACTTCCAGAAGCACCAGTTCTTAGACGATCTCACCGGAAAACTTGTTTCGCCCGACTTCGCCGACTTTGATCTGGAGCCGATGGAGGGAGACACCGCCACCAGCGACCGTGTGATGGCCGGGTTGGGAGTTCCGCCGTTCGGCCCGCGTCGGCGCGTAGTGCTGGTGCGCTATGCCAACAAGATGCATCCGGACGAGCAGCTGAAGCTGGCCTCTCGACTCAACAAAATCCCTCCGTCCTCCTGTCTGATACTCGTGAATCCCGCTCCGGAGAAGGTCGACGGCAGGCCCAGGAAGGGCAGCGAGGTAATCGGGGATCTCTCTAAGGCGGCACGGAAAGTAGGCGAAGTCCACGACTTCGGGGGCGGTACCGGAAGGGAGAAGACCGTTAAGGCGCGCGAGTTCGCCCAGTCGATCTTCACCAAGGCTGGCAAGAAGCTCGACTCACAAGCTATGACCTTGTTTCTTCAGCGGGCCGGGACCGACTTTTCGGTGATCAACTCGGAGGCCCGGAAGCTGATCGATTACTCGGGCGACGCGGCTGCGATCTCGTCTAGGGATGTGGCTCTGGTTACGTCGGAGACTCCTGAAGAAAAAGTATTCAAACTGATGGACGCGGTTTCGGCAAAAAACCAGGCTGGGGCGCTGAAGTTCCTTGATGAGCTTTTCGAGATCGGCGATGATGTCGATGCCGACGCCCCGAAGACCCTGGCGACGATGGCCAGGCAGTTCCGTCTAATCTGGCAGGCGCGGATGCTCATGGAGGCAGGCACCGGAACTCTCGAGAAGAGCGCTGTGCCGGAACACCTTAGGTCCCAACTTCCGTCCGATCCTAATATTCTGGATGTGACCAGCCGCCAGAAGTGGCAGGGAGAGCGCCTAGCCCAACAGGCTCGGCGGTTCAAGCACAGTGATCTGGTCCGCTGCTTCAGCGCGATCGCGCGGGCAGACCTTATGCTGAAAGGCATCGAGGGGGACATCGAAGACCCTCGGCTCGTGATGGAGCTGCTGATTATAGAGTTGGCTCGGTAAGTTAGGATTTGGAAGTTCGGTAGTTACCTATTGCCGGTGCCCTCGTGGTATAATAGTTGTGTCAATCCTCAGATAGCCTTCGGGGCGTAGCGCAGTTTGGTTAGCGCGCTAGTTTTGGGAACTAGAGGTCGCGAGTTCGAATCTCGCCGCCCCGACCAACAACTAAAGACAAACTGTTCTCTATGCGATTTTGCCCTGCCGGGACTCTGGCAGGGTTTTCGCGTATTCGCGAGGGTGAAACGACCCATTTCCTAATGTGTCCGTTCCCAATCATGAGAACGAGCCTCCCCGCTCAAACCCCACATTTTGCCCCGCTTTTCTCTGTCTTGCCGGTCTCTCTCCAAATCATGAGAACTTGAGGGGGTTCGACCTCATGATTCTTCGACCTTGATTTCGGAACTTTATCTGGTTGCGTTTCGAATCCCACGATTTCGCTCCGCTGAAGCTAGGACTTTGGCTCATCTCAGATCGCACGGGCCGTGGCCGGCAATCGGCCGCCGGCCACGGCCCTGGTACCGATCAGTCGCGGAGGATTACCTGCACAGTCGGTCCAGAGGATTTCCAATGGCATTGACGATACTGTCCAGCAGATCGAAATAGTCTCTCGTCTGCCTCTGCGACGAGACCGATGACGGAATTTCTGCAGCAGCGCTCCCGGTTCGCGAGGCCACCGTGTCGGCCGATTTTACCGGACACGCGGTTTCGGTGACCACGATTCGGCAGCGGCCTGCCGCAGTCAGTTTTTTGGCCAGGTCATCAATCAGCGATTGGGGCTGTTCGCTACCATGCGCTGATTCCAACGTGCCAACCTGATCGAATTGGAATATGTCACGGAGATAGTCCAGGTTATTGCAGCAGGAGGCGACACTTGCGCCTTTGTGCGCCGCCAACCTGTTCCGCCAATTGATAAGGTTGTCGGCCACTTTTCTGCAGAACCGTTCGTAGTTCGCGGCGAAGTATGGCGCGTCCTTCGGAGAGAACCTCGTCAGACCATCCCGGATATTCGCGGCGATGATCTTTGCATTGCTTGGACTCAGCCAGTATTCGCTGCCATGCATTGGGCTATCAGCCTGAGCAGCATTTGTCCCTGTTGAGGCGTCCACGTTTACTAAGCTCTTGTTGCGTGCCTTGTCTACCAGCGTCTCAATCCAGGGATCGTAGCTTGCGCCAAGCCGCACCAACACTTCGGCCTCTCGCACTACATGTGCCATGCTCTCATAGAGCTTGGGACTGGTTATATCCTGGTCCGCCTTGAGCAGCCACCTGGTGTATACTCTACGACCGCCCACTTGATTTGCTATATCAGCAAGTGTCGGATTGGTCGCTGCCACATAGACCAGGTAACGAAGCCTCGTGCACCTCGGCGGAAGCGCCGCAGATGAAATCGATTGGGGCAGCAGAACCAAAGATACCGCTGCGATTATGTAGTTGAGTGTCTTGGGCTTCATCGTTGCATATCTCCATTCTTCATTCAGCATTCCGTCGTCGAGTGGCATCAGACAATCCAATAGAGACGGCGGCGGATGCGGTCGTCTTTCTTTGTCCATTGCCTCCCAGCACTCGGTTGATATGGTTGCCGACGTGCGTTTTCGTGTGCTCCAGCGCCAGATAGACTGCAGGCAGCACGAGCAGTGTAAACAATGTGGACGTAACGAGTCCACCCACCATGACGATGGCTAGGGGCTTCTCTATTTCAGCGCCAACGCCGCCGCTGAGCAAGATCGGCAGCAGGCCGAGGGCAGCACAGGAAGCCGTCATCAGCTTGGGTCTGAGCCTCTGGACACTCGCCAGCCGAATCGCTTGTTCCTTCGTATGCCCTTCAGCTATGAAGTCACGCGTCTGCGTCAACAGCACAAGGCTGTTTTGGACCGCAATGCCGAATAGTGCGATGAATCCTACCGCCGAGGAAACGTTGAGACTCTCCCCGGTAATGAGCAGTGACGCCACACCGCCGATGAATGCACTGGGCACGGTCGCCAGGATTATGCCTGCATGCGACGCAGAACTTAGGGCAACGAATAGGAGCATGAAGACCACGGTCAAAGCAATCGCAGTCGCAAGCAGCAGTGACTTCATCGCGCGCTGCTGGTTCTGGAACTGGCCACCGAACACAACGAAGTAGTCCGCGGGCAGCTTAACGTTCTGCAGCCCCTTCTTGATGTCCGACACCACGCTTCCCAGGTCGCGCCCCTGGATGCTTGCATCGATGCTGAACCGGCGGTTCATCGCCTCGCGCCAAATTACATTCGGCCCCTCCGATAGGGTCACACGGGCCACCTGCGATAGCGGTACCTGGAATCCCGCGGGGGTATCGACCATGAGGTTGGCGATAGATTCCGGGTCGCCGCGCATGGCGTCCGGGAACCTCACGAACACTCCATAGCTGCGCTGGTTCTTCCAGACCTGGGTAAGCTCCTCGCCACCAACCGCAAGGCGCACTATCTCGGATATCCGCCCTACGGACACGCCGTAGCGGGCTGCTGCCTGCCGGTCGATCTGTATCTGAAGTTGAGGGATTCCGGCGGCCTGGTCCATCTTTACATCCTCCACTCCAGGCGTCCTGCGCATGATCTCCTCGATTTGCTTGCCCTTCTGAGCAAGCACCTGAATGTCGGGGCCGAAGAGCTTCACCTGAAGCGGAGCCGGAGTGCCTTCAAGGCTCTCGTCTATCTTGAGCTGAAGCGGCTGAGTGAACGCAGCCGCTACCCCCGGAATGTGTTCCACTTGCTCTCGGACTTCAGCCAATATCTCCTCGGTCGGCTTTGTGAGCTGATTCCTCGGCTTTAGGTTGACTATAATCTCACCGGAGTTCACCGGAAGCACACAGCCGATGGCCCTTTCAGACCGACCGTTCCGTCTCACGGCCTCCGCGATATTGGGATTCTTAGTCAGTATCGCTTCGATTTGGCTTGTGATACGGTTGTTCTCCTCAAGAGACGTCTCCGCGGGCGTGATCGTGGATATGACCCAGGAGCCTTCATCAAGCTTAGGCATGAAATCCTTTCCGACAGCAAGCAGCCCGAATGCCGTTGGAATCAACAAGCCGAACGCGATGCCGATGACTGCCCAGCGATGGTGAAGCGCATATTCCAGAGCGGGCACATAGCCACGCTTTATCCAAGTTACGAACTTCACTTCGCCTTCTGCTTCATCGCCGTCCTTGGGATGCAGGAAGCGAGTCGCGAGAACCGGAGTAACGGTCAGTGACAACACAAGCGCCACGAGCATCGCGGCGGCAACAGTAATCGCAAGTGGCCTGAAGAGAAGCCCCTCGATTCCGCCCATCAGGAAGAGTGGCAGGAACACTGCGACTATGATGAAGGTGGCGAAGGCGATTGGGCGTCCGACCTCGATTGCCGCCCTGTGCGCCACGTGCTCTTTCGTCTCGGGATCATCGAGATTGCCACGGCTCTTGTGGAAGCGGTGATAGATGTTCTCAACCATGATGATTGAGGCATCGACCATAATACCGACCGCAATGGCGAGTCCGCCGAGCGTCATGGTGTTGAGGCCAATTCCCATCTGACGCATGAGGATTCCGGCAATCATTACCGAAAGCGGCAGTGACGCGGCGACGATGAGCGTGCTTCGGAAGTGGCCCAGGAACACCAGAAGCACGATGATTACGAGCACTGCTCCAACGAGGATGGCTCGTGTGACGCTTGATAAGGAGTGTTGAATTAGATGCGTTTGGTCATAGTAAGGGACAAGGCGCACGCCCTTGGGAAGTGTAGTCCGCATGTCCACGATGGCTTTCTCGATGCCCTCGACGACCTTGACAGTGTCAGCGTTCGGCTGCTTGATGACGAGGGCTACCACAGTCTCCTTGCCGTTCTTGCTGGCTATTCCTCGGCGTATGGCTGTGCTTTCTTGAACATCAGCTACGTCTCGCAGGAAAAGAGGAATGCCGCTGCGCTCGGTGACAACGGTGTCCTTTATGTCGTCGAGCGAGTTGAAGCGCCCGATTCCACGTACGGTATACTCGGTAGGGCCAGTGCTGATGAATCCGCCTGCGGCGTTTTCGTTGCCGCTTTTGACCGCCTCCTCGACATCGGCAAGTTTCACATCGTATGATCGCAGCTTGTTCGGGTCGATTGTGACCCGATACTGGCGCATCCGTCCGCCCATATTGAGGACCTCGGCGACACCGGGGACAGTGAGCAGGTTATAGCGCACCTGCCACTCGGCGATTTCGCGCATCTCCGTTGGCGGAAGATTGCCCTCTACGGCAAGTTCATACACTTCAGCCAGACGAGTGGTTGCGCTGCTCAAGGTGGCAGGCTCTGTTCCTGGAGGAAGCTGCGCCGCAACCTGAGACATCCGCTCTGTCACAAACTGCCTTGCTCGCCAGAACTCGGTCTCTATGTCGAACTCAACGACGACTGTTGACAGGCCCTGTGTGGTCTGAGATCGGATTCGTCGAACGCCAGGAAGGCCATTCATTGCGGCTTCCATTGGCCGTGTGATCATCATTTCGATCTCTTCCGGGGCCATCGCCTCGTTTTCGGTGACTACGGTAAAGACAGGAATCGTGATGTCGGGATAGACGTTCCTCGGCATCTGCTGGTAGGCCGAAATGCCGAAGACAAGCGCAAGGCCGACCAGCATCATAACTATGGCCTTCTGTTTGAAGGAGGAGTGGATGATCCTGTCTATGAGACTTCCGTGACTTGTATCCATATTGTCCTCCTAATGCCCGTCCGCGCATCCGGCTTCAAGCTTCCCGGAGCCCAAAGCGGTCTTGAGTTGGTAAGCGCCGGTGGTCACAACGTCCGTTCCAGGCTTCAGTCCGTTTAGGACTTCTACTCTATCCCCGTGGGCTGGTCCGGTAGTAACTACCAGCTTGTCATAGTTGCCGCAGACGCTTTTGCCAGCCTTGATGTCCTCCTTGCAATCCATGCAGGGGGTAAAAACGATTTTCTTTCCGGCATCGTCGAGAATAGCTTGCTTGGGAATAATCACGCAGTTCCCGCGACTGCCGGTGACAAGGGATATCCTGGCGAACATTTCCCCTCGGAGAAGGCCGCTGGAGTTCGGGACCACGCACCGGATTTTTGCCGTCCGTGATTCGGGGCTGAGAATATCACTCACTGAATCGATCCTGCCGCTGAACACTCTGTTGGGATAGGCATCGACTCGTATTTCGGCGTTCTGTCCCTTGCGAATCCTAGCGAGGTCTTTCTCGTAGACATCCGCCTCTATCCAGACCTGCGATTGATTTGCGACTGTGAAGATAGCGTCCGCAGGGGAAGCCATCTGCCCGATGTTCGTGTTTCGCGAGATGATACGTCCGGTGATCGGTGACGCTATCGCTATGGTGTCTCCAGAACCGCCCGGACTTGCCCCGAGGACCTTGATCCTGTCGGCGGCAGCCTGCACCTCGACCTGCGCGCTTGCTACTTCAGACTTCGCCGACTGCACGGCTCGCATATCGAGGATTCTGCCTTTGTATACTTTCTCTTCTCTTGAGAGATACTGCTTTGCGATCTCAGTCCTTGAATCGGCTTTTTGGATGCGTGCCTCAGCCTGAGCGACTTTCGATTTCGCTACGTCCACGGCTGCCGAATCTTTCTTGACATCTGCCTCGGCGGTCTCCAAGTCCTGCCTCGACACTATCTTGCTGGCATAGAGATCCCTTGCTCTCTGAAGCCTGGCCTTGCACTGCACGAGTTCGCTTTCGGCTTGGGTAAGCTCGCTCTTTGCCTGCGATAGCTCGCTCTTCACGTCCGCAAGCTCTCCTTGCGCGGAT
>JAMCYN010000131.1 GCA_023474015.1 Armatimonadota bacterium
CTGCCAAAGGATCATCCAGAAGGGCAAAACCCGGAGGCGTGATTGGAGCAACAAAGATCGCATGAAAGCACATCAAGGGGACATTTTCGCTCAGCAATAGAGGGGACAGAATCGCTCGGCAATAACACACATCTATTGACGTCAGCAGAGCCGAAAGGTTTCGCGCACGGGTATATTTCCGATGTGCGCATTTTTTCGTAACCAAATCGGCTCGGGACCCGTCAAAACACCTAAGGGCAAGTGTGAGTGGCCGCCGGTTGAACCCCGGCTATGCTGCGGAACGGCGGTTTCCACGAAGTGATCAAGTTATCACGGACGTAAGTTTCTGCAGCTCGTACAAGTGTGAAAGGAAAGGTGGAACCAAAGTGAAGACCATCGCGATTACGGGAATCCTCCTCATCCTCTTGTCGCTGGCGTGCATGGCCGCGGACAACCCGAAGGTCACCATGGACGCGAAGGACACGCCATTCGATCAGGTCCTGGCCGAGCTTGGCAAGCAGGCAGGCGTGCAGATCGTCTGCGACTCCGCCGTCAAGGGACCGATCACTGGACACTTCGAGTCGGTCGATCTGGAGAAGCTGCTGGACACGCTCACCAAATCACGCGGTCTGACCTGGCAGAAGCTGTATCTGCCCGGCGACTCCGACCAGAAGCCGACGCTCGAGCAGCTTAGGGCGCGCACGGAGGCAATCGCCGCGATCTCGGGCGGCCCCATTGTTATTTGTGATCCGGTTACCGGCAAGCAGAAAGTCTACGTGGAGCAGACCCAGGCGGCGCAGTCGGTCGAGCCGGACAAGCTCGGTCTCAAGCCCGTATACCTGGTCGCCAAGCCCAAGTCAGACAAGCTAGAGAAGGACAAGAACGATGAGGACCTGGGCAAGCAGTTCCAGACTTTGCAGCAGGACCGCCTGAAGCTCCTGGCGAAGATGACCCCGGAGCAGCGCGTCGCCGCCATGCAGCAGGAGATGACATCGATGATGACTCTGACTCCCGAGATGCGGCAGCAGGTGTTCCTGGACCAGTTCAAGGCGCGCCAGAGCATGGACCCGCAGATGAGGGACCAGTATCGACAGATGATGCGTGACTCATACTCCGCGTTGCGAGAGCAGGGACTCATCCCCGAAGGGCGGGGCTTCGGAGGCCGCGGCCGTAATCGCGGAAACCGCGGGGATGGCGGAAACGACAACTAATGCAGAATGATGAATGCAGAATGCAGAATGAAGGGACCTCTCAATTACAGGTCATTCTGCATTCTGCAATCTGCAATCTGCATTAACCTTTACTCACTGCTCCTGGAACAACGTCGTGCTGAGGTATCGCTCTCCCGTGTCGGGTAGCACGGCAACGATCAGCTTGCCTTTGTTCTCGGGCCGCTTTGCCACCTGAAGCGCCGCGAATGTCGCCGCGCCGGATGATATTCCGACCAGTAAACCCTCGTCGCGCGCCAGAGCGCGGGTCGTCTCGAAGGCTTCCTCGTTCTTGACCTTGATGATCTCGTCGATGATCGATACGTTGAGCACGTCCGGGCGGAATCCCGCGCCGATCCCCTGAATCTTGTGCGGCCCCGGCTGCCCACCCGAGAGCACCGGCGAGTCGAACGGCTCCACCGCCACCACTTTGAACTCGGGCTTACGGCTCTTGATAACTTCTCCCACGCCCGTGATTGTCCCGCCGGTCCCGACGCCGCCGACCAGTATGTCCACTTTGCCGTCGGTGTCGTTCCAAATCTCTTCGGCTGTAGTCTGGCGGTGGATTTCGGGGTTCGCGGGGTTTTTGAACTGCTGGGGAATGAACGAGTTGGGGGTTTCGGCGGCCAGTTCCTCGGCTTTCCGGATCGCGCCCTTCATGCCTTCAGGCCCCGGCGTCAGAACGATTTCAGCGCCGTAGGCCGCGAGCAGGCTCCGGCGCTCAACGCTCATTGTCTCGGGCATCGTCAGTATCAGCCGGTAGCCCTTGGCAGCGGCCACGAACGCCAGAGCTATGCCAGTGTTGCCACTGGTCGGCTCGATAATCACGGAGTCCCGCGTGAGAAGTCCCTTCTCCTCGGCGTCCTTGATCATGGAATAGCCGATCCGGTCCTTCACGCTCCCTCCCGGGTTGAAAGACTCGAGCTTCGCGACCACCTCCGCCTCCAGCCCCTCGGTCACCTTGTTGAGCCTGAGAAGCGGCGTCATCCCTATCAGATCGGTCAAGTTAGATGCTATTCTTGCCATTTCGGTTCGTCCTTTCGCGTATCTGGGCCCGTGCGGCAGCGGCTCAGGATTAACAAAGCAAACTACTCCGGTCGGAATAATAGTATGATACACTCGTTTGCCTGGTCTGTCAAGAGGGTCCCTTCCCCAATCTGCAATCTATAATCTGCAGTTTTTCTTGACACCGTTCCGGGCGCTCGCCTACACTGTATTAAGGCAGTCGGAATACTCGCTTACGTGCGACGGCCGACATGGAGGCACAATGAAATTCGAAACACTTGCGATCCACGCCGGCCAGGGTCCGGACCCGGCCTACGGCGCTGTCATGCAGCCAATATATCAGGTCTCGACGTTTGCCTACAAGGGCGTGAAACAGATGGGGCCGTTCGACTATTCCCGCAGCGGCAACCCCACCCGCAAGGCCCTTGAGGACTGCCTCGCCGCGCTGGAGGGCGGCAGCCATGGGTTTGTCTTCGGAACGGGGATGGCGGCCGAGACCACCGTCCTGGCCCTGCTCGAAACCGGCGACCATATCATCGTCCACGATGATCTTTACGGCGGGACCTACAGGCTTCTCACAAGCGTGATCGCCAGGCAGGGTATAGAGGTGCAGTTCATGAACCTGCGCGATCTGGATGCGCTCGAGTCGGCCATCAAGCCCAACACCCGGCTGATCTGGACTGAGAGTCCCACCAATCCGCTCATGAACCTGCTGGACCTCGCCGCGATAGCCGGGATCGCCAAGTCGCATGGCGTCTTAACGCTATGCGACAATACTTTTCTCTCGCCGTACTTTCAGAACCCATTGGCACTTGGGGTCGATATAGTGATGCACTCGACCACCAAGTATATCAATGGACATTCGGACGTGGTCGGCGGGGCGATAATCGTCAATGCCCCAGAGCTTGCCCAGAAGGTGCTTTTCTACCAGAACGCGATGGGCACGTGCCAGGGCCCGCAGGACTGCTTCCTGGTGCTGCGGGGGCTGAAAACTCTCGCGGTACGAATGGAGGCGCATAATCGTAACGCGCTTGAGATCGCGCGCTGGCTGGAGGCTCATCCGAAGATCGACAGTGTCTTGCACCCCGGCCTGGAGAGCCACCCGCAGCATGAACTGGCTCTCCGGCAGGCGAGAGGCTTCGGAGGCACGTTCTCCTTCAGGGTAAGAGGTGGAGAGGAAGAGGCATTCCGCCTGCTTTCAAGCGTGAAGCTCTTCATACTCGCCGAATCGCTGGGTGGGGTCGAGTCGTTGATCGAGCATCCCTGGACGATGACGCACATGTCCATGCCCGAGGAGGCCCGCGCCGCCGCCGGGATCACCGGCAACCTGGTCCGCATCTCCGTCGGGATCGAGCACGTAGATGATCTTATCGCCGACCTCGACCAGGCGCTGGCGAAAGTATAAGAGGGAAGGGAATTTTCATCGCGAAAGCCCGAAAGGACGAAAACACGAAAAGGGAATAGGGCATAGGGAACAAACCCGTAGGCCCTGAGTAGCCCAGTAGGAGTTGTCTATTCCAGACCAAGGCTGGTGGGCGTATCGAAGGGCCGGGTAGATATGCACCAGGGCCTGTACCTTCGCAGCCGCCCTTCGATACGGCCCTTCACAAGCTCAGGGCCTACTCAGGGCTTACGGATGTACTAATGCCCCCCTTCGTTCTTTCGTGATTATGGAGCCTTCCCTTCCGTTGCCTAAATAAAGTACATGGAAGCCTGCGAGCTTTCCTTAATGCGCTGGTTTTCGGCAAGCTCGGCGAGGCTTGCGCGGTTGAAAACATCGTGCAGCGCCTGATTGGCTTCGGTGAAGACGTCCATGAGGGCGCAGGCGGTCGGCTCGAGGCAGCAGTTCGGCACATCGGCGCAGTCGGCGATGTCGAGCGGTCCTTCGAGCGCCTCGACTATCTCGGCCAGGGTGATGCCCTTGGGGTCGCGGGAAAGGACGTATCCGCCCTTAGCGCCCCTTGTTGCAAGGACCAATCCCGCTTTGCGCAGGGTGAGCATGAGCTGTTCCAGGTAGGTCGCGGGCAGGTTTTGCCTCTCCGCGATCTCCTTGGTCATCATCGGGGCATCGCTATCGTGCATAGCCAGCGCGAGCATGGCGCGGAGTCCGTATCTTGATCGCGTCGACAATTTCATAAACTACAACCTCCGGCGGGAAGGGAAAGTCAATCGCTCGATTTACTCGATTATACCACGCCGCCGTACGGAATCCAAGCATGCCAGTTGCAATGGAAGATAGCCACGATCCGAGGGTCGTGAGGTCATATACTGAGGTTATCGACAGGTTGTCGGACGCCGCCGGCTCGGCCCACGTTCAGCTCGAGACGCTCGGTGAGTTCGAAGCGCACGGGGCCGGCTATCCGATGTTCCTCGCGCGCCTGGGAATGCCGTCTCCGAGCAAGTTGAGCGTGCTGATTTCGGCGGGTATACACGGCGACGAGCCCGCGGGCGTAGAAGCGACGCTCAGGTTTATCGAGCACAATATCGAAAACCCCGTTCTGCTGACACACTACAACTTCGTGATCTTCCCCTGCGACAATCCATACGGCTGGGAGCGAAACATCAGGGAGAACTCGCAGGGCATCGACCTCAACCGCCAGTTTCGAGTCCGCGAACCCGCGCCGGAGGTCGAGCTGATTATGCAAGGGATGAACGGCTTCTGCTTCGACCTGGTCTATGAGATGCACGAGGACTACGACTCACCCGGTTTCTATTTATATGAGTTCGGCGACGACTCCACCGCCTACCTCGGCGAATCGATCATCTATGAGATATCCACATTCGGTTACCCCATCAACCACAGCCCGATCATCGAAAGGCGGCGTGCTCGCGGGGGGATCATCCGATTGAACCTCCACACGTATAGAAAGACCCGGCTGCCGAAGTCGTTCTACGCATACAGAGAATGTGGCGGGCATGTCCTGACGCTGGAAACCCCGTCCACCTACCTGAGCCTGGAGGATCGCGTGCGGATACACCTGATGGGCCTGAGCGTGTCTCTGAATAGGGCATGGCTGCATAAGGACGCGATGAGCGGAATCTGAGGGTAGGGAATAGGGAGTAGGGAACAGGGAACAGAAGGAAAGGGAGGGGGAGATCTATGCTCGCGATGGTGTTGGAGAAACCCGGCCTGCCGCTTGTGGCGCGGGATGTGCCCGTGCCCGAGCCGGGACCGGGGCAGATACGCGTTCGGGTACACGCATGCGGGGTGTGCAGAACGGACCTGCACATCGTAGACGGTGAGCTGGCTGATCCTAAGCTGCCGATCATTCCCGGCCATGAGATCGTGGGGTCCGTCGACAAGCTCGGTGAGGGTGTGGAGAGGTTCGGCGTTGGTGACCGGATCGGAGTCCCGTGGCTCGGCTGGACCTGCGGGGAGTGCCGATACTGCGTCTCCGGCCGCGAGAACCTATGTGACAATGCCCGATTCACCGGCTACACCATCGATGGCGGCTACGCCGAGTATGCAGTCGCCGATCAACGCTATTGCTTCCCAATCCCCGAAGGCTACCCCGACATCCAGGCCGCTCCGCTGCTGTGCGCCGGGCTGATCGGCTACAGGTCGCTGAGGATGACCGGCGCGGCCCAACGGCTCGGGCTATACGGATTCGGTGCGTCGGCTCATATTGTCGCGCAGGTCGCCGCGCGCCAGGGGCGGACGGTCTATGCGTTCACCAAGCCTGGGGATGCCGCGGGCCAGGAGTTCGCTCGTGGCCTCGGCGCGGCCTGGGCCGGAGGGTCCGACGAGCAGCCGCCGACCGGCATGGACGCGGCCATTATCTTCGCCCCCGTGGGCGCGCTTGTGCCGGTGGCTCTGCGAGCGGTCGAGAAGGGTGGGGCGGTGGTCTGCGCGGGAATCCACATGAGCGATATTCCGTCGTTTCCGTATCACATACTTTGGGGCGAGCGGGCGATTATGTCGGTCGCGAACCTCACCCGACAGGACGGCGAAGAACTCCTGCGCATCGCCCCCGAGGTCCCCGTGAGGACGCATGTGAAGACCTATACCCTGACTCAGGCGAACGAGGCCCTCGCCGCAATCAGAGACGGCAGCCTCGTCGGCGCGGCGGTGCTGGTTATTGGATGTTAGCCCGCCTCTTGGCGCTTTTTTCAGGATCGGGCAGGCATAAGAGAGGAATAAGGACCTGATCAGAACAAGTAGAATGATGAGTTCATTCTGTTCGAGCCCCTGGTGGGGATAGTTGTGAGGAAACGCAGGGTGATGCCGTGTCGGCTACGCACGAACACTGCAATCATGTCATGCTGAGTGAAGCGAAGCATCTGCTTTGAACCGAAGGCAATAGACTATCGCGACGGGTTAAAAGCAGATCCTTCGTCGTTCCTCCTCAGGATGACAAGACTTAATTGGATTTAGAAGGAGTTTAACAATGTCGGCGCCAAAAAAGACCAAGTTTGCATTATTCTTCGGCAACAGAGGATTTTTCCCTGCGTCGCTGATAGCATCGGCGCGCGAGGAGATGAGCCGGGTTCTCAAGGGACTCGGGCACGACACGCTGATTCTGGAGCCTGAGGCCACGCGTCACGGGGCGGTCGAGACTCCCGCGGAAGGGGAAGTCTACGCGAAGTTCCTGAAGGCTCACGAAGGTGAGTTCGGCGGAGTGATAATCTGCCTGCCGAACTTCGGAGATGAGACCGGGGCGGTGGCCGCGCTGAAAAACGCCGGCGTCCCGATATTCGTCCAGGCGTATCCGGATGATTTGGACAAGATGGCTCCGGAGTTGCGCAGAGACGCTTTCTGCGGCAAGGTTTCTATTCTGGACGTTTTTGTCCAGAGCGGTATCCCTTTCACCACATTGAAGCCTCACACCGTGGCTCCTTCTTCAAAGGCGTTCGCGAGTAATGTGGACTACTTCGATCGGCTCTGCAGGGTGGTGAACGGGATGAAGAACCTCACCGTCGGAGCACTCGGCGCGAGGACCACCGCTTTCAAGACTGTCCGCTTCGATGAACTGGCACTCCAGCGACACGGCATCACTGTGGAGACATTCGATCTGTCGGATGTATTTGCCCGGATGGCGAAAGTGAGCGAGTCCGAGGCGGCATACAAGGAGAAGTCGAACAAGCTGATCGGCTATACGGATTTCTCGTGCGTTCCGAGCGGCGCTTTGGATAAACTGGTGCGGCTCGGGGTGGTCGTCGACCGGATGGTCGATGAGTACAAAATGGACGCGCTTGCGATTCGATGCTGGGTAGAGATGCAGCAGCAGCTGGGGATTTCTCCGTGCGTTCTCCTCAGCGAGATGAACGACCGGTTCGTTACCGCTGCCTGTGAGCTCGACGTAAACAACGCCGTGGCTATGTATGCGTTAAGCAGAGCTTCGGGCGCGCCCGCCGCATGCCTCGACTGGAACAACAACTATGGAGATGACGAGGACAAGTGCATTCTATTCCACTGCGGGCCGGTCCCCCAGTCGCTGATGACCGCGAAAGGAAAAGTTACCGACCACGCGATTTTGGCCAATGCCGTCGGTCCGGGCTGCTCTTATGGCTGTAACGTCGGGCGGATAAGCCCAACTCCGTTCACATTCAGCAGCCTGGCAACCCAGCAGGGACAATTGCGCTTCTATCTCGGAGAGGGCGAGTTTACCGGTGATCCCATCCCCGAGGACTTCTTCGGTTGCGCGGGGGTTGCCAGCATTCCGAGCTTGCAAGATGTGCTTCTGCACGTGGGAGTGAATGGCCACAGGCATCACGTGAGCGTGGCCCCGGCGCATGTGGCGGCCCCGGTGCGTGAGGCGCTGGAGAAGTATCTCGGCTGCGACGTAAGTTGCCCGCAACAGGATTGATCGGACTCGGCACACTCTTGTTGCGGGCAGCGCTCGCTAAGGAACCAGCGTCCTGAACACCAGGTTTGTGAAGAGATTCCTGCCGGCCTGAGTCATCGCCGACGGCGGTCCGTAGTAGCCCCACTGATAGTATCTGCCGGCTTCCCTGGCCACCGGATAGTAGTTGGCCAGGGTAAGGCTCCTCAGCATTCGCTCGCTGACACCGTTGGGGTCGTAGAGCTCGACCGTGGTGACGGCGGGCGCGTACAGGGCAATGCTGTTTCCCGGCACGACGTTGAAGTTGTAGGGATACGTGTATATGTTGCCACCGACAACGACGCCGTGCGTCTCTGCGCCCACCCCGGACTGTCCCCAGCCGATAAACAGGCCGGGGACCGCGTCAAGGAACCTGGTTCCACCCTCTCCAACGCCGATTATCGGAGTGTTCGCGCCGAGGACGGTGTTCACCACTCCAGCATCAGGCCAGGCGCCCGTGTCGCCGCCGAGGAGAATCACGTCGTACTTGGACCAGTCGGTTCGCCCAATATCGCCATATGCGATGATGTCGGTCCTTATGCTCTGGCTGTCGAGCAGGTTCTTGAACGACTGAGCGTCTGTTACATTAGTAAGATAGATATAGGCTGCGTCGGCCTGGAATATCTGGATGTCGCCCACGCCTCGAGGCCGGAGAGACCTTATGGGCGACCCGCTCAGAGTCTCCATTCCACTCGCGCCGGTGACGGCGACATAGGAACCGAGCGGCGGGACCCATCCTCCGAGAGCCTGATCATCTATCAACACAGCCGGATGCCCCAGCCAGGAATCGATAATCGGGCTGCCGTCATCTATATAGAACGTGCCGGCGAAGTGCCTCACGACTCTGCCCGTGGTGCGCACCAGCAGTCCGATGTTGCTGAGCCCCGAGGAACCCGGAACGCCGGGCTGATAACCGAACGGCCCTCCGCCGAGCGCCTTGTTGTTCAACTCCAGCGGCTTGACGGCCGTCGCCGCGCCGCCGGGCGCAACGAGCGTCGCGGCTATCTCGTGCTCCGCGAAGACCGTGGCGGTAATGCCGTCTACGGTCACAAACGTGTTTATGCCGGGCAGATCAGCCGACCTCACGCGTATGCCGCTCGTCCTGTCGGACTCCTCGATGTAGAAGTAACCGGACAACGGGAAGACCGCGGTCACGATCTTATCCTTCAGCCGGACGCCCCTCCCGTCGGCAGTCTGCTTCGCGCCTGATATGCTCATTACGGTCGGCGACCTGTACTCGATGGTGTCGCTGTAGATCGAACCGATATTTCCGAGCAGGTCCGTATACTGGACGCCGATGTCCTTGGTTCCCTCAGCCGCTGACGTGAACGTGTAGCTGATCGAGGACTGATAGGCCTGCCACGCGCCCCAAACGCCTGTGTCGGAGCGGATCCGCATCAAGTTGACCCCTGCGGGGTCAGAGGCGGACAGCGACAGCGTTACCGTGGTCGAGGTGGTGTATTGCGCGCCGCCGTTGATAACGATCGAGCCTGTTGGGCCGGTCTGATCGACATTGAACTGCGTCAGGACATCCGATTCCTGATGGTTCAAGTTATCGAGCGCCCTGTACCGGACGTTATGCAGGCCCGCCGCCGGTATCGTGAGCGACTGTCCCGCTACCCAGACTCCGGCGTCGATTTTCGACTCGTACGTCTGGACTCCGCAGCTCTCGGCCGAATATATGCTCAGGGTCGTCGAGGGCAGGATATATGCATTCCCATCGTCTCGAACGCTGACGTCGTCTATGTAAGCGGTCGCCGCGCCGCCGGATGTCAGGAACACATCGAACTGTGCCCGCACCGTGCGGCCTTTGAATCTGCTCACATCCCATGCGTATTCCGTCCAGTCGGCGGTGAAGTTGAACCCTGCCCCATAGCAGCTCAGCCCGGTATCGGGATCGATCAGGGCTATTCTGATGTAGCTCGAGCCTGCCCCCGCGGTAGACTTGACGTAACAATGCAGGAAGGCTCTCGATGCCGCCACGCTGACAGGGATGTCCTGGTAGATGGACCCCGCGCCCGTGCCGCCTATCTTGGCGGCGCGTATACCCGTCCTAACGGGCGAGTTCACGGCCGACACTATGCCCGAGGTGGTCCAGCCGGTCAGATTGCTCTCGAAGCCTCCGTTGGAGACCTTTTCGGTCCCGCCGACAAGCGACCACGGAGTGTAAACGCGCATAACACTCACGGGAGCCTTAGTGTCCAGGTAAAGAAGCCCGGTTATGGTCGATTCATAGTTCGCGCCGTTGTCCACGCTCCTGTAATAGACATAGTTGCTCCACTCCGGCTTGCCCGCCAGAGTAAACGGCGACGAGTATGTGGTGAACGGGTCGCCACCAATGTGATACTCCGAGTAGTCCACTCCGGAGTTATCGTCTCTTGAGGCAAGTGAGTGCTGGTTGGTGTCGTCGACCCAGACCTGTTCACCCTCTTTCACGCTGACATCGTCCACATATAATGTAGAGCTGCCGCCAAAGAAGCCTGTCACTGAGTAGAAGTTGACTCTGATCGTCTGACCCTTGAAGCGGCCCACGTCTATCGTCTTCTTTGTCCAGCTTCCCTGGGATGATGTGGTGCTGAACGGATAGATGAGCGTTGCTCCGCCGCTGTCCTGGATACTGCAGCCGGCCGAAGCGAGGAAACTCGCCGACGATTTATACCAGAATGTGAGAACGGCGGGATTTGCGCCCGCTCCGATGCTCACCGATTGGTAAGCGGAGCCCGTGCCGGGCCCAAGCCTTATGTTATTCGACCCGCCGTGAGCGGAGCCGGACTCTATGGCAGCACCGGACGTTGTCCAGCTTATCAGGCCGGACTCAAATCCGCCGTTCGCGATTTTGTCCGTTCCGCCGGTCTGATAGGTCGGCTGGCCAATCGTGAGGGTCGTATAAGGATCAACAAAATCCTGCGGATCGGGCGTTACCGTAAAAGAACCGCTGCCTGTAAAAGCAAGCCCGTATGAGCTGCTCGAAGTGGAGATATTTAAGGTCTTGACTCCGCCGGAAGTCGTGTCCAGGGTGTAGTACGCATAAGCCGAGCTTCCGGCGGCAATCGTGCCCAGGTTCTGTGTGAGTGAGCCTTCCGACAATATAACACCCGCCGGAAGAGCCAATGTCACGCTGACATTGTGCGCCGCCACATCGCCGGTGTTCTGGACGGTTACGGTGGCAGTGAACTTTGCGTAGAGCGGCGGGGTATAGCTGCCTGCCGATGGGGTGACCGTCGGGTCCGCCGCGAGGGTAGTTCCTTCCTGGTAGGCCAGAGCGAACGTCTCGGAGTTCGATCCATGCGAGAAGTTATTGGTCACGGAGTATGCGCGGATGACCTGGGTTCCGGAGCGGTCGCTCACGACCTGGTGAACATTATCTATGGAACTTGTGTCTGAGTCGATAGACGCGTTGTTGCTCTCGTCATAAAGCCTGAGATTGAGATCGTTCAGACTGTAGACCGTGGTTGGATTACTTGCGCCGTTATAGACCGCGTGCCGGTACCAGACCATGGTCGCCTTTTCGCCCGCGTCCATGCCGGTTGTCTTGAACAGCTTGTAATCGCCGGTCATTGCATTCTCGTTAACGCTATATAGCCCCGAGTCCCCCCGGTGCAGATAAGCCTGCGCGAGGTTAACGTATCCCCAGCCATAGGTCGCGTCCCAGCCGGCGGCTCCCCAGTCGTCCGCCGTGTTTACCAACAGCCCCTTGATCTCTCGCGGGTCGGTGACGCCGACGTCGCACAGAAGCAGCGCCGCCCCGGTGATGTGCGGAGTCGCCATGCTGGTCCCGGACTTGTTGACATAGTCGGCGCCCGCGCCTTCCCAGTTAAAGTTGGCCGACATTATGGACGATCCCGGAGCGGATATGTCCGGCTTTCTTCGGCCACCCTGAGTCGGGCCGTGGCTGCTCGAGCCACTTATGGTGTCGCCGGTCCGGTCGGTCGTGCCTCCATCACTCATATTCGCGACGGTGATCACGTTATAGGCGATACCGGGAGTCTCTACCGTGTTAGCTCCGGGACCGGAGTTGCCGGCGGCTATCATGGCCGAAGCGACCTCGTACTCGACAAATGAGTCGAAGTACTGAGCATTGGTGTCATCGTCGGTCGCGGCATCTCCTCCAAAGCTGTAGTTAACAGCTTCGGGCGATTCTGTTTCCGGCTGCTGCGACGACCAATCCAACGCGGCGTGCGCGTCCGAATCGTAGGAGTAGCCCTTACCGTCGGTTGCCAGGAAGCCCGACTTAAGGTTCATTCCAATGTCCGCGCCGAAAGCAATGCCGCGATTGGTGGCGTCGGAAGAAAACACTGTTCCGGCAACGTGTGTGCCGTGACCCTGCAAGTCGTCCGTGCTGGCGGAGTTATCATCGTAGTTGGCCCAGCCCACGGCGGTGGCGTGGAATGTGTGGGAGTACCACGTTCTCGCGCCTACGGTATCGTCGTTCAGGCCGGGATGTGCGGTATCGACCCCGGTGTCCATAATAGCGCCGTCCCAGATTCCGCCGTCGTAGCCCGGAGTCCAGAACGAGTCCACGAATATGCTCGGACCGCTTACGTCCATTGAAGCGGTGCTCAATCGGTCCACCACAATATGAGAAACCAGCGGATTCCGCGAGAGCGCGATAAGCGATGACCCAGGCACAACGGCGGCCACGGCGTTTCGGATGGAGTATCCATAGTTGACCCGTCCGCCCACCGCGGCGATATCCGTGGTCAGCCGCGACTGATCCGCGGCCACGGCCAACCGCAGTTCTTTCGACACCTCATTGCGCATCTCATCGAGGAGGGCGTCCGCCTCTGCGTTAAGCGCCTTCACGCGGGCTCTGTCGGAAGGGGTTACAGCGGCGGCTTCTCGGCTCGCCTGCTCGCGCATCTCCTGTACCGAGTTGAACTTTCTCGGGCCGGCATAACGTGCGAGTATCCCCCGCACGGCGCGGCTCTTTTCATGTGCACGAGGCAGATAACGGTCCTGGACCGCCTCCGCCAGCGCGCGCGCCGGTTGATTCTTCAGCACTATGATGACCGGAACGGGTATCGAGGACGATAGCGCGGGGGCAAGCGCGGCGTCCACGTTCGTTCCTTCCAAGAGGATTACTCCAGGCTCTGACAGGACAGCGGCCGGACTACCTTCCTCCTCCGACTCGGCGGCGACCGCCGCTACTCCGGCCAGTGCAAGTGACAAAACCAATAGCATGGCCGGTATGAGTGCAGTGTAGCGTGACTGGTGATTCATCGCGTCTCTCTTTCCTTCTTACATTGGGTCCGGCACGCCCTCGATATTATCATTTTCGAAGACGTTCCGGTCCCATGCGCATAACCACTCTCGCGGTGTCCCGAAAGCTCTCAGCCCTCAAGGAGCACTTTGCTACCGTGGGGGCACTGTGCATGATTATAACTCATTCAAGCCCATCCTTAAACAATAAATTCTGTAAATACATTGGTCGTATCACCGGGACAGGGCCGTCGTCGATATCCAACTCCGTCTGGATATAGAAGAATACGTCGAAGAAACTGCTGACTATGGGGCCGCTCAATGCATCGGAACTCCCGGCCGACTGAGACTCTACCGCCGCGGGCGATGCCGGCTGAATGCTTGCAATGTATCACTGGGTGATGCTATTGTCAACTGGCAAAATTACTGGGCCTCGCCGGTTTGACAGTGATTGTGGCGATATGGTACACTTTACAGGCTCGAAAAGGCGAGCGTTGAAAGGAGTTCCACTGGTAATGCTTATTAACGTTAAGGGCAAGAACATAGAAATTACTGACGCCCTTAAGAGCTATGTTGACAAGAAGCTCCAGAAACTTGAGAAGTACTTCCACGACTTGAAAGAAGCAGTCGTTACTATGAGCGTGCAGCGCGGTATGCACGTTGTCGAGGTCCAACTTGAGGGCGACGGCGTGCTGCTCCGGGGCGAGGAGCGGCGCGGAACGGATATGTATGGTTCCATCGACCAGGTAGTCGAGAAGCTGGAGACACGGGTCAAGAAGTTCAAGGGCAAGCTCTACGGTAAGACGGTCGACGAAGGCCCTAAGGAAAAGTCGGCCATAAGAAGCCAGGCGATGGAAGAAGCGTTCGGCCCGGAAGGGACCGAGGGCGAGGTCGAGGAACTACCCGCGGTTGTCCGCACCAAGCGGTTCGCGATGAAGCCCATGACCCCCGAAGAGGCATCTCAGCGGATGGAACTGCTGCACCACACGTTCTTTGTATTCCGCAACTCGCGGACCGAGGAAGTCAACGTGGTCTACAAGCGCGACGACGGCAACTACGGGCTCATAGAGCCAGCCTAGCAAAGAGTCAGTCCAGAAGTTGGAAGGTCAAGTTAATGCGGAATGCGGAATGGGGATCTATCTCTTCACTCTGCATTCTGCAATCTGCATTAACCTGGCCTTTCGACGTTATAACCTCATAAGGAGCAAGTAGATGATCGTAACAACCAAGCAACTCTTCGAGCAGGCCTACGGCAAGTATGCGCTCGGCGCCTACAACATCAACAACGCCGAGCAGACAATGGGTCTCTTCCGCGGCAACATGGACAGCAAGGCGCCGTTCATCATCCAGATTTCCAAGGGCGCCAGGTCTTACACCAACAAGCTGATGCTTGAGGCCATGATCCGCGCCGCTGACGAGATATTTCCCGACGCCGTGTTCGCCGTGCATCTGGACCATGGCGATGAGCCGACCTGCTACGACTGCATCGAGTCCGGTTTCTACTCCTCCGTTATGATCGACGCGAGCCACGAGTCGTTCGATGAGAACATCGCGACAACGAAGCGCGTGGTTGATGCCGCTCACGCTAAGGGCATCAGCGTCGAGGCCGAGTTGGGGCAGTTGGGCGGAGTCGAGGAAGACATCAGCGTTGCCGAGGACAAGGCGCACCTGACGGACCCGAACCAAGCCGCCGAGTTCATTGAGCGCTCCGGCTGCGACAGCCTTGCGTGCGCGATAGGCACCAGCCACGGCGCGTTTAAGTTCTCCGGGAGCCAGGGACTGCATTTCGAGGTAGTCGAGGCGATTCAGAAGCTCAAGCCGGGCTTTCCGCTCGTGCTCCACGGTTCATCAAGCGTTCCACAGGACGAGGTCGAGCGCATCAACGCCGCCGGCGGCGCTCTGAAGGGTGCTAAGGGCGTGGACCCAAATCAATACCTGCCCGCCGCAAAGCACGGTGTGTGCAAGATCAATATCGACACAGACGGCCGACTGGTTTGGACAAGAGTCCACCGCGAGTTCTTCCGCGACCAGCCTGACAAGTTTGACTTCAGGCCCGTGGGCAAGATATTCATGGACGAGTACGCGAAGTTCATCGCCAGCCGCAACGAGCTCCTCGGCTCCGCGGGACATCTTGACGAGGTCCGAGCAGCACTCAAGTAGGAGAAATGAAGAATGCAGATTGCAGAATGCAGAATGACCTCGCATTGTGAGGTCCCTTCATTCTGCATTCTGCATTCATCATTCTGCATTCCATACCAGGGGTAGTACAATGATTTGCACCATCACCCTCAATCCCACAATCGACAAGACCGTCTATGTGACGAAGCTCTCCCCGAATGACACCAACCGGGTCACGAGGGTTGAGATAGATGCCGGCGGCAAGGGGATCAATTGCTCCCGCATGCTCAAGAGGCTCGGCGCGGAGACTATGGTCGTCGCCTTCTTGGGAGGCACGACGGGTGATCTCGTATCGACCGTGCTCTGCAGGGAAGGTGTGCCGCTGGAGTGCGTTCCCACGGACAAGCCGACCCGCATGTGCATCTGCGTCGAGGAGTCCACGGGCCTCCCGCCCACCACGTTCAACGAGCGCGGTGGTCCTGTCGAGCATCGTGAACTGGTCGCGCTACTGGAAACGGCCAAGGATGTCGCGCGCGGGAGCAGCTACATGGTCTTCGGCGGTAGTGTGCCGATAGGGGTTAACCAGGACATTTACAGGGTGCTGATCGATATCGCCAACGCGGGGGGAGCGAATGCCGTGCTCGACGCCGACGGTGAGGCCCTGGCCGAAGGACTCAAGGCGAAGCCATTTATGATCAAGCCGAACCTCGACGAGTTGGAGCGGCTCCTTGGGGTCGAGTTCGAATCGCAGTCCGATGTGGCCCGAGCGGCGCTGACCCTCGCCGAGCGCGGGATCGAGCTGGTGGTAGTCTCCCTCGGAAGACAGGGGGCCATAGCCTGCCATAAAGAGATGATATACCACGCGACGTGCCCCGAGGTAAAATGCGTCAGCACCATCGGCTCGGGGGACTCGATGGTCGCCGGGATGCTCCTTGAACTCGATCGTGGCGCCGGCATCGAAGACGCGCTCCGCATGGGCTGCGCGGCGGGCGCGGCCACCGCGATGAGCAACGGGGCTGATATAGGCAACGCCGAAGATGCCGAGGCGCTGGCGTCCCAGGTGAAGGTAGCAAGAATAGAGCCTTCGCCAATACCCCATTGACAACGAGCCATCTTGAGGATACATTGTAAGTGGGTAGGCAAAGGCTCAGGATGTGATCCGCACGATGAAACTCGATCAGTTCCGAAAACTAGTAAGGGCTGAGTTTGGCGTCGATCTGGAGCACGCTACTCCGGCGAACGTCCGGGAGTTCCTGGACTTAATGGAGAGCGATGTCCTGCCTGGCAACCTTGCCAACCGAATAACCCTCAACGAACCCTGCGGCTCCTATGAAGAAGTCATCCGCGACTTCTTTGCCAAGATCCTCGAACTCCCTCCGGAAGAAGCCATCGTCTCGCTGTGGACGCTGTCGCTGTATCTGGCATTCTCGGCGATAGAATTGCAGTATGCGGACCGCTTCGCCCCGCTGTTCCCGGACGTCGATTAGGCTTTGATTCTGGCTGGGCACTTGCGGCGGCTCCGCCTGTCTCGACAAGTCACCTCCAGCTTCTTATCGAGCGCCACGCAGATGCGCCAGAGCATCTCCAGCGCGCTTCCCTCGTAGTCCGCATTTTCCAGCTTGGAGAGTACCGGCTGCCTGGTGCCGATTCTCTTCGCAAGTTCGGCCTGGGTCAGACCTGCTTCGTTTCGAAGCGCATAAACGAGTTGCGCCACGCGGGCGTTGAGTTCCTCTTCGATTACCATACGGTCCCACTCGGGGTCCCCGCCATATCGCCTGTCCAGAATCTCAACCGCATCCCTAATCTTTCTCATAGTGGCTATGCCTTTCCGGATCCGACTCAAATATCGCCCTGCGCCTTAGCGCCAGGTCAATTTCAGCAGGGGGCACTCTAGCTTCCTTGGCGAGCCCGTGCGACACTACCGCTACTTTCTTGTCCGCGAAGAAGTAGAGCAACCTGTAATTGACACTTCCGAAGGCCAACCTCAACTCGTATATGCCATCTCTGAGATAATCTGCGATCGGCCGGCGCAGATCGCGGCCATCTGTGTGAAGCATTCTGAGCCTCGCTCGACATTTGGCCGCTGCTCTCCGATCCCTTTCGGCAACTTCCCCATCGAGCCAATCGAGCAACGGCACGGACCCACCTGCCTCTTTGAAGAACACTACGGTCGTCGTGGGCACGCCATTCCTCCAGTATTATACCATATATGTTATACGGATAGAAACGCCGGGAGTTGCCATGTTACTCGACCGAGAACTTGTGGGCCTTCTCTTCCTGCTTGGCCTTCTTGGCGGCTTTCTTTTCCTTTACATTCTTTTTGGGAGCCTTGGCTTCTTTCTTTATCGATTTCTCTTTCATCGTGCATCACCCTCGACGCGGCCCGATCAGGCGGGCGCGGACTTGTGGAGCAAACGTATATGGTGTTCGCGAAACGGGTGCGCAAGTCCTTCTCCTGAGTAACGTTTCAACCGGCTTTGCCAGAGGGACGGGAATCCGGTATAATTCCAGTTGAGCAAGACACCTATGCGTATTCCTCTCTACATAATCAGTCTCCAAAGCCTCGGTGCGGTCATAGGCAGGGCTGACGCCTGCCTGTTCTATCTCATCAACAGCGGGCTCGGACACCCCTGGCTGGATCAAGCTATGCTTGCGGCCAGCCTGCCGGGAGTAGGAGTCGCGCAAAGCGGGTTTAGCCTGGCTCTCATGCTACTCGGCTGGAGGCTGCGAAGGACGAACTGGCTTCATGCGGGCTATGCCGGGATTGTCGCGTTCGCTCTCTCAGGGGCAGGGGTTCAGGTGTTCAAGCACATCTGGGGCCGCCCCAGGCCGGTACTTACGATGTTCGATGTGCGAATTGTCGGCGAGCCGCTGTTCGTCCATAGCTTCCCTTCCGGGCACACCATGACGGCCTTCGCCGTTGCCTTTGCATGTTCCGCGGTTGTCCCACGATTCAGGTTTATTCTCATTCCCCTCGCGTTTGCCACCGGCCTTTCGAGGGTCTATATAGGCGCGCACTTCCCTCTCGATGTGGCCTACGGAGCGCTCGTGGGGACATTGATCGGGATAGGGTCCGCGAGGCTGATTTCGTGGCGCATGCAGACCAGGCAACAGAAGGAAAGGGAGGGGCTGAAGCCCGGGGTCCTTCGACGCGCTCATGATGTGTCCGGGGTTCAAACCCCGTACGAACGGAGGACTCCTTTCTGTTCCCTGTTCCCTGTTCCCTATTCCCTCCTGCTGCTCTTGTGCGCGGCCCTGTTCTTCTGGAGACTCGGAAGCACTCCTTTGATGGGTCTCGACGAGGGGCTATACGCCGAGTGCTCCCGCGAGATGGCCGCAAGTGGAAACTACATCACGCCCACTGTAAACGGCGGCCCGTTTTACGACAAGCCGCCGCTTGTCTACTGGATGCAAGCCGGGAGCATAGGTCTGTTCGGTGTGAATTCCTTCGCGGCCAGGCTCCCGTCCGCGATTTGCGCGCTGGCTCTGGTTGGGTTTACGGCGCTGACGGGCACGCGGCTCTTCGGCAAGCGGGCGGGGCTTCTTACCGGGTTTGCTCTCGCATGCTCCCCGCTGACCGCCGCACTGGCCCACATGGCCTTGATGGACCAGGCGTTCTCGCTCACCATATCACTGGCCCTGGGAGCATTTCTAATGGCTTACACCGGCGTGTGGCCGAGATGGGGTTACCTCGTGTTCTGGGCGGCGATGGGCCTATCGAGCCTGGTCAAGGGGCCCGTTGGAGTGCTGTTGATTCTGATTCCCCTTGGGGTCTTTTTAATGATCAGGCGGCAGTTGGATGCTTTCAAGCACTCGATGCCCATACCCGGAGTGTTGATCTTCGCGATTGTTGCGCTGCCTTGGTACATAATGGTTAACCATCAAACAAACGGCGCGTTCCTGCACGAGTTCATATTCCACCAAAACCTCCAGCGCGCGATGGGCCAGGATTTCCAGCACAATATGCCGTTCTACTTCTACCCGCCGATCTATCTCGCCGGGTTCTTCCCCTGGAGCGTGTTTATCACGCTGGCGTGGAGGCGTTACGTGAGGCTCCGACCGGTCGGCACGGAGCAGGAGGCGTCTCTGTTCGCGGCGGTCTGGATGCTCGCGATCGTCGGAGTGTTCTCGCTTTCGGTATCCAAGCTGCCGAGCTACATATATCCCGCGCTACCTCCATCGGCGCTGCTGATCGGGCTGATGTGGTCGCGCGTCATGGAGAACGCGAAGCAGTCCTCCCTCCGGCCCTCCGGCGCCGCGGCCATGCTGGTGGCCGGCGCCATGGCGATAGGCATGTTTATCGCGCAAAGGTATCTGCCTGAGCCGATCCCCGGACTTTCCATCACGCTTGGGCTGATGGGAGGCTCGCTTGCGCTGGGGGCTATCATCGCCGCCACGCTGATCGTCACCAAGAGGGCTGCGGGAGCGTTCGCGGCTTTGTGCTGCGCCATGGTTGGGTTCGTTCTCGCGGGGGTCGTATTCGGCCTGCCCATCGCATCGCGGAAGCTGGCCGACCCGGTCGAGAAGATGGCCAAGGTGATCGCGGCAACGGCCGCGCCCAACGAGCCTGTGTTTGCCTACAGGCTCTCTCCTCCCCAGCCCGCGCTGGGTTTCTACTCCGGGAGGCCGGTTTCGAGCAGGATCAAAGGCCCCGAACTGCAAAGCGCAATCTCCTCCGCGAAGCCTTGCCTGGTGGTGACTATGGAAAGCAGGACTGAAGGCTTCCCGACCGGCGGAAAGATTGTCCAGCGCGTTCCGCCTTTCTCTCTCCACGAATTCGACAGATAGACGAAGAGTTGCCTGATCGGTGGAAACCTTGCGGAGGAGCTGTGGTGATGGTATCCTGTAAGTGACGGATATCACTAAGGCCCGATGGCGAGATGGGGGACTATGACTACTGGTGTCGATGGAAACGAGGCAAAGCCGCGTTCGAACCCGACCGGGATACTCGACCTGCGTTACGTGAGGTTGGCCGTCGCGAGCCTCGTGGTAATCGCGGTCGCGGACTCGCTCAACCGTCATAACATCGTGTTTCCAGCCGCATACTATGGCGGCATACACATGCTGCTGGAACTGACAAGCATTGTCGTAAGCTTCGCCGTGTTCACCATGGCGTGGTACGGCCACAGGCAGACGAGAAACGCGCGCGATCTGCTCATAGGCATCACGTTCTTCATCACCGCCCTCATCGATCTCATTCACACTCTCAGCTACCAGGGCATGCCGGCGGTCTTCGGTGCCAGCGACCCTGGAAAAGCGGCCGCCTACTGGATATTTGCGAGGCTGATAGTCGCCCTGGGTCTGCTGGTAGCCTCGCGGATGGCGCCGGATATAAAAAGCAAGTGGTTGTCTCCGGGGCTTCTCGTGTTCGCGGCGCTCGCAACCGTCGGCGCGCTCGTGACAATGATCACCATGGGCCACCCACTTTCCGGAAGAATGTTCTATGATCCTATCAACCGCGGCCCGACCGCGCTCAAGAACGGGCTGGAGTATCTGACCATAGCCTTGTATGCGGCCGTTTTCCTCACTCTCTCCCGACGCCGTGGGTGGGAACGGCAAACCATCGACGTTCTTAGAAGCGCGATGCTCATGGCTGTGTTCGCGGAACTGGCGTTCACGCTTTATCGGAGCCCGTTCGGCCTTTTCAACGCGCTCGGCCACGTTTTCAAGACTGCGGCGTATTTCCTGATCCTCAAGGCCCTGTTCGTCTCCGCAATACAGCGGCCCTACGACGAACTGTCGATGGCTAGAGAAGACCTCCAGGAAATGTATCTGGATGTGCGAGAGCACAGGGCGGAAATCGAGCGTTCCTTTGCTCACATCGGCAACGCTCTGTCTTCGAGCCTGCGAATCGAGGAGGCCCTCGATCAGATCGCGGACCTGGTGGGCGACATGCTGCACGCCAACTGTTCGATGGTTGCTACTCTTGGAAAGAACGGCGAGGTAGTCCATGTCGCGGCCGAAAAGGGCGGCTGCAGCCTTGCGCGCCGACCTCTGAATCTCACCCTTGAACTTGGCAGGGAGGCTTTGTCGGGGCGGCGGACAGTCGTTGTCGACGATATCGAGAAGGCAAAGCTGATCGAGTGTGAGTTCAGGGAGGCTCACTGCCTGCGCTCCATTATGTGCGCTCCGATGGTCCTGAATGGTCAGGCACTCGGTGTGATTGCCGTCTATTCGCACACAGCATACGCGTTCGAGCAGCACGACATTACTCTCCTGGAGGGATTTGCCTCCCATGCGGCTGTCGCCGTGCATAACGCCATGAGCTACGAACGCGAGAGCCGCATCGCCGACGTGCTGCAGAGGTCGCTGCTCGAATCCGCGAAGCTGGAGACAGGTCGCTTCGAGATCGCGCAGGTATACGAACCGGCAATGAACGAGGCGCTTGTCGGCGGGGACTTCTATGATGTGATCGAGATGGCCGATGGGAAGATTGGGCTGGTGATCGGGGACGTTTCAGGTAAGGGACTTGCAGCGGCTGTGCACACGGCGTTGGTGAAATATACCCTGCGAGCTTATGTCAACGAGGGGCATTCCCCGGCACGCGCGCTATGTCTTCTGGATGCAATCCTTTGCAAGTCCTCGAATATGGAGTACTTTGTGACGATGTTCTTCGGGGTACTCGATACCCAGACGGGCGTACTCATTTACGCGAACGCCGGGCACGAACTACCGATCTGCATCAGCAATGGCGCGCTCCTCACACTACCGGTGACCGGGCCCGCCCTGGGGATCGGCATCGGCCTTGACCAGGGCTTCGAGGAGGGCAGTATCCTACTCGACGACGACTCCACCCTGTTGCTTTACACTGATGGGATCAGCGAGGCGCGCAACGGCGACACGTTTATGGGCACCGAACGCATCGGAGAGCAACTGTTGATCTGCAAGGAGCAGGGGGCCCAGGATGTGGCTAAGTGTATTCACGGGGCGGCAATCGAGTTTGCTGGGGGAGAATTGAAGGACGATGCCGCTATTCTTGCCGTCAGGACTCTTGCTTCGGTTACAACGGGGGCCAAGACGGGGTCCGCGAAACAACATGGACAAACGGGTATAATCGAGTAGGGTAGCAGACTATCACGCCAATTCGACTCCGTCAAAGGCCTTCCGGAACGGAAGGGATGATGCCATGACTGGGCATAGCGTAGATTATCCTGAACTGGTGGAGGCTATAGAACGCCTGCCGGTACATTCGCACCTCTGCCTTCTCTACGAGACACGTGAGGAGCAGTTCGCGGCTGTAGTGCCGTTCATGCGTTATGGCTTGGCGAAAGGCGACCGGTGTGTGTATATCGCCGACGAGAACACAGCCGCGGAGGTCTTGCGGGCTATGCGTGAAGGTGGGGTTGACGTTGATTCCGCATTGGACACGGGCGCTCTCGCGGTGATCACAAAGCGAGAAGCCTACTTGGGGGAGGGATCGTTCGACCCCGACGCCATGATTATGCTCCTTCGGAGCACGACCGACGCGGCGAAGGCCGATGGATTTCCCGCACTGCGCGTGACCGGCGAGATGACCTGGGCGCTCGGCGATGAACCAGGCGTTGGACGCCTCATCGAATATGAAGCGAAGCTCAATTATGTCTTGCCGACATGCGATATACTGGCCATCTGCCAGTACAACCTCCGCAGGTTCCCGCCTGAGATTATTCACGACGTGATTTACACACACCCCTTGGTCATTGTCGGCGGAGAGGTTTACGAGAACTTCTACTACATACCCCCCGACATTTTCCTGGCGTCCGACCGGGCAAGCTCGGAAGTGGAATACTTGTTGAGCAACCTGAGGACCCACACCCAGGATCGAGTGTCGCTGAGGCAGGCCAACCGGGACCTGGAACTTACAGCGAAGCAACTGCGCAAGCTCAACCGCGTGCTCAGGATGATTTCCGGCGTCAATGAGACGCTGATCCGCGCCACGGACGAAATGGGGCTGCTTCAGGAGGCAATCGGAATAATGGCGGATGTCGGCGGCTATCGTATGGCGTGGGTCGGGTTCGCGGAGCACGATGAAGCCAAGACTGTACGCCCCGTTTGCGCCGCCGGATATGTGGAAGGGTATTTGGACGCGGTGAAAATCACGTGGTCCGACACCGATCTCGGCCAAGGTCCCACCGGCACTGCGATACGAACAGGTGAGCCGGCATTTTCGAGGGACATACTGGCTGACCCTCTCTTCGGTCCGTGGCGTCAGGAAGCTGCAAAGCGAGGCTACGCGTCCTCAATAGCCATTCCCCTGATTGCCGACGGGCAGGTTTTGGGGGCCATCAATCTTATAGCGGGTAAGTTGGACGCTTTTGAGACGGAAGAAGTGGAGCTGATGAAGGAACTGGCAAGCGACATGGGCTACGGCATCGTGACGCTGCGCGCTCGCGAACAGCTCCGGCAGGTGGAAGAACACAAACATGACTTCTACCGCCGCACCATTCTGGCGGCTACCGAGGGCAAGTTGCTCATGTGTGAGCCTGAAGAAATATGGGAGATCGCCGGTCCACCCATTGCGTCGCGAGAGGTTAGCCATCCGAGGGATGTCAGCGTCATTCGACGGATGGTCACCGAAGTGGCCGAATCCGCCGGGATTGACGAATCCAGGGCCCATGGTCTCGCTCTTTGTGTAGGCGAAGCCACTACCAACGCTATCAAGCACGCGGGAGGGGGTATGGCGTCAATTCACAAGCTGGCCGACAGCTTGCTGTTCGTGGTCTCGGATAAGGGCCACGGCATAGCGGCAATAAACTTGCCGGAAGTCGCGCTGAAGAAGGGATATACTACTGCTCTCTCCCTGGGGCTGGGATACAAGGCGATGATTTCCATCGCCGATCAAGTCTACCTGGCGACGGGGCCCGAGGGTACGACCGTCGGCATTGAGATGAAGCTGCATCCGCAGCCGACACTCTCGTTCCTTGCCAGTCTGCCGGATACATGGGCAAGCTGAGGGGTGTCCGACGTGCTGGACCACTACGGATAGCCGCAATCGTACGTCGCATGCTTGCCTACCCTGGCCCGCAGCCCCTATAATAGGCATATACTCTGTAGTTACATCTGCACAGGAGAACAATATGCCCGAAATGACCACGGTCGCCTGGAACCTCGGCGACCTTTTTGCCGGTATCGACGATCCCCGGATCGAGCAGGCCCTCGATGACTCCCTCGCCCGCGCGAAACGCTTTGCTCAGAAATATCGAAGTAAGATCGATAGCGAATCCCTGACCGCGCGGCTGCTCTTCGATGCGGTCCGTGAGTATGAGACCATCATCCAGGAACTCGTCAAGCCGATCACCTACGCCTCCCTCGTATTCTCGGCGGACACCAGCAAGCCCGAGCACGGCGCCCTGCTTCAACATGTGCAGGAGCGGCAGACGCAGGTTTCGCTGGAGCTGATGTTCTTCGAGCTGGAGCTGATGGCCGCGAAACCCGAGATCATCGACCGGCTCGTGCCGGACGATATCCTGGCTCAATACCGACATTTCATCCATGCGTCCCGGCTCTTCCGCGAGCACCGCCTATCGGAGCCGGAGGAGAGAATACTTGAGGAAAAAGCCAACACGGGCGGACGGGCGTTCGAGCGGCTGTTCGAGGAGATGGTGTCATCGATAGAGTTCAAGGTCATCATCGAGGGCGCGGAGCAGACTATGACCGAGCCGCAGGTCCTTGCCCTCCTCAGGGACTCGAATCGTGAGGTCCGCAAGGCCGCCGCGTCGGCCTTGAGCAACGGACTTGCCAACAACAGCCGGCTGCTGACGTTCATATTCAACACCCTGGTCTACGACAAGTCGGTCGACGACAGGCTCCGCCGATACGGATACCCCGAGCAGGCCCGCAATATCTCGAACGAGCTGGATCCCGACACGGTGGAGACGGTCATATCGACTTGTGTGGAGAACTATCCTCTCGTCGCGCGCTACTATCGCACGAAGCGTGACATCCTCGGGCTGGATCAGTTGACGCACTACGACCGCTATGCCCCACTCTTCGAGGCGAAGAAGGAGTATTCGTTCGACGAGGCGCGCGATATGGTGCTCAGTTCGTTTGGCCGGTTCTCCAAGGAGATGTCCGAGGCGGCAAGCGATTTCTTCGCGAACGGCTGGATCGACGCCGAGCCGCGAAAAGGCAAGCGGGGTGGAGCGTTCTGCTCCTATGCCACTCCCGACCTGCACCCCTACGTATTCTTAAGCTACCTGAACCGCCAGGACCACATAATGACCCTCGGCCATGAGCTAGGGCACGGTGTGCACGCTCATCTATCGAGGGGCCAGAGCTACGTGAACTTCTCCAGCGTCCTGCCGGTGGCCGAGCTTGCGAGCACATTCGGCGAGATGCTGGTCTTCGAGAGCCTGGTAAGCAAGGCGGACATCGAGGACAAGCTGGCGCTCTATGCCGAGAAGATCGAGGAAACCTTCGCCACCATCTTCCGCCAGGCCGCGATGTATCGGTTCGAGCAAGAACTCCACCGCGCGCGCAGGGAGCATGGCGAGCTGACGAGCGAGCAGATCAGCGAGATGTGGCAGCGCAACATCCAGGCGATGTTCGGTGACTCGGTGGCGATGGGCGAGGAGCACAAGAACTGGTGGATGTATGTGAACCACTTCATCGGCTCGCCGTTCTACGTCTACGCCTACTCCTTCGGCGAGCTCTTGGTGATGGCGCTCTATTCGATGTACCGCGAGCAGGGCGAGTCCTTCGTGCCGAAGTTCATCGAACTTCTCAAGACCGGCGGCGCATGCTCTCCCCAGGAACTCCTCGCCCGCGTCGGCATCGACGTCAAAGACCCCAATTTCTGGTGCGGCGGGGTTAAGATCGTCGAGGGGCTGATTGGGGATTTTGAGAGGTTGTATGGGGAGTGGAAGAAGTAGCTCCGCAAATCCCCAAACGAACTGAACCCCTCGCCGGAGAGGAATCCCCGCGCTGCTCGGCGAACATGCAAGCATCGGGCTTAACGCAACACCACAAGAGCGCCTTGCTCACATGAGGACTGGATATGGACAAGACTCAGGACATACGAATGCCTTTAACGTCGCATAGCGTGGTCGCGGAGCGCATCGCGGCTCTGCGCGAACTGTTCCCCGAAGCCTTCACGGAGGGGGCCATAGACTTCGCCAAGCTCAAGCAAGCCTTGGGGGAGTTTACCGATGATTCACCCGAACGCTATGGCCTGTCTTGGGCGGGCAAGTCCGAAGCTGTTCGTGCTGTCCAGTCCCTGAGTTCCGGAACCCTTGTGCCGTGCAAGGAAGAGTCGGTCGATTTCGACACTACCGAGAACCTCATCATTGAGGGTGATAATCTTGAAGTCCTGAAGCTCCTCCAGAAGAGCTACTACGGCAAGGTGAAGATGATCTACATCGATCCACCTTACAATACTGGGAACGAGTTTATCTATCCAGACAATTATCGGGAAGGGCTGGAGGATTATCTCCTTTACTCGGGCCAGGTGAAGGATGGCGCGGCGCAGGAGACTGTTCGAGACACTTCGGGACGCGTTCATTCTAAGTGGCTGAGCATGATGTACCCGCGCTTGTTTCTAGCTCGCAACTTGCTGTCCGATGACGGAGTCATCTTCGTTAGCATTGACGACCACGAAGTGCACAATCTCAGATTCCTGCTGGATGACATATTCGGGGAAGATAGGTTTATAGCCGAGTTTGTCTGGAAGAGCAGACAAAACAAGGATAACCGCAACATCACAGGGGCATCCATAGACCATGAGTACATCGTCTGCTACGGAACGCGGATTAGAGGAGGAGAAAGGAACACCGGCCAATATTCGAATCCGGACAACGACCCGCGTGGGCCGTGGACTAGCGCGAATATGGTTGGGTTGGCCACCGAAGACAGGCGGCCTAACTTGCACTATGACCTGATTGACCCGGAGAAGAGTATCAACTACGGGAGGCCCAAGCTTGGTTGGCGGTACGATCAGAAGTCTATGGCGCGGCTGATCGCTCAGAGGAGGATTCTGTGGCCAACTGATCCAGAGGGCAGACCAAGACGAAAGGCGTTTCTGTCAGAACTCTCTGAGGAGTTCACGGGGTTCTCCTCAATCGTTGGCAGTGGAGTCTATACGAGAGATGGTACTGCAGAGATTGAATCTCTGTTCGGCGCGCGTGTGATGGACTTTCCAAAACCCGTAGCATTGATAAAGCAACTGCTGGAGCAAACTGCAGGTGAAGATGGCACTGTCCTGGATTTCTTCGCTGGATCAGGTACGACGGCCCACGCGGTCTTCGACATAAACAAGAATGGCCATGGCAAGCGTAGGTTCATTCTTGTGCAGCTGCCCGAGCCGACACCTGACGAGTCCGAAGCCCGGAAGGCTGGCTATAGCACAATCGCGGAACTCTGCAAAGAACGTGTTCGGCGCGCGGCAAGGAACCTAGATAAAGAAAGCAGTGGCGAGCTGAACCTGGACAATACCGCCGAGCAAGATCGCGGCTTCAAGGTCCTCAAGCTTACCTCCAGCAACTTCAAACTCTGGAATGCCGATGAAGCTCCCAAGGACGCCGACGCACTGGCCGAGCAGCTTAAGCTCTATGCAGATCATGTAGTGCCCGGCCGCTCTCAGGAAGATATCCTGTACGAGCTCCTCATCAAGGCGGGGCTGCCTCTAACCGCGAAGATTGAAGGGAAAGAAGCACACGGACAGAGGTTCTTCTCGGTGTCTGACGGGCTGCTTCTCATCTGCCTTGAGGATGAGATCGCCCAGGAAACGCTGCGCGAAATGATAGAGCTTAAGCCTGAGATGGTCCTCTGCCTGGACAGCGCGTTCAAGGGCAACGACCAGTTAAAGACAAACATCGTGCTCGAGATGGAATCGCACGAGATCAAGTTCCGCACGGTGTGATGTGTCATTCTGAGCCGAAGGCGAAGAATCTGCTTTGCACTGAAGGCTCCGCGCGGGACGAATGGCTCGGTTCAAAGCAGATCCTTCGACTACGCTCAGGATGACATAGACGGCGGCTCAGGATGACAAGGTGATACGCATTGAAAATCAAGTTCGCAAGCAACCAACAACACCAGATTGACGCCATCAACGCGGTCGTGGACCTGTTCGAGGGCCAGCCGCTTGCCCAGAGCGCGTATGAGATTCGGTTCGACGAATCGGTGGGTCTGGCTCAATGGTCTGAACTCGGCCTTGGGAACAGGCTTGTTCTCTCCGAGGAAGCGATCCATGCGAGCCTGCTGGAAGTGCAGAGGCGCAACGATATCCCCCCATGCGACGCGCTCGACGGCCTGAACTTCTCCGTCGAGATGGAGACAGGCACGGGCAAGACCTATGTATACCTGCGCACCGTCTATGAACTCAATGCCCGATACGGCTTCAAGAAGTTCGTGATCGTCGTGCCCAGTGTCGCCATTCGGGAAGGCGTCATGAGCAACATCGATCTCACGCGCGAGCATTTCCAGGGCTTGTACGGAAACCAGCCGATTGACGCCTGGATATATGACTCAAAGCAAGTGTCCCGCCTGCGACAGTTCGCCACAAGCAACCAGATGCAGCTTCTGATCATCAACATCGACGCATTCAACAAAAAAGACATCGCCGTTATCCACCAGGAAAACGATCGAATGTCGGGGCGCAGGCCGATTGAGTTCGTTCAGGCCGCTAGGCCCGTTGCCATTCTCGATGAGCCGCAGAACATGGAGACCGATACCGCCAGGGAAGCCATCGCGAGCCTTAACCCTCTTTGCACTCTGCGCTACTCGGCCACTCACAGGAATCTCTATAACCAGGTCTATAAACTTGACCCGGTGAAAGCCTATGACCTGCGGCTGGTGAAACAGATAGAGGTGGATTCCGTTGTGGATAGCTCCGACCACAATCAGCCGTATATTCGCGTGCAATCCGTGGCGACCCGGCCCTCCGGCCCACCAGTCGCCAAGCTGGAGCTTGATGCGCTCACAACCGATGGCGTCAAGCGCAAGACAGTGGCCGTCAATCGGAAAGGACAGGATCTTTTCGACCTTTCCGGTGGGCGGGACAGCTACAGGGGCTACGTCCTTGAGAATGTGAATGCGCGCGCGGGCTTGGAGTTTGTCCAGTTCTCCAACGGTGTCCGGCTGGCCAAGGGCGAGAGCCAGGGCAGCCATCGGGACGAAGCCATGCGCATCCAGATTGAGCAGACAATCGAAAACCACTTCGAGAAGGAACTCGCCATATCCGCACTGCCCGAGGGCCAGCAAATGAAGGTGCTGTCGCTGTTCTTCATAGACCGTGTGGCGAACTACAAGGGCGACAATCCGAAGATCAGGGACTGGTTTATCCGAGCCTATGAGTCCATCTCAAGCAGACCCCAATTCGCTACGCTGAACCCCCGGCCTGCTGATCAAGTGCATGATGGCTACTTTGCTCAGGACGCCAAAGGTGTCGCCAGGGACACGACAGGCAAGACCAAAGCCGATGATGACGCCTATACCCTGATTATGAAGGACAAGGAACGGCTTCTGTCCGTCGAGACACCTTTGCGGTTCATATTCACCCATTCCGCGCTGCGCGAAGGCTGGGATAACCCGAATGTCTTCCAGATATGCACCCTCAATGAGACCAGGTCGGATATGAAGAAGCGGCAGGAGATCGGGCGGGGTATGCGGTTGCCTGTCCGCGTCAACGGCGAACGCTGCTTCGACCCCGCGATCAACCGGCTCACCGTCATCGCCAACGAGAGTTATCGGGAGTTCGCCGTCTCCCTTCAGAAAGAGATTGAGGATGAGTGCGGCGTGCAGTTCGATTCCGGCCGCATTAAGAACAAGCGGCACAGAGAAAAGGTCAGGCTCAAGAAACAACGGCTGCTCGACCCGTGCTTCGTTGAGCTTTGGGACAGGATAAAACACAAGACCAGATACACGGTGAACTTCGCCACCCCGGCCCTTATCGCCGACGCCGCCAAACTGCTGAAAGAACAGCCGCCAATCGAAAAGCCGTCGTTCAGTATTCAGATAGCCGAAGCACGGATCACCAGGGAAGGCGTCGGGACAACCCTTGTGTCGGTGGATGAGCAGCAGATGAAAGACTACACCGTTTCCATCCCCGACATGCTGAGCTACCTGCAGCGCGAGACCGAGCTAACGCGGTCAACAATCGCGGAAATCCTTATCCGTAGTGGGCGGCTTGGCGAAGTGGCAAACAATCCACAGCAGTTCATGGATCAGGCCCTGAAGTGCATCAAGACCAAGCTGCATGATCTTATGGTTGATGGCATCAAATATGAGCGCATCGCCAACGCCGAATATGAGATGATGCTCTTTGAAGACAACGAACTGGAGAGCTATCTCGACAACTTGCTCCGCGTTGATCACTCCATATACGATTATGTTATCTACGACTCCATAACGGAACGAGACTTCGCTGAGGCGCTGGACAGGCGGCGCGATATCAAGCTGTTCTTCAAGCTCCCAGCTTGGTTCACTGTAAAGACGCCACTCGGCACGTACAACCCCGACTGGGCGATAGTGAAAGAGAACGAGACGCGGCTCTATCTTGTTCGCGAGACGAAGGGTTCGTTGGAGGAAGTGGATAGGCGACATAGCGAGAATATGAAGATTAGGTGTGGCAAGAAGCACTTTGATGAGCTGGGAGTGGACTTCAATTGCGTGCGGACGGCGGAGCAAGTGTAGCACCCACGTCCCGTCAACAGTTCGCACGCGCCTTGCCAACAAGTCGTGAACAACATTTCGGTTTTCGGGCTTTCGCATCAAAGAGGCTCCTTGGAATACTATGCAAATTAATACCGCAAACGAACCCCTCCCGAGCGTATACCGAGCGTGAGTTGGGAAATCAAGTACATAAAAATGGCGGAGAGGCCGGGATTCGAACCCGGGGTCCAACTTATCGCCGGACTTTCGCTTAGCAGGCGAACGCTTTCGACCACTCAGCCACCTCTCCGTGTCTTTCATATTCTACCACGCCGGGGCTGCATAATCAAGCAACGATTTCGCCGACCAGGCATAGAAAAAGCGCCCCGGACCGATGCATCAAGAAGGGCCGGGGCGCGTTGGTTACGATGGCTAGTAGGCTTCTCCCTGCTCGTAGCTCACCTCCGAGGCTTCGGAAGTATACATCTCCGGGTCGGAATCAAACTCATCTTTGCACTCATCGCTGCAGAAGCAGTAGTGTTTGCCGCGATAATCCGTGCAGACCGCGGCGTGCTCCTCAGGCACAACCATTCCGCAAACAGGATCGACTGGCATCTAAGTCACCTCCTCGGTAGATCGCGTAATGGAAGATTCCCACTGCACTCACGGATAAAACCCCGCGCAGCCCTCTAGTCCGCCTACAAGTGCCGCAGATTTCTCAAATTGTCCCTGGCTTCTTCCGCCTCGGCGCTTTCCGGGGCGAACTCGACCACCTTGTCCCATGCCGCCTGCGCCTTGTCCGGCTCCTCGTTCTCGCTGTACATGTAGCCGAGCGAGAGCAGGGCGGTGAGGTCTTTTGGGTCGATATCGAGGGTCTTTGAGTATTCGTCGAACGCCATTTCGTCCTGCTCGTTCTCATCATACGCGACCGCCAGGTTGCAGTGATACGATGCGTTCCCAGGCTCGATCTCGACCGCCGTCTTAAATGCCCCGATGGCTCCGTCGAGGTCGCCGTTCTCGAACAGCTCACGGCCCCGCTTGTTGTAGTCCTCGGCACTGGTGGCAGACGGCGCCGACGGTTGCGGCTGGGGCGGTGCGGTTTGGGTCTCTTCTTCCATCTCTCTAATAGCCTGCAACCTGCGCTGGGCGGCGCGCACCGCCGACGGGTCGAGCCTGTCGGAACCAAGCAGCCTGCCGCAGTTCGCGCAATGCTTCCAGGACGAAACAATGTTCATCCCGCAGGCGAGGCATTTTTGCTGCAAGTTCGAGCCGCACTCACTGCAATACGACATCCAGCGCGAAATCCTCGCCCCGCACTTCGGGCAAGACGCGGTGAACGGAACAAGCTCCCTGCCGCAGCCCCGGCAGTATTTGGAGCCGACCAGCGAAGCGTCAGAGCACTCCGGGCAGATAACCCGAACCTGCTCCCCGCACTGGCCGCAGAATGGCGCGCGCTCTTCGATGCCGGCCCCGCACTTCGGGCACGATGATCCGCCCGCTGTCGGAGCCGCCGCCACGGGCGCGGCAGCCTCGGGCTTTGCCGCCACCATTTGCGTAATAGCCTTCGCCGCCGACTGGAATAGGCTCACGTCATAAGACGGGAAATAAACCCTCGCCTGGTCCGGGTCGCCTGGGGCTTCGCTTAGCGCCAGCTCGATATATCCGCCTGTCTGCGAGGAGATCACTTGCGCGCTCTTTACGTTCGCAAGCGGGTAGCCGAACACATTGCAGGTCGCGTTCAGTCCCGATTCGCAGTCCCTAAGCACAAACGCCCGCCTGTCGCTGACGGCAATCGCCTCCCCGAAACTCCCCGGCAGCGATATCACCAGGTTCTCTTCCGGCGCCAACTCCATCTCAAGCGTCTCTCGCAGGCCCATCGACAGCTCACGTTTCAAGTCCCCAATATTGTCCAATCAGATCACCTCACTATGCAATAACGGCCGGCGACAGCATCCAATCGCCATCGCCGGCCGTAATCGTTCTTGGCTCCTCGGGTTGAGTCGGCGCAGGCCGACTCAACCTACGCTGAATCCGGCAAATCCCTCGGCCGCATTCCCGGCTGATTGCGCGAAGCCACCGCAGTGACCTCGCCCTCGACCGCGCCTTCGCCCATTTCTTCCTCGAACTGAGGCGGGCACTTGGGCAGCTCAAAGATGAACTTCGAGCCCTCGCCGACTTCGCTCTCGACCCATATCTTTCCGCCGTGCGCCTCCACAAGGTGCTTTACCAGGTAGAGGCCGATTCCAGTGCCGCCCACTTTGCGGGTATCGCGGTTGTCGATGCGATGGAAGCGGTCGAACACTTTCGCCAGGTGGTCCGGCGGAATGCCCATCCCCTGGTCCGCGACGGTCATCCGCACCACGCCGTCCAGCTTCTTGCCGCTCACGGTGATCGTGCCGCCGTTCGGTGAATACTTGACTGCGTTGTTGGTGAGGTTGGTGAGAATCTGGTCGATCTTGTCCTGGTCGCCGACAATTGTCGGAATCTCCGGGTCCATGTCGACGGAGAACTCGTGCTTGTTTGTATACGACTTCTGCGCTGCCACGACCTTCTCCACGATAGTCGAAATATTCACCGGAGCGGGGTTCAAGTCCAGTGCGCGTCCGGCCTCGATGCGGGACACATTAAGCAGGTCGCTTATGAGCCTGGTGAGGCGGTCACATTCCTGGTCGATGATCGTGTAGAATTCGTGAACCGTGTCCTTGTCATAGAAACCTTCGGTGTCCTGCAGGAGGGTGGAGATGAATCCCTTGATGGATGTAAGCGGGGTTCGAAGCTCGTGGGAGACGGTGGAGACGAACGCGGTCTTCATACGCTCGATACTTCGGATGTCGGTGATATCGTTGAAGATCGTGACCACACCTATATTGCCCAGATCTTCGCCCTTGACCGAAGCGGTCTGCACTTGGTAGTAGCGGACCGCGCCCTCCTCGTCGCTCTTGAGATCCGGAAGCTGGATCTCCTCCTGAACATCGGTAACTTCTTCCAGTGCCTTCGTCAGCACGTTCTGAACGGGCTCGGCCTGGATAATCGACAGGTAATCGCCGGAGACCTTCTCGTTCTGGTCGATGCCGAGCATATCGCGCGCTGACGGGTTCATCTGCATGACCCGCCCACTGTTGTGGACCATGATGATACCCGCGTAGACGCTTTCAATGACGTGCTCGAGTTCTTCTTTTTCCTTGACAACCTCGCGGTACATCTGGGCGCTGGCGAGAACGGCGGCGGCGTTGTGCGCCAACCTGCTCAGGATGTTGACGTCTTCCTGTATGAAAACGCTGCCGTAGCGCTTATTGAACACCCACATGACGCCGATGACTTTGCGCTCCAGCACCCTGTTGGTGTCCTCGTCGCGCTTCTCGATGATCAGCGGCACGGCGACGCCGTTGGTCATGCCGAGCAGACCCACGTTTTCCTTGATGGTGCGGGGGTCATTGACGGCGTCATACAGGATCACCGGCTTCTGATCTCGGAAGACTTCGCCGGATACGCCCTGGGTAGCGGGGACTCTGAAGAGCTTGATCAGGTCATCCGTCAGGCCAAACGCGGGCTTGGCGGCCTGCAGCTCGCCGCTGTCGGCGTCGTAGAGCATAAAGACGCACTTCTCGGCCTGTGCCATCATAGCGATTCGCATTACGAGCCGCTTCAGCGTCTCTTCTAATTCGGTGAGGGGGGTGGGGCCGGATGAGGAAGCCTCGGTCTCCTTGACGCGGTCTTCAAGTCGCTTGTTCGCCTGTTCCAAAGCGCCGATAGCGACTTCTCTTTCCGCTAGTTGCTTCTCTAACTCCTCAAGTCTTGCTTTTACTGCTTGTTCGTCGGCGGACAAATCTGTTACCTCTCTTACAATCGAGGTCCCACACAATGGACCATCAAAGAAAACGGCGCTGCTCCCATGGAACGCGCCACACCTACCGACCTGGCAACAAGCCCATGCGAGCCTGCCCAGTAATCGGATTATAGCACAGCACGTGCAGGCGGGTCAAACAAATGCAGAATGCAGTGTACTTGCCGAGCGATTATGTCCCCCTTAACTGCCGAGCGATAATGTCCCCATGGGAAATGGGGTCATTAGTATTAGCCAGAGGGATATTCATCGTTACCACGTATTGCGCATGGTGTTGGATGG
>JAMCYN010000163.1 GCA_023474015.1 Armatimonadota bacterium
GCTGGAGAAGCATCCGTCTGTAAGTTGGGTCAACTACCCCGGCCTTGCCAGCCACCCGGACCACGCGAAAGCGAAACGGTTCCTAAAGGACGGCTACGGGGCGATAATCGGCTTCGGCATCAAGGGAGGCCGTGAGGCTGGAATCAAGCTAATCGACTCGGTCAAGCTGTTCTCACACCTTGCGAATATCGGCGACGCAAAGAGCCTGATTATCCACCCGGCGTCGACAACTCACCAGCAGCTCTCGCCCGATGAGCAGCTGTCGACCGGCGTAAGCGACGACTTCGTGCGGCTGTCGGTCGGGTTGGAGAATCTCACCGATATTATCGCCGACCTGGACCAGGCGCTGAAGGCGAGCCAGGCGTAGGGGATAGGGCGAAGTTAGATTGCGAGAAGGCTTCTTAATCGCGAAGGCGCGAAGAGGCGAAGGCACGAAATGGTTTGGTGGTTAGATAGTCATGGTCGATCCAGTCACAGGACCATCTGACCATCATAATCCCTTTCCCTTCTCCCCTTCGCGTTTTCGCTCCTTCGCGCCTTCGCGATGAAAATTCCCTTCCCGTTTTCGCTTGCGCCATCGCGTCCGCAATTGATAAAATTAACGTATGACCTTTGATACCGAAAGACTTGGCATTCAGTTCTCCGAGCCCACGCTGGAGCCGTGGCGGCCTAGGGGCGAGCGAGACATCGCCGTGCTGATGAGCGGCGGCGTGGACAGTAGCGTGACGGCTTTGTTACTGAAGCAGACGGGCTGGAATGTGCTGGGTGTCACGATGAAGATACCCGTTGCCGAAGGCTGCGGCAAGCGGTCGTGTTGTGGGATGGAAGCTGCTTATGTATGCAGAGACTTGGGCGTGGCGCATTATTATCTCGAGGTGCGCAGCGCATTCGAGAAGCTGGTGATCGAGCCGTTCAGACGTTCATACGCTCGGGGTGAGACACCCAGCCCGTGCGTCGACTGCAATACGGTCTTCAAGTTCGGGTTCGTCTGGGATGCTATCAAGAACGAGTTCGGGATCGACCATATGGCGACCGGCCACTACGCCCGTGTGCTTCATACTGATTCCGGCGCTCGGCTCGCGAGGGCGATTGACAAGTCGAAGGACCAGAGCTACTTCCTCTACGGCATCCCGAGGGACCGTCTGGAGCGATTTGCTTTGCCCCTGGGCGAGCTGACGAAGAGCCGGGTGCGCGAAATAGCGCGCTCGGCCAAGCTGCCGGTAGCGAGAAGACCGGAGAGCATGGAACTGTGCTTCGCGGGCGAGGGCGACTACCGCACCGCCCTCACCGATCAGCCGTGCAAGGGGCCGATCGTAAACAGCGGCGGCGAGGTGATCGGCGAGCACGAGGGTATAGTCAACTATACAGTCGGCCAGCGAAAGGGCCTTGGCATCGCGGCGGGCAGGCCGCTGTATGTGATTCGAGTCGATGCCGAGGCGAACAGCGTAATGACCGGCACTTGGGACGAGGCGCAGCGGCGCGAGGTTCGGGCGGACACGATTAATGTCCTGATTCCCGACGAATTGCACACGGGCCAGCGGTTGTATGGTAAGATCAGGTCGCAGGGTGAGCCGTCGGCGTGCACAGTGACCCATGCAGAAGCTGAGACGCTTGAGGTTGAGTTCGACAAGCCGCAGTTCGCCCCCGCGCCGGGCCAGCGGCTGGTGGTTTATAATACTTATGAGCAAGTAGTCGCAGGCGGTACGATTGTATGAGTTCCCTTTTAAAAGACAAACTCGAAAATCTGAAAACCATCCTCCGCGACACCGGGGGCTGCGCTGTGGCGTACTCAGGCGGGGTGGACAGCACGCTGCTGCTGACAGTTGCGCGCGAGATGTTGGGCGAGAAGTGCCTGGCTGTGATCGCCACGTCCTCCACCTATCCCAAGCGCGAGTTCGAGGCCGCGATAAGCTGGCTGACTGATCAGGGCATACCGCACGTGGTGATCGAATCCGAGGAACTCGACATCGCGGGCTTCGCCGAGAACCCGCCGGACCGATGCTATTTTTGCAAGAAAGAACTCTTCGGCAAGATAAGACGCGAGGCGCAGATTCGCGGGCTTGACTTCGTGGCCGACGGCTCCAACGCCGACGACGTCAACGACTTCCGCCCCGGAACGCTCGCGGCGCAGGAACTCGGCATCATAAGCCCGCTCAAGCAGGCGGGGCTTACCAAGGATGAGATCAGGCTGATCTCGCGAGAGGTCTACAGCCTGCCGGTCGCGGACAAGCCGTCGATGGCGTGCATGTCGTCGCGCTTCCCTTACGGATCGAAAATAACCAGGGACAAGCTCAAGCAGGTCGAGGATGTCGAGGATTTTCTGTTTGCGCGTGGTTTTCGCACCCTTCGCGCCAGGCACCACGGCGACCTTCTGCGCCTCGAATTGGGGCCGGAGGAAATGGGCATGATGGAAAACCCGGAAGTCTGTACGGCCTGCGTGGACTTCGCGAAGAAGCATGGGTTTAATTATGTCACGCTTGACCTCGAAGGCTTCCGGTCTGGAAGCATGAACGAACCACTGAGGCGGGCCGGACTGGATACTAAATAAATCACGCAAAAAGACGTCCGTATTGTCATGCTGAACTCGATTCAGCATCTGCGCACTGACCCTGAATCAAGTTCAGGGTGACAAATACAAGCGATCAACCGTTAATTACATAGCGCTCCGGCGGAACGGAAATAACATGTCGAACCGATCAAATAACAACTCTCGCGACCTAAGGGAAGAGATCGTGCTTGAGGATATCCGAAAGACGTTGAAGGGGCTGCGGTTCGGCAGCGTGACTATCATCGTCCAGGACGGGATCGTGGTTCAAATCGACCGAACCTCGAAGAACCGGGTCGATTATTCTGCCCTGGACAAGGTATCGGAAGGTGAGGGAATCTGAGGAATGAAGAATGTAGATTGCAGAATGCAGAATGAACTACCCCGCAGCAAGCTGACGGGGTATCCGTCGGAGCATATCACATCATGTTTCGCAGCAAGCTGCGAGGTATCTACCTTAAAAGAGAATGAAGGGACCTCACAACGGTAGGTTATTCTGCATTCTGCATTCATCATTCTGCATTACCTAAATGCGTATGCTCGTGCGCCACGATATGATAGTGCGGGTGCGCATGAGTCGTGTCCCCGTGGCGGTGGGTGTGAGCGTGGATAAGGTTCACATCGAGCAGCAGGTCAGTGTTAGACACAATCGCATCAACCGGGCCATCAGCCACCAGCCGATGATCTTCGCTGAGCACCAGCGCCCGATCCGCCAGGTGCGGCAGCAGCGCGAGGTCGTGAGTGGCCGTGATGAGTGTAATTCCAGCCTCGTGGAGTTGGTCTAGGATTTCCAGCAGCATCGACTGGCTGCGTGGATCGAGCCCTGTCGTGGGCTCATCGAGAAGCAGCACCGACGGCCCAATCACCAGCACCGACGCAAGCGCCACCATCTTTTTCTGCCCCGCGCTGAGATTCTGTGGTGTTTTCCCGCGCAGGTGCGTTATCTCAAGCAATGACAGCGTGTCGTCGATCCGCCGCATTATCTCCTCGCGCGACCACCCCTTGATCTGCAGCGGTGCGAAGGCCAGTTCATCCTCAACCGTGGCGCAGAAGAGCTGGGCATCCGAGTTTTGGAATAGGAATCCGACCTCTTTCCTGAACCTGGGGCCGAACGGAGGGGTCTCGACTGACTCCTCGGTGAGCACGTGTCCCAGCGCCGTTATCGTGCCGGATGTCGGGAAATACAGGCCGTCCAGCAGGTGGAGAAGCGTGGACTTGCCACTGCCGTTGGCTCCGAGAAGCGCGACGCTCTCCCCCGGCTGCACGTCGAATGATACGTCCACCAGGCACGCGGACTCGCCCGGATAGTTAAAGTTTGCCTGGTTAATATTAAACAAAGTATTACTCATGCCCTACCTAATCACCAACAGCATCGCCGACAGCGCGACGCATCCCGCGAGAAAAATCCAATCCCGTGTTTGGGAACGCGGAGGGTCCAGTAAATGCACTTCACCGGTATAACCCCTCGACAGCATCGCCATATAAACAATCTGGCTCAACCTGTATGAGCGGCGAAACAGCGAGCCGATCCCCGCCGCCACCCACGCTTGTTCCTGGCGAAGATCGCCCTGAGCCACCGACCGGCTGATCTTGGCCAGGTGAATCTCCTCGGCGGACCGCACCAGCACCCCAAGGTATCGCTCCATGATCCCCAGGAGCATCACGAATATCCGAGGCACCCCGAGCGCCCGCAGGCCGTTGAAGAGTCTAGGTCTGGTGGTGGTGCAAGCCAACAGCATTGCAAACGACACACAAATTATAGTTCGCAGTATAAACCGTCCCGCGACCACCAGCCCGGCGTCGGTCACACAAAGAGTATCCGGCAGCGTCCACGGGCCGAAATGGCTGCTTGAAAACCGCCAGATAGTCCACACGGGCGAGCCGTGTGTTACTATGTTGAGAGTCGCCGGAAGCATAATCGCCGCCGAAAACAACGGAACAACAAGCCAGGTCCCCGCGAGCCGTTTCATCGGTACCCGCGACGCCGACGCCAATACGAGGACGACCGCGCAGCAAACCCCCAGCGCGGGAAATCCATGTAAGAACGTCGCCACGACCAACAGGCCGATCAGCCCCACGACCTTGAACCGCGCGTCGATATCCTGAAGAAACCCGGGGCGGGAGGCGATGGCGTCATCCGCGAGAATCCCCGACAGCAGACCAGCGAACGCCCCCATCGCGCGGCGGACCGTGCCGCGTCGCCTGGAGTGCTTCGCGACATTCTCCAAGGCGCTCGGTAGGCTGTTCCAATCGTCAGGCGTGCTTTGAGGACGCATCCACTCCGGTAGTAAGGTCATCTGTTTCCTTTCCAGCGAACATCCTCCGCAGGGCCAATACCGCCAACACAATAATCACAACACCGACCAGCCCAGACAGAATATAGGTCATACTCAAAGTGCCCAGCGGAGCCGATTTCTGTCCGCGAAGCGCGTAATCCGGCATCGGCGCGTGCCAAAACGAGCCCATCTTCTCCAACTGGCGCGGCATGTATCCCGCGATGTGCTTGATCTCCCGTGCGCTCCATTCTCCCCAAGCCGACCCCGCGCCCAGTTTCGCCGGAAGATACAGCCCCAGAGGTGACAGGAGAATCATGACGCCCAGGCCTATTCCGATCCGTACTGGCAGCGGGCGTCCGATCCTCGTTGACGGCGTCTGATTGGATTTCGCGAGAAGCAGCGAAGGATCAGTGCGCTGGACGTAGGCCACGACCAGACCCGTCACCATCGCCTCCACGAACCCAAACACGAGCAAGTGCTCGACCGTCATCGCCGGTATGGCGACTTTCAAACCGAATGGACAATAGAGCGCATGGCCGTGCGCGTCGTGCGCGAGCAGAGGCTGTATTCCAAACATAATACCCGCCGACAGGGCCGCCGCGTTCAGTCCAATGTAGCCGCCGATGGCCCCGGCGATCTGATGCAAACGTGATGTGATCGGCGCGGAGCCGACGATCAGCCTGTAGACGCCCCACCCCACGAACGGCATCACCACCGCCATATTGAAGCAGTTCGCCCCAATGGCCGTGATTCCCCCATCGCCGAATAACAGCGCCTGGACGATCAGCGCGAGCGAAACCGCCACCATCGCCGCCCATGGTCCGAGCAGAATGGCGATCAGCACGGCCCCGACCGCATGGCCCGTGGTGCCGCAGGGAATCGGAACGTTGAACATCATAATCACGAAGCTAAATGCCGCCCCGAGTGCCAGCAGCGGTACCTGGCGGGAACGCAGTGTCTTTTTCAGCTTACTCGACGCCACGGCCCAAAGCGGAATCATAACCCCGTAGGCGGGCGCGTAGGTTTGGGGGCTCAGATAGCCGTCGGGTATATGCACTGTTATTCTCCTCTTGAGCCATTTCTGTAAGGCCCGCCAAGAACGAAGTGTATCGTAAAGAGCGTGTCGCCGCTAACGTTCGGGAACTCCGCTCCGGCCATAATCCCAAATCTGTTATTGATCTGATAGTTGAACCCAAACGACGAGAAGTTGTCCCCGCCGTTAGTGAAATCAGCCATCAGCGTGAAGCGATCAGATACCCTGTGATCGGCCCCGACAAACCACCTGGTGCTACCATTGGCTCGCTGTATCCCACTGAATAAGCGGCAGGAACTCCAAGCACGGCCAATCACAGCGTATGGATTGTTGGCAATCCTAGGCTGGGCACTGCACACGCCGACCGCACCCGCGAAACGCCGGTTCTTGTCGTTAAACACGATATACTTGAAATTGGGCAGCACGCGCTCATCAGCGGTCTCGCTCCAATCGAAATCAACTCCCGCCTCCAGACGATCACTGATCCCAAACTCCGTATTAATCAACCCGTTACTCACATTCCGTTCAGGAACCGATCCGTCTATCTGTAATTCCGCCGAGAACTGCCCCATCTCAACGGTATCCGTGGTAGGGACAATCAGGAGTCCGCTATAGCACGACAGAACCGGCGGGCTCGCCATTATCAGCAGGCCAAAAACAAACAAAGCAGGCAGAGAATGCATTCTTCGAAGTCTCCTCCTAACCTAAACGCGCTCACGTGCCACACTATGCCGGAATGTGTTACCCATCCATTTGCTGCGATTATACCGCGTGGGTATGCTTATACACAAACAAGCGCAGGACGGTGTTACGTCCTATTAAATCGTAACACCGCCCTGATTGCTTGTCAAGCCCCATTTTAGATATTCAGACCAAATTCTCCGGATTAAGCCCCTGCAAATAGTCCGGCGCGAACCGCCCATCCTTTCGGATCAGTTCATCGTCGAAGAATATCTCGCCGCCGCCGTAATCCTCGGTCTGAATCAAAACCATATCCCAGTGGACCTTGGAGCGGTTGCCGTTGTCGGCTTCTTCATAGGCCCGGCCGGGGGTGAAGTGGATCGAGCCGCTGATTTTTTCGTCGAAAAGGATGTCGCGCATGGCGTTCTTGATATAGGGGTTAAACCCGAACGAGAACTCACCCACGTATCTGGCGCCCTCATCGGTGTCGAGGATGTCGTTCAAAGCCTTTGTATCGGAGCCGGTCGCCTCGACTACTTTGCCGTCCTTGAAAACGAGGCGGATATCATCGAACGGCTTGCCGTGGTAGATCGTGCCCGCGTTGAAATGAATCACGCCGTTGACGCTGTTCTTGACCGGCGCGGTGAAGACCTCGCCGTCGGGGATGTTGCGGTCACCATCGCACTGGATTGCGGGGATATCTTTTATTGAGAACTCGAGGTTGGTATCGTTCGGCCCGATGATGCGCACCTTGTCGGCTCGCTGCATGCGCTCCTTGAGCGGTGTTTCGGCAGTCGCCATCTTGGCGTAATCTAGCGTGCAGACATCGAAGAAGAAATCCTCAAACTTCTCCGTGCTCATCCCCGCAAGCTGCGCCATCGAGGGAGTCGGCCAGCGTAGGACCACCCATTTCGTGTGGTCCACGCGCTGATTGAGGACCGGGTTCTGCCAGTGCTCCTGCACGATCTTCATGCGCTCGTCTGGCACGTCGGACATCTCGGTGATATTGTGACCGCCGCGCAAGCTTATGTAGCACTGCATCTCCTTCATAAACTCGAGGTCGCGTTTGCAGAGAATCTTCATCTGCTCCTCGGTGGCGCTCATATAGATCGCCCGCCGCACCCTGGTCTGATGCGTCTCGATAAACGGCAATCCCCCAGCCTCGACCACGCGGTCGATAAGCAGCGTGACCATCTCCGCCGGTACCTCATAACCATCGATCATCACTCGCTCACCCGGCTGGACCTTAGTCGAGTATCCGACCAGCAGATCGGCGAGTTTCTTCATTCGTGGGTCAATCATTTGGCAGACCTCCTGTCAGGCAACAGGCAGTAGGCAACAGGCAACAGTGGAGACGAAGCCCTCCCTTCTGTTGCCTATTGCCTGTTGCCTATTGCCTTTCCCTAAAATGATACCACTCCGACGCCGTATTATGGTAGAATTGACGCGGCCAAAAATCGAACCGGAGACAGGAAACGCATGATTCCGCTTGCAGATGAGAACGCTTCGCGGTTCAAACCGTATGTAGTATATGCGCTGATTATTCTCAATGTACTGGTGTACCTGGCCGATATCCTGCGTGTGAACGCCGTGCAATATTGGTCGATGATACCATATTCGGTGATGTCCGACATGCGTGTGTCGCCGCTATTCAATCAGTACGGCCAACTGATCGGCGCGCAGAAGCTGCTGGGAGTCGGCCCTCACCCGCAGTGGGTAACAATATTCACGTCGATGTTTATGCACGGCAGCCTGATGCACATCGGCGGGAATATGCTTTACCTTTGGATATTCGGAAACAACATCGAGGACGCCCTCGGGCACGTCAAGTTCGTCGTTTTCTACATCGCGGCGGGTGTGCTCGCGGCGTTGGCGCATATTTACAGCAACATCAATTCGGTCATACCAACGGTCGGCGCGAGCGGCGCGATTGCCGGGGTGCTGGGAGCGTATCTCGTAATGTTTCCTCGAAATCGTGTAAGGACGCTGCTGATGCTGGGGTGGTTCTGGGACATAGTGGAGATACCGGCGGTGTTCGTGCTCGG
>JAMCYN010000003.1 GCA_023474015.1 Armatimonadota bacterium
CCCATCCAAGCTCATAGAAATCGTCGCAAAACATTCCGCAACTTGGGGTGACAACCTAGACCTGATGCTTCAAAAGCTCAAAGCCATCGAAGAACCACCTTAGGCGCCCCTACAAACGATGCTCCTGGTATGCTTCGGGAGGCTTTTTGACCCGAAGCATACCCGGCGGCTGCGGGAGTTAGTGCCGAAACATAGGACCGACGCAGCGTCGACCGCATGTTCTACGCAGTGCTTGCATACCAAAACCGAGAATGGGATGAGGCTTACCGGCCAAAGCAATTTACACACAACACTTGACGCTACCTGCAAGTCGAATTGATTGACACTGCCTCGGCTACTCGGTTATACTTACACCGGGCTTGCGGGTGGTTGCGCCGTGGGTTTCAATTGTTAGATACCTCAGCCGGAGTTGCCATGAGAGAAGACCAGCCGAGTAGACATAGAGGGCGGCCGGCGGATGTGGCCGGTGAAATCCTCCATGAGGTCGGCGACGAACTCGCCGCCGTAGTTTCCGTGCCCGGGGAGCTTACCTACCGCACTCTCACCAAGTTCTTCGAGTTTCTCGGAGACTTCTCCATTCTTTTCGCGCAGACCGCACGGTTTATCGCCAAGGGTGCCGTCGACATTCGGGACACGTTTAATCAGATGGCGTTCATCGGGGTGGCGAGCCTGCCGATCGTGCTGATAACGGTCGCGTTCTCCGGCGCGGTGCTTGCGCTTTATATGGCAAAGCTCGTCGTCGGCTGGGGTATAGGCAGTTATACGGGCGCGGTGGTCGGGTTGTCAATTGTGCGTGAAATCGGGCCGGTGCTGACGAGCGTTGTGGTCGCCGCCAGATCGGGGAGCGCGATAGGAGCGGAGATCGGCAGCATGAAGGTCACCGAGCAGATAGACGCGCTCAGGTCGCTCGCGGTGAGTCCCGTGCAGTACCTCGTTGTGCCGCGACTTATTGCCGGGGTTGTTATGCTCCCTGTGCTCACGGTCTTCGCGGACGTCGTGGGCACGGCGGCGGGCTACTCGGTCGCGGTGGTTAACGGCGTCGCGGGTGGCGGTTATCTTAGCAGCCTGAAGACGCAGGTGCTGCCTTACGACGTGGTCATGGGCCTGGTCAAGACGATCTTCTTCGGAGTCGTGATAGTGATAGTCGGGTCCCAGCAGGGTCTGCAAACCACCGGCGGAGCCACCGGCGTGGGCAAATCGACTACGAACTCCGTGGTGATTTCAATCGTAATAATCTACATATTGAACTTCTTCCTGGCCTATATAATGTTCGGCGGGAAAACGGCGTTCCTGTGATATCGGCGATACAGCTTACATACAGAGTCAGCGGCGTAACGATCTTGCGCCGGTTGGACTTGCAGGTGGAGAAGGGCGAAACGCTCGCCGTGATGGGCATGTCCGGCGCGGGCAAAAGCACACTTCTGAAGTGCGTGGCGGGGCTGCTCCGGCCCTCCGGTGGACAGATACTGATGGATGGTGTCGATATCGCGCGGATGAGGGAGAGCGAACTCGACCGCATCCGGCGCAGGATCGGGATGGTGTTTCAATACGCGGCGCTGTTCGACTCGCTGACGGTTTACGAGAATGTCGCGTTCGGGCTTCGCAGGCACGCAAACCTGACTGAGAGCCAGATGGCCGAAGTCGTTAAGCACAAGCTCTCGATGGTCGGCCTGCCTCGGACGGAAAGCCTGATGCCCGCGGAACTCTCGGGCGGCATGCAGAAGAGGGTCGGCCTGGCGCGAGCGCTTGCCCTTGAGCCGGAGATCGTTCTGTATGATGAGCCGACGGCCGGGCTTGATCCGATAACCGCCGCGACCATCGCGGAACTCATCGTCAAGACCAGGGACGAACTGGGCGTGACCTCGGTGCTTGTCTCGCACGACATACCGACGATCAAACGGGTGTCGAACCGCATCGCGATGCTCCATCGTGGCAAGATCATCGCGCTTGGGACGGTCGAGGAGATGGAGAAGAGCGAAGACCCGTCGGTGAGGCAGTTCATGGAAGGATCGGTCGAGGGTCCGATCCAGATTACAGAGTAATGAGACTACGGAACGAAGCAAAAGTAGGCTTGATAGTGTTCGGCGCGTTTGTGGCGCTGATTGCCATCTACTGGTTCCTGGGGGGCTTCAGCCTCAGGGCATCCAGTTACCCGGTTTACGCCATCTTCCCCGATGCGCAGAAACTGGATAAGGGCGCGGATGTGCGCATGGCCGGGGTCAAGGTCGGGGTGGTGTCGAGTATCAGCCTTACCAAGGGCAGCCGGGCACGCGTGGACATGCTGATCTGGAACGACAGCGCCATCCCCAGCAACTCTGTTGCGCGCATCACGACCGGCGGGTTCATCGGAGACAACTACGTCGAGATCATCCCCGGATCGAGCAAAAAGCGCTTGCGGAGCGGAGATCAAATCGCCGGAAGGCAGATGGTGCAATATGACCAATTGATGCAGAGCGCGGGTGATCTGTTGGGCGAACTGCACACCACGGCGAAGTCGATCAACCAGCTGCTGGGCGACAAGGAAATGATCGCGTCGATCAAGGGCACGGTGGCCGATCTGAAGAAATCGGCGGACGCGGCGTCGGAGCTTATCGCCTCCGCTCAGAGTATGGTCGCGAAAGCGTCGCCCGCGGTTCAGGACGCGTTCGACAATCTGGCGGCCGCGACGGGCAACGCCGTGAAGGTCAGCAACGAGATTGAGCGAATGATCGCCGAGGACGCGCGGCCAAATGTGCAGGCCATAATGATCCAGGCGCGTGAGGCGACCGCGGGTCTGAATGAGTCGATAGGGCAGGCGCGGGACCTGATCGCCTCATTCAAGGACACCTCCGACAAGCTGGCCCAGACCATGACCAAAGTGGATGCGACCGCCGACCAGGCCCAGCAGACGATGTCCAAGCTCAATGAAGCGGCCGGCGGGGTCAGAGACCTTGCGACAGACAAGGAGCTTCAGTGCAACCTGAAAGTCACGATGAAGAATGCCGCCGAGGTGAGCGAGAAAGCAAACGAATTGCTGGACAAGCTCAACAGGAGGTTCGGGGGCGTCCCCGCCGGCCCGTCGCCGGAGAAAAAGGCCGCTATACCGGATTATGGTATCAGCGGAGATGCGCTCTGGAAGACGAGCGACGGAGGGGCCCGAGTCGATGCCAATTATACGTTTTCCGGTCTCGATGATTCATTCTATCGCTTGGGGCTCTTTGACGTGGGGAATTCCGCGAAGGTGAACCTGCAAGGCGGACAAATCCTCAACAGGTTGAACGCTCTCCGATATGGCCTTTACGCTTCCAAGCTCGGCATAGGTTACGACCGGCGCATATTGAGCAACTTCCGCATATCGGCGGATTTGTTTGGCATTCAGGATCCGGAGATCGAGCTGCGCGGCATATTGGGAATAGCCGGGCCGTTTAATCTGTACGCAGGTGTCAATACCGTGTTCGATGGCGGCCACAGTGATGTCCTGGTGGGCGTGCATTACGTAAAATAAGTCAATGAAGAATGATGGATGCAGAATGCAGAATGGCACGGACCTGTCAATTGCAGGTCATTCTGCAATCTGCATTCTGCATTCTTCATTTTCACTATGCGTTTTTCAGAAGGAGATGCTGTAAATGAAAGTTATCCTTACCCAAGACGTCAAGGAAGTGGGCAAGGCTGGGGAATTGGTCAATGTGGCTGAGGGGCACGCTCGCAACTTCCTCCTGCCACGCAAGCTCGCCGTTATCGCGGGTGAAGGCGCGATGAAGGACCTTGATAGCAAGAAGAAGATGATTCAGGCCAAAGCTGATAATCTCCTGGCCGAGGCCAGGGCGACTGCGGAGAGGCTCAATAATCTCAAGGTCATCATCAAGGCTAAGGCAGGTTCGGGCACGAGGCTTTACGGCTCGGTCACCAACCAGGAAATCGCCGACGCCCTGAAGTCGCAGCATCACATAATCATCGACAAGCGCAAGATTCACATGACTGAGCCGATCAAAAACGTGGGAACGTTCGAGGTGCCGGTCAAGCTGCATCACGATGTGAGTGCGAATATACATGTGGAGGTCGTGGGACAGGAGTAAGATAATGCAGAATGATGAATGCAGAATGCAGAATGGACGGGACTTCCCTCATTCTGCATTCTGCACTCTGCATTCTGCATTAAAGCCCACCGCACCATGGAAAGACTAGCTTCAGCCATAGATAAGGTCCCGCCGCAGAACCTGGAGGCGGAGCAATCGACCCTGGGCTCGATGATGATCGAGAGAATGGCTCTTGAGAAGGGGCTGGAGATGCTCAGAGCCGAGGATTTTTATCGCCCCAATCATCAGGAGATTTTCGACGCGCTCACGTCTCTTTCGGAGCGCGACGAGCCGGCAGACCTTATTACACTCCAGGAAGAGCTGCGTAAGCGCGGCAGGCTGGAGGACTGCGGGGGCACCGAGTATCTGATGGCGCTGGCCGATGCCGTCCCGACGGCGGCGAATGTCGAGCACTACGCGAAGATAGTCGAGCAGAAATCGATATTGCGCAAGCTCATCGCGGCGGGGACCGAAATCATAGGGATGGCTCAGCACGAGGACGAGGAAGTCGATGTCATCACCGACCGCGCGGAGCGGCTGATCTTCGGAGTGGCGCAGCGCAGGCTCGGCGAGTATTTCCGCCCCATCACGCCGCTCGTAATGCAGACCTGGGAATGGATCGATAGGCGCTACCATGATAAGGGCGAGGCGTCCGGCGTCGCCACGGGCTACACTCGGCTCGACCACATGACCTCCGGGCTTCAGCCGGGCGACTTTGTGATAATCGCAGCCCGGCCATCCATGGGCAAGACCGCGCTGGCGCTTAATATCGCGACGAATGCGGCATTGAAATCCAAGCAGACGGTCGCGCTGTTCAGCATCGAAATGTCGGCTGAGCAGCTTGTCCAAAGAATGGTCTGCTCGCAGGCGCGGGCGAATGCGCACAGGTTGCGAACGGGTTACTTCCAGGACGCTGAATGGGACCGCCTGGCGAAAGCGTCGAGCGAGCTTTGGGACGCGCCGATGTATATCGACGACACCACCGACCTGACCGCGCTCGCGATGCGCGCCAAGTGCCGGAGGCTCAAGGCCGAGCACGGCCTGGGGCTGGTGGTTGTGGACTATCTCCAGCTTATGCGCTCCAACCGGAACATCGAGAACCGCGTGCAGGAAATCTCCGAGATCGCCCGGAGTCTCAAGAGCCTTGGGCGCGAGCTGAAGGTGCCGGTGATCGCGCTGTCGCAGTTGAGCCGCGCGGTTGAGCGGAGGGAGGACAAGCGCCCGATGCTTTCGGACCTTCGTGAATCCGGTTCCATTGAGGCCGAGGCGGACATGGTAATGCTGCTGTTCAGGCCGGAGTATTATGTCGTGCGGGAAGTGGAGGATACGGCGTCGGTCTCGGGTGAGGACGGCTCCGCGTTCGACCCGGACAAGAAGCCCGAAACGACGGAAATCATCATAGCCAAGCATCGAAACGGCCCGACTGGGACGGTCAAGCTCGGGTTCATAAGGGAGTTCGCTTCGTTCGTGAACCTGGACGTGGAACACAACGAATTTTAGATTTTGGATTTTGGATTGCGGATTGGTGGCATGCGCAAGCTCAGTAGAGTCAGAAAACTAAGTGAAAGGGACAGACAGCTGCTCATAGACGTAAAGGACGTTGTGATGCGGTTCGTGCCTGACGCGGAGGTCGTGCTGTACGGGTCCGTGGCGAGGGGGACCGCGACGCCAGAGTCGGATTATGACATAGTGGTGATCACTGGCAGTAAGCTCTCGTCCTGCGAAGAAAGGGAACTCGACGGAGCCGTGTACAGACTCCAATTGGAGAGAGAGGTCGTCTTGTCGCTGATGGTGTACTCGCGAGAGGAATGGCAGCGCCCGATGTTACGATGCTCGCCGTATCGGAAGAGTGTTGCGAAGGATGGTATTGTTATATGAAGCAAGAGGACCTGGAGTATATAGGGCATCGGGTGTCCCGGGCATGGGAAACTCTTGCGGAGGCTGAAGCTCTTTTCAAAGGTGGTTTTACAATCGGCGTGGTCAACAGGCTGTATTACGCCTGCTTCTATGCTGTTTCCGCGCCCTGCTGGCCGAAGGCCACTCCAGTTCCAAGCACAGCGGAGTCATGTCTCTTTTCGACAGACTCTGGATCAAGCCCCGCCGGCTGCCCGCGGAATCTGGAGAGTTCTACCACCTGCTGTTTGAAAAGCGACAGAAGGGCGATTACGAAGACGTCCTGTCATTCAGTAAAGCCGACTTAGAGACGTGGCTGAGCCAAGCCGGATTGTTTATTGAGCAGGCTGCCGCTTGGCTTCAGGAAAATATCAAGCCTGACTGACCCGGAGGACTCATTGAAACTTCTCATCATCGGAAGCGGCGGGCGGGAGCATACGCTCGCGTGGAAGTTGGCGCAGAGTGACAAGGTAAAGAAGCTCTACGCCTGGCCCGGCAATGCGGGGATCGGCGCGATTGCCGAGAGGGTCGGCGGCAGCGTGATGGATATCAAGGGCATAGCCGACTTCGCCGAGCAGGAATTGATTGACCTGACAGTCGTCGGGCCGGAGTCGCCGCTGATCGTAGGGCTTGCCGACGAGATCGAGAAGCGCGGCCTCAAGGTCTACGGGCCGAACAGGGAAGCTGCGCAGATGGAGGGGAGCAAGGTCTTCGCCAAGCGGCTGATGCTCGATAACGGCATCCCGACGGCGGACTGCGAGGTCTTCGACGACCCGGCCAAGGCGAGCGCCTACATCGAATCTGTCGCATCCAAGAGCAATGATCCTATCGTGGTTAAGGCCGATGGTGAGGCGGCGGGCAAGGGCGTGTTTGTCAGCAAGACCAAGGACGATGCTCTGCAGGCCGTGGATGTAATTATGAACCAGAGAGCCTTCGGCGCGTCCGGGAACCGGTTGGTTGTGGAAGAGTTTTTGGACGGCCCCGAGGCGTCGTTTATGTGCTTTGTCGACGGCGAAACGTTTGTGCCGATGGTCCCCGCGCAGGACTACAAGCGGGCCTATGATAACGACGAGGGTCCCAATACCGGCGGGATGGGGTGCTATGCCCCGGTTCCGGTTGTGACCGACGCAGTGAATAATATTGTCAAGGATTCGGTCGTCAAGCCTACACTCAAAGCGCTCAAGAAGATGGGAATTCATTACCGCGGCGTGCTGTATGTCGGCTTGGCGCTTACCAGCAAAGGGCCGAAGGTAGTCGAGTTCAATGCCCGTTTCGGCGACCCTGAGACACAGGTCGTGCTGCCGCTGTTGCAGTCGGATTTGGTCGATATTATGCTTGCTTCGATTAATGGAAAGCTCGACACGGCGGGCGTTAGCTGGTACAATAGGAATGCCTTGTGCGTCGTGATGGCCTCCGGCGGCTATCCCGGCGGCTACCAAAAGGGCAAGGTCATCACCGGCATCGATGAAGCGGAAAAAGCCGGGGTGATGGTTTTCCACGCGGGAACGGAAGTTGAGGACAACAACGTCGTCACATCCGGCGGTCGGGTGCTGGGAGTGACGGCGGTTAATGATACGTACGAGGATTGCATTCGCACTGCCTACACCGGAGTGGGCAAGATTAACTTTGCGGCGGCGCATTTCAGACACGATATCGGAGCCAGACTCATCAAATGACCGGAAAAGTAGCCATCGTAATGGGCAGTAAGTCCGACGCCGAGATCATGCGGGGCGCGTCGGATATCCTCACTCAGTTCGGCATCGAAAGCCAGACGTTTGTCATCTCAGCTCACAGGACTCCACAGGCGGCGTTCGAGTTCGCCACCACGGCCGAAGACAACGGCTTTGAGGTGATCATCGCGGGCGCGGGCGGCGCGGCGCATTTGCCGGGCGTGCTCGCCGGCCTCACTCCACTACCCGTGATCGGTGTCCCAGTCAAGTCGGCGGCCTTGAGCGGCCTGGACTCGCTTCTGGCGATAGTCCAAATGCCCTCGGGCGTGCCGGTAGCGACGGTGGCGATAGATGGCGCGAAGAACGCTGGAATTCTCGCGGCGCAGATTTTGAGCGTGAAGTATCCCAAGGTGCGGGAGGCTGTGAGGGAGCATAAGGCGAAGCTGGCGGGGGCAGGAGCTGTTCAGGTTTCCTGAACCGCTGAGACGCTGAATGATATGAAACGCTGAAGGGAAGGGAGCGCGCCTTTCCGTTGGTCCAGATTTGCAATCTGGGACCTCCCTGGCAATCTCGGGATTTATAATCCCGTTGGCGTAACGTTTGTGCAAGGGGATTGCAAATCCCCGGATTGCTCTTTCCGTCCCGGATTGCAAATCCGGACGAACAGTTGTTTGAGAGGTTAGTGGATGTTATCAAGATACTCTCTTCCGAAGATGGCGGCGATCTGGAGCGAGCAGAACAAGTTTCAGAGCTGGCTGGATGTGGAAATCGCCGTGTGCGAGGCGCAGGAGCACTTCGGAAGGATACCCCAGGGGACCACTGAGAAGATCAAGGCGGGCGCGAAGTTTTGCGTGGAGCGGATCGAGGAGATCGAGAAGGAGACCGCGCACGACCTGATCGCGTTCGTCAAATGCGTCACCGAGAACCTCGGCGAGGAGGGGCGCTACGTCCACTACGGCGTCACCAGCTACGATATCGAGGACACCGCCACGGCCCTGCGCATGCGCCAGGCGGCGGATATTATCATTGACGACCTCACCAAGCTCCTTGAGGCCATCGCGAAGCTCGCGCGCGAGCACAAGATGACCCAGATGATCGGTCGCACCCACGGCGTCCACGCCGAGCCGATCACGTTCGGGTTTAAGATGGCGGTGTGGTATTCCGAAGTCCAGCGCGACCTCGAACGAATGCGCGCCGCGCGTGAGTCGATCAGCGAGGGCAAGATTTCGGGGGCGGTGGGGATATTCGGCAACATCGGGCCGGAGCAGGAGGAGTATGTCTGCAAGCTGCTCGGCCTTGCGACCGCGCCGGTTTCGACCCAGATCATCCAGCGCGACAGGCACGCGCAGTTTTTGACGACCCTTGCGATCATCGCGTCGAGCTGCGAGAACTTCGCCACCGAGATGCGCAACCTCCAGCGAACGGAGATTTTGGAAGTCCAGGAGATGTTCCTGCCCGGCCAGCGCGGCTCTTCCGCGATGCCCCACAAGCGCAACCCATGGCGATTCGAGTCGATCTGCGGCCTCGCGCGCGTAGTCCGGTCGAACGCGATCCCGGCGATGGAGAACATTGTAAGCTGGCACGAGCGCGACCTCACCAACTCCGCCGCCGAGCGGATCATCATTCCCGATAGCTGCCTCGCGGTGGACTTTATGCTCAACTCGCTCGCGAAGCTCCTTGACCGGCTGGAGGTCAACACGGACAACATGAAGCGCAACCTCGAGATGATGGGCCAACTCGTCTTCTCCGAGCACGTGCTCCTGGCGTTGATTCAGAAGGGTATGACCCGCGAGGAGGGCTACAAAGTCTGCCAGCGCAACGCGGCGAAGTGCTGGGACGATGGCGTTTCGTTCAGGCAGGCCCTCGACTCCGACCCTGACGTCACTTCGCGGTTCACGAAAGAAGAATTGGACGAGTGCTTCAACTTGGAGCATCATTTGAGGAATGTGGATAGGGTGTTTGAGAGGTTGGGGTTATGAGCGAGCAGGCTGGGAGCGGTACTAGTGTGATAGTGACAATCTGTGCTGTTGTCGGCGCGCTCAGCGGACTTGTTGGCTCAGGACTTGGCTCCTATAACTTTTTTAAAGCACGCAAAAAGGAAAGAAGAGAAGAGAAGGTCAAGGCTAGCCAGTGTTTGGTGAGAGCTGAATATCAGAAGGTGCCGGATAGACGAGCAAAACGCCTTTGCCTTATAGCTATCGAACCTGTGACTGAATTGGTTGCCCAGTTCGATAAAGGCGATGTTTACACCTACGAGTGCCTGGGCCCAGAGCAATCAATAGTCGTGAAAGAGTTTGACGCACGGTTTGGGGAAAAGCGCTACTTCACGGCCAAGATAAAATATAAAGACTCTGGCGGTCGTGAGCACAACGATGAGAATGTTAATATCTCCGGTCCGTAACACGGACGCTGTATCTTTTCGATGCTGCGGGAACGGCGGTATGCACGAGGCTTGCTATGACAATGAACCTGAGTTCCCGCAGCACGCACTAACGCAAGGCTCGACAAGCTGCGGGAATTGAGCCTTGATGAAGCTCGAAACTGTCGTGGAAGCCGCCATTCCCAGCATACGGGGCGCTGATCTTTCGCGTCATTCGCGCTTCTTCGCGCCCTTCGCGATTCAAAAATTGACAACTGTCAACTGACAACCAAGGAACTGATACATGGCCAAAGTAAACGTATATGTAACTCTAAAACCCTCGCTGTTGGATGCGCAGGGGAAGGTGGTCCAGGGGGCGCTTGAAAACCTGGGGTTCGATCAGATCGAGAGCGTCCGGATGGGCAAGTTCATCGAGATCGAGGTCGCCGATGGTAACGGCAGCCTCCAGCAGGACGTAGACGAGATGTGCCGGAAGCTGCTGGCGAACCCGAATATCGAGAATTATCGGTTCGAGATTGTGAAGTAGGGCAATCCTAATATGGAGAGGTGATCTCAGATGGCAGTGCAGCCGAATAGACCTAATCGCAGGATTCGCGTAACAAGGTCAAAGAACCAGTTGGATGAAGCTTATATAGAGGAATGTAAGGCTCTTCAAGAGAGGATTCTCAAGAGGCGCGGCGGGAAACTCTTGCCGAGCAGCGTCGATGACATCCGAGCAATGCGAGAGGGCAGGCTCAGATGACTTCGGAGATATGCGTGGACGCCAATCTGGCTGTGATGTGGTACACGCCTGAAGCTGGACGTGAGCTGGCCGTGGAACTCCTGCACGAATGCATGCAACGCAATATCAGGATCATCGCACCGGATTTTATATACGGGGAAGCGGGTTCCGCTATAAGGCGCAAAGTGTATAGGGGTTCTATGGATGAGGACGAAGGCCGTGTCTCCCTATCATTGCTTTTGGACGCCCAGATCGACTGCGCGAATACACTAGACCTGTTCGATGAGGCTTGGCGCATTGCTTGTCGTTACAACCTAGCAACTCTCTATGATGCTTTCTATCTTGCACTAGCTGAGTTGCGCGGTTGCGATTTCTGGACTGCCGACAAGAGATTTATTAACTCGGTTTCGAGCATTCCGTATGTCAAGAACATCACGGATTTTGCCCCAGGCATACTGAAGCGCTAACAATAAGGAAAAACGAATCCATGAAATTCGGAGTAGTAATCTTCCCCGGCTCGAACTGTGATCAGGACGCGTATTATGCCGTTCGGGATGTGCTCAAGCAGCCGGTGGAGTATATTTGGCACCAGGAGACCGATCTGGGCGGGTTCGACTGCATTATATTGCCGGGCGGGTTCTCGTATGGCGATTATCTGCGCACGGGGGCGGTCGCTCGGTTCAGCCCGGTGATGAACGCGATTCAAGACTTCGCCGACAAGGGCGGCAGGCTGATCGGGATATGCAATGGCTTCCAGATACTATGCGAGGCCCATCTGCTGCCCGGCGCGCTGATCGCGAACAATGGCCTGCGGTTCATCTGCAAATATGTGAATGTGCGCGTCGAGAACAACAAGACCGATTTTTCGCATCTTTGCTCTCGCGAGCAGGTGCTCAGCATCCCCATAGCGCACCACGGCGGCAACTACTACGCCGACCCTGATGATCTCAAGTCACTCGAAGATAACGGCCAGGTGCTGCTCAGATATTGTGATGAGAATGGGCGAGTGACGGACCAGGCAAACCCCAACGGCTCGCTAAATAACATCGCCGGAATTATCAATGCTCGCGGCAATGTCGCCGGCATGATGCCGCACCCCGAGCGCGCCGTCGAAAGCTGCCTGGGGAGTGAGGATGGCGTTTTTATACTTAAGTCAATAGCAGATAGGTTGGCGGGCGTGTTGCGAGTTTGCGGGTTGCTGGACCATACGAATAGCTGAGAAATGGGAGATGGAGCATGCCTACAATCGTTCGGTTTGAGGATATTCAAGCTTGGCAGAATGCAAGGGTGTTGACTCGTGATATCTATAAATTCACTTCGTCCGGTGATTTCGCAAAGGATTTTGGTCTGCGTGATCAAATTAGAAGAGCCGCTGTCTCGATCATGTCCAACATCGCTGAAGGATTCGACCGCAACCAGGGACCTACTGAGTACCGCCGATTTCTGGCCATTGCCAAGGGTAGCGCAGCCGAGGTGAAGGCGCAGATGTACGTGGCGTCGGATCTTTCCTATGTATCAGAAGAAGAGTTTAGCAGCGTGCAACAGCAACTTGATACTGTCTCTCGTCAGATCGGCGGGCTGATGACTTACCTCAAGGAGATACCCGCTGCAAAGCCCATAACTCGCAACTCGCAACCCGCGAACTCGAAACCTGAGAGGAACCAATGCCCATAACAAACACACCGCCCATCGACCCCAAGGTCTACCGTGAGATGGGGCTTAGCGACGACGAATACAAAGAGGTAACCAACGTGCTCGGGCGGCACCCGACCTATACCGAGGTTGGGATGTACGCTGTTATGTGGAGCGAGCACTGCGGATACAAATACTCGCGGCCTATCCTGCGCTATTTCAAGAAGTATAAGGAAGCCATCGACGGCGCGGGGCTGGAGAACGCGGGTATTATCGATATCGGCGACGGCTACGGGATCGTCTTTAAGATCGAGAGCCACAATCACCCGTCGGCGGTCGAGCCGTTCCAGGGGGCGGCGACCGGCGTCGGAGGGATACTGCGAGACATCTTTACCATGGGCGCGCGGCCCATTGCCAGCCTCAACAGCCTGCGGTTCGGCGGCCTCGATGATGCTCGTAATAGATACCTGTTCGAGCACGTCGTGGGCGGGATCGGGTTCTACGGCAACTGCGTCGGCGTGCCGACCGTGGCGGGGGAGATATACTTCGAGGACTGCTACTCCGGCAACTGCCTCGTCAACGCCATGGCGGTCGGGGTGATGAAGCACGAGGATGTCGCCTACGCCAAGGCCGAGGGGCCGGGGAACCCCGTGATGCTGGTCGGGTCGCGTACGGGCCGAGACGGCATCCACGGCGCGACGTTCGCGTCGGTCGAGCTTAGCGAGGAGTCCGAGAGCCGCAAGTCCAATGTCCAGATGGGCGATCCATTCACCGAAAAACTTCTTATCGAGGCGACGCTCGAGTCGCTCAAGACCGGCTACATCGTCGGCATCCAGGACATGGGCGCGGCGGGGATTACGTGCTCCACCTGCGAGACATCGGCCAAGGCCGGGACCGGCATGAAGATCGACGTGCGCAAGGTTCCTCTGCGCGAGTCTGGTATGAGCTCGTATGAGATTATGCTCTCCGAGAGCCAGGAGAGGATGCTGGCTATCGTCAAGAAGGGCCATGAGGATGATGTTGCAAAGGTCTTCAAGAAGTGGGGCCTGCAGGCGGTGGTGATCGGTGAGGTCACGGACGACGGCCTGGTTCACGTTTATGACGGCGATGAGCTGGTCGCCGAGGTTCCGGCGAAGTCGCTGGCCGATGATGCCCCGACATATCATCTGGAGACCGAGGAGCCGCATTATCTGAAGGGCGTTCAGGGCTATGATCTGTCGAAGATCGCCGAGCCTGATGATTACAACGACGCCCTGATGCGGGTTTTGGCGTCGCCATCGATTGCGAGCAAAGAATGGGTCTACGAGCAATATGACCATATGGTCCAGACCAACACCGCCGTCCTGCCCGGCTCCGACGCTGCCGTGATTCGCATTCGAGGCACGAAGAAAGCCATCGCGATGACCACCGACTGCAATGGCCGCTACTGTTATCTTGACCCGTATGCGGGCGCGCAACTCGCGGTGGCCGAGGCGGCAAGAAATCTCGCCTGCACTGGCGCACGGCCAATCGGGACCACCGACTGCCTCAACTTCGGCAACCCCGAGAAGCCCGAGGCGTTCTGGCAGTTCAAGCGGGCCGTCGAGGGCTTGGCCGACGCGTGCGAGTTCTTCGGCGCGCCGGTCGTCAGCGGCAACGTCAGCTTCTACAACGAGACCCCCGAGATGGCGATCTATCCGACTCCGGTGATCGGCCTGATCGGCCTGATCGAGGATTCTGAGAAGCGATGCACGGCGCGGTTTAGGGACACGGGCGATATTATAGTGTTGATATCGGGGACCAGGGTGGGGGATGTCGGGGGCAGGAATACCCCCGACCAACTTGCTAAAGGTGTCTGCGCGCTGGAATCCCTGGGGGGAAGTGAGTACCTCAATACGATTCACGGCCTTGCGGTCGGCACTCCGCCCATGCTCGACCTTGATAGAGAAAAGCGGGTGCATGAGGCTGTGATCCGGGCTATCGGCGGCGGCCTGATCAAGTCGGCTCACGACTGCGCCGACGGCGGGCTGGCCATTGCTCTGGCTGAATGCTGTATAATGGGTAGGGTGGGCGCGGATGTGTCGCTGTCTGCCAACTGCGCGCCGGCCGCCGCGCTCTTCGCGGAGACGCAGTCGCGGATAGTGGTCTCCACGACCGCCGACAAGCTCGGCGCGCTTCGTGAGATCATCGACGAACTCAGGGTCGAGAGCACGATCCTCGGCAAGGTCGGCGGCGAGAGACTGGCGATCAGCATCAACGATGTGGACGTAATCGGCGTCAAGGTTGCCGATATGCAATCGACCTGGCGCAACGCTATTGGCGATAGGATGAAGGAGTCGGGAACTTAGGGCAGTGGAAAGTTACGAGTTCGCGGGTTTCGAGTTACGGGTTGGGATTCCCTTCAACTCGTAACCCGCTAACGCGCAACCCGAAAACAATGTCCAAACGAAAATCATCAGGTAGTGTAATGATAGATTTTGACAGGCCGGAAATGGCGGAAGAGTGCGGGGTGTTCGGTGTTTGCGGCAGCGGTGAGGATGTCGCCAGGATAGCCTTCTTTGGGCTGTTCTCGCTTCAGCACAGGGGGCAGGAGAGCGCGGGCATCGCCGTATCCGATGGAAATATTATTAGAATGCACCGCGACATGGGCCTGGTAACACAGGTCTTTCAGGAGGAGGTCCTTTCCTCGCTCACCGGCCACATCGGCATCGGCCACACCCGCTACTCTACCACCGGCTCCAGCATCCTCCGCAATGTTCAGCCGATGCGCTGCGACTGCACCTTCGGCGAGATCGCGCTCGCTCACAACGGCGACCTGGTCAACGCGGGCCAGATACGCGAGGAGCTAACGGCCCAGGGGATCGAGTTTGAGACGACCAACGACAGCGAGGTCATTATCAAGTTGATCGCGGCTTCCGGCGCGTGCAATCTTGAGGATGCTATCGCCGATGCGATGTCCAAGATACGCGGCGCATACGCCGTACTGGTGATGAGCGAGGACAAGCTGATCGCGTTTCGTGACCCGTTCGGCATCCGCCCTCTGTCCATCGGCCAGTTGAACGGCAGCCACTACGTTGTGGCCTCGGAGACCTGCGCGTTCAACACCATCGGCGCGAGGTACATGCGAGAGGTTGAGCCGGGTGAGATGATAATAATGGACGCCGACGGTCTCCGCGAGCGCCAGGCGATCCCGACCGACGGCCATGCGCTGTGCATCTTCGAGTATGTCTACTTCGCCAGGCCCGACAGCCGGATGTACGGCCGGACGATGCACGAGGCGCGCAGGCGGATGGGCCATGAGCTTGCCAAGGAGCATCCGTGCCCCGGCGCGCATATTGTTTTTCCGCTGCCCAACACCGGCACACCCGCCGCGATCGGCCTGGCCGAAGCATCGAGGATTCCCTATGCCGAGGGCGTGATCAAGAACCACTACATCCACCGCACGTTCATCCAACCCGATCAGCGCATGCGCGAGCTGGGCGTCAGGATGAAGTTGACTCCGCTCAAGGAGACCCTGGCGGGGCGGCGCGTTGTGATGGTGGACGACAGCATCGTCCGGGGGACTACCAGCGGCCCCACGATCAAGATGATCCGTGACGCGGGGGCGGTGGAGGTGCACGTGCGGATTGCGTCGCCGCCGATCAAGCACCCGTGCTTCTACGGCATCGACACCGCGAACCAGAACGAGCTGATCGCGGCCAAGCTATCCATCGAAGAAATCCGCCAGTATATCGGCGCGGACAGCCTCGGCTATCTGAGCTTGGCGGGCCTGATACGCGCTATAGGCGTCAAGAAAGACAAGCTCTGCTGCGCGTGCCTGGATGGGAAGTATCCGGTGGATGTGTCGAGGCAGGCAAAGCTGAGCAAGTTTGTGTTTGAAGAGCCGGCGCCCGCTTAGAGGATGGCTATACGATTATGCGGGAGGCGGTCGATTAAGACAAAGCCCCCACTCTCTGCTTAACTGAGAATATGAGGGCTCACTGAGACAGGGCAGACGCCGTAATCCTCCGGCGCCAAGTCAGCTCTTTGCGGCGGATGCGGTTTCCTTGTCCGAGGGCTTGGTTGTCTCATCTTTCTTCTCGGTGGTCGTCGAGCGCGATCCCGAGCTTGGGTAATCATTGATATGAAACCCGGAGCCCTTAAAGACTATTCCCACCGGAAACAGCAGCCGGCAGATTTCGCCTTTGCACTCAGGGCATTCGGTCAGCGACTCCTCGCTTATCCTCTGCACGATCTCAAACTCGTGCTCGCACTTCTTGCAGCGATATGCGTAAGTAGGCACGTGATTCACCTCAGTAATTGCGGAGACTGTGTCTAACAACCTCAATTATACATCAATCGCGCGAGCAAGACAAACCGGACCTCCGAGGCTGTGGTTTGAGGACAGAATGGCAAGTTCGTGTTTGTTGCTTCGGCTGCATACAACCGAAGCATCCCGCAAAGCCGTGTTTTCCCAGTGCCCTACAGCTTCACTACCAGAGGCGGCATCATCTCATGGCTCGCCAGAATCAACTCAATCGGCTTGACGATCACTACCACATAGTTCGGATCATCGACGCCGCCAGGGAAGAATTGTCTGATCTCCTCCACCCAGAAGCGCTCCCTGAGCGACTTTTCGTCACTGACGCGGGCCTCGCCCTTTGCGAGAGCCGAGCGCCAGTTGTTCATAGGGTCCACAATCTCCATCCAGAACGAGCTAACCTTGGCGTTCGCGGCTATCTGGCCGCACTTCGCGCTCGCGCGGCTGGTGATGTAGTAGGTAGTCAGATCATCGTCTATCGACACCGGCATCATGGCACGGCTTTGTGGGTATCCGTTCTCGTCCATGGTCGCAAAGGCCGAGAACATGCTCTTGGTGATGATGTCCTTCGCGAGGGTTAATGCTTCTTGATTTGTCACTTATCTTCCTCCTCGGGTATGTTGTTCAGTATCGAGCTATTGCCCTCGAAACTTCAAAGCGAAACTCCACCAGCCCGTTCACCTAATTCCCCGCCGGCGGCCGAGGTCCGGGTGGAACCGGTGGCTGAGTCCCGTTGGGGGGCGGCATCATCGGCATCGGGCCGCGCCCGCGTCCCATCATCTCCTGCAGCATCTTCAACTGCTCCGGATTGAGTGTGGTTTTCACTTTCACCCACACATCCAGCTCCGCGGCTATGACGGCTGCCTCCGCTTTCTCGGCATTGTCAGCAAGTCCCCGCAGGGCATTCGCATCTTTGTCGGGCGCGAACAGACCGGCGCGCAGCGCATCGGTCGTCTCCCTGCACTTTTCCCGAAGCGGGCGCAGGGTCTGCTCGGCATTGATCACCAGGGTCTTGAGTTTGTCTACCTGCTCGTTCGAGAGATGGAGCCGTTCCGCTCCCATTTCGAACATCATGGCGGAGGGCGGGTTCAGCGCGCCCATGGGGCACGGCTGCATCATCGGACGGAACCCTCCGGGCCCACCCATTCCCATTCCGGGCATTCCCATGCCGGGCGGCGGTCCTTGGGGTGGCGGACCTTGTGGAGGCGGGCCGCCGGGGGCAGGCGGAGCCTGAGCCCATGCCGCATAGGCCAGAACGAGCGCGACAACCAGCGCGAGCGTAATAGATGCATATCTCTTCATTACGGTTACCTCCTTCAGAGTCTGGCATATCATAACACCTCAATGACGCTTCGAGCGAGTTTATTGTTCCGTTTAGCACGGCTGCTCGTCATATAAGGAGACCGGGGCGGGTAAACGTTACGCAATAGCATTGCTTAAGTGAAAATCCAAGGAGGTCTAGTCATGGTTCCCGAAGTCAAGAAGTGCACGGTAGATCAGTGTTTCTACTGGAGGGAGAACAGTTGCTACGCCAACGCTATCCTAGTGGGCAGCGACGAGCCCGTCTGCGAAACATTCATGCCCACCGATCAGCACACCGACAAGCACGGCCAGGGCGAAGTAGGCGCCTGCCATGTGGACAAGTGCGAATACAACAAGGGCCTGTTCTGCCACGCCTGCGACGATATTGAGGTCGTTTTCTCGCAGACCCAGGCGTGGTGCAATACGTACGAGCCGAGAATGTAGGAGGAATTGCAGATTGATGATTGCAGATTGCAGATTGGGGAAGGGACCCTCCCTTCAATCTGCATTCTGCAATCTACAATCTGCAATTTTCTTCTCTGCCTCCTCGTTCCCAATCCCACCCCTCGCCCGCATCACGGCAACTTCCACCACAGGCGGGTACGCCTGGTCGGCCTTCATTCGAGGTTCAACATACTCGATCACCTCGAACAGCAGCCGGCAGGCGTCCTCGTATGATAGGTCGGTGAGCCGCGAGACGTAGCGCGTGGCGCGGTCGATGAGCTTGAGGTTGGATGGGACGACGTAGATCATGTAGTTTCCCATCACGCGCCCCAGGCGGACCATCGTGCACGTCGAAATGGCGTTCAGGAGCATTTTTACTTCGACTCGCATTGGGCCGTTTAATAAGAAATCGCTCTTGGGGACAGGCGCCGGGACGGTCCGAGCGTCGGTCCCACGGGCTTCCATCCGTAGATAGCCTTCCGGTGCGGAGATTTCGACTGAACCGTTCCCAGGTCCCGTGTGTCGATACGGCAGCCCATCCAGCCCTATCTTGAATTTGTATATCTCATCCAGGGATATCTTCCGGATGACCTCATAGCGCAATGCAGCGTCCTCATCTCCAACCATCTCCCGCACCTGCTCCAGGCTCCATTCCACTGCTCTGGGCTTGCGCTTCAACAGCTTCTCCCACGCGGTCCGGGTGTCCTCGTAAGGCAAGAAGAGGAATGCCCACGACTCCGACGCCTGCTCATCATCATACTTCCTGAACGAAGGTGTGCAGAACGTCGGCGAGCGCTCGGTGGTGTCGGTCAGGACGTCGATTGCGAGATCGTCGGCGAAGTAGTTGACCTTGTGCCCTGCACGGTATATCCGCTCCTCCATCTCCACCAGCCCAGCCAACTGCCCCCGAACCTCCTCCGACATCAGCGTCGCATGTATTTCCTCCAATGCCTCACGGAACCGCTCTGGAATCCTTTCGCGCTTTCGCCGCATCCTGAGCTTGTCGAAGGACGCATTTTCGCGATTAAGAATTGATTTCACGACAATCTCCAGAATTGTGAGCATCACGCAAAGCTGGATCGATGTTGCCTGCATGCGCGTCGAGCCGGTGATTGCCATCGGGCCGGTGGTGAGGTTGATCTTCTCGATGCGGGGTTCTTCTATAATCTCACGTGAGCGCTGGACGTGCTCGCACAGGATGTCATCAGGGTTATTGTAAACAAAATAGACCTTCGCGCCCCGTTCGAGCGCTTCCCATGCAGTCCCGATCACCCAAGAAGTCTCCCCGCCTTCGGTAATCGCGAACACGACATCGCCTTGGCGAACCCCTTGCTCGGCTATCTGTCGTCTGCCGAACGCGGTGATGTCCTCGAAGCCTTCAACGCTCTTGATCAGCGCGAAGTCTCCGCCCGCCATTATGCTGATCGTGCGGTTCTCCCAGTCCTTCCGGGACTCCGGCCCGGCACGCTGCCAGAAGTCTCGCCAGATCGAATCGAGCAGGATGCTCAGTCGCCCAGTCGCTCCGCAGCCGGTAAAGAAGATACGGCCTCCGGCGAGTAGCGCGTCGGTGACTACCTTCGCGATCTCCTCCGACCGCCCCGACTCCACCCACTCGCGGTATTTCTCGATCACATCCCGGTCCACCTCGAAGAGCAACCCCAGCGCCGCGCTGATATCGTTCTTGGCGACCTCGCTCAGGTTCGCCGTGACCGGATGCGAAGACTCCGTCAGCAGTTCGCCCAACTTGAACTGATCGCTTATCTTCAGGAACTCCTCGGCTCGTTCTCTTGCTCTGTTCGCGGTCAATGTTCCGTTCCGATGATTCTGCATTCTTCATTCATCATTCTGCATTACCTCCGCCAATCCCTCTTGACATCCGCCCCTCGCTGAGCTTATGATGAGGTGCGGAGGACGAATCATGGATTTGCACAACACCACCGCTGAAATATACATCCCCGACGGCTTCCCGGCGGATTCCGCCATTGCCCGCACCACTCACCTGGCCATCGCGACCCATCAGGACGATATCGAGATAATGGCCTACCACGGCGTTCTGGAGTGTTTCGGAAAGGCGGACAGGGGATTCATGGGCGTCATCGTGACCGACGGCGCCGGCAGCCCGCGAGATGGGCTTTACGCCGACTATACCGACGAGGACATGCGAAAGATCAGGCGCGTCGAGCAGAAGAAAGCCGCTATGGTAGGCCAATATAGCGCCCTGGCTCTATTGGATTATCCCAGCTCGAATATCAAGGACAGCGCCAATCCCAACGTCGTGGCCGATCTGAAGTCGATCATCGCCGCCGCCCGGCCGGAGGTGGTATACACGCACAATTTGGCCGATAAGCACGATACGCATGTCGCCGTCGCCCTTCGGGCCGTCACCGCCATCCGCGAGCTTACGAGAGACATACGCCCAACACGGCTTTACGGCTGCGAGGTGTGGCGCGGGCTCGATTGGCTCAACGACGAAGACAAAACCGTGCTCGACGTTTCGGGCCATCCGAACCTGGCCGCCTCCCTCGTGAGCGTGTTCGACTCACAGATATGCGGCGGCAAACGTTACGACCTGGCCACAGCCGGTCGCAGGCTCGCGAACGCCACCTACTTCGCCTCCCACGGCACCGACACGGCCGCCGCCCTCAACTTCGCAATGGACCTGACGCCGCTGATCGTCGACGATATGCTCGACATTGAAAATTACGTCGCCGGATACGTGCGTCGCTTCGCCCAGGATGTGGCGAGCCGGATCGCAAAGTTTGCGTGAGATATGCGTCGGGACGCTTCTTGCCCCGACGCTAGCTCTTCGCATTGGGGCTGCTTAGCTTTCGCCGCGTCGCCTGACCAGCCCCACGAATATGACCAGGTTAACAACCACTGCCGCGAAGCATATCCACAGCGCGGCGCGCATGCCGGCCCCGACCGCCGCATATCCGATGACGGCGGGGAATATACCACCGCCGAGACATCCTGCTGAGGCTACTATCCCGATCACGGTCCCGGCCTGCCGGGGGTGGGCCGCGGCGGCCCTGCTCATTATTGTCGGCCAGACCGGACCCAGGCAGAATCCTAGAAGAGCGGTCGACACGAAACCCGACACCTCTCCCCGCGCGAGGAGCAGCATGGTTTGGGCGATCATGCCCAACGCGAGCGACCACGATATCAACGCTGCGTCCGAGAGATGTCTCGACACCCTGGTGGCCACGATCCTGCCGCAGCCGATGCCGGCCCAAAATAGTGAAACGGACGAAGCCGCTGTCGGAGCGGACGCGGCCAGATCGCGCTTGAAATACGCCGCGAGCCAGCTTGCCTGTCCCATCTCCTGTCCTACATAGAGCAGGATACCTATCGCCAGCCAGAAGACAAGTGGATCTCGGGCCACTTCGCGCCAGTGGCCTATTTGGTGGTCGTGTCCGATCGGTCTCTCCCGGCGAGTGGCGATACCCAGGTAAGTAATCAGCGCGCTCAGCAGGCTGACGATGATTGTGGCGACCAGTCCCATGCGCCAAGTGATTCCTGCACGCAGGCTAATATGTATCACCGACGGTCCCAGCACGGACCCGATCGCGAACATCACCTGCGAGGAGTTGAGCATGGCGGTGCGCCTGTCGTTCGGGTAGATGTCCGAGATCACCGCTACCGACAAACCTTCGCCGAGACCCCCGCCGGCCCCTATTAGCAGCATCGCAAGGAGAGCGATTGGGAAGCTGGGCGCCCAGGCGAAGATGCCCGCCCCAGCGGCAATCATGAAACATGAGGCCAGCATCGCCGGCAGCTTGCGATGCTTATCCGCGTGCCTCCCGCCGAGTATCATTGCGAAAAAGAACCCAACCATAAACACCAGAAACAGCCAGCCCAGGAGCGAGGTGGAGGCGCGGTAGGCCCGTCCTATCTCGTTGATCGACGCCTCCACGACCGCCATCGCAAACGCGTAGGCGAACAGGTTCGAGAACGCTGCGGCGGTTACCAGCCTGCGAAAAGTATTGTCCATTGAAATCTCTTGAGTCTTGATGTTATCCCTTCCCTATAACCCGGCATGACGATGGGCTTGAATTTACCGCTTTTGTGGTAGTCAGGATTGTCATGCGGGACCGACAAGTGCGGCTACCCGCTATAACTATGCACCAACAATCTATTTGAAGGTTTCGCTGGCGAGGCTCAGTATTACTCCTATAATTTGCGCCTGCCAGTGCTGAAGCTGTAATTGAGGTTGGATTTCGGAGTTAATGAGCGGCTGGCGGATCGATGACGAAGATTACTTTATATTCATCAAGGAAGCCCGTCTTGGAGTTTTCAGTGAGGATCCGCCTGGCGCTCTCGTCGGAGACGACCACGTCACAGAGCGCCTTGCCGCCGCCTCGACCTACGGCTCTTACGATCAGCGGGTTTTTCCCGCATCGGCCGCACGCGCGCGCCGCGTCCTCCGACTCCGCATAGGCGGCGATCCCGTTCTCGATGGCATAGTCCGGGTTTGCCATGACCGTGCCCCAGACTTCATCGCCGTTGAGCTTCCGTATCCTTGGGCTGATCGCGCGCAGGACACCGTACCCTCTCGCATCGACAATCAGCGACGTAAACGGCCCCACCTGCTCCGGCGCGGGCGGCTCTTGGTTTGGGTCAGCGGGCCGGGAGGAGGCGAGGCTACCTTCCCCATTCTGCATTCTGCATTCATCATTCTGCATTCCCCTCTGTTCCCTGTTCCCTGTCCTGAGCCTGGTCGAAGGGCCTATTCCCTGTTCCCTATTCCTTCTCCTCACCCTCTCAGGCAACTCCATCAACGGAGCCTGCTTGGGCTTCTCGCCCATCGTCGCCTGTGCGTCCTCGGCGAGCTTGCCGACAATCACCGCGCCGGGAGTCGCCTCGCCGTACATCCGCGTGCCCACCGTCACCCGCACCGCCGCGATCGTACCGTCGCCCGCCATAATCTTCTCATCGCGAATGATCTCAAGGCCTTGGATATAGCCCTCGATCCTCTTTTGCAGCGACGCATCCCTCTCCATCAAATCGCCGCCTCGGTCGTCATATGTGACCACGGTGTCGCCGATTGCGAGCATCAGGTTGGCGATGGCGGCCATGCGCGCGAAGCCCTTGGCCTTGAGGAATGCTTTGGCTCGGTTGGGCTCGACGTTTCTGGAAGGCATTGGGGCTTCGCCGGCGGCGTGGATCATCTGCCTGCCCCAGTCGATCTCGCCGCCGCTGACTTTCTCCGCCAGTATGGATGTACCGACGACCGCCGCGCTCGCATCCTTCGCCGAAACTGGCCCAGCCATTAATAGCAGGCAGACGGCTGCAAGCGCAACGGCCAATCCGCGCGTCATCGCTCCAGTGCATCCTTTCATAACTGGCATCCTCAGGAAACCGAGTATTTGAGCAGGACGAAGTAGCTGTCACTGCCGGGGAACTTCGCCGCCACGCTGACATCGCTGCCCTTGATCTCAGCATGGCCCTCAAACACGTCGCCGTGCTTGTCCAGCTTCGACCATTTGCCCGCGACGATCACCGCCACGGATTCCGCTCCCGGAACCGTAAGCTTGAAAGATTCCTTGCTCCCCGATTTGAGGGTCCCATCCATGGGTGTATGGAGACACGCGTTCTTATCGTGGAACGTTGAAAACGTAGTCGGGAACGCCGTCTTTGTAGGCGCATCCGACGATACATCAATCTTATAATCGGCAGCCCACTGGTATACTCCAGGGTCGGACCTGCGTTTTGCGTAAACTCTGAGAGTATAGTTCCCCGCATACGGGATGCTGGCGGTCAGCTTGAGCCGGTCCCCATCCCGTTGTATCAGGGTCGAGGCGGCCTCGTCGTTATCCTTGCCGCGCATCACGTCCGCGCTCAGCAGCACATCTCCCGGCGCCTCGAACGCGAGCGTGGTGAATGAGGCTCCATCTATGGCGGACGCAGGTTCACTGATCAGCTTGAGCGAGCAATCGAAGAACGCCGGCCTCAAGAACGCCATCCGCCCAAAATCATTCTTGCCGATGGGGTTATCGAGCAACTGCCACTTGGGGTCGTCCGGGAGATGATCGTAGATGAAGTTTTCCGGCGGGGTCAGGAAATAGTGGTCACATGGCTGCCGGACGAACCTCTCCTGGGCGTCGATATACCCCGCGCCCCAGGTGCAGTCCAGCAGTCGCCACTCGCCGTCGATCTTAACGGCGTTCCACGTGTGGTTGGGCTTATCGTCGATTCTTCCGCCGACCAAATATCCCGCCCCTCGCGAGTAGCCGCTGATGAGCGCCTGTTCGAGCGACAGCGCCTCACCGAGCGCTTCAAAAAGGGATGAATAGCCCTGGCAGACCGCCATACGGGTCTTAAGGGTGTGCTGGGCGCTCTGGTCGCCGTAGTTGCCCGAGGCATAGGTCTTAACGTCGTAGTCGATATTGCGCGTGATCCACGAATAGATCGCGCGCGCTTTCTCGATATCGGTCTGCGCGCCCTTTGCCAGGTAATCGGCGAGTTCCTTGATCGATGCCATCGCCTCCCGAGGCGCATCGACCGCATACCGGTCGACTAGCGAAAACTCAGGACGGCCGGACGTAAACCCGGGTTCCACCGCCACAAGCAGCACGGCCAGGCACACAAGCACGCTGAGTGCTGTCCGAAACTCCCTTTGCATTTTTACCCTATCCCCCGCCAATGGCAAGCAAGCATAATCACCTGCATAATGCCACTTTTTTTGGGATTTGGCAAGGGGGCATGCAGTTTTAGTCCCTACATGTAGTGGTCTATCAGGTTATACCTTGCCTGGCATAGTACCTCCGTAAGTCCTGAGTAGGCCCAAAGGCCGTATCGAAGGGCGGCTCCGAGGGTACAGCCTTTGGTGCAGAGTTGCCCGGCCCTTCGATAAGCCCACCAGCTTTGTCTGTAATAGACAACTCCTACTGGGCTACTCAGGGCCTACGGTGTACTGTGTGGCGAGCAAAATATAACGTGAGCGAACTTCCCCTACAGCTTGAACAAGGCATAGTACCCCTGCGCGCTGAAGCTGCTTACCTGCACGGTGACGGTCAGCCTGTCCGTGGAGACCGTTGGGACTGTAGCGCCCGTGACGCCGTTCGTCCATGTTCCGTTGGCGTCAACCTGGAACAGATCGACGTTATCAGTGGCCCCGAGCGGGCTTGTCAACGTGAACGTCAGCGTCACCGGCTGAGTGAAGGCGGTCCCGGCTGGGGCGGTCTGTGCGGCCGACACAAAGGCCGAACCCGTCGGGCTGCCCGGCACTTCCGTGGCGGTCTTATACGTCACCGTTGGGCTGACGCCCGCCGGAGCCGCGCCGGAAGGCACGCTAAGGTCAACAGTCGGAGTTGTCGCCGAGGTCGTTACGGCCCCGCCGCCTCCACTGCCGCCACACCCGACGACGACCGCCAGGCCAAATACACATAGCAATGAGAACAACCTACGCATTATCCTCTACCTCCCGTTCGTCTTGAAATCATCGAGCCTGTGTTCGATGTATTCGTAAAACTCGACATTCGTGCATTCGCCGTGGTCAAGCTCCATCTCCGAATATGGCCTGCCGGCAACATACGCGAGATGGCTTTCGACGGCGCTTTGATCGTGCTTGCGATCCACCTCCAGCATGTGCCTGATCGAGCTGTCCGGCAAGTGCCCTTGCATATCAATGGGGATCGCGCACAGATAGGCAAGAGTAACGGCATCATCTTGACTGACGCCGAGGTTCTTGTAGTTATTCGCGATGTAGGAGCTGATGTCCGAATCCTGGTCCGAATACTCCGGCACGTATTTCTCGAGCGTATCGATCGCATCCGCGAGAAAACAGCCCACGGCCGCCGAGAGTCCGTGCATCTTGCCGGCCATCACGATTGCGGCGTCGTCCGACGCGCCTGGTCCGACCTTATACCGAACATACATATAGGCGATGTTCGGGTCGCCGTTCTCCGCAAAAAGCCCCGCCCTCTCGAACTCGTAAATCTCGTGCTCGTGCGCCTGGCGGGCAAGCTCGAAACCGTTCAGTCCCAGGCGTTTCATCACGATCTGATCCACAAGCGCGCACTTGCCATAGCCCATCTCGACGCCGTAGCGTTGGTTGGCCAGGCTCCTGATCTCGAAATCGTCCCGAAGACCACCCATATACAGCCCCTGGAGGACGCCATGCGGATCGATCTCGATGTGGCGCAGCGTGCCGCAGCGCATCAGCGGTTCACCACCGGCATTGCAGGCGCTGGTTAGCTTTTCGCCCGCGGCCGCCATCTCGACGAAATCCATTATCTCATCGATCAGATCCTGGCGAGCTTCCTTAACGGCTTTCGGGTCGAGCCTGAGCGAGCGCGCGATATCGTCCAGGGTGGTGTTGGGAAACCTCTTGCCGTAGAACAGCCCATGCCCCTCGTGGGCGTGCCCCTCGACCGACTGCATCAAGAGCAGTTCCTCCACCTCGTGCGTACACCGCAGGACGGTCTTTGCATCCAGCGCGGCGAAGTCGTCTCTGAGCAGGTTCGGAGGAGCGACCCCCTCCAGCCGCGGCGCTTTCGAAAACATGTGGTGGTGTCTGTTCTTTGAGGACAACTTTGCCCCTCCAAGCCGGCGATCAAACTGCTGAGTTGATTATACCACCGTTTTGGGGGATTGTGTTAACGGCTGGTTTGACCCAAAACCCTTCCCCTGGTACCATGTAACTGCAATGTTCAAAATCGCCTATCACACCCTTGGATGCAAGGTCAACCAGTACGAGACCGAGAAGACTCGTGAAGCCCTGGAATCAGCGGGGTTCGAGACCGTGCCGTTCGCGTCGCGCGCGGACGCCTGTGTTATCAACACCTGCAGCGTGACGCAGGTTGCCGACAGCAAGTCCCGAGCGGCGATACGGCGCGCCCTGAGGCTGAACCCCGAGGCTTATGTCGTCGTGTCCGGTTGCTACGCCGATCTGGAACCCAGTGCGGTCGGCTCGATTGAGGGCGTGGACCTCGTGGTCGCGCACGGTGAAAAAGAATCCTTGCCCGAACGCATCATCGCGCATTTCGGCCAGGCCAATCCGCAATCCGCAATCCGCACCCCTCAATCGGTTCGTCCTCGAACGCGCACCCGCGCTGTCGTCAAGGTCCAGGACGGGTGCGATCAGTTCTGCGCGTATTGCGTCGTGCCGTATGCGCGGAGCGGCAGGACCTCGCGGCCTCTGACCGGCGTGGTCGAGGAGTTGAGGATGCTCGCCGAGTTTGGGTATAAGGAAATCGTGCTTGCCGGGATCAGGCTCGGCTCATACCACGACGAATCGATTGCGGATCGTGAATTGCGGATTGCGGATTTGATCGAGCGCGCCGCTCAAGTCCATGGCATCGAACGCATCCGGCTGAGCTCCATCGAGCCATGGGAAGTGGATGATGCCTTGCTCGATGCGATGGCGCATCCCAAGGTCTGCCGGCATCTGCACATCCCTCTTCAAAGTGGTGATGACGGCGTGCTGAGGCGGATGAACCGTCCGCATGATTCCGCGCGGTATCGTGAGATCATCGAGAGGGTGCGAACGAAGATTCCCGGAATCGGGGTGACAACGGATGTGATCGTCGGATTCCCCGGCGAGGATGACGCCGCGTTCGACAACACTTGTCGGATGATCGAGGCCATCGAGTACTCCCGACTGCATGTTTTTCGATACTCGGCCAGGCGTCGAACAGCGGCAGCCTCCATGCCGGACCAGGTCCAGCCCGGCGTAAAGAAGCTCCGTGCTGAAAAACTGATCGAACTGGGAAAACTAGCAATGACTCGGTTTGCTTCATCGCTAGTTGGCCGGACAATGGCGGTACTGGTGGAGAGTGAGCACGTTTCGGGAATAAATTCCCGAAACACCGGGTCCGAGGCGGTTCCTACTAAGTACGTGACCGGGTTTACCGATAATTATGTGGAAGTGAAGTTCCCGGGAGACTCGTCAATCAGAGGCGAGGTCGTCCCGGTAAAGATCACCGGCATCGATCAGAATGGAATAGCGAAGGGAATTGTAGATTGGGGAAGGGAGGGCTGAGAGTTGGACTGCATATTCTGCAAGATCGCTAACGGCGAGATCGGCAAACTGGTCTACGAAGACAATGCCGTGGCTGCCTTTGATGATCTTAATCCCCAGGCGCCGGTTCACGTTCTGATCGTTCCGAAGAAGCATATCGAGCGCATTTCCGATGTCACGAGCAGCCCGGACGCCGCGCTGATGGGCCATATTTTGACGGTCGCCAACCGGATCGCCGCCGAGCGCGGCATATCCGAGGAGGGCTACCGCATAGTTGTGAACTGCAACGAAGGCGCGGGACAGTCGGTGTGGCATATTCACTTCCATCTCTTGGGCGGACGGGAGCTGGGGTGGCCGCCCGGTTAGGGAGTTACGAGTTGCGAGTTGGCGGGTTGCGAGTTGGAAACCCGTAACCCGTAACACGGAAAACCCGCAAACGCCCGCAAACGCCCTTCTTGACACTTCGGATGCGCGGGCGGTATAATCTCTACAGACAATTCAACAACGGCGAACAGTATGTGGGTATAGCGGATTTGGCTATGTAGCTACACTTTTCCAAAGGGATAGCGGCGTTGCCAATCCTCTCCCGCCACTGACATGCAGTGACGAGCAAAATCAGCCGAACGCTGTCGATGGAGGAGGGATTATGGTTGGCACAGGTTCAGGTAAAACCGAATGAGAGTCTGGACAGCGCCCTGAAGCGGTTCAAGAAGGTGCTGCAGCAGACTGGCGTCCTAAAAGAAGCCAGAGAGCATGAGCACTACGAGAAGCCGAGCGACAAGAAGCGCAAGGCGGAGGCCGCGAGGCGACGGAAAGCAGCTCGCCGAGGGTAATTAGGTCCAGGAGCTGACCTATGTCGATTTCCGATAGGCTTCAGGAAGATATGAAGCTGGCTCAAAAATCGAGGGATGCGTTGAGACTCTCAACCATCCGGATGATCAGGTCGTCGGTGAGTTACGCCCGTATCAATAAGGGTAGTGATCTCACCGACGACGAAGTTTTGGATGTGATCTCCCGCGAGGCCAAGCGCCGGCGGGAGACCATAGATGCCGCCGAAAAGGGCGGCCGCTCCGACATCGCCGACCGCGAGAATGCGGAGCTGGAGATTCTGCAAGAATACCTTCCAAAGCAGCTCGATGAATCCGAAGTTGAGGCTATGGCTAGGGAGATTGCAGCCGAGGTTGGCGCCGTGGATATGAAAGACCGCGGCAAGGTAATGGGCCCACTGATGCAAAAGATTCGAGGACGGGCCGATGGAAAGCTCGCCAGCCTGGTCGTTGAAAAGATACTGCGAGGATAGCTCCTCATTACTATGAAACCACATCTGCCCCACTTCATCAGGGGCACGAAGAAGAACCCTGATAAGAACGGCGTCCGTTCCGGCATGGATTCGCAGAGGGCTGTGCTGGCAATCGCGACGGTTGTCATCCTGTCATTTTTGCTTTCTATGCCCATGCTGCCGAGCAGGGTTTCTCTTAAGCTCGGAGACACCAGCCCCGACAATATCACCGCCCGCAAGACCGTCTCGTATAAGGATAACGTCGAGACCGATCTGAGGCGCGAGAAAGCTGCGGGCAGTGTCGGTAAGGTGTATGACCCCGTGCCCAACGCCGCCGACCAGGCGGTGGAGTCGTTCAAGACAATCTTTCACACTGTGGCCGATGTGAAGCGCGCCTACTCGCGCGCGGACGGACGGCGCAAAGTAGCGATCATCCGTGAACAGTTAGGCCCGAGCCTTGCAGGGCGTATATCCGGCGAGACGTTCATTACGCTGCTGGCGGCTGGCCCCGATACGCTCCGCAAGGTCGAAGAGTACTCGATGCGAGTTGTGAGCGCCGCCATGGGCAAGGAGATCCGCGATGAAGTCGCCGAAATCCGAGCCGCGAGAGCCGCCGCGACGTCCGAGGCGATGAAACTCTTGACGGACCCGGGGGAGGCCAAAGCGGTCTCCGAGATCAGCCAGGTCTCGATCAGGCCGAACCGGGTATTCGACGAGGACCGCACCGCCGCTCTGCAGGAAAAAGCCCGCCGTGATACCCCGCCAGTATACAAACAGATAAACTCAGGCGATCTGATCATCGCGAAGGGCGAGGCGGTGACGCGGGAGCACATACAGAAATTCGAGGCGCTTGGTCTGAGACACCCCACGCTGGACTATAAGACTGTGCTCAGCCTCACACTGCTGGTAATAATGGCCGTCTGGATTGTGGCCGCGTATCTGATGCGTTACCATAACGAGGTCTACTCAAACACCAGGGCGCTTCTGCTATTATCGCTGATCGTCATCTTCAGCACGTTGGCCCTGCGCGTCGGCGGAAGCCTGCTGGGAATCAATCTGACCAGCGCGCAGGTGGGGTTCCTGGGGATACTTTGGGTCGTCACCGCGAGCATGTTCATGACCGTGCTGCTGGACCCGCAGGTCGCGGTAGTGATCACGGCTCTGCTCTCGATCGTGCTCTCGCTGCTTCTCAATAACGAGCTCAGATTCGCCGCGAGCGCGCTGATAACGTCTCTGGTCGCGATATACAGCGTCGCCAACATCCGCGACCGTCATGACCTCATGCGCGCGGGCGGGCTGCTGGCGGGCGCGGGAGTGCTCATGGTGTGGATCACCGGCGGCATAGGCAACGATTCGTTTCGTGACATGATGGTCGGTACGATCTGGGCCGGCGCGTTGATACCGGCGGCAGCGATCCTGCTGTTCTTCTTCGGCACAGTGCCCCTCGAAAGGCCCTTCGGACGGACCACCCACATTTCGCTGCTGGAACTTGCGGATACGAACAAAACGCTTCTGAGGCGGCTTGTGATGGAGGCGCCGGGGACTTATGCGCACTCCATGACCGTCGGTCATCTGGCTGAGACCGCCGCCGAGGCTATTGGGGCTGATTCGTTGGCGGCGAGAGTCGCATCATATTATCATGACATCGGCAAGATTCGCAGACCGCACTTTTTCATCGAGAACCAGAACGTCGACGAAAACGCGCACGACAAGATCAATCCCACACTTTCGGCGCTGGTAATCACGTCGCACATCAAGGATGGTATCGACATCGCGAAGGAATATAGAGTGCCGAAGGTCGTGCTCGACGTGATCGCGCAACACCACGGCACATCGCTGGTGCAATATTTCTTCACCCAGATGGCCGGTGAACAGGAGCCTTCGACGGCGCTGGAGCAGCAATTCAGATACCCCGGCCCGAAGCCGCAGACCAAGGAGGCGGCGGTGGTGATGCTCGCGGACGCAGTCGAGGCCGCAAGGCGCGGCTTGTCCAAGCCGACCCCGGCGAAGATCGAGATGCTCGTCAACAGGATCGTCGCCGATAAATTGCGCGACGGCCAGCTCGATGAATCGGAACTCACTTTCAAGGATCTCAGTAAAATAACCGACTGTTTTGTGCGCACGATCACCAGTCTGATGCACGCCAGGATAGAATACCCCGACTCGGTCAATGGGGAGGATAGGAAGCCCGTCGCTGATGCAGATTCTGATTCGGAACTCGCAAAAGATACCCGTCAAGCTCCGCCGGGTTCGGAGCATCGCCCAACGGCTGCTGCGGGCTGAGAACTGCCCGGACAACATGGAGTTGAGCATTCTGCTCGCCGACGACGCCCGGATCGTGGAACTCAACAAGGAATATCGCGACATCGACGGCCCGACGGACGTGCTGTCGTTTTCTCAGCTTGAAGGGGAGGATGAGGCCATCCCCGGTGTCGAAGAAGACCTATTGGGCGATGTGGTGATATCAGTCGAGACCGCCCGCAGGCAGGCGGAGAACCAGGGGCACAGCCTGGACAGGGAGATAGACATACTCCTGGTCCACGGGATACTCCATCTGCTGGGCTACGACCATGCCGAGCCGGAAGACGAGCGGGTGATGTTCGCTAGGCAGGAAGAGATACTGGGAAATGCAGAATGATGAATGCAGAATGCAAAATGGCTACTGAGCGTTGGGGTCCGGTTTCGGACCTCAGACCTCTGACATCGGACTTCGACTTATGAGACTACTTCGCAACCCGACAAACGGGTTCAAATATGCTTTAGAGGGCTTGGTGCATGTGTTCCGCACCCAGCGTCACATGAGGTTTCACTTTCTGACGCTGGTGCTGGTGCTCGTAGTAAGCCTTGTCTTCAAGCTGGCCCGCGAGGAGGTAATCATCCTCCTGTTCACCATCAGCCTCGTGTTGATGGCGGAGATGTTCAACACCGCGATAGAGGCCGTGGTGGACTTGGTGACCCAGACATACCACCCACTCGCCAAGTTCGCGAAGGATATCGCGGCCGGGGCGGTTCTGATCGCGGTCATAAATGCGCTGGCTATAGGTTTCCTGTTGATACCTGGCGGCGAGCGGCTCAAGCGAATCGGATCGGATATCGGCCTGCACGCCCCTAGCTGGCGGCTGGTGATGGTGGTGACGCTGCTTCTGTTGGCCGCCATGATCACCATGTGGAAAGTCGCGGGTGGAAAGGGAAAACTACTTAAAGGTGGTGTCGTCAGTGGTCACTCCGCCATAGGTTTTTTCCTCGCAACGACCATAATGTTTATGAAGCGCGATATCGTGGTCGGTATTATGGCGTTTCTGATGGCGGTTCTGATCGCGCAATCTCGAGTGGAAGGAGGTATACATACCCTTAGAGAAGTCGTATCAGGTGCGCTGCTGGCAACGGGAATCGCGTGCGTGGCGTATCTCGTATTCTCACCGATATTCTAAAGGGTAGCTAAAAAGTGGACGAGGATCCAAACCGTATTATCCCGCAGTTGGTGCTGATACTGGTCCTGATACTGATCAATGCATTCTTCGCGGCGGCGGAGATGGCGCTTGTCTCCGTAAGGAAAACGCGGATCAGGCAATTGGTCGAGGAGGGCAACCCGAGGGCCCGCACGGTGATGCGGCTTCTGGAAAGGCCCACAAGTTTCATGGCCACCATACAAATAGGTGTGACGCTGATAGGCTTCCTGGCGTCTGCGTTTGCCGCCGTCAATTTGTCGGGGGGGTTGGCCGGGTGGCTTACATCGCTCGGGCTATCACCGGGCATGGGCCAGGCAATTGCCGTGTTTTTGGTTACTTTGGTGATCAGCTTCTTCACGCTCGTGATTGGTGAGATCGCCCCGAAGAGCCTCGCGATGCAGCACGCTGAGAAACTGGCGCTGGGCTTCGGAGACATAGTCAATGTGCTGTCCATCATCACGCTGCCCGCGGTGAAGGCCGTCAGCTTCTTCAGCGATTTGCTTGTACGCCCGTTCGGGACTCACGTCAAGTTCTCCGCCCCGATCCTCACCGAAGAAGAGCTCAAGATGCTGGTCGAAGCCGGGGAGGAAGAAGGCGTGATCGAAGAGGAGGAGAAGGCGATGATCCACTCCATCTTCGATTTCACCGACACCGTCGCGCGCCAGGTGATGAAACCGCGGACCGATATGCACGCCGCTCCGGTCACCAGCACGCTCGATGAACTGCTGGACGTCATTACGACCACCGGCCACTCCCGCATCCCCATTTACGAGGAAGACATCGACCACGTCGTGGGTGTCGTCCATGCCAAGGACCTCCTGCCCGTCTTACGGCAGGACAAGAAGCTTTTCGATATGCACACCGTCATGCGCGAAGCCTACTACATCCCCGAGACAAAGGATGTGGATGAGCTTCTGGCGGAGTTCAAGCGCGGAAATATCCAGATGGCGATCGTTCGCGACGAATACGGCGGCACGGCGGGTCTGGTGACGGTCGAGGACCTGCTGGAGGAGATCGTCGGTGAGATTCGTGACGAATACGACATCGAGGAGCCCTTAATCCAGATTATCGACGAGGACCACGCAGTTGTGAGCGCAAGGATGAGCGTGGATGAGCTCAACGAAGAGATGAACCTCGAAATCCCCGAAAGCGAAGACTACGAAACCATCGGCGGGTTCGTATTCGACCTGTTCGGCCACCAGCCCAACGAGGGCGAGACCATTAGCCATGACAACCTCGATTTCACGGTCTCAAAGGTCGAGGACGGCCGGGTGCACAGCATCGCGGTCACCCGCACCGACAGGCCCGTCGAAGGCGGTGAAGAGCAGGCCGGCGCGACAAACGGCAAGTCGAAGAACGGAAACGGCGCCGGGAACAAGCGCAGAGCCGAGAGCTGACCGCGCGTAGCACCCTTCCGGTGTTTCCGGTGTTTCGGGATTTGAGGAGCGGAGACGAGCGTATCGGCTATGAGTCCAAGTGATGTTCCGCTCCGGAAATCCCGAAACTTCGCACATAGGTCAGGTTCGTTTCGGGATTTCCGTTCCGCATTCGCTCCACTCAAATCCCGAAACACGTATGAGATGGCGTAATCCTCCACGGACGCTGGAAAAGAGAGACAAATTTTCCCTGGCCGGATTTGTCGCGGACTCCGGCTGGTCCAGCCAAACACGTATCCGTGCTAGAACTTCGCACAGTAA
>JAMCYN010000124.1 GCA_023474015.1 Armatimonadota bacterium
TGGAGAGCCCGGAAGGGAATTTCATCACGAAAGCCCGAAAGAACCGAAAACCAGAAATAGGGTGAGCAGTTGGCGTATGGGCTGCATATTCCCTCTCCCCCGGGGGAGAGGGCTAGGGTGAGGGGGAGACGCAGTAATCAGCCGCAAGCCCTCAACCGCTCCGGAAATCCCGAAACCGCCGACTTCAGGTTCGTTTCGGGAACAAGCTTCCCGAAACACCGACTACCCAGCATGCTGAGCCCCGTCGAAGCACGCGGTCAAGTCTTGCTGTTGGGTGGCGATTTCCGAATCGCCACCCAACATAAGGTGACGTTTGATGTGGGGCTTACGATTGACGAGTTCCGGGCGCGACTTTAGATCGCAAAATATCTGTAAGTGAGCAAGATGTCGCGGAATTTCACGTCAGAGTATAATTGAAGTCCAGACTTCTACCGGGGAGGCTTGCTGTGTTTAGAAAGCTGCTTTTGGCCGCGGTTTTGTTCGTATGGATAGCTACTGCCGCGGCGTGCGATAACGCGCCAAGAGTGTGGGTGGTCGCTGTGGGGGTGAACAAGTATATCCGCCCACTAAACGCGCTGCCGAAGGCTGCCGAGGGAGCGCAGAAAGTTGCCGAGGCACTTGCGGGCGCCAGGCCGCAATCGACCGACATCACGCTCCTCACGCCCGACTCCGACGACGAATCACTGCAACCCACGAAGGCGAACGTCGTTCGCACCCTGACCCAACTTGCTCAAAACGTGAAACCCAACGACCTGGTTATATTCTACTTTGGCGGGCACGGCATCGAGCAGGACGGCCAGCAATTTCTACTCACCAAAGAGGCCGACCTTTCGAGCCCCGACGGCATAATCGCTAGCACGATCTCCCTGAGCTGGCTTCGCAAGAAAATGGAGTCACTTCCGTGCAGCGGACGGCTGCTGCTTTTGGACGCGTGCCGGGAGACGCTTGAGTCATTGAAAGTCACTGGCGGAGTCGGTCAGCCCGCCCCAATCACCAGGGATTTTCTTCTGTCCGGCGGTGGATGGCAGACTCAGCCCGGTAAGGCGTCCGTCACGTTCTTCGGGTGCGGCGAGGGCGAGAAGGTCTATCACGGCAAGAACGGCTCCTTCTTCACGGAGGCGCTGGTGGAGGGCATCGCCGGCAAGGCAAAGGACGCAGACGGCCAGGTGACGCTGAAATCGCTCGCGGACTATGTGCGCGGGCGCGTACCGCAGGATGTACACCGGGAATTTGGCGAGTCCGCGAAGCAGGAGCCGGTATTGAAGGGGGTCGGCAAGGGGATAGTGCTCCGGCCATCGCCCGGCTACGTGGCGTGCTTCAAGTTTGACGGAGAGTACGGCGATCTGTTCGCGGAGACGGTGCAAACGAGGCTCGCGGCTTCGGGGGAGTTGCATCTGGTGGAACGGTCGGCGCTTGCGAGCGTGATGAAAGAGCTGAAGCTGCAGGATATGGGAATCACCGACCCCAGCACCGCGAAGAAGCTCGGGAAGCTGGTCAATGCGAAGTACGTGGTCGCGGGGTCGTCGAAGAAGGGACCGGATGGCAGGCTGCATGTGACGGCTCGCATGGTGGCGGTCGAGACCGGGCGGGATGTGCCGGGTGTGGCGGCCGAGTGCGATGTCGAGCCATCCGATTGGAAGCCCGGGGTCGCGCAGATGGCCGATGATCTGCTCGGGCGGATGAATGGTTCGGTCTTGCCGAGGGAGGTCGCGTCGGGTAATGCCCCTCTGAAGACGAAGCAGGCGAAGATCCCCGCGAGCGCCGTTCAGTGGCGGATAGAGGATGGAGGCAACGGACACTACTACCTGGTGGTCGGCATGTCTGGACTCATTAAGTGGCCGGAAGCCAAGGCGGCGGCGGAACGCGCGGGTGGTTATCTTGCAACCATCACATCCGCCGCCGAGAACGATTTCGTGTTCAGCCTGGCGGAAAAGAATGACAAAGCCTGGGCGAGATACAAAGAATCGAACATAGGGCCTTGGCTGGGCGGGCGGCGTCCTCCCGAGGAGCCTGAAGCCGACAAGGGCTGGACCTGGGTGACCGGGGAGCCATTCACTTACACCAACTGGGCTCCCGACCAGCCGAACAATACCCTGGGAATCGAGAATTGCCTGCACTACCTAGGGTTGGGTGACGGCAAGAGCAACCAGTGGAATGACCTCTACGAGCTTTCTGAAACCCACGGTTACGTGATGGAATGCAACCCTTCGCCAACATCCGGAGCTGAGCCGCCAAAGAGCGCAAAGATACCCACGGACGCTGTTCAGTGGCGGGCAGAGGACGGAGGCAACGGGCACTATTACGAGGCGATAACAGTCGATGGGCGCGGTCCCGGGATCACGTGGCAGGGGGCCTCGGGCATGGCCGACGCACTAGGGGGCTATCTGGTCACAATAACCTCGAAGGCGGAGAATGAATTCGTGACGGCGCTGATCTGGAAAGACAACAAGACCAACCGTTACTTCCTCGGCGGTTCACGCATGGCACCCGGCAGCCCTGATTGGCAGTGGGTCACTGGCGAACCTTTTGCATATGCGTCATGGGCGCCCGGATGCCCGGACGGCGGCGCGACCAACCAGGATCGGCTGAACTACGACAGGGACTATGGGTGGGATGATATCCAGAGCACCCAGCCGCTTTGGGGTTACTTGGTCGAATGGGGCCCTTCGGCAGCAGTCAACAGCGAGCCTCTGAAGGGGGTTAATATCCCGACGGACGCTATCCAGTGGCGGATACAAGACGGGGGCAACGGGCATTATTACCAGGCCGTTCCGACTCCCGGGCGAATCACCTGGAAAGACGCTCAGGAGATCGCGGCGTCAAAGGGAGGCTACCTGGCGACAGTTACGTCTGCGGCTGAGAACCAGTTCGTCTTCAGCGTTGCAAAGGAAGTCGACGCGTGCTGGCACGACGTCCCCGCGTACGACTTCTCTCTTGGGCCGTGGCTCGGCGGGTGTCGAGAGCCCGGGGCGGCGGACATCAAGATGGGGTGGCGTTGGGACAATGGTGAGCCGTTCAAATATACGGCTTGGGCGATGGGACAACCAAGCAGCGATAATGGGGAGGATCGGATCCAATATGCGGGCCGGGGCGTCGTGAAGGCTGCCACCTGGAACGACGTTGCCGGAGAGTCCGCGATGTGGGGTTACGTGATCGAGTGGGGCTCTCCAGCCGGCAAGTAAAGCCGATCCGCATCTATCTCACCGCCACCTCAAACCTCTGCACCTTCGCGGGCTTGACGTTCTTCTCCCAGGGCCGCGTGTAGTTCAGAGTGATGGTCGCCGTGCCCTTGCCGATAGCGTTGAACGTCCAGACCTCCGTGCCGCCGCGTCCCGCGAGACCCGAGGCGGACTCGTTGTAGGTCGAGCCGACCAGCTTCACCACTTTCGCGTATGGCGTGCCCGTAAGCTGCCATCGGTAGCCGGTGGTGTGGTTGGCTTCCAGCTTGATCGTAAACCGGCTCCCGGCCTCGGCGGCGATGGGTATAGCCGAAGTGTCGGACTGACTGAACACAGTGGTCACCTCCACCCTGCCTTCGGTCGGGCCTTTTGCAGCCGATTTTGCCTGGCGGCAGGCGACCGGGAACGCCGCGACCGTCACGATCACAAGTGCGACTGTCGCCGAAACCCAATACGGATTTACGCGCTTGCTCATTATGTAACCTCCTTGGCGACCTACTTCAAGAATAGCTCGATCACGGGCACGGTCACGTTCGGCTTTTGGACGGGCAGGGAGAGCGTGAGCGTGTTCTTATCTCTTTTCTCAAATTGCCCTTCGTTGACTAACGGCGCGGCGTCAAATCGCACTTCCGACGCGTCGTTCAGAAGTTGAGCATACTCGACCTTGCCCGCGAACCCGTCAAGATGGAGATGCACAAACGGCCACGCAAACACGTGCACATATAGCCGCTTCGTGTCGGGATTGTAGGTCAGCCGACAGTCGCGCGGGGCTGTAAATCCCTCCGGAGCGGTGGTGCAGCCATAGATTGACCGCCCGTGCCGTTTCATCCACTCGCCCATGCCGTTGAGCCTGTCGAGCGCTCGCTCATCGAACTCCCCGCGCCCGGTGGGGCCGACGTTCAGCAGCAAATTGCCGCCCTTGCTGACCGTGTCGATCAGCATCTGGATGAGCTGGTCCAGGCTTTTCCAGCTCGACTCGTCGCGGTGGTAGCCCCAGGAGCCGGAAAATGTCTGGCACGCCTCCCACACAACGGGCTGGCCATTGACGGTGACCCACTCGCGCGGTTGGAACTGCTCCGGGGTCTTGACGTCCCATCCGTAATCGAGGTCGAGGCGGTCGTCCAGGATCACGCCCGGTTGGAGTTCGCGAATTGTTTTCAGCAGCTTCTCGCTTTCCCAGTCTTTGTGCCCCTTGCCGATCCAGCCCTCGGGCTTGCTCGCGTCCTTGGGATAACTGAAATCGAACCACAATATATCGACCTTGCCGAACTCCGTCAAGAGCTCGCGCACCTGGCCGTGCAGATACTCGGCGTAATTGGCCTGGTTGCGTCCGGAATTGAGTTTGTCAAAGTCCGGATGATTGCGCATCGAGTGCAGGCTATCGATGGTAAAGTGGGGATGATGCCAGTCGATTAGCGAATGGTAGAACCCCACGCGCATCTCGCGCTGCCTGAACGCGTCCACCATAGGCCGCAGCAGGTCGCGCCCGGCGGGGGTGTTGGGGGCCTTATAATCGGTCAGCTTGGAGTCCCACAGACAGAAGCCTTCGTGGTGCTTACTTGTGATCACGAAGTATTTCATCCCAGCGTTGGACGCCGCCTGAGCCCACAGATCGGGGTCGTAAAGGTCGGGATCGAAGTGACGAAAGTATTTGTCGTAAACATCGTCCGGGATCTCCTCCCTTTGCTTCACCCACTCGTGCCTGGCGGGCAGAGCGTAAAGCCCCCAGTGGATAAAAAGCCCGAATCTGTCGCGTACGAACCAGCCGGTGTCGCCGCCGGTCGCTGTCGGAGTCTGTGTCATGCCATGCGTCTCCCTGCATTTACAAATAGTGCCGCCCCATTATGATTCCGTTCGCGGCACATTGTCAAGACGCGCGCAACGCTGAAGCATCGTTTCCAACATTCTACGTGGTGGTACATAACTATGGGGAAGAATCTTTTCCAGTGGGAGGTTGATAGCGATGCGACAATGGTTCATCTGGCTCATCGCCGTGGCGGTCGGCGTTGTAATAGGTTTCATGGCCCACAGCCTAATCGGGTTTGCTCGGCCCCCTGGCGCGAGGCTTACCCTCGACCAGGAGATCAGACTGTCCCGTGGCAAGATCGCGGCGCACGACGTCTACGACGACCATGGCAACCTCATAGTCGCGCAGGGCCAGGAGATCACCACCAGCGTAATCCAGCAGGCGCTTGTGGAAGATGAAATGGAAGAAGTCGCTCTGGCGGCCGGATTGAGCGGTCATACCCTCAAGAACCACTTCTTCCGATAGAGTACAAGCAAAATCAGCCACCAGACGGCGATGTAGGTTGCCGTATAGAGCCAGCCGCCAGCGATCCTGCCGGTATGGGCGACGAAGAAATCGACGAGCCATTGCGAGATGGGCTCCGAGCGCCCGGCATAGTTCACCCGCACCTTCTGGAGAATCAGGACCTTGACCAGGATCGGCGCGACATATGCCAGGATCGCGTTCGATCCAAAAACCAGCAGAGGAAATGACCACATGCGCCAGCCACGAATGTCGATTATCAAGTAGAGCAGCCCCAGGACTAGGATGCCAGGGCCGGCGGTCAGAAGAATATACGACGGTGTCCAGAATGTCTTGTTGTAGATCAGGCTGGTGTTCCACACGATGCCGCCCAATATCAATGCAACGCCGGTGATCGCGAGCCACACCAGTCGCCGCGGGGCATTCATTTCCTTGTTATGGAACAAATCGCCGATGGCACTGCCGATGATCACCAGAGCCGAGGTCGGTATCAATGAGGACAGTCCAGCGAGGCCCAGAGGCTTGAGATAGGTCTTGTTGATGTAGAACAAGATGTTTCGGTTCTCCTCAAAGACGCCCGCGCCCGAGCCGGGGACGGGGATGAACTTGATCGCCGCCCAATAGCCCAACAGGAACAGCGCGGACACGATCAGTCGGCGGTGCAATGGGAGTTGGTAAAGTAGTGCGCCCACCAGATAGGCCAAACCGATAATCTGCAGCACCCCGAGCGCGAACACCAATTTACCCGCTACGCTGCTTACGACCAGGCATCCAAGCACGACAAGCAGCCCGGCGCGCCTGACGGCCTTGATGTCGTAGCGCCACATCGGCAGCCCCGTTTTCCTAAATGACGAAGCCGAAAAAGGAATCGCTGCGCCCACGCAAAATAGGAACCATGGGAACACGAAGTCCGCGAGCGTGACACCACTCGCCCACGGCGCGTGCTGGAGGTGTCGGGGGGTAAACTGATCGAGCGCTATATTATTGACCAGCAGCATCAGAACGATGGTGAGGCCGCGCAGCGCATCCAGCGATTGCAGACGCGGCGCTCGTGTTTGCCGCTCGTGCCTCTGCTCCCTTGCTTCGTGGTCGGCTTCTGTCATAGTTACATTATTCACCTTACATAGTCATATACGCAGGGTGAATTGAAAGTGTTGCATCGGGGGGTTGGATTAGGGGCGGGGGACCCGCCCCTGCAGGAGTGCCTAGTGCGCGGGTTCCAACACGTCGGCATTAATAGGCTTGCCGACGCCCTTATTCTTGCCGACTACTTTGATTTTTGATCCCGTGCTGATTCCGCCAGCGAGCTTGCTGAAACAGACCGTTTTCTGCCTTGCCGGGTTCAGTGGGATTGGGCTCATTCCAGGTAAGGTGACTTGCTCGACAAGCATCGTCAGGCTCTTGCGGTTGGGGGCAATCGACCGGACGCTTCCCAACAGCGCGATGTCACCTTTCTTGATCGCTGTGGCAGGTTTTGCAGCCGGTGTCGCAGGTATGTTTCTGACGAACGGCCTGGGCTCGGGCGTGGCTGTCGTTGGATGAGTGGGAGCCGATGGAATGGGTGTGGGCGTGGGAACTGGTTGGCGTCGCATTCCCGGAGGCATGGGCGCGGGCGCGGCCTGTCCGGGTTTCACTTGCGGCGCGGTCGGTAGTTTCGGCTCCGGTTGAGACCTGGCTGTTGGCGCGAGCGTCGCGGTCAGCTTGGTGAGTGTGAATGCGATGTCCTTCGCTTTGACTTCGACTTCGTTGCCGGGGGTCTTGGGGCCGATCACGCCCACGGTAATTATCGGTGACGACTCATCCTTGAGAGGCGTCATCGATATTGTCTGGATGCACTCCTTGCCCTTGCAAATCTTCTCCAGGAACGGGTACTGCATTTGGGCGGCTGCATCGAACTCATAAGCCCTGGTCACGCCCTTGAACAGGTCTTTGTGCGCGGAATCCTGCTCCCACCTTTTTGAGGGGGCTGATTTTGCCTCCGCCTGAATCGCCTGCTCAATGGCGGTCGACGAGATGGAGTTCGCGGGGGTCTTGGTGACCTTCACCAAGTAGGCGTAGTCACCGCTGATGTAGACATCCGAGACCAGCGTGTCGCCGCTCGCGGGAAGTGTGTGCTTTTGGTAAGGTTCGGGGATATTCACCCTGAATCCAAAGTCCCTATAAACCACGGGGCCGGTTTTTTCCGCCCCGACTCCAGCCTGTGCGAAACAAATGGATGCGGGCAGGCACAACGCGATAAGTATGAAGAGTGTTCGTTTCAGCATTGATCAATACCACCAGTTCTAAAGTGTTTCAAGAAAACCGCTCACCTCGCGGAAGAGATAGTCATACGCGGCGTCCATCTTGGACTCGATAAGCGCCATGTCGTTAAACGGCGCGGGGTGCTGAACATCCAATTCCACATAAAGCTGGCTCAGATCACCAAAAAAAGGCTCGATCTTAAGCTCGTGTACCCCGTCCTGGTGAAGCACAAACCGCAGGCCGACTCCCTGCCGCCCGGGACCGAGCAGTTCCAGGTTGTCCTTGATCGCGCCGAGGGCCGTGCTCTCAATCAACTCCGCGGCATTTTCGCCGTTTTCCATGGGAACAAACGCCGTGAGCTTGATGCCGAATGTCATGAACTGCTGGACATTCAGCTTGTCCTGGGCTATTCGGAACAGATCAAGCGATTTTTCCTTCGAGGACTGGAAATAATCCACCGCCTCGTTTATCTGCATTCGTGTGGTCTGGATGAAAAAGTCGCCGTTAGGGTTAGCCATCCGCGCGCCGTCGGGCAGGTGCTGCAGGGTTTGATAAGGGTAACGCTCGGTGATGTCCGCATAGATACGGTTCACCTGCTGCTGGTGCAGTTGATAGGGCGGGTATACGACCCCGGCCGTGAGTCTTCGGCAGGTTAAGTGTTCGCTTTTCATGGGTTCTCCACG
>JAMCYN010000115.1 GCA_023474015.1 Armatimonadota bacterium
TCTTCATCAGGCTCTTGAGCGCCGAATCGAACGGCACATCCTTGAACGAGATCGAGGCGATTGTCCCGCTCACGTTCGAGTCCATGGAGTAGTTCTTGCCGGAGTTCTTGAAAAGCGCCTGAAGCGCCGAGCGGACACTGACATCCTGCAATTCCAGGTTGACCGTCTCCTTCGCCTTCGTGCTTCCCGCCTCGGCCGCCATCGCCGGGCCAACGGCCAAGCTTAACACTGCAACAACCATGATTAGAGATCGAATACTTGCCAAGCTCATCTCCCACACCTCCAACCTATGTACGCCCTGGAGTTTCGGGAATTCATTCCCGAAACTTCTCACATGATTTAGACTCCACAAATCGGCAAATGTTCACTGCTTTTTTGTGCCCCACGGGCAAATTTATTAGCAGGAAGGGATGCGAACACCGTGTGCCCGCCGTTTCCCAAGCCGTGCTCATTACTTGCCCGCTTCGGTGGAGTAATAGCCTCGGGCGCTTGGGGTTCCTGTTAATTTGTATACCCAAATATAAGGTCCAACCTGACGCCCTTGGCTAGCAATGTCTGGCATATAGATGGCAGATGCCTGCGCCCTCTCAGCGCCGAGGCCCACATGCAAGTGACTGATGTGTGAGCAACATGTCATTAATAAGTCTTTGCGGTGTATGGGTATAATAAATCGCATGTGTGGCATCTCTGTTCAAACGCGCTGTTCGCCGAGAGCAGAATCCCGTCAGCGAGATTCATACGCATGGAAGTACTTATCAGAAATGAGTGGCTGGCAAATCTGCTGCTGCCCCAACGTAACCTGCTCACTGAATACTGGATCGAAAATATTCGATCCGAGGGTATAGTAGGTTACGAAACCATTAATGATGAGCAACTGCGAGAAGATCTCCCCCAAACCGTCGATTCCATGATATATGCCTTCCGAACTGGTGACACCGAGGGGGCGCGCAAGCACTCCGTCGGCGTAATCCGGCGGCGGCTTGCGAATGGGTTCCTACTTCCCGACCTGCAGATGTCGCTGCACGCTCTTGAGACAGCGGTGATGCGGGTGGTGAAGCAGGCACAAGTCGGCACGGCCAAGGAGCTTGAGGCCCTTAAGTCCGCCAGCGGCATGTACTACATCGTGGCGTTGATTGCCGCGGATGTGTATGAGCAACTTCGGACCGAGCAGCAAGAACGCTTCACGACAACCTACGAGTTCGGTATTATGTTGAGTAGGAACCTGGACTTGGATGCACTCCTGGATACCTCAGTCAGTAAAGTGGCCGAGTATTCTGGTGGAGCATCCGTGGCAATACTTCTCGCGATTCGGGAAGGAGATGTCGGCGAAGTAGGGGCTTACTACAACCTCGACCAGGAAATTGTCGAAGCTATGCCTGACATCATTAGGTCCCTTGGCTGTGGCGTGTTGGATGCGGGCAGCACGGATATGCGTCATGCTGCCTGCTGGATACCGGATGTGCGAGTCGCCAGGAGTACGGAAAAGTGGTCCGTGTTGCTTGCTTCTCACGAGCGTCTGTCTATGATGTGCGCGCCGCTGCTGGCCAAGCAGAGGTACCTGGGCAGCTTGGTGTTGCTGTGGTCGGATGAGCATACTGTGTCCGATCCTGAAAAGGACTTCCTGCTTGCGATGGCGGGCCACATAGCAAATGCCGTGCAAAATGCCATTCTCTACGAGGAGGCGCGAGGAAAGCGGGAACTCGATGTGCTTCTGAATGCGAGTAGGCTTTTCGCATCTTCACTCGACACCCAGGACATACTCCATATGATGGCAAAAATGGCGACTGAAGCAGTGAGGGCCGACCTTGCCATAGTGTTCACTCTGGATCCGCTTCAAAAACGGTCACGCATAGCCTACTATGCCGGCAGTAGGCGGGCTGCCAGTGCCGTCCAGGTCATAAGGGAGATAGTTGCCCCGGAGGAGGAGAACGGCTTTAGCGTTTTGGGGCCGGACTTTGCCGGCGGGAAACCCATAATGTTTCGCGACCGTAACGATTTCTCCGGGCGGCTGCAACCTCTTGCCGAGACCATCGGGTCCGGTCTGGCGGTGCCGCTGAGGCAGAAAGACATGCTGCTCGGGGCGTTCGCCATCATATCGTTCAGGCAGGATGCCTTTGACGAAAACGATCTTTTGCTTGCGATCAGCCTGGCGGACCTGGCGGCTGTTGCCATAGAGAACGCCCGACTGTACGAGTACGAGAGGAACATTGCAGAGACCCTCCAGAGGACCTTCCTGCCATCCAGCCTCCCCGCGATTGAGGGTTATGAGATCGCCGCGTACTACAGGTCGGCGATGGCCGAAGCAGAGGTCGGGGGCGATTTCTACGACGTTTTCGCTACCGCCGAAGGGCGTGTGTGCATCATTATCGGGGATGTATCGGGGAAAGGTCTGAAGGCGGCGGTCCCCACGGCTATGGGCAAGTACACGGTTCGCGCATACGCCGCGGAGAATTCATCGCCCGGCAATGTGCTGGCGCGGTTCAACCGGATATTCTACGAGAATGTTCCGGATTGCCTCTTCATGACTGCCTTCTACGCGACTCTGGACAAGGGAGACAACGCCGTAACATACTCTAGCGCCGGGCACAACCCCCCGCTGCTGTATTCCTCGGCATCCGGTCGAGTTAAAGAGATCAATGTGGGCGGCCTCTGTCTCGGAGTTATCGCCAACGCGGAGTACGTGGAGACCACGATTTACCTGCAGCCTGGGGACGTACTGCTCCTGTATACAGACGGCGCAACCGACGTAAAGAGGGACGATGAGCGTCTGGAAATTGCCGGGCTGGAGCAGCTATTCCTGGCCAGCGTGGACGAGTCAGCGGAACAGATCATGCGCAATGTGTCCGATGGTATTTGCAGTTATAGCCGCGGACGGCTGGCGGACGATGTTGCGCTGGTAGTGCTGAAAAGGCAGGACGACGGATCGAGCGGCTACCCGAACACGTCCTCCGCCGCCGCGACGAACTCCTCCTCCAACTCGTGTGGGGTCGCATCAACCTGAAGCTCGCGAAGGGTAACCACGAAGTCGCCGTGGGGCCGCCCGTTCCGGTAGTCAGGCTCCCGTGACGGGTGTCTCAACACGGCATACATCAGGTCGCGGTCGATATCGACCAGCAGAGTCCCGTGAAGCAGGATAGCCCGCCACTTCCTCGCCTGCGCGTTCCCGGATATCTTTCTGTCTCCCACGGCGACATCCGATATCCCACGCTTATGGGCTTCGACCCCGACGTGGGAAAGCGCGCGCACGACCAGGCTTGTTCCCTGGTCGAACATTCGGTGAATGTCGAGGCGTCCCGGATCGGGGGCAGTGAATGAGTAGTTGAGCACTCCCAGGCTCTGAAGGACAGTGCTGCCACCAGTCACTCTCCTGAGAATAGTTATCCCTCGGCGCTCACATTCATCCTGGAACAACTCTTTCTCGGGCTTGTCGGCACAGCCCAGAACGACAGTCGGAGCGCCGCCCCACCAGAGCCTGAGCGTTCTTTTCCCATCCCTTTGAGCTTCCGATGCGAGTCTTTCATCGAATCTGAGGTTCTCTTCCACGGTCGTTGCGGACCACCGCACGATCTCCAACCGGCTGATACTGCTGCACATAAAGACTATTTTAGCGCGTGAAGCGCGGTTTCGCCACTGTCACCTGCATAACCGAATACACCTTAGCTTCCTCCAAACACCGGCGCCACATACGGCCCTTCGGGAATTACAGCGGCGCAACGGTCAGCTGCCGCCAGCGCATCCCGCAGTTCGCCTGGCGACGCAAGGCAATGCACTCCGGTGCATGCGGCCTCCGGCCCGGTCAGGCCGCCGGAGTAGAGATGGACTTTCCCTGTGCGTGTCACGCGAAGCAGCATCTCCGTCTGCCACTCATCCACCGCAGCGAACCGTTGTCGCCCAATTTCGGCCAGGAACTCCTGCTCGCCAATCGAAATCATTCGCCGTTGAGCCGACGCGAACTCCGGCGAGCCCAACCCCTCGGAGCATTCCGACACTATGAACAGATCGCCGCCGCGCTCCAGAATGTCCATGGCCGCGACCATCCCCTTGACGGTCTGGTAGTAGGTCTTGTCCAGGGGATAGCCCGCCGCGCTAGTGATGACAGTCTTATACTTATGGGGCACGCCGATCTCCGCATAGCCGCGCAGCCGTCGTACGGCCTCCAAGTGGCTAGCCTCTATCGTGCCGAAGTTCGCGAACGACATCCCCCGGTGCTCGTCCAGGATCACATTCACGGCCAGACAGCGGCCCAGCATCCCCGCGATTTCCATCTGCTCTTCGTGAAGGGGGTTGCCCTCCAGCACGCAGTTGGCCGCCTTCGGGTCCTCCAGGAACTCGGTGCTGTGAACCCGGGTGATCGTCTCCTGATGGGCGATTCCCGGGGTGATCATCTTGCGCCCGCCTGAGTAGCCCGCCATGAAGTGAGGTTCCACCAACCCCACCACCACCCGCAGATCCGCCTCCACGAACCGGCGGTCGATCTTTACCGGCGTCCCGCGTCGCGTGTCACCCAGGTGGATGTGGTCGGCGTCGTTGCGAGCGAAGTGGTTTACGACCTTGACCGTCTCCAGCACCCAGTCGTCCCCGATCAACTCCCTGAGTTCATCGCCCTCGTTAGGCCGGTGGAGACCCGTGGCGACGAGTACCGTTATCGCGTTCGGGCTTATGCCGGAAGCCATCAACTCGCGGATGAGCGTGGGGAGGATAGCGCCATTGGGCACCGGTCGAGTGATATCGCATATCACCACGCACGCGCTCCGGCATCCCCCGGCTTCTTCAACTAGCGTACCCGATCCCACCGGGCGCGACAAAGCTTGCCGCACCGCCTCAACCGGGTCCGCTACCACTGGCATCTCGGTCTTACGTATTACATCGACCCGCCAATGGTCCGGCAGGTCGATACCGAGCCCCGTCTTGCCATAATTCATCATCACACGCATACCGCCGCTCCAATCGCCACGATTTCCATACATCAATCATATCACTTTGCGGAACGCGGGAGCTATACCGGCAGGCTCCATCTTCATCGCGAAGGCGCGAAAGGGGAAGGGAGGGATTCAGAAATCCCCGGATTAGCCTTGGGGTGGCGATTCGGAAATCGCCACCCAACGTAGGGAAATCGCCACCCAACGTAGTTCTGCTCGCGGTCAGAGAACGCGCTTGCCCCTTGATCGAATGCTCTTCAGGGCAGCTTCGTTTATCCTTACCATCTTGGCGGGAAGAGGAGCGTAGAGCAGTGACTTTGCCATTTTCTGGCCGTCGTGGATCGCCCAGTCGAGGAAGTTGCACAGCGCTTTTGCCTTCGCCGGATCATCCTGGTTTGTGTAGACAAGGATGTAAGTGAACCCGGCTATCGGGTAGGCGTTTTTGCCGGAGGAATTGACGATCACGGTTCGGACGTCTTTCTTCATTGCCGCGACGGCGCCGGCTGCTGCTGCGACCGTGCTGTCAATCGAGGCCTTGATATAGTGTCCGGCCTGATTGCGCATAATCGCGGCCGGCAGGTGGTTCTGCACGGTATAGGCAAGCTCCACGTAGCCGATCGCGCCGGGCGTTTGCTTCACTAGAGCAGTCACACCTTCATTGCCCTTGCCGCCGATGCCCGCCGGCCAACTCACAGACTTGCCCGCGCCGACCGTGCTCTTCCACTCTTTGTTCACAGCGGACAGATAGTTCGTGAAGATATAGCTCGTTCCACTGCCATCCGACCTGTGCACGACAACTATGGGCTGCTTGGGAAACCTGAGCTTCGGATTGGCGGCGGTGATCGCACGGTCGTTCCACTTGGTAATCTTGCCCAGATAAATCCCTGAGAGGATCTCGGGAGTAAGCCGGAGGCCGTTGCCAATTCCCTCGATGTTGTAGGTGAGTACTACCGAGCCCGCGACCGTGGGAATATGCGCCACCCGGGCCGGCATAGTCTTCAGGTCATCATTGGAAAGGGGAGCGTCGCTTGCGCCAAAGTCAGCCGTTCGGGCCTTTAGCTGCTGAATGCCTGCGCCGCTGCCAAGCGACTGGTAATTGATGGCTGTCCCTGTCATCTTGTGATAGGCGTCGAACCACTTGGAGTAGATGGGATATGGAAACGTTGCTCCAACACCGATTAGATCGGTACCAGACCACGCCGGGCTGGTCGCGCTAATCACCAGGACCGCGAGAGCACAAAGAATATTTCTGACTTGGTTGAACACTGTCTTTATTCTCCTTTTCTTCTTGGCGCGGAGCGCAAAGGTCTTTCGCGCTCCGCATTTGGACGTTCTAGAACTTAGCCGCTATGCCTGTCGCCCACTGGCTCAGGCCGTGCTGAGGCGGACCGCCGCTCGTGGAGTTTATCGCGTACTCCAGCTTCCACTGGACCAGGTCGGTAAGCGCGTAGTTCAGCCCAATCGACGTGCGTTTGTAGGAGTTGACGGCGACCGGGCTCTTCGCTAGCTTGGCGAGCGTGTTCCCGCCGAGGTCGGTCACGCTGTATCGCGCGGCTCCATAGAACTTCTGGCTCAGTCTGACTAGGCCCTCCGCGAACCAATAACCGCCGTTTCTGTCCGAGGCGCCGGTTGCGTCGTCGTTGAACCGGCCGTAGGTTGCGCCCAGCATCAGCGGTGGAAGCTTGCCCGTGGGGATAAGCGGACGAATGCCGGTGGGACCGAAATTGTAGCGAAGGTCAAGTTCCCAAAGATTCCTCTGCCAACTGGTGGCCCCTGTGGGCGCGGTATTGATCTCCGCGACGGCGATGGCCGAGCTGTCGTTCGCGCCGAGGCTGCCAGTAGTGAAATAGCTTGCCGAGGCAAACAGGTTGCCGGGGAGCGGAACCCCGATCTTAGCGTTTACCGGCAGTCCCGCGCTCGGTCTGGTGGTAACCCCCTTGGGCCCATTGACGAAGCCGATCTCGTATAGAGGCGCTTTAGCAGAGGCGCCCAACCGGCCAAGCGTGGCAAGACCGACCCCGTAACCCGAAACGTGGGATACGGAATTAGTGACCAGCATATTCTCGACAGGGTTGTCCACCCAGGTCTCCTGGCCCACATCGATCTTGCGCTGGCCGAGGCGAAGGGTGTTGGTTGGCTTCGGAAACCCGCTATAGTCCACGTAGAAGTAGTCGACGCCGACCGTGTTGGCATTGCTTACGCTCAGACGGTTCACGACCGTGACGTTCTTCGCCGGGTTGAACGTGAACCGCAGCTTGGCATCGGGGATGTCGGTGCTCCAGTGGGGGAAAGCGCCCTGCTTGCCGGTGCCGAAGAGGCCGAGGAATATCCGGCCGTCGATCTTGAGCTTGGAGCCCTTGAGCGCCGTGGTGACTGTCGGCGCGCTCGTCTCCTGAGTTTTCTTGGATTCATCGAGCCTCTTCTCGAGATCAGCCAGTCTGTTCTTCAGTGCGTCCATCTCGGAAAGCTGCTGCTTGATCTGTTGCACTTCGGCCTGCACGTCTATTTGTGCCTGCGCCAGGCCCGGCCGTGGGCAAAGCAGAGTTACCGCCGCGAGCACGGCCATCAGTAGTCTTGTATTCATGCATTACCTCCCAAAGTTTTTCGTTTCCAAGCGCGCTTGCCATCGGAGGAGTTATATTCATGTTGTCGAACCTCCTGCGTTCGGCTCGGCGCTTCATCGTGTATATGGTAAGCGAGCAAGATTAAGGGAATGTGAGGCGCGTGCTATGGCACAGTTAATTATTGACTCGCTCCAGCCTATTGACTTGCCGACAAGCGTGACCTATGATGGTGTTACCGTGCTATCCGCCCGCGGGGAGCCGGCACGACTAACATCAGACGACTCGATGAAAGAGAGAAACTAATGCAAACAAGAACAGCTACAATGTTTCGGTGGTTCGCCACACTGATACTCTGCCTCGCACTGGGATGCGGAGTCTGTCTCGCCGCTGATTTCAGCGCTGACTTGAACCAGTCCATCGGAAAGATGAAGATGAGCGGCAAGGTGTATGTCAGCGGCCAGAAAATGAGACAGGACCTTTCGATGGGCGCGACCAAGCACATAGTCATAGTCCGGGGCGATAAGGGCTTGGTCTACATGCTCCAGCCCAGCGCCAAGCAGTATATGAAAATGCAGGGTGTTAAGGGCGAATTAGGCATGAATAACCCGAAGGCTATGGACGAGCTCAAGAAATCGGCCACCCAAAAAAGACTCGGCACAGAGAATGTGAGCGGATATTCTTGCGCGAAGTCGCTGTTCACGTTCAAGGACAAGACCAAAGGTTCACTCACGCTTTGGACTGCGTCGAGGCTCGGGGGTCACCCGATCAAGACGCAAATGAAGACTTCACGCGGCAACGTCCTGATGGAATATAAGAACATTAAGGTGGGGCGGCAGTCCGCCTCGCTTTTCG
>JAMCYN010000031.1 GCA_023474015.1 Armatimonadota bacterium
GCCGCCCTGATGGAACTCGTGAATGAGACGTATGCGTTCGCCCAATCTCCCCTCCTTAAGAAGGAGGGGCAGGGGGAGGTTGACTCCGCCGTAATGAGTGAGGCGATCGAAATGCTCGTCCTGCTCCTCGCGCCGATGACCCCCCACATCGCCGACGAGCTCTGGGAAACCCTGGGAAAGACCGGCTTCACGCTCGATGCAACCTGGCCGAGCTACGATCCCGAGGTCGCGAAGGAAGACTCAGTCGAAATCGTCGCGCAGATCAACGGCAAGGTGCGCGACAAGATGGTCGTCCCCGCCGACGCCGACGAGGAGACCCTCAAGTCCACAGTCCTCGCCTCCGAGCGCATCAAGGCTGACCTCGAGGGCAAGACGGTGCGGAAGGTGATCGTGGTGAAGGGGAAGCTGGTCAATATCGTGGTGGGCTGAGCCGACCTGGGGAAGTGGTATAATGAAGGTACGCGATGTACTATGGTTGGTTCTTAGTTCGCACTCGCGGTAGTCACAGAGTATTTAAGCACACGAATAAGCCGGGCATTGTGGTTTTGCCCGGGCACATGTCCGACGACATAGCGCCGGGCACTTTGAAGAGCATCCGAGACCAGGCGCGGTTGGAGGGTAAGCTGTGAAAGAGTATACTGTCATATTTGAATGGAGCGGAAACAACTTCTCGGCCTACGTACCCGACCTGCCGGGCTGCGTGACAACCGGCAAGACCCTGGAAGAGACGGAGTCCAACATCAAGGAAGCCATAACCCTCTACATAGAAACCCTGCGCGAGGACGGCAAGCCTGTCCCGGAGCCTACGACAAAGGCGCGGCCGGTCGCGGTGGCTGCCTGAATCAGCCTCGCATTCAATGGAGCGCGGAATGAAGCAAATAATGGTCAATTATCCCGACGACTTCCCGGACTCAGCGAATCTGACGCCGGAGGAATTGGCGGCGCAGTTCAAGCTAATGGCAGCCCTGAAGTTGTTCGAGCTTGGCAAGCTATCGTCGGGAAAGGCGGCGGACTTCGCTGGGCTACCGCGTGTCGAGTTCCTGGAGGCTTGCGGGCGTTATCGGGTTTCGCCGTTCAACTATGCGCCAGAGGAAGTCGAAGCTGAGCTGCTGGCGGACCTGGAAGCTGCCAGGAAGGCCCGCTGATGAGCATTGCGAGCGATACTGGTCCCTTGATTGCGCTCGCCAAAGCCGATCTCCTTTTCGTGCTGAAATCGTTATTCGAAGATGTCTTGATCCCCCCTGCTGTCCTCGACGAGTTGCTCGCCAAGCGCGGCCCGGAGAGAGAGCAACTTGATGCTGCCCTGCACGATTTCGTAAATATAACCCCTTTGCCGGTGATACCCTGGAGAATCGAGGAAGCCACACAAGTCCTCGGAGTCGGGGAACGGCACGCCATCGCTCTGGCCACAAATACAGGTATCTCCTTGGTTCTGGACGACCGGCTAGGCCGAACGATTGCACACAAGCTCGGGCTTAGTGTAGTTGGAACCGTTGGGACTATAGTCGAGGCTAAGCGCACCGGCATAATCCCCGTTGTGCGTCCTTTAGAGGAGCACATACGCGACTGCGGGTACTATCTCTCCGATGAACTGATCCAGACAGCCGCCAAGCTTGCCGAGGAGTAGAAGCAGTGTTCTTCGTCGAACTTCTTGCAGGCGTTGACGGTGCCGCGCCAATAGGGTACACTGCCTCATACGAATTATTAGTTCCCGCGAGGCAACTAATGCGGAACGAAAAGCTTATGAAGAACAATAGCGAAAAAGACAAGTCCGGCGAAGATATGGTTAGGCCCGAGTATGACTTCACCGGTGGGGTTCGAGGTAAGCATGCGGACCTTTATTGCAAGGGACACGCGGTCGAAATACACAAGTGCGATGGTACCGTGACCGTGCAGCATTTTACGCCTGAAGTTGGAGCCGTTCTACTGGACCCCGATGTAAGGCGGTATTTCCCTGACTCGGAGTCAGTGAACAAAGCGCTCCGCTCGCTGATCGATCTGATCCCCAGGAAGCGCCGAAGCGCTTAGCGAATCGCGGGCCACAATTTCTTCACCCACCTTACGTGCGCGCAATCTCGCTGATATGTGTCGGTAGGCTTTTTGCACCGACGCAGGCCCTTCACAGACAGGTAAGCTTCGGGGTAAAAAGCTACCCGAAGCATCCAAGTTGTGTGCTCCCCTCCTTGCGAAGCAGAGGCTGGGGGAGGTACTTTCAATTTCGACTAATACTTGATCACCGTGTCAATCTCATACCCCGCAAGAGGCCGCCGGCCCTTGAGGAACTCAAGCTCGATGAGAAAACTCAGGCCCGCGACCTTGCCGCCGACTTCCTCCACGAGCTGGATCGCGGCTTTTGCAGTGCCGCCGGTGGCAAGGAGATCGTCGACTATAACCACGCGCATGCCGGGCTCGATGGCGTCCCGGTGCATCTCGACTACGTTGGTGCCGTACTCCAGGGAATACTCCGCCTGGACGGTGTCCGCCGGTAGCTTCCCCTTCTTTCGCACAGGCACGAAACCGACTCCCAGCTCAAGAGCGACCGGCGCCCCCAGGACAAATCCGCGAGACTCTATGCCCACTATCACGTCCGGGTCCATCCCCCGCACGCGCTCAGACATGGCGTGGATGACCTCATGGAACGCCTTGGGATCCTGGAGCACTGGTGTTATGTCGCGAAAAAGAATCCCCTGAGCGGGAAAATCCGGTATGTCACGGATGAGTTGCTTAACAGTTTGTTCGGTAATCATAAAGGCCTCCGGAGGCAGTTGACAGTTAAAGGGAGCATTCCCTTCCCAACTGACAACTGTCAACTGTATTTACTGCCTAAGGTTTTTCTTATACGGCGGGCGGACTATACCCTTCTCCGTTATAATCGCCGTGACCAGCGCGGCTGGGGTGACATCGAAGCTGGGGTTTGCGACCTCCACCCCGAGCGGAGCAATGCGATGGCCGTTTATGTGGGTCATTTCCTCATGCGGGCGCTCCTCGATAGGGATCGCGTCGCCGTTAGAAAGCGAGAAGTCGATGGTGGATATGGGAGCGGCGACGTAGAATGGAATACCGTGGTGATGCGCGAGCACCGCGACCGAATACGTGCCGATCTTGTTTGCGACATCACCATTCGCGGCGATGCGGTCGGCCCCTACCACCACGCAGTCGATCCGGCCCTTTCGCATAAATGAACCCGCCATGTTGTCGGAGATCACCGTCACGGGGATGTTGTCTCTCACGAGTTCAAAGCAGGTAAGCTTCATCCCTTGCAATCGGGGGCGGGTCTCGTCGGAATAGACGTGAATCCGCTTCCCGCTCTCGACCGCCGCGCGAATCACGCCAAGTGCCGTTCCATAGCCGACGCACGCCAGCGCGCCCGCATTGCAGTGCGTAAGCACGTGAGCGCCGTCGCGGAGAAGCGCAGCGCCATGAGCGCCGATTGCTCGGCAGACATCCTCATCTTCCTCGACCATCGCCTTCGCAAGTTCATCAAGCTCGTCCCTGATCTGGTCAGCGGTCGAACCTACCTCCAGCGCCGCGTGCGCGGCGTCGAGCATGCGGTCGATACCCCAGAAAAGGTTGACAGCCGTCGGGCGGGTGCGCTTAAGCATCGCCGCCGCGTTCTCGATGTCCTCATATAACTCGCGCGACCCGCTCGCTTGCGAACCGCGAGCAGCCAGAGCCATACCCAATGCGGCGGCCACTCCGATAGCGGGCGCTCCGCGAACCTTCATGGTCTTGATTGCATCCGAAAGCGCGTCGCAGTCTGATATCTCAACATTTACCAGATCGGCGGGAATGCGCGTCTGGTCGATCATTATAATTTTGCCGTCTTGGTAGTCTACGGTTCGCTGCAATTATTCACCTGGTTTGAAGGATTAGGAGCGGATATAAGTATACCATGGTAACACAACACATCCTATACCCGACGCTTCGCAGATACGCTACCCCCTTACCCCTGCCCTCCATCACATATTGGAGCAAGAGCAAATACCTCCGCCATAATCTGAAGTTGGTGGTATACTGACCTTCAGGAGTTGCTCCCAGGAGGAATCAGAGATGAACCTGACAAAGCCCGATCCCGAAAAAGCCGGATTCGACCACGCGCGGCTTGCGCGAGTGGTCGAGATATTGAACGAAGGCACCGAGCGTGAACTCTATCCCGGCGGAGTCCTGTGGGTGGCTAGGAAGGGCGTTACCGCACTCGTTTCCTGCAGTGGGCACACGGACTTCGCGCGCGACATTGAGGTCGATGAGGGCACGCTTTTTGACCTGGCTTCGCTCACCAAACCCGTCGCGACAGCTCCGTCCATCCTGCTGCTGTGCCGGGACGGCGCTATCCACCTCGAGCAGAAGATCGGCGAGTTCTTTCCTGAAATAGAGCTGCCGCACCTCACTGAAGTCACTCTCCGCCACCTGTTGACACACACCTCCGGGCTGCCCGCCGCCGCCGACCTATACTCAAATGGTCAATCGCGCGAACAGGCAATCGCGGGCCTTTTCGATGTCCAACTCTGCTCGAAGCCTGGGACGATCTACAAATATAGCTGCCTCGGCTACTTAATGCTCGGGCTGGTTGCTGAAGTGGTGGCGGAAGAGAGTCTCGATTTATTCACATACAGGCGCATCTTCGGGCCGCTCGGGATGACGGAGACCGTGTTTAATCCCGAGCCCGGCGCCGGCCACGTCATAGCTATAACCGACAATTGTCCTCTACGCAACTGGAAACTTCTTGGAGAAGTTCATGATCCCAACGCATTCGCTTTTGGTGGAATCGCTGGAAATGCCGGGCTGTTTTCCACCTCACGGGACCTGGCGATTTTCTGTCACAACCTTATGCAACCGGGCGGAAACGGCCCATTCGGCCCGGCGATGCTTAACAAGATGTTCTTAAATGCGATATCTAACGACGTGGGCGGACACACCCTGGGCGGATGGTTCATTTCCCCGAACGAAATATTGCCCGCCTGTGACCTCGCATCGAGCTCCACGGTGGGGCATTCTGGGTTCACTGGAACGGCGATAATACTCGATCCCGAATACGAATTGTGCAGCGTGCTCCTCACCAACAGAGTCTGTCGGAAGGACGACGGAACACAGTTTCGACACCTGCGAAGGCGGCTGTTTAATGCCGTACTCGGTGCTATTGTGTGCTGAGAAAGACTTTTTTTGCTGATTATTTGTTTCACCCTTGACATACAAGGTAAAACCGCTTATACTGAGTCCAGATGAGTTTAGCCGGAAGGCAAAATGCTAATAGAAACAGTCGAGGTAAGCTTATTTCATGGAAAACGTACTCAAGAAAGATGAAACCGGCACCGGCAAACCGCAAGTGCTTGTAATTGATGACGAAGAGAACGTTTGCGAACTTATTACTCTTTATTTTGAGAAGGCGGGATATGAAGTACTGTGCTCCGGAGACGGCTCCGAGGGCATTGAGATGATCCGGTCACAGAAGCCGGACCTTGTTATCCTTGACCTTATGCTTCCCGGTGTGGACGGGCTGGATGTCTGCAAGGAAATCCGCAAGACCAGCAATGTCCCGCTCATTATGCTCAGCGCAAGAGTCGACGAAGTCGACCGCGTGTTGGGCCTCGAGATCGGCGCCGATGACTACGTCACCAAACCGTTCTCCCCGAGGGAGCTTCTTGCACGTGTCAAAGCCGTTCTCCGCAGGGCCGCCTACGTTCCCAGCCCCGACGAGCAGCAGGTTCTGAATCTGCCGGGCCTCGCGGTCAGCAGAATCTCCAGGGAAGTCGTTGTCGGCGATATGAGAGTGGACCTCACTCCCAAGGAATTCGATCTCCTTTGGTATCTCGCCTCCAACCGCAACCGCGTCTTCACCCGCGAGCAGCTTCTGGAGCAGGTGTGGGCCTACCAGGAGTTCTATGGCGACGAGAGAACCGTCGACCAGCACATCAAGCGGCTCCGCAGGAAGATCGAGGTCAACGGCAGCCCGTGCCGGATCACCACGATCTGGGGCGTCGGCTATAAATTCGAGATCAGGGAGCCGGCAGTCGCGCTTTAGGCTTCGAGTCGATGTTTAATATTATCTATTCACAGGGCGATACCGATTGTGGTATCGCCCTCGCTTTTGTCTGATCCGAAGAACATGATAGTCAGGTAGATAACTGTAAAGGCGGTGTGTGATGGCCACTTCATGGCGCCCTGAGTATGATGAATACCTGCGCGACGAGTCTCGTTACATAGGCACGGCGGACTCAATCTCTTTTCCAAGAGCCGAAACGGAAGTCGTTGACCTGATTAACGAGAATCGCGCACGCGGCAGTGTCATCACCATACAGGGCGCTCGCACGGGCATCGCCGCGGGGGCCGTTCCGCATGGCGGCCACATCTTGAACCTTAGCCGCATGAAGGCGATTGGCCATATTCGCCGTGACGAGCGAGCCGGTGAATATAGCCTGACAGTCCAGCCTGGAGCCCTGCTGTCCGATGTCCGCGAAACGATTGACGGGCATGGCTTGTTCTTTCCTCCCGACCCAACCGAAACCTCCGCTTCCATCGGCGGCATGGTCGCATGCAACGCCTCCGGCGCTCTTACATTCCACTACGGCCCGACACGCAACTGGGTTAACTCGATCCGAATAGTGCTCGCCGACGGCGATGCCATTCGGATCAGGCGCGGTGAAATACGTGCTCAAGGACGGTCGTTTTCGCTTGTGACCAAAGGTGGCCGCGTCATCTCGGGCAGCGTTCCCGCTTACGCCATGCCCTCCGTCAAATCAGCGGCAGGCTATTACGCGGCGGATGGCATGGACATGTTAGACCTCTTCATCGGAATGGAGGGCACTCTTGGCGTAATCACCGAGATCGAGCTGCGACTTATTCCGACGCCGAAGGCCATCAACGGCCTGACGATATTCCTCTCGTCTGAAGAGGCGGCGCTTAAATCGGTGCGCATACTGCGCGGCGAGGCGGTTGAAGGGTTCGATCGGATATCCTCGCCTCCCGCCGCCATTGAGTTCTTCAACAGCGATTCGCTGAATTTGTTGCGAAAGATGAAGTCCAATTACAGCGCGTTCGAGAAGATTCCGACTCTCAAGCCCAGCTTCCACACTGCGCTTTACACCGAGTTCCACGGTGAGACCGACGAGCATCTCGAGGAGGCGGTAATTGGAGTCATGGAAGCTCTTGCCGGGCTGGGAGTCAGCGACGAGAACACTTGGTTTGCCACTACCGAGCGCGAGCTTGCCCCTCTGAAGGCGTTTCGACATGCCACCCCGGAGGCAGTGAACCTGCTGATCGACGAGCGAAAAAGGACATGTCCCGAGCTGACGAAACTAGGGACCGACATGTCCGTGCCGGATGAGCATCTGGAGTCCGCGATGGCGATGTATAACGATGCGCTGAAAGAAAGCGGGCTAGAATCGGTCGTATTCGGTCATATCGGCAACAACCATGTTCATGTGAACATACTGCCCAATAGCACGGAGGAGTACGAGCTGGGCAAGTCGATGTATCTGTCCTGGGCGAAGCGCATCGTGGATATCGGCGGCTCGGTTTCAGCCGAGCACGGGATAGGCAAGCTCAAGGCACCGTTTCTTGAGTTGATGTATGGCCGGGATGCCATCGACCAGATGCGCGCGCTTAAGGCGCTGTTCGACCCTGACATGATACTCAACCCCGGCAATCTGTTTTCGTAAGGAGCGACCGCAGTAACTCGTCAATTCCCGCAGCATGCACTGACGTAAGGCTGTAGAAGCTGCGGAACTTACGTCTGATTGTATAGCAAGGTCAGGCTATACCGGTGTGTTACAATTTGACATGTTGGATCCTCCTTAGAAACCGGTAATCCCCCCAGCATAAACCCTATCTCATACAAGGCATAACCCTAATGTAAGCAACTACCGACAATAGCAAACCCACCGAAAGGTGGGGACGCAAAGCCAACGGGACTAAGCCGGGCTGAGCGGGAAGACCTCGAGCATGCTCGATGGGTTTTTCCACCATCCGGGATGTCAGCCGAGCCGCCGAAGTAGGAGTTGCTGGTGATCAGGCACCGCCGGCGATGTAAGCCGTCCGGCAGATGGGCCGTCTACATGAGGCCTGGGGCGCGCGGGGGTCCTTGATCACTGGCAATTTAACTTTGGTGGCTCGGCTTTTTTGTGCGTTAAACGCCTTGGAGCCAGGGGGTAGAAAGATGTTTATTCCTGAAGCAAAGCAGTATCTTGGACGAAATGTCTCTATT
>JAMCYN010000020.1 GCA_023474015.1 Armatimonadota bacterium
CGTGTTACGCGACCGTTCGCCGCTAGGCTTCGAGAGCAAGCTCTCTGACCTCGCTCGACTTGCATTTCTTAGGCACGCCGCTAGCGTTCGTCCTGAGCCAGGATCAAACTCTCCATAAGAAAAAGTTGTGGGTTTGCGAGTTTCGGGTTAGCGGGTTAAAACTCGCCAACCGCCAACGCGCAAACTCGATAACTACTTTGGAAAGCTCTATCCGCCGCCATAAATGACGGCACTTAACTAAGTTGAAACTCATACACTTTGCACGCTTGCACTATTCAACTTTCAAGGAACAATTCGCGCCTCGGGAAATGCCTTCCCCAGGCGCGAGATATATAATACCACCCACATTATCCGATGTCAATACATCTGCTTGGCTGAATGCAAAATAATTGCGCCGGGGCAAAAAGCCCCCCGACGCATATCTTCAACACGGTCTAGCTTCCCGCGATATTGTGGCACTGGTCACATCCACGAGCGTTGCCGCCGGGCGACCAGGTGAGGCTGAACGCGTGGGAGTTGCCATGGGCCTTATGGCAGGACAGGCAGAACACGCCGTTGCTGGTTGAGTTCACGACGGTTGCGCTGGTGAAGTTCGCTGCTCCGCTCACTACAAATGGCACTCTCGCTGCATCCTCAAAGCCCGATCCCGCGCCCCCGAGCCAGTGGTCGGGGCTGGTCGTCCCGCCCGCCCCACCCTGCAGGATATTGTTCGGTGAAGTGCGCTCGCTGTCGTAGGTGGGATGCCGGCTGTGAATTCCGTCGCCGTCCGGGTCGATGTAACTGCCCCCAGAGAACACGTGATGGCAGTCCAGACACATGTTGCTCACTTCACGGAGGGTATCCGAGTTCATTGTTCCATAAGCGACATTAGCGCGTTCATACTTGGCCATACCAGTGGCCGAGGGATTCACTATCAGTCCGAACGGAGGCTCTCCTCCCGGCCATGATGCCCACTGGAGGTTGCGCGCGTTGCCGTTCCCGTGAGGGTTGTGGCAGTCGACACATGTGACCTTCGCGGTGGCGAACTCTCCTCCAAAGTGGCAGCGCTCGCAAAGTCCAGATGAGCCCGAGAGCCCCTTACCCAGGTTGTGCCCTTTGAAGTTCGGAGCGTCCACAGCTTCAAAGAAACCCGCTGATCGTTCAGTGAGGCCGTTCGTGTCCGGTCCAAGCACGTCCGGGATTCCCTGCCGGCCGTCGTGACAGGCCAGGCAGAGGTCAACGCTGTCGCCGGCTTTGAGCAGCCGCGGGTTCGGATCGCCCACGTAAGCAGCGCCGGCGCCGGCATAGTCGTGCTGGGCGCTCGCGTGCATCACGTGGCAATCTGAGCAGATCAGGGTTGCGCCGTTATGGTAAGGTACATAACCACCCTCCGAGGCTCCCGCCGGTCCTGGCGCGGTGCTACGTATGGCGGCCTGCTTGTGGATCCGATCCAGGGCAATGGCCTGAGATACAAACACGCTTGTGAGAACAATCACAAGCAAAAATAGCAAACAAACACCTGAACTCCAACGGACTCCCACGTTACCCTCCCAAGTCGCCGGCAACTTGTGAATCCGTTCACAAACCCTGGCAAAAATACTGCCGGAATCTCGCTTCCTGAGATCCGGACTTTGTGTCCATACATGAGCTTTGTACCACATCTTGCGCCAGGCTGTCAAGTCGTTTTTTGAGCGGCGAACCTAAAACAGGCAAATCAGGTAATAAATGTAGTAAAATATACTGTGAATGCTCGATCCGGACAATAGCATCGACTCATCAGGATCAACCATTGGACACACGAGAACAAACCCGTGGACGGAAGATTCGCGTGACCGGCGTGGTGCAGGGCGTGGGTTTCAGACCGTTTGTATACCGGCTTGCGGGCAGGCACGGCCTCGCGGGATGGGTGCGCAACACCTCGGGCAGTGTCGAGATCGAGGTCGAAGGGCCCACCACCGCGCTCGATGCGTTCGTCCTCGGCCTCCAGGCTGATGCGCCGGAGCTTGCGCGGATCGACTCTGTTGTCTCGATCAACGCCGACCCTGCGGGATACGAGGGATTTCAGATAATCGAGAGCAAAGCCGATGTTACATGCCCGGACAGCGTCGTGCCCGCGGATATCGGCGCGTGCGGAGACTGCCTCCGCGAAATCGATGACCCCCAGGACAGGCGGCGTGCCTATCCTTTCACGAATTGCACCAACTGCGGGCCGAGGTTCACCATCATTCGGCGCGTGCCCTACGACAGACCGAGCACGACCATGGCCGCCTTCAAGATGTGCCCCGAATGCGCCTCGGAGTATCGCGACCCCATAAACCGCCGATTCCATGCCGAACCGACCGCCTGCCCGGTGTGCGGGCCTCGTGTTTGGCTTGAGTTAGACGGGAGTGTAGTCGAGCACAACTCTGTGGAAGCAGTGGGGTGGCTGCTCACAAGCGGCAAAGTTGTGGCGATCAAGGGCCTGGGCGGGTTCCACCTTGCATGCGACGCCATGAATGACGAAGCCGTGCGCACGTTGAGAGAGCGTAAGGGCCGCGTGTCGAAGCCGTTCGCGCTGATGGTCCGCGATATGGAGGAGGCCGAGCGCCTTTGCGAGATCGATGACGCCGCGCGGGATTTGCTTCTTTCACCCAAACGGCCTATTGTACTGGCGAAACAAAGAGCGACCACGGGCGTATCGGAGCACGTGGCCCCCGGCAACCAATACCTTGGGCTGATGCTGCCGTATACGCCGCTCCACGCGCTGCTGTTCCGCCATTCGCCGTCGGCGCTGGTGATGACGAGTGGAAACCTGAGCGAGGAGCCTCTCGCGTTCACTAATACATGTGCGCGCCGGAAACTGGCTGGGATGGCGGACGCGTTTCTGATGCACGACCGCAACATACATGTCCCGTGCGATGACTCGGTGGTCAGGCCCATCGGGTCAGGCGCGATGATCATGCGCAGGGCGCGGGGGTTTGTGCCTGATGCCATCGATCTGCCAATCGAGTGCGAGTGCGTCCTTGGAGTGGGAGCCGAGCAAAGAAACACGTTTTGCCTGGGCTGGGGGCGGAAGGCCGTTCCGAGCCAGCACATCGGCAACCTGGACACAGCGGAGACGTTCGATTATTATCAATATGCAATCGAGCACTTCCTTGCGCTGTTCCGCCGCGAGCCGGGGATCGTTGCCCATGACCTGCACCCGGACTATCTGAGCACGCGCTACGCAAAGGACCGGCCCGGCGCAAGGCTCATCGCTGTTCAGCACCATCATGCCCATATTGCCGCGTGTCTTGCCGAGAATGGCCGCGCTGAGCGGTGCATCGGCGTTGCCTTGGACGGCACGGGCTTCGGGACCGACGGCACTGTCTGGGGCGGAGAGGTTTTGCTTGCCGACCTTGCGGGCTTCGACCGGATCGGGCGCTTCGCTCAGGTCAGGATGCCCGGGGGCGAGGCCGCCGTGCGCAACCCGAGGCGGATGGCTGCCGCATATCTGCACGAGGCCTATGGGCAGGATTGGGAAAGAGCGGCAGGCTCACTTTCGCTTAACCTATCGCCTCTGGAATTTCAGGCCACACGCCATCAATTGGAAACAGGGTTGAACTCGCCGATGACTTCCAGCGCGGGGCGGCTCTTTGACGCGGTCTCGGCGGCTATCGGCGCGTGCCGCGAGCGGAGCTACGAGGGTCAGCCTGCGATTGAGCTTGAGATGTCGGCGGAAGAGCGCGAGACCGGCCTCTATCCGACCCAAGTGCAATTCGACGCGGATATGATTATACTGGACACGATGTCGCTGTTCCGCGCCGCCATGGATGATCGAATGAGCGGCACGGGCATTCCAACAATATCCGCGCGGTTCCACAATTCGTTGGTCGAGATGCTCGGGAACGCCTGTGAGCAGGCGCGTGAGATGACCGGCCTCAACCTCGTGGCGCTCTCGGGCGGGGTTTTCCAGAACGCTTTGATCCTGATCCGCCTGCGGGAGAAACTTATAAGGCTGGGGTTCGAGGTAATTATACACAAGCTCCTGCCGCCGAACGACGCGTGCATATCCTACGGCCAGGTGGCAGTCGCGGCGGCCAAGCTCAAACAGAAGGAAGAATGCTATGTGCCTTGCAATACCAATGAGGGTCGCTGAGATCAGTGGTAAAGTCGCGGTCGCGGAGGTGGACGGCCTTGCGCGGAGGGTCCGGGTGGACCTGCTGGACGGCATTCGCATCGGCGATTACGTGCTCGTGCACGCGGGGCTTGCCATAGCAAAGGTTGATGAGGACGAGGCACGGGCGACTCTGTCTCTGCTCAGGGGAATCACCAATGAAGTTCAGTGAGGAGTTCCGCGACCGGGCGCTGGTGGCCGAGATATGCTCGCGGCTGGCGGCGATGGCCCCTGGGTCGGCCGCTGTAATGGAGGTATGCGGCACTCACACGATGTCGGCGGCGCGGTTCGGGCTGCGGTCGCTGCTTCCGGCGGGGGTCAGGCTGGTATCCGGCCCCGGCTGCCCGGTATGCGTCACAGATCAACGCGACATCGACGCATTCCTGGCGATGGGTACATGTGATTGCTTCGGTTGCATGCAGCCGAAGCAACAAAGGGCTATATTGGTCTCATTTGGCGACATGCTCCGCGTGCCTGGCTCGGAAACCTCCCTCGAACGGCTCAGGGGGGAGGGCGCGGATGTACGTGTGGTTTATTCACCGATGGATGCAGTCGATATCGCGCGTGAGAATCCCGGCGATGAGGTCGTATTCTTTGGAATCGGGTTCGAGACTACGGCTCCCGCGGTCGCTCTCGCGATCAAGACCGCGGCGAGCGATGGTGTCGCCAACTTCTCCGTCTATTGTGTGCACAAGACAATGCCCGCCGCATTGAGGGCGCTTCTCTCCGACGGCAACCTGAACGTGTCCGGCCTGCTCCTGCCGGGGCATGTAACCACAGTCATCGGCGCGGACGCCTATGACTTTATTCCAAGGGAACTCGGCGTGCCATGCGCGGTGGCCGGGTTCGAGCCGGTGGATATGCTCCTGGGTGTCGAATCCATATTGCGGCAAATTGAGAGCGGCTCGCCATGCGTGAGTAATACATATCCTCGGGCCGTTCAGAATTTGGCGAATAAGCGCGCGGCGGAGTTGTTAAACGAAATGTTCGTGCCATCCGATGCTGTCTGGCGAGGACTGGGAATGATTCCCGGCAGCGGGCTTGCGATTTCAGACCGCTACGGCGCATTCGATGCGCGAAGGCGGTTCGCGGAAACTGTGAACGCTGTCCCTCCCGCGTCAGAGTCGGCGTGCATGTGCGCGGATGTGCTGAGGGGGGCGATATCGCCGGTGGACTGCGCGCACTTCGGAAACGCATGCACGCCGATTGTGCCGCTTGGCCCGTGTATGGTCTCGAGCGAAGGCGCGTGCGCCGCCGCGTTCAAATACGGAGGATTTTAGGATTTGCGAACCGATGCCGACCGAATAACACTTAGCCACGGCTCCGGCGGCCAGGCGATGACCGACATGATCGAGCGAGTCTTCCTTTCCGTCTACTCGCCCAATGGCGCCTCCCGCGACGACAGCGCCGTGCTGGATATGAACGCGGGCATGGTCGCGTTCACGACTGATTCGTTCGTGGTTGCCCCGATCTTCTTTCCGGGCGGTGATATTGGGCGGCTCGCTGTCGCCGGGACGGTGAACGATCTACTCACGTCCGCTGCCAGCCCCGTCGCATTGTCGGCGTCGTTCATAATAGAAGAGGGTCTTGAAGTCGGCAATCTTGAGCGGATCGCGATTTCGATGCGTGACACGGCCCGCGAGGCCGGAGTAGACATAGTTACCGGTGACACCAAAGTCGTCCCGCGCGGCCTCGCGGACAAGGTGTTCATAACCACCTCGGGAGTTGGGACCATCTTGCGCCCTGGAGTCTCGGGCGCATGCGCCAGGCCGGGTGACAGGGTGATACTCTCCGGCTCCGTAGGAGACCACGGGACCGCCGTGATGCTCGCGCGGGAGAGGCTGCTGGAGTCCGAGTCTATTCTTAGTGATTGCGCGCCGCTGACCGACATCGTTCTGAACCTGATCAAGTCCGGCTGCGATATCCACGCGATGCGCGACCCCACCCGCGGCGGCCTCGCATCGAGTCTGAACGAGATCGCCCGCCAATCCGGTGTAATGATCGAGATCGAGGAGTGCGCGGTCCCAGTGAGGCCCGCAATCGCAGCGGCTTGCGAGGCGCTCGGACTGGATGTGTTCCAGGTGGCGAACGAGGGGAAGATGCTCGTGTTCGTATCGCCCGAGGACGCAACGCGGGCGCTGGAGGTGGTTCGCTGGAGCCGCTATGGAGACGAAGCCCGGATCATCGGCGAGGTCCACCCCACCCCCTCGGGCCGTGTGCAAGTCCGCACGAGCCTGGGAACCAGCCGGATTCTTTCAGTGCCGTCAGGGGAGTTGCTGCCGAGGATTTGCTAGACCTCGACGCTCTCCACTTCCACCTCGCGCGACTTGTCCATCACTACTCGCGGGCTTCCGCACGAGGGGCAGCGGAGGGTGAATCTGTCCGGGTTGAAGTCTTTTCCGCAGGCTTCGCAGCGGCAGGACGGCTCGTAGATATCGATTTTCAGATCGGCGCCCTCCGTCGGCTTGCCCCGGCTGGCCGATTCAAAGCACGCGCGGAGTTCATCCTCAGTTATGTGGGACCACGCCGCGATCCTGACCCGTACGACTTTGACGGACGGCAGCCCGAGCGCCGAGGCGTGTGACGAGGCAATCGAGACTATTCGCTCAGCGGTTGATGTTCCGTGCATTTTTCGCCTGCGCTAATGTATTCGATGGAGCGGATTTCACTGTCTTAACCATCGCCGACGCTGCTCTCAGCGGCGCATAGACCGCCTTCGGATACAGCCCGATACCGAGGCACAGCGCGGCCAGGATCACCATCGCGATCAGGACGCTTGCGGGGGCCTCCCTCACGCCGGGGGCCGACGCCGCTTCCGAGAGCTTGCCCCAGAAAACGTTCTTCGCGGCCTTCACAAGCACCACGAGCGTGACTAAGCTCGCGGCGATCCCGAAGATGACCGCCCACCAGTCGCCCGCGCTCGCGCCCGCGACGAATAGCGCCAGTTTGCTCTGAAAACCGTTGAACGGCGGCAGACCCGACACTGCAAGCGCGCCCACAAAGAAGCAGAACGACGTAATCGGCATCTTCTTCGCAAGCCCCCCAAGGCTCGATATGCCGCGCGCGCCCGTGGAGTAGATCACCGAGCCTGCGGCGAGGAACAAAAGCGACTTCGCCAGCGCGTGGTTCAGCAAGTGAAAAAGCCCCGCGTAGATGCCCAACTGCGTGCCTATGCCGAACCCCATCAGCACGTAACCCATCTGGCTCACCGACGAATATGCAAGCATGCGCTTCAGGTCGTTCTGCGCGAGCGCCATCAGGTCGCCGATTATCAGGGTGAATATGCCCAGCCCCAGCACGAACATCGCCACGGGCGAGAAGCCCGGGTAGAACAGGCTGACGGTTCGCACCAGCGCATAGACGGCGACTTTGAGCATCACCCCCGAGAGCAGCGCGGACACGGGAGTCGGAGCCTCGGCGTGGGCGTCCGGCAGCCAGGGGTGGAACGGCGCGATCCCCGCCTTGGTCCCGAACCCGACTATCAGAAACGCCGACGCGAGCGCCACGGTCGTCGCCGGAAAGCTCCCCGCGACCGACTTGAGGTCCGACAGCAGCAACCCCCTGTGCCCACCGAGGACCGCCGCTCCGGCCGCATATACCAGCACGCATCCGAACAGGGCGAACGTGATCCCGACCGTAAGGAGCATCAAATACTTATATCCGGCCTCCAGCGCGCGCTTGTCCCAATAGAACGCGACCAGCAGCCCGCTCGCGATCGTGCTCGCCTCCACTGCCACATAGAGCATGATGATATTGTTCGACAGACACGCCCAGAGCATCGTCGAGATGAAGAACATCAGCCAGCCGTAGAACGTCGTGATTCGGCCTGCGGAGGTCGTGTGCGGCAGCCCGCCCTCCTGGACCTGATGGCGCATGTATCTGAGCGAGTAGATCGTGGCCAGCAAGCCGATCCCGGACACCAGCGACACCAAAAGCGCGCTCAGCGAATCGGCGTAGAACTGCCTCCCGAACGAGGTGAGCGCGTTGCCGTCCAGCGCAGCCACGGCGATGCCGATTGACAACGCGAACGCGCCCAGTGCCCCAACCAGCGCAAGCGCCTCCCGCGCCCAGCCAATGAACCGGCCCAGGATCAGTATCAGCACCCCCGCCGCCGTGGGAACGATCACCACGAGCGCGGGCAGATTGCTTACGACTTCGGTTGGCATAGCAGCACCTCTACCAGTGGAGTTCCGACAGCTTGAAGGTGTCGGTGGTCGCGAACTTCTCGCGTACGCCGCCGATGATATAAAGGAGCAGATACACGGTCACGACCACCTCGGTGGCGATGCCCGCGAGAGCCGTCTCCTTGATCGTCGGGGCCAGGCTCACCAGACTCAGATGGACGCCGTTTTCGAGCAGGCACAGGCCGATAACGGTCTTGATCGCGTCGCGCCGGGTAAGTATCGCATAGAGTCCCAGCGCGAATACAGTAAACGCGACAGCCAGGTTCGTCCCCGCAAGCTCCCTCAGCCCACCGGTCACGTTGATGAAAAGCCCGGCGTGCATGTGCATGAGCTTATACATCAAGCTCAGCGCCACGATCAGCAGCACCGCCGAGACGCCGAACCCGATCACGGGCCTGGTCTCCACCTCGGTTCCCTCAGTCGATCTCCACAGGAACCACGGGACCAGTATCGCCTTCGTCACGAGCGCGGTCGCCGCCCAATAGATCAGTGCGCTGTTCTGCGCCGAATACGCCGCCAACAGGCCGCATATCAACAATGCCTGGAAGAAATAGGCGACCGTCGCGTGCCGCAGGTTTCGCGCCTCGACCGCCGCGAAGCTCGTGAATATCATCATCAGGCTCAAAGTGTGGACCAAACTCGTGCTTACCATATCTACACCCCGATCACCGCGAAGGCCAGGGCCGCCAGCGACACAAACAGCAGCCTGCCCATGTAGTTCATCGCCTTATCGATCCGCATTCTGGGACTCACGGCCTCGACCACCGCCGCCAGCACGAAGAGAATCAATACCTTGACCAATGCGCCCACCACGGCGAGCGGCCAGGGCTTGAGCACCGGCCATGGCACGAATATCTGCACCAGCAGCAGCGCATACACGAGTTGACGCACCAGCAGGGCGAGCTTAAGCAGCGCCAGGTTCGGCCCACTCTGCTCCATCAACGGCCCGTCCACGATCTCGCTCTCGGCCTCGGCTATGTCGAACGGCAGCTTGCCCATGGTCGCCTGAAGCGCGAGGAAAAACGCAATTCCGGCGGCGACCATCGAAACCGACGGCCCCGCGCCGATGTTCCACGTCGACATGTCCGCGAGCTTCAGCGACTGGCTCTTCACCGCCGCCGTTATCAGCGCCGCCACGACTATCGGCTCCACCGAGAGCATCATCATCACCTCGCGCGCGGCCCCGGCGCTGGCGAACGGATTTGCTGACGCCGCCGCCATAAGGATTATTGCCGCCGCCCCGAGGGTAAGGAAATATATCCAGGTAATCATGTCCCCGCGCCCACCCGTGGCGCCCGCTCCCATCGGCGTCAGCACCGCCACAACCAGGAACGACGCGAGCGCGACCGCCGGGGCGAACCGGAACATCGCGCTCGTAGTACAGCGCAGGTCTTCCTTGCCCAGGAGCTTCAATATGTCGATATATGTCTGCGTCAGCGGCGGCCCCTTTCGCGAGTGGATAATTGCCTTGACCTTCCTTACAGCGCCATCAAAGATGGGCGCAAGGACCAGGGCCACCGCGCCATTTATTATCGCGTTGGTTATCGGCATAGCCACCTCCAACTCTACTTCACCACCCAGATCAGCACGGCGATCACCAAGACCATCCCGGCCACCTGCCATATCATATATAGCTGCGGGATGCCGACGTGCGACCGGCTGACCTTATCGACCGCGTTCCCGCCCGTTCGGACCAGCGGGTTATAGAGCCATGTGTCAAGGTCCAGCGCCGCGCGGAGTCTCTTCAGACCCGGCCAGCGCGGGATCGGCACGTGCGGGTATACCTTTGCGAACGCCTCGTTGAACGGCGAGTAGAACCCCTTCGCCCTGAAACGAAGCTCATCGGACGGGTGCTCCTCGCCGCACAGCCAGTTTGGAACGGCCCGCACCTGAGCGCGCCCCGAGCTTCTGATGAGCTCAGCAATTAGAAAACAGACCAGCAGTCCGCCGAAGAGAAGCAGCGGACTCCACGCCGCCGATATAGCGCCGCCCGTGGGAAGCGTGCCAAAGCTGCCACTGCGGGTCACATAGAATGCCTGAGAAAGGCCCGCGCCGAATATGCGGCTCACGGCCCCCATGGCCCAGAATGGACTCAGGCCCACGGCGATACACACCAGCGCCAACACTCCCTGTGCCAAGTTCATAGTCCCCGGCAGCGGCACGGTCGGCTGAGGGGCATCCGTGGCTCCCAGAAATGCCGTACTGTAAAACTTGAGCGCATACGCCAGTGTGCTGAGGCTTACGAAGAAGGCCACCACCGCCGCCGCTATGAACGGCGCAAACTGAAGCCCTCCGGATATGGACGCCTGGTAGATAACCCACTTGGAGGCAAAACCGTTGGTCGGCGGTAGGCCCGCGAGACTGAGCACGCCGATAAGCCCCGCTCCGGCGGCAATAGGCATCACGGCCGACAGGCCGCCGATCTTGTTCAGGTCACGCGTGCCGGTGGAGAACAATACCGAACCCGCGCTCATAAATAGCAGCGACTTGTAGACCGCGTCGTTCAATATATGGAATCCCGCTCCGAGAAAACCCAGCAGCGCCAGATTTTCGAGACCCTTGTGGCCCGTGAACGCGACCCCAATACCCAGCGCGAGAAAGATATACCCTGTCTGGCTGATGCTGGAGAACGCCAGGAGGCGCTTGCTGTCATTCTGGCGCATTGCGGTGACCCCGCCCACAAATGCCGACAGCGTCCCGAGCGCGGCGATGATCACGCCCCAGGTCATTAGTTCCGCGCGCGTGCCCGCGTCCGGCAGCATCCCCCAGAACACCCTCAGCACGCCGTAGGCTCCAAGCTTGATCATCACCCCGGAGAGTATCGCCGAAACCCCTGAAGGGGCCGCCGGGTGTGCGTCGGGGAGCCAATCGCCGAATGGAAAAATACCGGCCTTTGTCGAGAACGCGATCAAATACAGCGCAAGTAGCAGATTCCGCAAGACCGGCCCAAGCATCTCCATCCCGGCCCTGTGGGCCTCGAATGAGAACGATCCGGTCATCCGCCACAGCACTACAGCCGTCACCAGCAGCCCGGCAGTCGCCACATGCGTCATCACGAAATACTTGAATCCCGCCCTCACCGCCTCGGGGCTGTCGCGCTCGAACGTGACCAGGAAGTAGGATGCGAGCGTCATCAGCTCCCACAGCACGATGAAAAACAGCCAGTCCGCCACACAAACCACACCAACCATCCCCGCCAGGAACACCTGAAGCAGGAAATAAAACCTGCCCGGGCTTTCGTGCCTGTAAATGCCCATGTAACCGACTGAGTAGAGGGTCGAAAGGAACGAGACCGCCGTAATGATCAGCAGAAACCCTGCCCCGAGCAGGTCCAGCGATACGCTAAGCTCGCTTCCGAAGCCGGGCAGCGCAACGATAAACGCATGCGCGGGCTTGCCGCTCGCAAGGACGCTCAACGCCGCCATCCACGCGAACGCCGTCGCGGCCCCGACGAATACCGTCGCCATCCACCCCGCCGACCGCCAGGAACGCATCAGCCCGGCGGCAATCGCGCCCGCGATCAGCAATGCAAATGCGACCTCCACATATATGCCAACCATCATGTCCAACTCCCCGAAGCTAGAGGTTAGAGGTTGGAAGTTAGAGGTTAGAAGGCCCCAACCCAAACCTCGTTGCTCAGAACGGTCATGGAATGCTCAAATGCGAAACCAACGGTATGCCCACAAGTGGAGCCACCAAAGTGAGTATTATCATGCCGATGAGCACCCAGTCCATGCTCGGCGGCGGGTCCATGGCTCCAACCGGTTCAGGCTGCGCGTCCGGAGCAGTGTCGGACTTGTGCTGCATTTTGGCCTTGGCTGTTCGCGTGGGAACCCCGAAGAAGACCTTCTGCCCGACCCAAAGGAACCATCCGAACGCGATCAGGCTTTCTATCAGGACCAGTATCAGCGCCACCGGCCCGAACGCGCCCGCAACCTGCAGCGCGCCCGCAAGCACATACATCTTGCTCCAGAAGCACGCGAGCGGCGGTATCCCCGTAAGCGCGAACGCTCCCACGAAGAACCCGACCGCCGCTATGGGCATACTGCGCCCCAGTCCCGAGAGCTTGGCCATACTGCGAGTGCCCGTTGCGTAAGCTATTGCGCCCACCGTCAGAAACAGTGTCGTCTTCGCGCAGGCATGCATCAGTATATGAAGCACGGCCCCCCTCGAGGCCATATCCGCGCCCAGGGTGCCGATCCCAAGTCCCAGGAATATGTATCCGAGTTGCGCGATAGTTGAGTAGGCCAGCAGGCGCTTGATGTCATCCTGGAAGAAATAGAGGTAGAGCGCGGCGAACATTGTCACCAGCGCCGCAATTGAGATCAACAATCCCATCCCCGACGGCAAATGCCACCCCGCAAGGAGCAATCTTGCAGTCAGGAACACACCCGCCTTGACCATCGCCGCCGCGTGCAAATAGGCGCTGATCGGGGTTGGCGCGGCCATCGCGTCGGGAAGCCATGTGTGAAACGGCACCTGCGCGCTCTTCGCCCATGCGGCGATCAAAAACAGCGCGAACGCTCCCGCGCGGGCGTTGGGGGACATCAGCCCGAGGGCGGAAAAGCTCATCGAGCCGGTCGCGCTCATCACCCACACAAGCCCGCCGATGAAGAACAGCCCGCCCAATGACGTCATCACCAGCGCCTTCATGCCGGCCTTGAGGCTCTCGGGGTTATCGTAGATCGAAATCAGCGCCCAGGAGCACAGGGTGGTCATTTCCCAGAAGATCAGAAGTTGAAGAAGCGTGGGTGAGAGGGCGATTCCGACCATAGAGCCTACAAAGAGCATCAGCCAAAAGTAATACCGCGCCTGGCCGGAGCGTGTCGGGTGCTCGTGATTTCCGGGCGAAAGATAACCAATCGAGTAGATGGTTATCGCGACTCCAATCACCGTCGAGGCGAGCATCATCAAAATGGCCAGGGGATCGAGCTGATACCCGCACACCCCCTTGGACGCCGCCGGTCCCAACCACGGCTGGCCGCCGTAGAGAGCCGTCACGCGAGGCATGCCCACCGAGAGCGCGATGGCCGCGATGGCAGTCAGCACCGATGTCGCCACAGCAACATACTTCGAGGCTTTATCCCTGACCGCTAGGCATGCGACGGCACCCAAGAACGGTATGCCGATAACCGCTACCGCCAACGACTGCATCGTCTCACCCCCTCCCTCCGGCTCTCGTCCGGGGAGTCACGGCGGGTGTGTCTTTCCACCCCTCAAGGTATTTATCCAGATCGAAGCCGGGCGGGATATGCTCCTCGTGCTGTGCGGCAACTTTTTTCGGCACCAGCCCCAGCGCCAGGGCCGCGCCGTAGACTATCGCCTCCGGCCTCGGGGGACAGCCGGGGATGTGCATAGTAACGGGCACGACCTTATCCGCGCCGCCGAGGATATTATACGTATCGAACCAGATATTGCCGCCCACCGCGCACGCGCCAACGGCGATCACGACCTTCGGGTCCGGGGTCGCCTCATACAGCCGCCTGAGCGCCGGGGCCACCTGCCTGCTCACCGAGCCCGATATCACAAGCGCGTCCGCATGCCGGGGGCTGCCGACCAGCTTCATTCCAAACCGCTCCACATCATAATATGGCGTGAGCACGTCGATCACTTCGATGTCGCAGCCATTGCAGGCGCCGCAGTTCGTATGGAACAGCCACAGTGACTTCGGGAACATTTTCTTGCACAGTCCGGATATCATAGCTGCTCCTCACCCTCCCTCACGAGCGGCCTGGGCGGGGTGAACTCCAGCGGAGGCTTCGTGGGGAATATCCCATGCTTGTTCTCATCGCCCGGCCCCCTGCCCCGCCAGCGTTTGCTCGCGAACTTGTCGATGGCGTTGTCGTACTCGAAGCACCGCCCGCACCTCTGGCAGCTCGACATCCAGACGTTCATGTCGGACTTCAAGTCGGCCTTATCGGGCGTGGCGGTCTCGAACTGGTCCGTGGGCCAGATCGCGCTTTCAGGGCAGACCTCGAAGCAGCGCGCGCACTGGATACAGCGGTCGAGGTAAAACACGATCCGCGCGACCTCGCCCATATCCTCGATGACGATGCACCTCGGCGGGCAGACGTTCGCGCACCCGCCGCAGCCGATGCACTTGCGCGCGTCGAACTCGACCTTGCCCCGGAACTTCGGCGGGACCTTCACCGGCTCGAACGGATACTTGAGCGTCACCCGCCCCGCGCCGAAGCATATCACGGCTTCTTTTAGTTTCGCCTTAAACATGGGTCTTCCGCCTCGACATCTCTTCCAGATCCTCCCTCGTATACACGCGGATCTTGTTCGTGTTGACATCCAGCGTCTCGACGCGCTCGGTGCAGGAGAAGCACGGGTCGTAGCTCCCGAGGCATATCGGGACATCCGCAAGCTGCTCCCCTTCGATCATAACGCCCACCGCCTGGAGGTTGGGATACGTCGGCGCCCTCACCCGCCAGCGATACGGCCGGTTCTCATCACCCGAGAGTATATAATGATGCGCCTCACCTCGCGCGGCCTCGACCGAGCACAGCCCGATCCTGCCCGCCGGAAGCTCCTGGTCGATCTTCGCCATCACCGGCCCCGCCGGCATGTCATCCAGGCACTTGCGGACCAGCCGGATCGACTCGAACGTCTCGAAGAGCCTCACCAGCGTCCGCGCCCATATGTCGCACCCGTCCTGCACCTGCTTTTGCACCCCGAGTTCCGCGTAGGCCGCGTATGGATGGTCCACTCGGCAGTCTATCGCCACATTGGAACCCCGCGCAACTGGACCCACCACCGCCAGCGACCGCGCCTCTTCCTCCGTAAGCACCCCAACGCCTTTCAGACGCGCCATCAGGGTCGTATCGATCGCGACCGCATCCACGACCGCCTTGAACTCCTGCTCCACTTTATCGATCACCCGGCGGATGTCATCGACGGCCTCGGGGGTGATGTCGAACCTCACCCCGCCGATCAAATTGGATGAATAGTGCTTGCGGTTGCCGGTGACCCGCTCCATCAGCCACATCACCGGTTCGCGAATCCGCCAGAGCTGCATCAATACCGTGTCGAACCCGATGATATGGCCCGCGAGGCCGACCCACAGCAGGTGGCTGTGGATGCGCTCAAGTTCAAGGAGCAGGCTGCGGATATACTTCGCGCGCATCGGCACATCGACCTCGCACGCGCTCTCCACGGCCTCGCAGTAGGCGCAGGAGTGGACCTGCCCGCATATTCCGCAAATCTGCTGCGCCACAAACGGGACCTGGTTGTAGTTCAACTCGCTGTCCCCGAGTTTTTCGACCGCGCGGTGATTGTAGAAACCCCGATAATCCGACCCGACCACCGTCTCGCCATCCAAAAACAGCCTGAAGTAGGCCGGTTCTTCGAGCGTAGGATAGAACGGCCCCATTGGAAACACCGTGGTCCCCTCGGGAGCGTCCTTTCGGGGCGGAGTGTTGAGCGGCTCGAACGGGAAGCGGGCATTGTATTCGATCTCACGGCGCAGGGGGTGGATATCGGTGGGGAAATCATCAGGCAGGACAAGGCGGCGCGGATCGGGATGCCCGACCGGCTCGATCCCCAGCATGTCGAACGCCTCTCGCTCAGACCATGCGGCGGCGGGGACTTCGGGTGTGATGGATGCGACCCTGAGGTCGTTCGCGGGCACGCGGGAGTGCAGCACCAGGAAGCGCTTGTCCTCGTCGAACGCGAGCACATAGGAGATGCTGAAATCGCCGGATTTCTCACGGTTATCGGTCCCAACGCTAATCACGAACCGCGCGCCAAGCTGATTGACGGCGTACTTTGCCACGACCGGCAGGTCTTCACGGGGAATCGTGGCGAGGACCTGGTCCTTGACATGCTCCTGGAACCCCTCCAGGATGTCAGGAAAGTGCGTCCATAGGTCTGATAGATATTCCTGCTGGTTAGCCATATCGTTCTCCAGACTCATTCCGGTGTATCGGGAACTTTATTCCCGATACGTGCGGTTCGTTTCGGGAACAAGATTCCCGAAACACCGGGGCAATATCATCTTTGCCAGATTTTCAGCGGACCGGCTCACTTCGGCGCACATCGGCGCTCCCTGCCTCACATCTCGCGGCTGAACCGCCAAGAGCCTGCATGTGCACCCAAGCTCGTTCTCCAGATACCCCATCGTAAGTTTCAGCGGCGCTCGGTGGGTATCGAACCCCTTCGAGCGCAAAACATCCGGCGCTAGCAAAGCCGCGTCACCCGGCGCGCCCCCGAAATCGACCGCGTCTATGAACAACACCATCTCCGGCGCGAGTTCGCGAATCCTCCAGGTCTCTATCTCAGGCGACGCCCCGGCGTCGATCACATTCTCAACGCCCGCATCAGCAAGCATCCCCGCGATCATCGGCCCGACGGCATCGTCGCCTCGGCTCGCATCCCCAACACCGACAACGACAACGCGACCGCGAAGCGCATCTTTCAACTCATCAATCAACATGCAGACCTGTTGGGCCAGATTTGCAATCTGGACCCTTTCCGGCAATCTCGGGATTTGTAATCCCGCCAGCCTTACGTTCGTGCAAGGGGATCACAGATCCCCAGATTGCCCCTTTCGTCCCGGATTGCAAATCCGGACGAACAAGGTGCGTCACAGGTTCAGTTCCGGCAGCGACAGCAGCTCCTTATAGGTAAACACCGGCCCCTCGGTGCATAGATAGACATGGTTCACGCAGCAGTGGCCGCACTTGCCGACGCCGCACTTCATATATCGCTCCAGGCTCATCACGATACGGTCCTCGGAGAAGCCCATCTTAAGCAGCGCGATGGTCGCAAACTTGATCATAATCGGAGGCCCGCACGTGAACGCCACGGCTTTCGATGGGTTGATTCGCATCTTCTCGAAAAGCACGGTGACGACCCCGATCTCCTCGTTCCAGGTATCGTCGGGAACATCGACCGTCTCCAGCAGGTGCATATCATCCCGCACGGACCACAGTTCGAGGTCATACTTGAAATTGCGGTCGGCGGGGGTCCGCGCGCCGTAGAGCAGCCAGAAGTCGCCGTAGCTTGCGCGGTCTTCGAGGATTCTGTATATCGCGGGCCGAAGAGGAGCAAGGCCGCAGCCTCCGCCCACGATCACTATATCCTGTCCTCTCACGTCCTCCAGAGGCCAGCAGTTGCCGAGCGGGCCGCGCACGCCCACCTTGTCGCCGACTTTCAGCCGATGCATCGCTCCCGTGACCTTGCCGCGCTCAACGACCGTCAACTCGAAAAAGTCTTTCTCGGACGGGTTCGATGCAAATCCGATAGGCGCCTCACCCGCGCCGAAGACGGTCACCTCCACGAACTGCCCCGGCTCCCACTTGAACGACCTGGCATACTCCTTGTCCTCGAACCGCAGCCTGAATGTTTTGCTGTCGGGGGTCTCGTCGATGATCTTGTCTATGACCGCGACCATCGGCACATAAAGGTTCATGCTCGGCTGATCGGTCACTCCCCACATTTTTCTTGGTCTGGCCGCCGTTAGTTCCATAGTTACACCTCGCCTGACGCCGCCTTTACCTGTGGCTCCAAATACTCGCTCATCGATCTCCTGATGCGCTTCATCACGCTCGGCACATCAAGCTTCGTAAGGCACGCGCTCACACATCGGCCACAGCCGACGCAGCCGTGCGTGCCATCTCTTTGAATATATTGGTAGGTCGTCTTGTGATAGAATCTGCGCTTCACGCGGCTGCCGAAGGTCGGGCGCGGGTTGTGGTCGCTTGCCTCACGAGTGAACCCCGAAAACTGGCACGAGTCCCACGATCTGCACCGAACGAACGCCCCCTCGCCCTCGGGCCGGTCATCGACCGTATAGCACGTGCATACCGGGCAGAGATTGGTGCAGGCCGCACACCTGAAGCAGGTGGATCCCAAATCCTCCCACACCTTGTCCGGCACTTCGTCGTTCGAGATGAACATAATCGCCTTGGCAAAATAAGACACCGTCTGGAAGAGCGAATCCGCCTGAAGCTCGATGCGCTTGCGTTCGGCCAGGGCTTCAGGCCCCGTCGGCTCCAGCATAAATGCCCCCGGCTCGGTTGCGGCAAGGCCCTTCTCCGAGCCGATTCGATAGAGATACGCATCGCCCAAATCCGTCATCTCAACATCATGCCCAGCGTCCAGATACGGCCCGGAATCGCAGCAGATGCAGAAGCACTCCCGCTTCGGCGGCTTGTTGCAGACCAGGCTGAAAAGGACCGTGTTGTCCGACCGCGCCTTGTAGTATGGGTCAACAATCGGCGCGCCGAAGAACTTCTCCTGGAACCGTATCGCCATCACGTCGCACGACCGAATACCCACTATCGCCTGCTTCGGGGCCTCGCCCAAGTCCTCGAACCGGACATCCCCGTTCGCCTGATACTTGAACATATCTTCATAGTGGCCCAGCATGAAACGCTTGGGCGGGTAAACGTCATGGCCGTAGTCCCACGCGATCTCCTTGGGCGAATCTACGACATCAAATATCACGTCGCCGCCGAATCTCCTCTTCGGGGCAACGAGGCGCATATCGTGCGAGACGCTCGCGAAGAAGGTCGTCAGATCAGACTTCTTGAGAATCAGGGCATCGCCGACATTCATTTGACAGCCTCCACACTCACCGCGCACCCCTTGTAGATCGGGACGCCCGATACAGGGTCGCACTCGCCCGACGCGAGAGAGTTCGGCGAATCGCCTCCGAAGAATAACGGGACGTGCACGCTTCCAGCGGGCACCGAGTCGCTTAGGATGAGCCTCCGGGTCAGGCTCCCCGCCTTCGACGAAATTTTCACCTGGCTCCCAGGCCGCAGCTTGAGCCTCTCCGCATCCGCGCTGCTCAACTCCGCGAACGTGTTCGGGTACTCCCGCGCCAGCACCGGGCTTCGCGAAGCCAGCGTGCCGGTCTGCTGGTGGAAGTTGATCCGGCTTGCGATGAGCCTCATCGGGTAATCGGGGTTCTCCTGCGCCTCGGTGGCCGGAACCGGGGCCAACTGCGGCATCGCGCCGACCATCGGCCACTGATGCCCCCACGACTCATCGAGAGCGGCATACGAAACCGCCTCATACACTCCCACGTTCGCCGCGATCTCAGCCATCACCTCGGCAGGATCGTCGGACACACTCCCTCCCAAGGCCGAGGCCAACGCCGAAATGATCGAAAGATCGGACCACGACTCGCCCACCGGCTCGATCATCTTCCGCACACGCTGCACTCGCCGCTCGATATTCGTGAAAGTGCCGTCCTTCTCGAGGAACGAGCACGCAGGGAACACAACATCCGCAAGCTGCGCGGTCTCCGTGAGGTACATATCCGCCACCGCAAGGAACCCGACCTTATCGAGTGCCTTAATCGCTTCATGCGTATTCGGGGCCGAGAGGGCGACATTCTCGCCGAAGATAAGCAGAGCCTTAAGCTCGCCGGTACCGCACGCCGAAACCATCCGCGCCGCGTCCATGCCCGGGTCCGACGGCAGTTCGCACTTCCACTGCCACTCCCACTTCGCCTTCGCCCCGCTGTCATAGAGGGGCATATACCCCGGCAATAGGTCATGCGCGAGACCCAAATCGCATGCGCCCTGCGCGTTGTTCTGGCCCCTTAGCGGCATCACGTAGCCGTTCAGCAGGAGCGCCACATCCGCAAGAGCCTTCACAATCCGCGTGGACTCCGGCTGCTGGAGCACGCCGAGGCCGAACATCACCACGACCGGCCCGTTCTTCGCAAGTATTTCGGCCGCATCGACTACGTCCTCCCCACTTACCTCGCACTCGTCGATCAGGCCCTTCCCGTCCGCGTCCCTTACGGAGTTGCTGAGTTCCTCGAAGCCGGGCAGCCGCTCGGCCTCGTCGGCATAGAGGTGCTGGTCGATTATGGTCCTGATGAGAACACGCAGCCAGGCTAGATCGGTCCCCGGCTTCGGCTTCAGGAACATCGACGCCTGCGGCGCAAGCCTCGAGACCCGCGAGTCCGCCACAACCACCTTGCAGCCATTGTCCGCCGCGTCCTGGATTCTTGACCCCACATGCGCGAGCTGGTCCATCACGTTCGCCCCGACAATCAACATCGATCCCGCGCTCGTTATCGAGTTGAGGTCGATTTGAGAAGCCGGGACTCCCGTGGTATCGAGCAGGGCGGGTATCAGAGAGGCGTCGTAGAAGCGGCAGGCCGAGTCGATATTGGGCGTCCCGATGACGCCGCGCGCCAGCTTCACCAGCGAATAGCATTCCTCGTTGGTGGTCTTAGCGGAGCCTATAATGCCGATCGAGGTCGGGCCGGATTCGGAGGAGACTTGCTTGAGTTTCGTGGCGGTGAGTGTGATAGCTTCTTCCCATGTGGCGGGTTCGAGGCTGTCGCCCTTACGGATCAGAGGAGTCCGCAGGCGCTGTTCACCGGTCAGGGCTGGAGTGGCATTCCAGCCTTTGATGCACAGCCGGCCCGTGCTCACCGGATGAGTGGCGCTCGGGCACAAGGCAACGATTCGGCTGCCAACCGGCTCGACGTAAAGCGCGCATCCACAACTGCAGAAGCCGCAAGTTGTAGGCAGATCGATCATAATACCGCACCCCCACACACGGGACCGCGGCCCATATGGGCCTACAGGACGTTTCCGGGACAAGGATACAGACCATACTAACCAATCGCTTGGTATGATACATCAGTATCCGCCAAGCGTCAATAGGTGTTTGTGATTTTTTTCTCAAATAATTTCTGGGGCGATACCTGGACCATTGCCCGTCAGTTTAAGGTCCTCTTAGGAGTGACATAAATCTTGTTATTCTGAGCCCTGAGCCTGTCGAAGGGCGAAGAATCTGCTTTGAATCATTCGTTGGGATGCTTCGGTTGCATGCAGCCGAAGCAACAACAAAGCCGAACCCAAAGCAACCAGTCATAATCCTAGTCATTCCGAGGAGCAACGACGAGGGGTCTGCAATGAAGGCATGGGTACCCACGAAGCCGTACTCTTGTCATCCTGAGGAACGAAGGATCTGCTTTGAACCAGCATTCAGTTCAAAGCAGATGCTTCGCTTCACTCAGCATGACAAGACCGGCGCCTCGATTCTTGACTTACGGCTTGGCCGACTTAGGAGCGGGCTTGGCCTGCGGCCTCACGCGCTGCGGCATCCCCATTCCGGGCATAGGCTCCGGCGGGTTCTTAAACTGAGCGGCCACTTCCTTGTAGTCCGCGAGCTCGATCTCGATCTTGGCCTCTTTCTTCTTCTCGTTCAGTTTTCTGCCGAACTCGGGGTCCTGCTGAAACTTCTGCGCGGCGGCGGCGGTTTCGACCTCCTCCTTGACGTCCTTGAACGCAAGATCGACCTTCGGCTGGTCCTTGAGGACCTTCAGCACCACCCACTGCGTCGGCTGACCGCCCATGGAAACGTTGACCGGGCCGCTGACCTCTCCGACCTTGGTATCCCAAGCCGCCTTCAACAACTCCGGCGGGACCATCGGCTGGTTCTTCTCGAGCCACAGCTTGACGGAGCCCATCGCGGAACAATCTATCGCAACAGTGTCGAAGTCCTCCCCGTCCTTGATGCGTTTGGCGGCGTCTTCAATCTTAGCTTTCTTGTTGTTGATGATCACGGCCACCTGCCTGCGCGGGCCATGAACATACCTGGTCTTCATCATCTCATAGGCGCTCTTGGTTTCCTCGTCGCTCGGTTTCGCCATCTTGTTGACCAGATTGGCCCTGGCCTGCTGGCTCTGAACCAGCGCCTTAAGGCCGGCCTCGCCCGTGTATTTGAGCTGCTCGTCGTAGATGCCGTCTCGCTTCAGAGACTCGATTGCCTTGTTGACCTGCTCGTCGGTAACCGGGACACCTTCGTCCTTCGCCCACTGCACGAGGATACTCTGCTCGATCAGGTTGCTCAGCACCTGCCTGCCGGCTGCCCTGTGGGCTTGATCAAGATAATCCGACCCGGAGATTTCCTGGCCATTGACTTTGGCGACAACGTCCGGGACGACCGTGGTCTTGGTGCCGCAGCCGGCGATTACGAACACGATAGCTGCGACAACCGCGACAGCGATTGCCCACCAGTATGCGGTTCTTCTCATGTTTTCCTTAGGCTCCTTGTGGATGTATTTGTAAGTGGCACAACGCAAGTGTTAGCCACCAGCCCTCTGTATTCCTGCTTGCTTCCGCAACACTACCCCAAAATGCAAGAGCTTCAAACGCCCCTACGCCGGCCTCTCAACCGTCACGCTTTCGAGTACGAGGTAGACCTGGCCCTTGGGAGTCTTGCGGACCTTGCCGACCACGTTCACCCGCTTGCCGGTGTCATTGGCCGGGTCGAGGTCGATGGGGCCGTTCACATACATGCAGCCGGTCGAGTCGCATATAGCCCAGTCGCTTCGGGTCACCGGCGGGCCGTCCTTGGTGTTCGGGTCGCCCGCATTCGGCTGGAAGCCCCTGTAGCTGGCCGATATCTGGACACGGCGGCCCGACAGTTCATCCGCGCGCCGGACGGCCTCCGCGATGTTCACAGGCACAACCGCTACAGTCGTAACTCCCACCTTGACCTTCCCCTTGGTCTCAGGCGGCTTGTTCCGCGAAGGCTGCAGTTGGGCGTGGACCTCGTAGACACCCGGGCCTACATCCTTGCCGGACATATCTTTCTGGTTCCACTCGGCCCTGAACTCGCGCGTCTCACCGGGGTCGAGCTTCAGAGTGGTGATGACGGTGAGGAACATCCTGCCCTTGCTCCACCTATAGACCTCGGTATCACCGAGCTTGACCCAGATGTCGTAGAGCTTGCTAGATGGGAAAGTGTATGTGACCGGAGCGGTCCCACGGTTACGAACCGCGAAAATCAACGTGACTGGCTCGCCAAGGCTGTAGCTCGGCTGCTCCGCTTTGACACCCTGAATCATGTCCCCACCCGCCTGCTGCGCATAGCCCGGCAGCGCAAACAGCATTATCAGAACAATACCTACCAGCGCGTCCTTCATGTGGCACCTCTGTCGATCCGGGAACTCCCTTCTGTTCCCTATTCCCTACTCCCTGTTCCCTGCTCCTTCGCGCTCTCCCACACCTCGTCCATCTCCTCAAGGGTCATATCACTGATCTCGCGGCCGGTCTGCCGGGCCTTCTCCTCGATCTTGTTGAACCGATAGATGAACTTAACCAGCATATCGCGCAGGGCTTCTTCGGGATCGATATGCTGGAACCTGGCGATATTGACCAGCGTGAAGAGCAGGTCGCCGAGTTCGTCCTTGATTTCATCAAAGTCCGCGCGCTCGACTGCTTCCTCAAGCTCGGCTGTCTCCTCCTTGAGTTTGCCGATAATGGCTTGAACGTCGGGCCAGTCGAACCCGGTCTTGGCTGCCTTCTTGCTGATCTTCGCCGCTCGCATCAGCGCCGGCAGGCTCTTCGGAACGCCGTCCAGCACCGACTTCCTATGCTCGTACTCGGCCCTTTTAATCTGTTCCCAATTATGTAAGACGTCATCCACCCCGGAAACTTCCACGTCGGCGAAAACATGTGGGTGGCGGCGGATGAGTTTCTCCCGGATAGTACGGCAGACGTCGCCGATGTCGAACTGCCCTGACTCACTGGCGATCTGGGCGTGGAGGAGAGCCTGGAGGATGAAGTCGCCGAGTTCGTCTTCCAACTTCGCGGGGTCGCCGCTGTCGATAGCCTCGACTACCTCATAAGTCTCCTCGATGGCGTATTTCTTGAGCGAGAGGTGAGTCTGCTCACGGTCCCACGGGCAGCCCCCCGGACCGCGGAGCCTGGCTATTGCCTCGACCAGTTTGGCAAACTCTTCGGGTATCCTATCTTCCATCACAGTTCCGTTCTCAAGAACACGGTCTCGCAGGGCGACTCCTGCAACAGCGCGAGGGCGACAGCCTGCGCTATGTGATAATCACCCACCGTTATCCGCTCCACGCCCACAACCGCCAGATCGAAGGCGTGCCCATTGAACATCTTCATAAAGCCCAGTATGGGATCGCGAACGCGCTCGACCATGGGGTTCACCTTTACGCTATATCTCTTTCCGATGCGCGTGGATTCTTTCGCGGCATCAGACGCGGCGGCCTCCGCGTCCGGCTTGGGTGTGTCTATCGGCTCCGAGCGTGGAACCACGATAAGTGAAACCACGTTCAACACCGCATTTTGGCCTTGCATAAGCCTGCAGGCGTGCTCCACCGCATGGTCCCAAGCGCCCACGGCCGGGACCACGGCATTTACAGACGGCGCGGCGTGGCCGGGAGCTGCGCCCTTCACCAGAGAGACCTCGAACTCAGCGGCCTCCAGCAGCGACATGGCCTCCGATTGCTCGATGTGCGGATCGGTCCGCTCGCCGCGGTCGATGCTTACCACCGAGAAATTGGCGCGCAACTGGCTCACGAACTCCACTATTCCGGCGGACTCGGACCTGACGCGTTCCACGTGGGCAAACGTCTTGACCCCGAAGTCCTTCGCCAGCGCCTTCGCCTCCTCCAACCGCCGCTGACCCTCGGTTTCGCGCTCGTGAAGGGGGGTTCCTATCGGCAGCGTGCGCGGAACCTTTATGAAATCGACCAGGTGAATCTCAGCGTTCTCACCGACCGCGAGCTTCTCCGCGTGGTTAAGGGCGGCGCGCCAATCCCCGAATATCGGCACGACTGCAGCGATCCGGGCCCTGCCCCTGCGGGGCGTAAGCTCCTCGAGTTCGAGCGAGGCGCGCGCCTCTTCCACCGTATCGCACACCGGCAACTGCGACCGCACCGCCGGCACCTCCTTGCCGATCTCAAGCAGCTCCGCGCTCAGGCCCGCGACGACAATACGCGCGTGCTTCTCGCGGATGTACCGGGAGGCGTCTTCAAGGGTTTCCGCGCCCTTGGCCGTGATCCTGGTCAGCGGCGAGCAGTCTATGATGATCCCCGTCGGGTGGTTCTCCAACAGCAGCGCGGCGGCGGCCTGGATCGCGGGCCAGATGTTCGCCTTGATCACTCCGCGCAGGGTTATGGTGTCTTCTCTTGCTTCGATAATCATCTCGGCTGTCTATTTCTCCAGGTAGTATCTCACGTTTGTGACCACTATGTCCCGCCGGAACATGAGCATGATCTTAATGAAAAATCCCGACTGGGTATGCAGGAGCTTATGCCACCATTTCCTTGGCACGAACTCCGGCAGCACCACCGTCACGATGTGGTTCGGCCGCTCCTTCTTCGCCTCTTCCAGATATTTCAAGACCGGCTGCAAGATCGATCTGTAGGGCGATTCGAGAATCACTAACGGCACCCCCAACCCAAACTGTTCCCAGCGGTCGCGTATCAGCGCCGTCTCCACCGGGTCGATCTCGATAAACAGCGCGCGGTAGTCGTGCGACAGAGTGCGCGCGTACTCCAATGCGGGGAGTATCCCCTTGTGGACTCCCGATGTTAGCACGATGGCGGTCGATCTGACGGGCGGCGGCTCGACAAAATTCTCCGGGGTGAGCCTGAGCTGGTCGCCGAGTTCGATGTAGTGTTGATGAATCTTATAGAATATCCAAACCATGGCCGGAATCACCAGGATGACTATAAAGGCTCCGTGGACGAATTTGGTGATCGCAATAACCAGCGCCACGATGCCGGTCACCGTGCCGCCGAAGTAGCTGATGGCCGAGTGGAGCCTCCATCCGGGGTGTTTGAGCCTCCTCTGCCTCACGCCCATACCGATCTGCGAAAGTGTAAACGATATGAACACGCCCACTGCGTAGAGCGGGATCAGCCGCGTCGTATCGCCCTTGAATATAGCAATGAGCAACGCGGCAACGAGGCTCAACAAGACGATGCCGTTCGAGAAGACGAGTTTGTCGCCCACGCTGGCCAATTGCCTGGGCGCAAAGCGGTCACGCGCCAGAATCGAGCTGAGCCTGGGGAAGTCCTGAAACGCGGTATTGGCGGCCAGGATCAGGATGGCGGCGGTGGCCACCTGTATGATGTAGTAGAACGAGAATGTCCCTCTGCCGAATATGGCGGCGGCGATGGACGATATCAGCGTTTCATTCTCGGACGGGTATGCGTGGTAGAAGTACGCCAGCATGGATATCCCGCAAACCAGTGTTGCAAGGATTATGGCCATATATGTGAGTGTTGCCGCAGCGTTCTTCGATTCGGGCGGCTTGAAAGCCGGGATTCCGTTCGCGATGGCCTCGATCCCGGTCAGAGCGGCACACCCGCTTGAAAAGCCTCTCAATATCAAGAGCAGCCCCAGCGACTGCAAGCCATTCCAGTGTAACCCCTTTGCCTCATAAACCTCCTTTGCATAACCCAGAGGATGGGAGACGACCGGTTCCACCGTGCCCGTGATGACTTTGTACATGCCAACGATTATCAGCACCGCAAGGCTGATGATAAACGCATACGTTGGCGGCGCGAACAGCGCGCCAGACTCGCGCAGTCCCCTCAGGTTCAGGAACGCCACCAGGAATACGGCCCCTATTCCCATCAGTTCAGTATATGGGGCCCAGGCCTGGTGCATCGATACGATGGCCGCGACCCCCGCGGCAATACTCACCGAGACCGTCAGCACGTAGTCCGTCAAGAGAGACGCAGCCGCCACGAGTCCCGGAAGAATGCCGAGGTTCTCCTTGGCAACAGTATAGCTGCCTCCACCCTGCGGATACGCAAAAATGGTCTGTCTGTAGGAGGTCGCTACTATGGATATGAGAACCACAATAGCGGCGGTGACCCACAACGAAGTATACCAGGCAACGGCGCCGGCCACCATAAGCACGAACAAGATTTCCTCGGTCGCATACGCCACTGACGACACTGCGTCGGACGCGAAAACCGGCAGCCCTAATATCTTCGGCAGCCGCTCGTGCAGTTGACGCGACGAATGTAACGGCGCCCCGATCAGCAAACGCCGGAGAAATGCGAACAACTTTCTCTTCCTCCTTCGAGGCCCAAAAAGAAAACACCAGGAGCGGTTCCTGGTGAGAGCCTACATAGTTTAGCACCCCGCGCTCAAATTGTCACGCGGGCTTCGCTTGTCATGCTGAACTTATTTCACTACCGTCCCACAGGCTGATGTGGAGTTGAAAAGAATAATGGGTTCATCGTATCCTTGATTTCGACCAAGAAGTCAAAGGATGTGAACAATGAACCCATCGAAGCACAGTTTAACAGTAATGGCCCAGGTTTTCAAATTGATTCCTCGGAATCTGATTCCGAAGTTGGCAAAGGAGTATGGTGTCTCAAAGAAGTCTCGTAGTTTCACGCCAACCAGTCACGTTCTTGCGTTGATGTTTGGTCAACTCTCTCATGCGATCAGCTTAAATGACATATGTGATTGCCTACGCAACCATAGTGGTGCTTTAAGCAGTATGCGTGAAGCAGTAGCGCCTAGTAGAAATACTTTGTCTAATGCAAACCGTGTAAGAAATGCTGACATGGCGGAGGCCCTGTTTTGGAGCGTTTTAGCTGAATTGAAGAGAATATGTCCGAGCTTCGCTGCACAGGGACGCCAGTATTGTGGGATTCCCCGCCGCTTCAAGCGCGTGATAAACGTGGTGGACTCCAGCACAATTAAGTTAATGGCAAACTGCCTTGATTGGGCAAAGCACCGCCGCCGCAAGGCAGCCGCGAAGATGCATTTGCGCTTGGACTTGCATTCTTTCTTGCCTGCATATGTGCTGGTCAAATCAGCAAGTACCAACGATTTGGCGCAATCTTACGAGGTTTGCGCCGATGTAAGAGCAGGTGAAATCGTGGTCTTTGACAAGGCCTATGTGGGTTACGAGCATCTTTACAGCCTGACTGATCGCGGTGTTTTCTGGGTGACTCGTGTTAAAGAGAATACTAAGTATGAAGTTGTGGGACAGCATAGCGAGCCACGGGGGGAAATTATACGTGATGTCTATATCAAGCTCACTGACCGTAAGTCTTCGCGAAAATACCCCGTGGCTTTGAGGATGGTGGAGGCAACAGTTGAGGTAGATGGAAAGCCCAAACAGATGGCTTTCCTGACGAACAACATGCAATGGGCGCCAAGTTCCATTTGTGACCTTTATAGATCACGCTGGGGTATTGAGGTCTTCTTTAAAGAGATAAAGCAGACCCTGCAGATAGCGGATTTTATGGGATATAACGAGAATGCCGTGCGCTGGCAGATATGGATTGCCTTGCTCGTGTATGTATTGCTTCGCTTTGTTGCTTGGCAAGGCAGATGGAAGCACACATTCACGCGTCTGTTCACCATTCTTCGCGGCGTGCTCTGGAGCTGTGTAGACTTGTTCAGCGTCCTTGATTGCTGTGGGACAGCACATGGTGCGATGAGAATCCGCGCAGCGCCTGAGCAATGTTACCTGCCCGGATTCTCGTCGAGTTGAAGTTAACGAGAAAAACCGAAAATGGGGTTCTTGGAAATCACTCAATCCTGAGCGTAAAACCAGAACAAAACAGGCCATTTTCGGAAGTTATGGGATGGTAATGAACTTATTTCAGCATCTCCTTCTTCGAAGAAATCAGACCCTGAATCAAGTTCAGGGTGACAATGAATAGACCATCACCGGCATCTTAAACTCCATTGAGGGCGTCGTGCTCAGGTGGAGCTTCAGGAACCAGACGACCGACACCGCCGCGCTCTCGACGGTCGGCGAGGCATTGCGGGGCACAATAAGCTCGAGGCTCACGTCCATAAGGGCGGCATTCGGATCCTCGGGCTTGACGATGCGGAAATCGACGCAGCGCCCCTCAAGTTCCTTGCGCGTTCCGGCCCGGACCTCCTCGTTCACTTCCAAAGAAACCATTATGCGCTCGATAGGAACCTGACCGGGGTTGGTGATCGTAAACCGAAGGCTCAGGGGCTTGCCGAGTTCGGCTCCGCCGGAAGGGATATCCATGGCGACATTCACGTCCTCCGCGGACGAAACCTCGCCCGATTCAGAGCTGAGCGAAACCGGAACGGCGCTCGGGGCCCTCCGGACCAGGCCGACCGACGCCTCCGTCGCGACCTGCACGCTTCGCCCCATCGGAAATTGCACGCGGGCGGCCACGATGTAGTCTATCGTCCCCGCCTTGCCCTTGAAGCTCGGAGGCAGCGAGGCCGGCAGAGGTATGGAGAATGGATAGGTATGTTCCCCGGTGCTCAGCGCGCGGCAGCGATCCCTACCCAGGAACGCGTTCCAATATTGAGAAATCCGCTCGGAAGTGAACCTTGGCTGCTCCCTGCCCGAAAGCAGTACCTCGCGCTGGAAGAACCAAGTCGGCCTGTGAATGGCTCCCCTCAGTAACGGCCCCGAGGCGACCTCGCGCCCCGCCACCGAAACCACCAGCGCCCGAATGTTGGTGGGCCGGGACAGCCGGAACACGACGATCCCGCTCAACTGCCGCCCCGCCGTGAATACTGATCGGCTCAAGTGCAGTTCTAGCGACGGCATAGTGTCGCTGGGATTCGCCCGCGCCATCGGTAGATCGCTACGATTATTCTCTGCCACCATCACATCTCATCCTCTGTTGTGCGGGGCGCTCTACACATTCAATTCCGCCTCGATTAGCGTTATATCCTCGGGCGAATCGATGGACAATATCAGTTCAGGGTAGTGGCTGACGAACACCCGGCAGTTCACCCCCAACGCCGTTGACAGGCTCTCCTCGAAATCCCCCACCGAAAGGGTGGAAAGCATCAGCTTAAACGCCAGCGCCGGGCCCAGCAGGCCGACCAGGGAGGCCGGGTCCCTGCGCGCGTTCAGGAGAGTAGCCAGCAGGCGATCCCGCGACAGCGCCACCTCGGGCCGAAACAGCAGTATGCTCGAGCCCGTAAAGTGCCCTTCTCTCGCGCCTACATAGTGCGCCTTCCTGCCGGGGAAGAAGTCTTCCACGTCGTTCCTCTCGACCACGGGGTAGACCACGTCGCAGTCCGGCGCACACGCAAGGAAATCCCCAATCGCCTCCGGAGAGGCCAGTGGCATGTCGCCGCTTATGACCAGACAGCGCCCGGCTCCGTTGGCCGCGCGGGCGCCCGCGAGAATGCCGCTCGTCTCATCACCATTGGCTTCAACGTAAGTATCGGCGTCCGGCGCCAGCTCGTAGGTCGCCTTGTCGCAGACGAGCGTCACGCTGGAGATCAGATCGCATGCCCGCAGATTGTCGATCACATAGGATATCGCGGGCCGGCCATTGATCGGAATTCGAGCCTTGGAGCCGCCCGGCGAGATCGCGGCCATATCCCCGTCACGGGCGGGAACTATAACTATCGCGTTCGTTGGTATCACCTAATTCCCCTTACGGACTCATGCTATCAGCGATGCCTCGGAGAGTCAAACACCCAAAGATGGAACAATCCCATTGGAACGCTGGAGCGTAATGTTGAGATTGCAGGGTTATAGTCCGAAGGATGCGGGTAATATAGTGTCCGTCAGCTAGCAACGGTCGCCCCACGTAACTGATCATTGTGATATAATATCCATGATTTCGTGCTGAGGTTAATCTTAGGCCATGCCACTTTCGCCCTCAGGTGTCTCTGCCCTGCGCAAGATTGCAGAGATGGCCGGCTCGCACGAGCCTGCTTCGGACAGGCTGGAGCAAATACTCGGCGTCGCCAGGGAAGCCCTGGGGATACCGGCGCTGTCTGTCGTCGCCCTCCGGTCAGCGTCCGATGATGCGGCGATGTGGCACTCGACCGCTCACGGCTACACCCTCGACCCCGTACTCGTCAAACAGGAAGCCCTCAAGGCCAACGGCAAGCTGAAGCATGGTAAGGACGTCTACGTACGGCCCCTCTCGCCGGTGGATGGGTATCAGCCGGCGATGGTTGCCCTCGGAAATATCGATACCGACGAGCACGCCGCGCTGCTCCAAATCGTCGCCAGCTTCGTCTCCGTGTTGATCGAGAACGAAGAGTTGGCCGAGCTGCTGGACCGGTCGAAGGATTCCGCCCATCAACGGATCGAGGAGATCGCGGCCATCTACGAGGTCGGCCAGGCGATGGACGGCTCGGACATCCACCGTGTGCTCGACATAATCGTCCGGAAGGCCGCTGCCGTGATGGACGCCCAGACCTGCTCACTTATGCTCCGGGACGAGCGCGACGGCGCTCTCGTGATAGAAACAAGCTGTGGACTGAGCGATGAGATAGTGAAGGACACCAGGATAGGTTTCGGAGAGGGAATCGCGGGACAGGTCGCGGAATCCGGCGAGCCGATGCTAATAGTGGAGGTCGATCAGCACCCAAAGCTGAAGCAGCGCGTCAAGGGCAGGCCCGGCATCAGCGGGTCGATATGCGTGCCGCTCAAGGACGAAGAGGGCGCCGTGCGCGGCGTGCTGAGCATAAGGCGACATGTCCCCAAGCCGCCATTCAATGAGTCGGACCTGCGGCTATTCAGCGTCTTTGCGATTCATGCGGCGCTGGCGATCTCCAACGCGCAGCTATACTCGCGCCTCCACCAGAAGCTGGCGGAGATGTCGCGTATCTCACACGTGCTCCGAGCAATCAACTCCACCCTCGACCTCGAGCACGTTCTGAGCCAGATAGTTGAGAGCATCACCGAAGGAGTCGGCTTTGACCGATGCTGCGTCTACCTGCTGGATTCGCGGACGAACGAGTTTGTGGCGGGAGCGCGCAAGGGTTACCAAAAGAACGACCGAGTCGCCGATCGCATCAAGCCCGGCGAGGGGGTGATCGGCCTCGCCGCCCGAGAACAGATACCGATTTTCTCTAAAGGCTCGCCCATCGATTCGGATAACGCGCCGTGCGCCGGGGAGTTCCTGGCCGCGCCGATTGTGGTGCGCGACTCGACCATCGGCGTGCTGGTGGTCGACAACTGCAAGAAGAATCGCCCAATCGAGCCGGAACACGTGGAACTGCTGGCGACCTTCGTAAGCCAGGCCGGAATAGCCGTGGAGAACGCGCGGCTGTATGAGGCTATGGAAGAGAAATACTCCGAGCTCAACGTGCTGTATGAGCACAGCCGGAGTATCAGCGCCGCCTACGGTCTGGATAACACCGCCGAGATGCTCGTGCGAACGGCCTCCAAGGCGGTGCGCTGCGACGGCGCGGGCCTGCTGCTGTTGGACACAAAGCGCGACCATCTCAGGCTTCAGGCATCATCCGGAGCGATGGCGAAGCATACGCAAGAAGTCGAGCGGGTCGTAGGCGAAGGCAGCGCGGTGGACTTCGTCAGACGCCTCCGGACCCCCGCCCTGATCTCCGTGGACAGCCAAGATCGGAGAAACGGCGCAAACGCCGACCTCCTCAACGCGTTGGCCCCGGGCAAGGCAAACCTGATGCTGGCCCCGCTTGTGACCGAGGACACGACCGTAGGCGTGCTGGCGATACATCGCGGCAAGGGGGAGGAGTTCCAGGCGGAGGAGTTCAAGCTGCTCTCTATCGTGGCGGCCCATGCGGCCACGGTCCTCAAGAACGCGATGAGCTACGAGCAGAAGATGCGCCAACGCGTATTGGAGCTCACGGCGCTTTACGACTTTTCCAAGAAGATAAGCTCGGCGGCGAACCTGGAAGAAGCGCTGGACTCGATACTTTCCATAGTCGCGGACCTGGCCGACCACGATGAGTCGTTCATCTATGCAATCGACCAGGACAGGGGCGTAGCGGCGGTCAAGGCCGCAAGGTTCAGAGGCAGCCCCGAGACGATCCCACCGGAGGAGCCGCTCGACGGCGGCAGTGTGGTCAGTTGGGCGATAAAGGAGCGCAAGGCGCTGGTTTCGCCAGACATCAGCCTCGATTCGAGGTTCAGCAAGTCCGGCATGGGACGCCCAAACGTGCGGTCGCTGATGTCGATCCCGCTGATGGTGCAGGACGAGGTCGTCGGCGTCCTGAGCGTCCACAGCCAAAGCCCGAATCAGTATTCCGAGGATGACGTAAGAGTCCTCTCGATCATAGCCAGTCAGGGCGCGGCGATCTATAAGGAACTTGAAGCCCTTACCGCGCTCACCAGCTACACCGACAATATCCTGAGCAGTATCGCGGCCGGGGTCGCCACCTTGGACTCCGACGGCGTGCTCCTCACCTGGAACCGGGCCGCGGAGTCGATTGTGGGCGTTAAGGCGTCGAAGATCGTCGGAATGGACTACCAGCAGGTCCTCGCGGGCCTCACGCTGGCCGAAGCTGATAAAGAAAACGTCAAGTGGGCGATTGAGAGCGTATTCGACACCGGACAGACTTATCAGGGCTACAAGCTCTGTTTCCACCCCAGAAATCGCGACGATGTCTACATCAACATGAGTGTCTCCCAGCTCTTGAGCAGTTCCGGCGAGCAGCTTGGGCTGGTCGTGATATTCGAGGACATCACTCGAGAGATCAAGATGGAAGACGACTTCCGCCGGATGGGCGAGCTTGCGGCCGTGGGACAGCTTGCGGCGAGCATCGCGCACGAACTCCGAAACCCATTAAGCTCGATCAAGGGCGCGGCCCAGTTCCTGATGAAAGAGAACGAGAGCGACGCCTCGATAGTCGAGTTCCTGGGGATCATTGTCGAGGAGGTCAACGGCCTCAACAGGCTCACCACCGAGTTCCTCGACTTCGCGCGCCCGATGCAGCTCGAACTCAAGCCGATGAGTGTCAACAGAGTGGCCGAGCGGACGCTGCAACTCATGAGCGTGCATATCACCGACAACAACGTCGTGGTCCGCGAAGACCTCAGTGCCTCGATTCCCGAGATTCAGGGCGATGAGAGCCAGCTTGAGCAGGTCCTGAAGAACATGATCATAAACTCCTTGCAGGCGATGCCGGAGGGCGGCGTGCTGACGGTTGAGACCGGCCCTACCCCAGCCGGCGGCGCGTATATGTCGGTCAGCGACACCGGCCTGGGCATATCCCCGGACAAGCTGGACAGGATATTCCAACCGTTCTTCACCACCAAGACCAAGGGCACGGGCCTGGGCTTGAGTGTAGTGCATAAAATCGTCGAGAACCACGGTGGCAAGATTGAGGTATCGAGCAAGATGGGCGAAGGCTCGACATTCAAGGTGGTCCTGCCCCGAACCGGCATCCACACGCCCATCATCTCCACCGAACTCAACCCCACTATGGAACGACGAGTGTCGGGAGAACTGAGAGGCGGAGAAGTGGAATAGGCAAACAGTGGCTCGGCCGAAGTCTCGCCCTCCCTTCTGTTCCCTGTTCCCTATTCCCTGTTCCCTAATCCGCCATTTCCTCACACAAGCCCAAGTATGGTATTATCTTAGTATGAGCAAGAAGACCGGAACGATCCTCGTGGTAGATGACGAGCCCAACATTCGACGCGTCCTGGAGGCTGTTTTGTCCCGGGACGGCCACAAGGTTATTACCGCCGAGAACGGCAAGAAGGGTCTGGATGTCCTGTCCAAGGACGATTCGGTGGATGTCCTGATCAGCGACCTGATCATGCCCGACATTAATGGCGTCGAGTTGCTCGCGGCCGCCAAGGAAATCAAGCCGAGCATGCCGGTGCTGATGATTACAGCCCACGGCACGATCAAGAGCGCCGTTGACGCCATGAAGATGGGAGCTCTGGACTATATTCCCAAGCCATTCGACCTCGATGAGATCAAGCTGGTTATCAAGAACGCCCTCGATTGCGGGGAAGTGGCCAGGGAAACGGCCAAGGCTGCGGTCGCGACCGCGGCAAGAAAAATGACCTGCGGTGTCGGAACTATGGTCGGATCAAGCCCCGCTATGCTCGAGGTCTTCCAGATGGTCGAACGAATAAAAGACAGCCGGGCGTCGGTGCTGATCCGTGGAGAGAGCGGGACCGGCAAGGAGGGCGTCGCGCGCGCGCTGCACTATTGCTCGATACGCGCCGACAAGCCTTTTGTGCCCGTGGCATGTGTAGCTTTATCCGAGCAGCTTCTGCAAAGTGAGCTATTCGGTCATGAAAAGGGCTCGTTCACCGGCGCGGTCGGGCAGAAGAAGGGCCGCTTTGAGATGGCCAACCACGGCACGCTGTTCCTCGACGAGATCGGCGACATCCCGCCCACGGTTCAGATGATGCTGCTGCGCGTGTTACAGGAGCGTGAGTTCGAGCGAGTCGGCGGAAACGAGACGATCAAGGTGGACGTGAGGATGGTCACCGCCACGAACCAGAAGCTCGAAAAGCTGGTCGAGGAGGGCAAGTTCCGTGAAGACCTGTTCTACCGCCTGCAAGTGATCACTGTCAGCATGCCGCCACTGCGCGAGCGCACCGAGGATATCCCGGCGCTGATCGAGCACTTCATCGAAATGTACGCCAAAGACAACGGCAAGAAGGTCGATCATCCCAGCCCGGAGGCGCTTGAACTCATGATGACATACAAATGGCCCGGCAACGTGCGCGAGCTTGAGAACACCATCGAGCGCGCGGTCGTGCTTGCCGACGCGGACGCGAGGTTCATCACGCCCGATCTGTTGCCGAAGTCGATCGCCGGGTAGGGTTCCCAGGCGAATAAAAAACTCCTCAAAACGAAATAGCTCACAGCCATCCGCAGGCAATTTGGCGGACATCAACCCTTGCCGTTTCCCCCACCGCACTTTGTGGGTATTACTCATCCGTACAGACATCCTCGCCCGTACCACTATGGGATCAAGGAGTTGATTTTCAGTGGAACCTGTCACACCGAATTTGATACGCGGCCCGCGCCTCCGCTCCGCCGGCCTGATTGTCGCCTCGGCGGCTATCACGCTCCTGATCTGTTCAGCGAGCCTTGCGGCGATCACCAAGGGGCCTCAAATGGTCGAGTTGCAGGCAATCGCAACCGGCCTGACAGCCCCTATCGCCCTCGCTCACACCAGCGACAGCCGGCTCTTCATCGTGGACCAGACCGGCAAGGTCCTGATCTACCAGAACGGCGGCGTGCTGCCGACTCCGTTCCTCGACGTATCCTCCAAGATCACCCCGCTCACCCCAGGCTACGACGAACGGGGGCTTCTGGGGATGGCCTTTCATCCGAACAATGCAGCCAACGGCAAGTTCTACGTTCACTACACTGCCCCGACCGCGACCACTAACTGGGACCACAAGAACGTCGTTTCTGAGTTCACCGTGTCCGGCAATCCGAGCATTGCCAACGCGGCGTCCGAGCGGGTGCTGCTCACATTCGACCACCCGCAGTCCAATCACAACGGCGGGACTATCGCGTTCGGAGCCGACGGCAAGCTCTACATAGCATCCGGCGACGGCGGCAACGCCAATGACGAGGACCCCGCCGGCAGCCCGATAGTCGGCCATACTCCGTCCACCGGCAATGCGCAGGATCTCACCAAACTGCTCGGCAAAATCCTACGCATCGACGTGGACAGCATGGACGCCGGCATGCAATATCATATCCCCGCCGATAACCCGTTCGTGGGCAATCCGTCGGCGCAAAAAGAAATATACGCCTACGGCTTCCGCAATCCATACAGCTTCTCATTTGACCGTGGGGGCACGCACCGGCTGTTTGCCGGTGACGTGGGACAGAACACGGTCGAGGAAGTCGACATAGTCACGAGCGGCGGTAACTACGGCTGGAAAGCGAAAGAGGGCACGCATGTGTTCGATCCGCTGCTCCCGCAGACCGGTTACGTCGACCCCATCGCCGAGTATCTCCATTCCGACGGCGGGACCGCGACCATCGGCGGCTACGTCTATCGAGGCACGGCTATTCCGTCGCTGGCGGGCAAGTATGTTTTCGGCGAACTGAGCAGGGATTTCAACGACTTCCCGACCGGCAAAGGGCGTCTGTTCTACCTGAACGAATCGACCCCGGGTGTCTTCTCGATGTTCGAGATGAAAATCGGACCCAATGACCGTCCGCTCGGGCCGGTCTACATTAAGGGCTTCGGTGAGGACAACGGCGGCGAGCTTTACATTCTGACCACCGGCGAGATCGGCCCCCAGGGAACCTCGGGCCAGATTCTGAAGCTCGCGCCATCGACTGTCGGCGTGGAAATCAGCAGCTTCGCGTTTAACCCCGCCACGGTCAAGATATTGCCCGGAGATTCGGTTACCTGGACCAACCGCGACGCCTTCGCCCACACCACCACCAGCGGAACCGGGACCCCACCGGTGGCCGACGGCATCTGGAACTCCGGCAGCCTTGGCCTGAACGCATCGTTCACCCGGGTGTTCCCTACGTCGGGCACGTTCCCGTATTTCTGCTCGTTCCACACGACTATGAGAGGCACGGTGCTCGTCGCCTCGCCCATAAGCCCTACAGCCGCGGCCGCGCTCGGTGACGGCAGTTCGGCGGCGCTGCAGGGTGTGGTCGTCACGGGCATTTTTCCAGGCGGGTTCTGGGTCGAGTCCACCGACCGGCTCGGGGGTATCTACGTGGCCTCGTCGTTTATTCCAGTGATGAGCCAGGGCCTCGATATCATAGGCTCGATCACCACCGTCAATGGCCGCAAGACCCTTAACGCGGAGGTCATCCGCCCCACTGACAAAGTCACCTCCGCAATCAAGCCTATTGGGTTCGTGAACAAGTTCCTCGGCGTCGCCCCCAACAACCCCGGCATTCTTGTGAGAGTCTGGGGGATGGCGACGGCCGACCAGGGCACTGACTACTTCACGATCAGCGACGGCTCCCCCGGCGTGGTTGTGAAAATCCAGAGCGGATCGTTGATCAAACCCTTGCCCAACACAGGCCAGGTGTTCGTCAACGGGATAGAATCGAGCGAGGGCGTGCCCGCACAGCTTGTGGTGATTCCCAGAAGCCAGGCGGATATCGAAGGACCGTAGGTCCATTGCGGCCTGAGAACCGACCCCGTATCTGCTATAATATATCCCGTATGGAAACGAAGATACTCAATGACCTGAATGAGCAGCAGCAGGCGGCTGTTTTGCACGACAAAGGGCCTGTTCTTGTGTTCGCTGGGGCGGGCAGCGGGAAGACCAGGGTACTCACCTATCGAATCGCCAACCTCATCAAGTCGCTCGGAGTGCGCCCCTATAACATCCTCGCGGTGACGTTCACCAACAAGGCCGCCAACGAGATGAAGGAGCGGATCGAGGCGCTTCTGGGGGAAGGCGCGGGCCGAATGTGGGCGGGGACGTTCCACGGGATATGCGCCAGGGTCCTGCGCGAGAAGGGCGAGGAGATCGGCATCGACCGCAACTTCACCATCTTCGATGACGGCGACCAGTTGGCCCTGATCCGCGAGTCGATGGAACACCTTGGCTGGGATCAGAAGAGTTACAATCCGCGCGAACTGCTCAATCTGATCTCACGCGCAAAGGAACAGCTTGTGCTGCCTGACGAGTTCGGGCGGAGGTTCGTGGGCCAAAAAGAGAACGCCGCCGAGCGCGTATACCACGTCTACCAGGCCAAGCTCGCCCAGAACCGCGCGCTGGACTTTGACGACCTCATAATGTATGCCGTCCTGCTGCTCAAGAACCGGCCCGCCGTGCTGGAGCACTACCAGAACCGGTTTCATTACGTGCTGGTCGATGAGTATCAGGATATCAACTACTCCCAGTATCAGCTCGTTCGCCTCTTGGCGGCGAAGCACGGCAACATCTTCTGCGTCGGCGATGACGATCAGTCGATCTATCGATGGAGGGGCGCGGACGTCGGGATTATCCTCCAATTCGAGGCCGACTACCCCAACGCGACTGTCTACAAGCTGGAGCAGAACTACCGCTCCACGAAGAAGATCCTCGAGGCCGCCCATCACGTGGTCAAACGCAATCGGGGCCGCGCGAACAAGAAGCTTTGGACCGAAAACGACGAGGGCTGCGACATCGAGATCATCGAATCCGCCAATGAACTCGACGAGGCGAGCAACATCGCCCGCTCCATCGAGGACAAAACCGTCTTTGGCAATCGGGACTACTCCGATGTCGTGATCCTGTATCGAATGAACGCCCAGTCGCGCGTCTTTGAAGAGGCTCTGATCAACAGGCGCATACCATATCGCCTCATAGGGGCCGTGCGGTTCTACGAGCGCAAGGAAATCAAGGACATCCTGGCGTACCTGCGGCTGGCGGCGAACCCTTACGAGACCGTCAGCCTGAGGCGGGTCATCAATATGCCCACGCGAGGGATCGGGCAGACCTCGTTCTCCAGGCTGGAAATGTTCGCGATTCACGAGGAGATAACGCTCTTCGAGGCGCTGCGGCGCGTCGAGGAAGCCACCGACATCCCCAAGCGCGCGCGCAACGCGATGGCGGCCTTCGCGGAACTGGTAAGTCACCTCCACGAGATGAGCGCCACGGCCTCTGTCCGCAGGCTGGTCGAGGAGATATTGCTGCTGTCCGGCTACGTGCAGGCGCTCAAGGACGAGCACACGATGGAGAGCCAGTCGCGGCTGGAAAACGTGCAGGAACTCCTGTCGGTGACGGAGCAGTTCGGCTCTGGCGGCGCTGACGCGAGTTTGCAGGCGTTCCTTGAGAATGTCGCGCTGATTTCCGATATCGACACCTACGACGAGTCCGGCAAGGCGATCACCCTGATGACTCTGCACGCGGCGAAGGGGCTGGAGTTCCCGATAGTCTACATGGCGGGGATGGAAGAGGGGTTGTTCCCGCACAGACGCTCGTTCGACGACCGCGAAGAGCTCGAAGAAGAACGGCGGCTGTGCTACGTCGGCATGACGCGCGCGCGTGAAGAACTCAAGTTCTCCTACGCGCACCAGCGCATGCTGATGGGCCAGATTCAGCGCAGCGACGTCTCCCGCTTCATCCGAGAAATCCCCGAGGAACTATTCGCCGAGACCCTTCCCAGACGCCGTCAGGCATCCAACACTACCTGGCGCACCGAGTTCAAGCCCGCTCGCCCCAGCGGCTCGGCCACGTTCAGGCCCGGCCAAAAGGTCGTGCACGGGGAGTTCGGTAGAGGCATCGTGCTCAACTCCACCGGCGTCGGCGGTGAGGAGCAGGTGACGGTGGCGTTCGACGGCGAGGGGATTAAGAAGCTGGTGGTGGCTTACGCGGGGTTGGAGAAGGTGTAGGTTCTGCAACCACCACGCCCCGGTATTTCGGGATTTGAGTGGAGCCGAAGGCGAAACGGAAATCCCGAAACCGCCGGGCGCACGATCCACCGCACTACGGGCAATGCACCGAAATGCGCCACATCCTCGGCATATTCAGATAGGCTTGTCTCTCCGCTGTTACCTCCTGTTCGTTTCGGGATTTCCGGAGCGGACGATTACTCAAACTCACCGCCGTGCGGCCGTGCCCGCTCCTCAAATCTCGAAACGAACCCGACCCACGTTATAAGCGCCAAAAGCCTCGGCGGGAGTCCCTTCCTCCCTTCCCCTTTCGCGTCCTTCGCGCCCCTTCGCGTAATTCGCGATTCAAAACACCCCCACTCCACGCTCAGCATGCGCCCAATCAACAACCCGTGAACAACATCTAACTGAAATACACCGACAATACTTATGACGGAATGGCGCGCACGGCGTTGTATCAAACTCCACCGCGGTGTTAGGGAGAAACCGGGTTTGAAGGCGGCGCGGCGGGCGCTGCGTTCGCATCGGGGGCCACGGGCACGGGTCTTAGCTCGGGGAGTGTGTATTCCTTCGTGGCCGCCAGCCTGGGGTCGCCTATGATCGGCTGCGTGACACCGTTCAACTTTATCTGCACCCCGGCAGGCTGGCCGACGCGTATCTTGATGCTCTTCTTCGCTTCCCATGCGCGGGTTTCGCCTTTTTGCATGACGCCCTCGTAGTCCTTCTTACCATCCACCGTGACGCGGACCCAATCGGGGACGAGAGCAGAAACCTGGAGGACCAGTCTCTCCGGCGCCGGAGGCTGCTCCGGCTTCGGCTGTTCGGATTTTGGCGTGCCCTCGGGCTTTTTCGGGATAATCGGCTCGACCTTCGGAAGGGTCGCCACCTCGCGCTTATCCGGGGTGGCAGGGACCTCCGACGGCGCCTTGGCGATGTTTCGGCGCTCCTCGCTCGCCATGCGATAGAAATAGGCCGCCACACCGACACCCGCCAGCACGACCAACAGCAGAAACGCATAGCCGACGGCCTTCCATGGGGAACGCCGCGAAGGCTGGGGAACGGCCTTGATCTCCTGCGCCGATCCCCAATTGTCCTCGTATCTGGTCAGCAGCGCACCGCTGTCAAGCCCAAGGTAATTCGCGTAGTCCCGCAGGAATGCTCGCGCATAGACGCGGTTCGGAAAGTAGTCGAACCTGTCATCCTCTAGCGCGGAGAGATTGTGCGCCGTAATCTTGGTCGCGTCGTGCACTTCATCCAGCGACAGCCCCCGCCGCTCTCTTTCAACCTTCAGTATCGATCCTATGGTTGCCGTGTTTTCCATCAAGGCCTCAATTCATATGGGATGCTCGTTTTTCGCCAATTATTGTACCTGCAAATTGCTTCGCAATCAACATCAAAATTAGGGTACAGGGAATAGGGAACAGGGAACAGAAGGGAAGTCTAAGTTTGTCCAGCCCCATTCTCTGTTCGTCCGGATTTGCAATCCGGGACGAAAGGGGCAATCTGGGGATTTCCAATCCCTCCCTTTTCGTGCTTTCGTATTTTCGTTCTTTCGAGTGAAAGAGATTCCCCGCAGGACCCTACTCTTCCTCGGCCTCGGCTGTGCGGGGCGCGGACTCGGCGTTAACCATGCGAACCGGCATCTCGACGGTGAAGGTGCTGCCGACATCGAGCTCGGTTTCGACCTTAATGGTTCCGCCATAGGAGTCCACGATGTCCTTCACGATGGCCAGTCCCAGACCGGTGCCACCCATGCGCCTCGACCTGGCCTTGTCCACCCGATAGAAACGCTCGAATATGCGACCGACCTCCCCATGGGGGATTCCGATGCCTGTGTCCTTGACGGAGATCACGAGATTGGAATCTTCTTCATGGGCTGATATATTTACCCTGCCGCCCTCGGGGGTATACTTGACCGCGTTATCCGCCAGATTGCGAACTAGCTGGAGCATCTGGCTCTCATCGCAGTACTCCACCAGATCCTCCGGCACATCCACTTCGACCGAGACATCCTTCTGCCACGCGAGCGGCCGGACGACATCGACGGCCCGGTTTATTATCTCGGATACCGTGATATGCTCGTTTTGGCCCTTGGCGATGCCGTAGTCGCGCTTGGCGATCTCGAGCAGATCGTCTATGAGGGCGGACAGCCGCTCGCTCTCGGAAATGATCGTATTGAGAAACCTGTCGACGACTTCCGGGTCGTTTTTCGCGCCCGATATCAGCGCCTCGGCGGTCGTCCGGACGGCTGTTATCGGCGTTCGGAACTCGTGGCTGACGTTGCTGACAAACTCTCGCTCGTGCATCTGCCGACGGCGCACCTCGCTCACGTCCTGGATGACCATCATGGCAAAGTCATCCTTGCGCCTGGGGCCGCGTATGGACACGACGCGCGGCGTCAGGACCCGAAGCGGCTGGCCGGGCATCTTGATCTCGGTCTCCAGAGGAACGTCCGAATCGAGACATTCGTAGGCGAGTTTGGCGAGCTCGGGGTGCAGGTCGCAGTCCTCGATCTTCCGGCCCAGAAGAGTAGATTTTTTCCGTCCGAACATCTCCTCAGCGGCCGGGTTGCAGAGAGTGATGCGCCCCTCCGAGTCGATTTCCAACACGCCGTTCGCAGTATGCGCCACGACAGCCTCGGACCAGCGGTTTCTCTGCCGGAGTCTGGTGATGCTCTCGTTAAGCTCCAAAATCGCCGCCTGCAGTTCCTTGTGCCAATACTGAACGGCGGTATCGACAAGTGACGCCATCTCGATCTTGGCGCGCCCTTCGGCAATACCGCGAATGATGTCCGCCGCCCACCTCATCCATCTCGCCCGAACAGAAGCCATCAGCGTGTGCAGGGCAACCACCACGGCGAGGAAAACGAGGAACACGAAAAGCCATTCAACCAGGGGCGATACTTTCTTGTCTAACCACCGCGTGACGGTGGTCGCCAGGACAGCCAGCAGCGCGGCCGCGCCCACGAGATAGGGATTCAGTGGGCTGAACCCGCCGAGCTTAGTCTTCGCCGTTGACGATCTTATAGCCGATACCCCTTACTGTTCGGATGAAGCGCGGGTGGCTGGGGTCCGCCTCGATCCGCTCGCGGAGCCAGCGAACGTGCACATCGAGAGAGCCGGTGTCATAGGTCGCGTCCTCGTCCCAGACCTTGCGGAACAGTTCCTCGCGGCTCAGCACCTTGCCCTGGTTCATCATCATCACCCTCAGAAGTTCGAACTGCTTGAGCGGGAGATGAATCGCTTGGCCATCCACCTTGACCATCCTGCGAGCGACATCCATTTCTATAGCGCCGAGCTTCATATTCGCCCGCTGCTCCTCGTCCTTGAGGGTCTCGGTGCGCCTGAGCACGGCCCTGACCCGCGCGGCAAGCTCACGCGTGCTGAACGGCTTGGGCACGTAATCGTCCGCGCCCAGTTCCAGCCCGACAATGCGGTCGACCTCCTCGGTCTTGGCTGTCAGCATGATGATGGGGATGTTGGACTCCTTCCGAACGATGCGGCAGAGGTCCAGGCCGTTGAGCTTCGGGAGCATCAGGTCGAGGATAATCAGATCCGGAGAGAATGTCCTAAACGCGGAAAGCCCGACGAGTCCGTCCGGCGCGATCTCCACGGTAAAGCCTTCGCTCTTTAATGAATACGCCACCGACTCGGCAATCGGGGCTTCGTCTTCGATCAGTAGAATTCTAGCACCCACGGGCCTGCCTAGCTCCTGTATGTGAAGTAGTTTGTGCCGACAGGCACGAGTTCATGTTATTGCGAACGCGGGGGAATGTCAAGGAAGCCGCAATACAATAGAAAACGGCGCTCACTCAGGCAGCGATGGTTATGCCGGAAGAGAGGAGCTTGGGAAGGCGCTGCGAAAGGGATATGAGCGCGCCCCTGGCGAGGCCGTAGTTGGGGTCGAGCTCGAGTGCTTTCTTATATTCGAACCAGGCTTCACGCGGCACGCCCGCCGCCTCGTAGGCCTGACCGAGGTTGTAGTGGATCCGGGGCGAGTCGGGCTTGATCTCAGACGCACGCTTCAACGCGCCGATGGCCGCATTATGGCGACCCTGCTGAGCATAAGCCGCGCCGAGGTATACGAATGCCTCGTAGCTGCCGGGGTATTCGCGCGACGCGTCTTCGAGGATGTCGATCGCCTGCTGGAAATCCCCATCCTTAAAAATCACTATTCCGCGTTCGACGCTTGTGATATGCTCGCTCATAACATTATCCAGGCAACAGGCCATAGGCGACAGTGGCTCGGCAGGAGCCCTCCGACTTTGCTCAGGACAAGCCTCGCCCTCCCCTCTGTTCCCTATTCCCTATTCTCTGTTCCCTACTTTGGTCTTTCCACATGAATACTAGACGCTCCTCCCGGTCTTTTTTTGCGAAAAGCTTGTTTTTGCTTTTGAAAGCGGATATTGTGAGGTATAATGGTATAGGCTTCTGCAGTTCGGAGGCAATGGTCGATGGCCCCGAACCGGACTAGAAGAATCGGCAAAAGGAAACTTTACCCTTGGGTGCAAGCGCAACCCCCGTTCAAAGGTCCATCTATTCACAGAAGTGTAAGTCATCAACAAGTTTCAAGGGGGTAAGCAAATGACCCAGGACAAGGAAATCACCTGCAAAGATTGTGGCCAGAAGTTCGTCTTCACAGCCGGCGAGCAGGAATTCTTCCAGTCTCGTGGTTTCAGCGAGCCGATTCGCTGCAAGCCATGTAGGGACGTCCGCAAGTCCGAGAAGTCCGATTCTGGATTTTCCGGCGGCGGCGGTGGCGGCGGCAGAGGCCGCTGGTAGGCTGCAGGCTTAACCTGAAAGCAACACGGGGACCGATATACGTCGGCCCCCGTTCTTATTTTGCATATACGGCAAGGAGATTGCTCATCGGCGCGGCGGGGTGAACGCGAATCCTGCCCTCGCTGTAGAACGCGCACATGCTTCCGCCGTCCATATTCACCGCATCACTCGCCCCCAGCTCGATCATAAGTTCCGCCAGAGTGCCCAGTGTGATGCTCTCCGCAACCGCGCACAGGATCAGTTTGCCATCACGAGTCTTGCCGACCGCGCAGCGCCAGGCCTTGTTGGTGGTGGCGGCGCGGTGGAAGCCGTCGCGCCGGACCTTGATGTCCTCTTTTCCCGCGCGCACGAGCCTGGGCCCGCAGGCTATACCCGACACGCAGCCGGTCCAGTCGATGCGGGAGCGGCCCCTGCGTTCAATGAACCTGATCTTGCCGGAGGATGTGAACCCCACCCCCTGGCGCTGCGAGCCGCGGCAGACGCGCTTGCCGTTCACGACGATATCGCCAAGGGGCTTGTAGTCGGGGTCATAGTAAGTACCGCAGATCGCGGCATAGGGCTTCAAGCGGTCTGTCATCGAGGAAAACGGCTCACATCGGCCGCTTCCCTTGGCTATCTCGGGGCTGACACGGAACTTGCCGCCAGCGAGATTCACAATCACATAGCTCACGTCAAGCTGAGCCACGAGACCGCGCGGCTTGGCCGGAATCCCCAATTTGACTGTCGCAACACCGGCAAGCAGGCACAAAAAAAGCAGCCAGACCACCCCGCTGCTCCTCGAACTCGATCTCCCGCGCAACTGTCTCCTCCTGATGCTGATGGTTAGAGTTTACCATCAGGGGAGCGAATAGGCAACATAAGAATCGCCTTGATCAACTGATACGGCCTCGGATGGACGGCAATTGCGCGGCAGTTGAGCGCGCGTTCGACATCTTCAAGCGTGACATCGTCCAGAAATGCGCCGTCTCGGAGGGCGACTGATGGGATGAAAAGCGCCTCGCCGAGATCGTGCCCCCGCAATCTTTCGATCACGTCTTTCCCGGCGATCAGGCCCGTCACAGTCACGCTCTCTCCGAAAAGCGTATTCCCAATGGTCCAAACGTTGATCGTCAGATTCTCGCACGGCAGAGATTCCGCCCACCATTCCAGAACCGAATCGAACAGCGAACCTGTGACCGTCGAGATGGTCACGTCCCTGGGCAGCTTATCCGGGAGGATGCGCTCGGCTCGGCGTGCGCTGTCCAGGAATTGCCTGACCAGCCCGACGCCGTTCTCGATCTGCGGGAAGCCCTCGTATGTGGGGGCTGACGGCACGGAGCGGTGCGCGCTTAGGTAGAACTCGTCGGCAGCCCATACAAGCCTGGTCCCCTTTTCGCGCAGATAGCGGCGCTGCCAGTGTTTAACTCTGTCTAAGATTTCGGATGAATATTGGTCATCAATGGAGCCGATTGGGGTCTTGTTTTTTCGGTGGGCGCTGAGTCCGACCGGAACAATCGCTATCGAGGAGACGGTCGGATAGCGGGCCGCGAGGTCTTCGACTGATCGTATCATATGTTCGCCATCGTTTACGCCCCTGCAAAGGACGATCTGCGTCTGAAGCGTGATGCGCCCCGCCGCGAGCGTGTCTATCTGCCCGAGTATATCTGGTGCCGCTCGGCCCAGCATACGCTCGCGGAGGTCGGGTTCGGTGGCGTGAACGGAGATATACAATGGGCTGAGGCGTTGGGTGACGATCCTCTGCAAGTCCTCCTCGCTCACGTTCGCCAGGGTGACAAAGTTTCCGTGCAGAAATGACAGCCGGAAATCGTCATCCTTGAGATAGAGCGACTTGCGAAGACCTTTGGGAAGCTGCTCGACAAAGCAGAAGATGCAGTGCGCGCCGCACGTGCGGACGCCGTCGAACAGAATATCCTTGAACGTAACCCCTAGCGGGACCCCGAAGTCTTTTTCGATCTCGAACTCGGCGGTCTGCTCGCCACGTTTGACCGTGACCATGAGGAACTCATCCGCAGAGTAGAATCTGAAGTCTATGGCGTCCTGGAGGGCGTGGCCGTTGACGCTCATGATTTCATCGCCGGGCCTCCAGCCCAGGTCTTCGGCGATGCCGCCGGGATCGATAGTGGAGATAATTCCGCCCAAGATCAGAGCTTCTCCAGGTGATTCTTCACTTCGTCAATAATCCACCCCGGCGTCGACGCCCCCGCAGTCAGCCCCACGACCTGCATCCCCTTAACCCATTCTTTCTGAATCTCGGCGCTGGTCTCGATATGATACGTGGGAACGCCCGAGTGGCGGCAGATTTCGGCGAGGCGGTTGGTGTTGGCGCTGTTGCGGCCACCGACCACGAACATCGCCTCCACTTGCGGGGCCAGCTCGCGCGCGGCGGTCTGGCGGTCGTATGTGGCGTAGCAGATAGTGTTGTAAGCGACGATTTCCTGCGCGCTCGCAGCGATCTTGCCGACAATTTCGCCGAAACGCTCGGCGGTCTGTGTGGTCTGGCTCACTATGCCGACCTTCTTGCCGGACCAGTCGATACTCTCGACCTCTTCGGGAGAACTGATGACAATCGCATCCTCACCCGCCGCGCTCATAATCGCCTTGACCTCGCTATGGCCCGCATCACCCACTACGACCACCAGGTAGCCGTCAGCCGCCAGCGCCTCGACTCTGCGGTGGACCTTTGCGACGAACGGGCAGGTAGCATCGATGACGTTTAGGCAGGCGTCCTCGGCGGCCTTCTGGACCTCACGCGGGACACCGTGGGAGGGCATCACAATAGTGCCACACTCGACATGCTCGACGCTCTTGACCACGCGCACGCCCTTCTCTTCCAGGTCATGGACGACCTGGGGGTTGTGAATGAGCGGCCCGAGAGTGGCGAGACCTTCGCCCTTGGCGGCCTCTGCCTCAACTAGGTCCAATGCCCGTTTTACGCCAAAGCATACTCCGGCTTGGTCGGCGATGATGACCCTCATGGCACGACGGCCAATCTAATCGCGAAAGTGCGGAAGGGAAGGGAATTCTCCACGAAAACACGAAAGCACGAAAGCACGAAAGGGAAGGGAGGGATTGCAAATCCCCGGATTGCCCTTGCGTCCCGGATTGCAAATCCTGACGAACAAAGAAGGGGGCCGGACGAATGGTAGCCCCTCCCTTCATTCTGCATTCTGCATTCTGCATTCTGCATTCGAGTTACTTGTCCCCCAAGTGCTTCAGCAGCCCGTACTCCACGCTATCCGCCAACGCCTGCCAGCTTGCCTCGATTATGTTCTCGGAGACGCCTATCGTGCTCCAGACTTCGTTGGCATCGCGGCTTTCGATAATCGTGCGGACCTTGGCGGCAGTGGCGGCGCGAGTGTTCACGACGCGGACCTTGAAGTCGGTCAGCTTGATCTTCGCCAACTCCTTGCCGTAGAATCGGTTCAGTGCCAGGCGAAGGGCGTTGTCTATCGCGTGGACGGGGCCATCACCTTCGGCAACGGTGAACGCCTCAACGCCATCGACCGCGATCTTCAGTGTCGCCTCCGTGATCACCTGCTCGTCAGGGCCACGCTTCTCGGTGATTACGCGGAAACCCCTAAGGTCGAAGAGCTTGCGATACTTGCCAATGGCCTTCTTCAAGAGCAGCTCAAAACTCGCCTCAGCGTCCTCGAATGAGTAACCGTTGTGCTCGAGGTGCATCACCTGGTCGAGAATGGCCTTGACCTCAGGCGACTGCTTGGTGAGATCTACATCGTAGTCCTTAGCCTTCTCGACGATGCTGCTCTTGCCGGCGTAATCGGATATCAGCAGCCGGCGGCGGTTCCCCACCCGCTCCGGTTCGATATGTTCGTAGGTGAGGGGGTTCTTCATCATGGCGTCGACGTGGACTCCCGCCTTGTGCGCGAAGGCACTCGCGCCGACGAACGGCTGGCGGTCCTCGGGAATGCGGTTGGCGATCTCGTCGATGGACCGCGAGAGTTCCGTGAGGTGCTTGATCGCGCCGTCAGGCAGGCACGAAAGGCCCATCTTGAGATCCAGTATCGGCATTATCGTGCAGAGATTGGCGTTCCCGCAGCGCTCGCCGAGGCCGTTCGCAGTCCCCTGGATATGACTCGCGCCGTGCTGGACGGCAACAATGGTATTCGCGACCGCGAGGCCGGAGTCATTGTGAGCGTGAATCCCGATTGCAGTCTTACAGCGACCGGTGACCACGTCCATTATCTCAGCCATCTCCGAGGGCAGCGTGCCGCCATTGGTGTCGCACAGCACGAGGCATGACGCCCCGCCGCGCTCCGCCGCATCAAGCGTCTGAAGCGCGTAGTCACGATTGTTCTTGTAGCCGTCGAAGAAGTGCTCGGCATCGAAGATCACCTCGCGGCCATGGCTAACCAGGAACTGGACCGTGTCGTGGATCATCTCCAGGTTTTGATCTAGCGGGATTCGGAAGACGTCGGTGACGTGCAGGTCCCACGACTTGCCGAATATGGTGGCGACGGGGGTTTCCGCCTCAATCACATTGGCGATCAGCGGATCGGTCGCGGCGGTAAACTTGGCCCTGCGAGTGCTGCAAAAAGCGGCGAGCCGGGCGTTCTTGAACTTGATCTTTTTCGCGCGCTTGAAGAACTCGGTGTCCTTGGGGTTCGAGCCGGGCCAGCCACCCTCGATGTAAGCGACCCCAAACTCATCCAGCCGACGCGCGACCTTCAGCTTCTCCTCCGCCGAGAAGCTGACGCCCTCGCCCTGCGCGCCGTCGCGAAGCGTAGTGTCGTATATTGCTATTTTAGGCAAGTCAGTAACCTCTGCGTCGAATTGAATCACGAAAGAACGAAAGATGCGAAAGCACGAAATGGGAAGGAATTAGGCTGTAGGATTAGTACCTCCGTAAGCCCTGAGTAGGTCCTGAGTAGGCCGTACCGAAGGGCCGTATCGAAGGGCGGCTGCGAAGGTACAGGCCTTAGTTGAGAACTAGCCGGCCCTTCGATACGCCCACCACGTCTTATCAATAGTAGCTAACTTCTACTGGGCTACTCAGGGCCTACGGAGTACCCTTGCACGCCTATTACCTATTACCTGTTCCCTGCTCCCTATTCCCTTTTCGTGTTTTCGTTCCTTTCGTTCTTTCGTGATTAAGAAGCCGTCCAGCCTGCGATTGCCTCCGCCACAAGGTCGCCCATCTTATCGCATGAGACGACCCTCGAAGCCGAAGTTGCGATGTCTCCTGTTCGATAACCGTCATTCAAGACGGATTCCACCGCCGAGCGGATAATAACCGCGCCTTCCGGGCAGTCACATGCATAGCGCAAGAGCATCGCGGCGGTCAGAATGGTCGCAATCGGGTTCGCTATGTCCTGCCCGGCGATGTCGGGCGCGGAGCCATGGATCGGCTCAAAGAGCCCGCCGTGGCCGTCTCCGATGCTGGCGGACGGCAACATGCCCAGCGACCCGGCCAGCATTGCGGCCTCGTCGGTAAGTAGATCGCCGAAAAGATTATCCGCCAGGATGACGTCGAACTGCTTCGGGTTGCGAAGAAGCTGCATCCCACAGTTATCAGCCAACATGTGAACCAGCTTCACGTCCGGGTACTCCTTGCCGATTTCAGTGACTACCTCACGCCACAGCCGCGATGTCTCCATCACGTTGGCCTTGTCCACCGAATGCACTGTGCTCCGGCGCCTGCGAGCCTGCTGGAATGCGATATGGGCGATGCGCGTGATCTCGGTCACGCTATAGGAGCAAGTATCAATAGCCACGGTCTCGCCATCAACCACCCGCCGCTCCTTGGGCTGGCCAAAGTAGATGCCGCCGGTTAGCTCGCGCACGAAGAGAATATCCAGCCCGCCATCGACCCTGTCCTGCTTGAGGCTCGAAGACGGAGTAAGCGACTCGAAGACCACAACCGGCCGCAGGTTAGCATAAGCCTTGAGAGCCTTCCTCAATGGAAATAGCCCACCCGGCTCCGGCCTTTGCGAGACGGGCTGCAAATGGTCCCACTTTGGCCCGCCTACCGCGCCGAAGAACACGGCGTCGCTGGCAAGCGATATTTCCAGAGTCTCCTTCGGAAGCGGTGTGCCGACGGCGTCGATTGCCGCGCCGCCGATCAGGCCCTCGGCATACTCGAATGCCAGCCCCAGCTTCGCCGCGACGGCATCAAGCGCCTTGATGCCCTGTGGAATGATTTCGACCCCGATACCGTCGCCGGGGAGAACTGCTATTTTATACTGCTTGTTTGTCATTTACCTTCTTCATGTCCTTTGAATCGCTGAGACGCTGAATCCGATGAACCGCTGAATTTGGGTTCGTGCGTAGCCCAACGATTCTTTGTATTAGCCAAGCGTTTGATTTCGATCTTTGGTCCGCCGAAGTTGATCAGCAAACCAACGGGGAAGCCGGACGCCTTGAGATAGGATAGGGTTTGAGTCAAATCCCGGCCCGAGCGTCTTGTGAACCTCAATCGCGCAGGCGATTACTTTTGAGGTCAACTCACTTAGCGGATAGCTATCGAAACGTTTGGCGTCGGCCATTCAGCGTTTCATTCCCTTCAGCGTCTCAGCGATTCAACTTCTCCTTCGCGTAATTCACCAACCCGCCGACCTCTATCAGCTCGCGCATAAACGGCGGGAACGGCTTTGCCTGGTAGCTCTTGCCGGTCGTTACGTTGGTGATCTTGCCGGCTTCGAGATCAATCTCGACCGTGTCGCCGTCGGATATCCCCGCGACCGCCTCTGGGCACTCGAGAATCGGCAGCCCCGTGTTCAGGGCGTTGCGGTAGAAGATGCGGGCGAAGGTGTTTGCAATCACCGCGCCGACCCCACTCGCCTTGATCGAAATCGGCGCATGCTCCCTCGAAGACCCGCAGCCGAAGTTGTCCTCAGCCACTATGATATCGCCCGGCTTGACATTCTTCGTAAAGTCGGCGTCGATGTCCTCCATGCAGTGGGACGCGAGCTCGTTGGGGTCGGTCGTGTTCAGATACCTCGCCGGTATAATCACGTCCGTATCGACGTTGCTTCCGTACTTATGCACAGTGCCTTTGATCATTTCAACTCCTCCGGGCTCCCCAGCCTGCCGAGCACGGCGGATGCGGCCGCGATTGCTGGGCTGGCGAGATAGACTTCGGACTTGGTGTGGCCCATGCGGCCGACGAAGTTGCGGTTGGTAGTCGCAACGGACCGCTCGCCCGCCGCCAGGACGCCCATGTGCCCGCCGAGGCACGGGCCGCAGGTCGGGGTGCTGACCGCCCCACCCGATTCGACGAAAATCTCCGTCAGGCCCTCCTTGATCGACTGCATGAATATCTCCTGCGTCGCAGGGATCACGATCAGGCGCACGTCCGGGTGGACCTTGCGGCCCTTGAGTATCTGCGCGGCGATCCTCAGGTCCTCGATCCGGCCGTTGGTGCACGAGCCGATCACGGACTGATCGATCTTCACGTGCGTGGCCTGGCTGATCGGCTTCGCGTTCTCCGGCAGGTGCGGGAAGCTCACTATCGGCTCCAGCTTGCTGACATCAATCTCGATCACGTCCTTGTAGGTCGCATCGGCGTCACTACTATAGACTTTATACGGGCGAACAGTGCGGCCCTCGGCGTAGGCCAGGGTCTTATCGTCCGGCGCGATGATGCCGTTTTTGCCGCCGGCCTCGATCGCCATATTGCACATCGTAAAGCGACCCGCCATCTCCAGGTCGGCAATCGCTTCGCCGGTGAACTCCATGGAGCAATACAGCGCCCCGTCCACGCCGATCTTGCCGATAGTGTAGAGGATCAGGTCCTTGCCGCCGACCCACTTGGGCATCTTGCCGTAGTAGACGAACTTGATCGTCTCGGGGACCTTGAACCAGGTCTCGCCGAGCGCCATCGCGCAGGCGAGGTCGGTCGAGCCTACGCCTGTCGAGAAAGCCCCGAGCGCGCCGTAAGTGCATGTGTGGGAGTCCGCGCCGATGATCGCGTCCCCCGGCCCGACCAGACCCTCGTCCGGCAGCAGCGTGTGCTCGACACCCATCTTGCCGATCTCGAAGAAGTATTTGATATTGTGCTTGCGCGCGAACTCGCGCATGATCTTGACGAGCTCGGCGGACTTGATGTCCTTGTTCGGCGTCGAGTGGTCCGGCACAAGCGCGACCCGCTCCCTGTCGAAGACGGTCACCGCGTCGATCTTCTCGAATTCGCGGATGGCGATGGGCGCAGTGATGTCGTTGCCCAGCACCAGGTCCAGCCGGGCGTTGATCAGCTCGCCGGGCTCGACATATTCTCTGCCGCAGTGCGCGGCGAGGATTTTTTGTGTTATTGTCTGTGCCATATAAGTTCCTCTTCAGTTATTCTCATCGCGAAGACGCGAAGGGGCGAAAGCGCGAAAATAATCCTTGATGTTCTTCACAGCGGAACGGCTTCGCTGAGCACCTTGTCTCTTATATACCAGTGCAAGCTCTCCGGTTCGACAACATCCACTTTTCGTCCCAATAGCGGCTCTAAGTCGGCAAGAAGCCCGCCCGGAAACCATGATGAATGCACTGGCGCAGCTTCGACCAGGAAGTCAACATCGCTGTCCGGTCTGAGTTCGTTCCGGGCCGCCGAGCCGAACACGCGCACGTTCCGAGCGCCGTGCTTCTCGGCGATTCGCAGAATCTGTTCTCGGTTATCTTCAAGTAGTTTTGCGATTTCCATCTCAGAACTCTATTACGCCTACAATGGCTTCCGATCTCCGAATCATGATCCATCAAACGTTTATGAGTCTTCCAAGTAGTGAGTTGGGTTCACTACTATCCCGCATCGCTCCTCCACCATTTTCAGCCAATAGATGACGGTCATGTTCATGAAGAACGACTCATTGTCAAAGATGCCCAAGCCGTTGAGCGGCGCTAGCCCATGCACTACCTTATGCCGAAGATTGTCTAGCTTCTCAAGTCGCTCACGATCGTACGTATATACTCGAGCCAAGTCTTGAGGCACCCAATCATCAGCCGGTTTACAGGCTGCAAACAGCCTTCTGGCCTTCTCCGGCATAGAAAAAGTGGAAAGCTCCTTTTCAAGATATATTTTCAGACGTCCCTTAAGTACATCGTCAAAAGACTTGCCCTTCATTTCCACAAGTGCAATCTGCTTTTTGAGCAATGGCGTTTCCCAGTCACTTGGGCACGCTGCAGCTGACGCAAGACAGAATTGATAAACAACTTCGTCCAACACAGAATGTGCAAATACGAGTGACGCAGCATCAATAGCATACTGCGCCCTCTCCACACAACTTTCAGTCATAACCTGTGCGGCAATACCATATTTTTCATAAAACTCTGAGTGCGACTGCACCCAATCATTGTTCTCCTGTGCGACAACCTGGCATGCATGTGGCATCCCTGCTCCAGCAATACGGCGCAGACTATCAATCACAGCCATCTGCTTGATCGCATTCCAGTATGCCTTGCTGATTATCTTTTCTGCATCTTTCAGGCCATATACACTCATTGCCTGTGCCCCTATTCTTTGTCAATGCACTACATCAGCCCGTCTTCCAGTTTCAGCCCACCGCCTAAAGAATCGGCTTGTCCTTCGGCTTCCCCCCGTCCCCACGTTTCTCTTCGTAGTAGACCAGCTTGTTCACGGCGTTCAGATACGCCTTCGCACTGGCTTCGACTATGTCGAGCGACGCGCCGCGTCCGGTGTAGAGTTCGCCGTTTGCGGCAGCGAGCTTGACCGTAACCTCGCCCAGCGCGTCGGTGCCGCCAGTGACGGATTTCACGATGTAGTCCAGAAGCTGATACTTCGCGCCGACCATCTTGTCGATCGTCTTATAGACCGCGTCGACCGACCCGACGCCGATTCCCGCTTCTATTATCTCACGATCATCGGTCTTGAGACGAATGGTCGCCGTGGGGATGCCGTCCAGGCTGGTGTTCACGTTCATATAGCAGAGATGATACTTGGACGGGACCACGTAGACCTCGTCGGCAACTATCGCTTCGAGATCTTCGCCAAAAATCTCTTTCTTCTTGTCCGCGAGTTCCTTGAAGCGGTCGAACGCCTTGTCCAACTCGGCCTTGTTCAGATGATAGCCGAGGGACTTGAGCTTATCCTCGAAGGCGTGACGGCCTGAGTGTTTGCCCAGGACCAACTTACTCTCGCTCAGGCCGACGGCCTCCGCGTCCATAATCTCATAAGTCCGCCTCTCGGCCAGGACGCCGTGCTGGTGGATGCCGGCCTCGTGGGCGAAAGCGTTCGCGCCGACCACGGCCTTGTTCACCTGCACCGACAGGCCGGTCACGTCTGTCACGAGTCTGCTTGCGCGATAAATCTCTTTCGTGTTGACTCCGGTCTTGACGTGGAGCATGTCCGCGCGGGTGTTGATCGCCATCACGATCTCTTCCAGGGCGGCATTCCCGGCGCGCTCGCCGATGCCGTTGATCGTGCACTCAACCTGCCCCGCGCCCGCCTGCACAGCCGCCAGGGAGTTCGCCACGGCCAGGCCCAGGTCGTTATGGCAATGAACGCTGAAGATGGCCTTCTTCGAGTTCGGCACGCGCGCAATCACATCGCCGATCATCTTGCCATACTCGTTTGGGATGGCGTAACCGACAGTATCCGGCAGGTTAACCACAGTCGCGCCCGCATCGATTACGGCCTCGACCATCTGGCAGAGGTAATCAAAGTCGCTACGTGCGGCATCCTCGGCGGAGAACTCGACGTCCTCACAGTAGCCTTTGGCGCGCTTGACGGCGGCGACGGCGATATCGAGCACTTGTTCGCGAGTCTTTTTCAACTTCTTTTCGAGGTGGATGTCCGATGTCGCGATGAACGTGTGTATCACCGGGGTCTTGGCGTTCTTCAGCGCATCCCAGGCACGGTCAATGTCCACGCTGCTGGCCCGGCACAGGCCCGCGACCGCCACGCCCTTCACCACATCGGCGACGGCCTTGACCGCGTCGAAGTCGCCCTGGCTCGAGATCGGAAACCCCGCCTCGATCACATCCACCTTAAGCCGCGCAAGCTGCCTGGCCACCTCCAGCTTTTCCTCGATGTTCATGCTTGCGCCCGGCGACTGCTCGCCGTCGCGGAGAGTCGTATCGAATATCCTTATACGCCTGCTCATCGAATACACCCCCTTTCTAGAAGTTAGGAGTTAGAATCCTTAGTCATCAGCTTCGCGGCTGATTCGGCGGCGAATCGGACGTACTTTGGGCACACATTGTCATGAAGGCCGACCTGTTGCGCTTGGGCCAGGCCCTCGGGAGTCGTAAGGTCGATTCCGATGAGATCGAAGCACGCGCAAGAGCCGAACTCTTTTTCAAAGTCCGCGAGCAACTGCCGCACCTTGCCGTAGGTCGCCGCTTTGGAGTCGTTGTCGTCGGCGCAATCCCTGCCGAACTTCAGGCCCAGGGCCATTATAGCGCCCGTGAGCGCACCGCAGGTCTTGCCCGCGCCCGCCATTCCTCCGCCAAACGCCGTGGCGATCCTCGGCGCGCAGGGACAGTCCAAGTCGAACTCCCGAACCAGACCCGTCAGCACGGCCTCCGCGCAGTTGAACTTCTGTGCGAACATATCCAGGGCCACTTGCGCTGCTATTCGTTCCGACATACGATGCTCCTTGCTGTCCTACTCCGACTGCCGCGGTGACAGCCGGTATGTTCGGTTCGGGGCTTAAGCCCGGAGAACTTGGGTCGGGGGTTCAAACCCCCGACCATCAATCTCAGCTCCCCACTAAGAAAAGCTACTTCTTCTTCAGCCACGGCATCATCGAGCGCAGGCTCTTGCCGACTTCCTCGATCAGGGACTCTGAACCGTGCCTGCGGGCGGCGTTCAGCACCGGGCGTCCGGCCTGGTTCTCGAGTATCCACTCACGGGCGAACTCACCCGCCTGAATCTCGGCGAGAATCTGGCGCATCTCCTCGCGGACTTCTTCCGTGACCACGCGCGGGCCGCGGGAGTAGTCGCCGTACTCGGCCGTGTTGCTGACAGAGTAGCGCATGTATTCCATGCCGCCCTCATACATCAGGTCGACGATCAACTTAAGCTCGTGCAGACACTCGAAGTATGCGATCTCCGGCTGATAACCGGCCTCGACCAGAGTCTCAAAGCCCGCCTCGACCAGCGCAGTGCAGCCGCCGCAAAGGACAGCCTGCTCGCCGAAGAGGTCGGTTTCGGTCTCTTCCTCGAACGTGGTCTCAAGAACGCCGACCTTGGTCGCGCCGATGCCCTTGGCATAAGCGAGCGCTGTGTCCTTGGCCTTGCCGCTCGCATTCTGCTGGATAGCGATCAGGGCCGGGACGCCCGCGCCCTCAGTGTAGACCCTGCGGACCAGGTGGCCGGGGCCTTTCGGGGCAACCATGATTACATCAACGTCCTTCGGCGGCACGATCTGGCCGAAGTGGATATTGAAGCCGTGCGAGAAGAGCAGCGTCTTGCCCGCGGTCAGATTCGGCTCGACCTCGGCCTTGTAGACCTTCGGCTGGACCTCGTCCTCGGTCAGAATTTGAATAACATCACCCTGCTTAGCGGCCTCGGCGGCCGACACGGGCTTAAAACCGTGCTCGATTGCCAGATTGTAGTTCGCGGTCCCCGGAAGATCGGCGACGATCACTTCCAGCCCGCTGTCACGCAGGTTCTGCGCCTGCGCGTGGCCCTGGCTGCCGTAGCCGATGATGGCAATCTTCTTGCCCTTTAGAACGTCCAGGTTCGCATCCGAATCGTAGTACATCTTTGTTGACATTTACATTCCTCCGATTTAGAAGTTATAGGTTAGAAGTTAGAGGTTAGACACCTAGTCCCCAGACTTCTTCTGCTGTGCACGCATCAGCATTAACCTCAGTCTGAAACTTGCCGCACCCAGCACCGCGCCGAGCACCGCGAACATTATAAGCTGCAAACCGAGGTTCGCAACCGAATCGAGTCCGAGAGCGTTCGTAATCGCCCCGTATACGTGCCACATGCCCCAGGTCAGCGTGCCGAGCGCGCCGATTAGAGTGCCCGCCACGATCTTGCGCCAGGATTGCTCCTCGTGCGCGCCGATGATCGTGCCTATGATCAGCCCGACCAACGGCCCGGCCACCGCAAGAAACAGCAGCATTTTCTCAACCGACGCGGGAGCGATAATCTCTTTCATCTCCATCCAGTCTACCGATTGAGTCGGCGCAGGTCGACTTTGTGCTTTTGTTGCCGTGGTTTCAACCGCCGGGTCGGTACACCAGGCGAATAAATTCACGGCCACAACTACACAAAGTCCCCCTCCGGGGACTCAACCCATCACGCGACAGCCGTATGGCTTCCCCGCGCCATCGCGATCTTGCCGGTGCGGACCATCTCACGGATGCCGAACGGCCTCAAGAGTTCCTCGATGGCATCGACCTTGTCCACGTTGCCGGTAACCTCGATGGTAAACGTCGAGTCGCTGATGTCGATTATCTTACCGTGGAAGATGTCCACGATCTGCATTATCTCCGCGCGCTGGTCGGTGGTCGCATTGACCTTCATCATGGCCAGCTCGCGCTCGACAATCGGTATCTCGCTGTAGTCCAGAACTTTGATTACGTCGATCAGCTTGTTTGTCTGCTTGTTGATCTGATCGAGCGTCGAGTCGTCACCGGTCACGACGATGGTCATGCGCGAGACGGTCGGGTCGTCAGTGATACTGACCGCGAGAGATTCGATATTGAAAGCCCGCCTGGCGAACAGCCCCGACACCCTCGCGAGCACGCCGGGCTTGTTCTCCACAAGAACGGTAATAGTGTGTTGCATGGGTCTGATCATGAGAATCTCCTGTTTCGGGTTTACGGATTTCGGGTTTACGGGTTGGGGAAGAACTCCCTTCAACTCGTAACCCGCTAACCCGTAACTCGTAACCTATTTGGGTCTGTTCACCATCATCTCTTCGATGCTCTGGCCGGCGGGAATCATCGGGAAGACGTTCTCCTCGCGGTTCACGCGGAAATCGAGTATCACGGGCCGGTCGTTGATCTCCATGGCTTTCTCTATTGCGCCATCGACCTCGCTCATCTTCTCGACTCGAATACCCACGCAGCCGTAAGCCTCCGCCAGCTTCACGAAATCCGGCTGGAACGATATGTCAACGCCCGAGTAGCGGTGGTTCCAGAACAGTTCCTGCCACTGCCGCACCATTCCCAGGTAGCGGTTGTTCAGGATCATTATCTTCACCGGCAGCTTGTGCTCCATCGCGGGCGCAAGCTCCTGCAGGGTCATCTGGAACCCGCCGTCGCCGCAGATCGCGAAAACAGGCGTGTCCGGACATCCGACCTGCGCGCCTATGGCCGCCGGGAAGCCGTAGCCCATCGTTCCAAGACCCCCACTCGATAGAAACCGCCTGGGCGTAGTCACCTTATAGTACAGCGCCGTGAACATCTGGTGCTGGCCGACATCGGTGACGATTATCGCCTCGCCATTCGTGATCTCCGACAGTCTGGAAATCACGCACTGCGGCGCGAACTGGCCGTCGGTCGGGCACTGCAGCGCGAACTCGTTACGCCAGTGCATGATCTGCTTGTTCCAGTCCGTCTCCTTACGCTTTGCCACCTTCGCGGTGAGCCGCCGCAAAACCTCCTTGCAATCGCCGACAATCGAGACATCCACCTGAACGGTCTTGCCGATCTCCGCGGGATCTATATCTATATGGATTACTTTCGCCTTTTTGGCAAACACCGCGAGCTTGCCGGTAACTCTATCATCAAACCGCGCACCGACCGCTATCAGCAGGTCGCACTTGTCCACCGCATGGTTGGCATACGCCGTGCCATGCATCCCGAGCATACCGAGGCAGTGCGGATGATACTCCGAAATGGCGCCCTTGCCCAGTAGAGTCGTCGCGACGAGTATGTGAGTTTTCTCCGAAAGCTTCGTCAGCTCCTCGGAAGCCCCCGAGGCCATGATCCCGCCGCCCACATACAGCACGGGGCGCTCCGCCTCCGTAATCAGTTTGGCCGCATTCTCTATGCTCTCTTCGTCGATCTCAACCTCCGGCGAGTAGCTGCGAATCCTGACTTCCTTCACCGGCTGATAATCGATGCTCGCAAGCGACACATCCATCGGAATGTCCACGAGCACCGGGCCGGGCCTGCCGGTCGATGCCACATAAATAGCCTCCGCGATGACCCTTGGCAGGTCATTCACGTCCTTGACCAGGTAATTATGCTTGGTCACGGGCAGGGTAATGCCGGTAATATCGGCTTCTTGGAACGAGTCCTTGCCCAGCGCCGTGGTCCGCACTTGACCCGTAACGGCCAGCACCGGCACGGAATCCATGTAGGCCGTCGCAAGGCCCGTGACGAGATTTGTCGCCCCCGGCCCCGACGTGGCAAAACAGACGCCTACCTTGCCGGTGGCGCGCGCGTAGCCGTCGGCGGCGTGGCTGGCGCCCTGCTCGTGGCGCATCAACATATTGCGGATGTCATCCCGACCGTAGAGCGCATCATAGATCGGGATCATCACTCCGCCCGGTATTCCGAATATAATCTCCACACCCTGGTCCACCAGCGACTGGATCAGGGCGTTGGCTCCGTTCATTTTCAATTTGTTACTCCTCCGTTACTCGGGGGTTAGGGGATGGGGATTGGGGAACAGTCTCCATCCCCCATCCCCTATCCCCCAACCCCTATTCAACAATAGCTCCTTTGGCGGAGGAGGAGACGGAGCGCGCGTAACGCGCGAGATATCCCTCCTTCACCCGCGGCTCGGGAGCTTTCCACTCCCTGCGCCGCGCTTCGAGCTCAGTGTCGGATAGCTTCACATCCATCCGCTTGTTGGGTATGTCGATCAAAATGGTATCCCCGTCTTTTAGCAGGCCGATGGGGCCGCCGGATGCCGCCTCCGGGGAGACGTGGCCTATGCACGCGCCCCTCGATGCGCCGGAGAACCGGCCGTCGGTGATCAGTGCGACGTCTTTCCCCATCCCCAGGCCGACCACGGTGGCGGTGGCCGTAAGCATCTCGCGCATTCCAGGGCCGCCCTTGGGACCTTCGTTGCGCACAACTATCACGTCGCCCTTGCTGATGTTTCTGGCCAGAAGCTGGGCCACAGCATCGTCCTCACACTCGAACACGCGCGCGCGGCCCTCGAAGACCCACGCTTCGGGCTCCACGGCCGACTGCTTCACCACCGCGCCGTCCGGGCAAAGATTCCCGCGCAGGACAGCAAGACCGCCCTGCTCGTGATAAGGGCTGTCGACCGGGCGGATCACATCCTCATTCTTGATCGAAGCGTTATGCAAATTCTCAGCCAGGGTCTCGCCGGTAACGGTCACGACGGACTCATCGATCAGCCCCTTCTTCGAAAGCTCTTTCATGACAGCCGAGACGCCCCCGGCCTCGTCCAAGTCCTGAACGTGATGAATGACCTGTTTCGCCGGATCGTCCGACGGATGCGCTATTGCCGGGCTCAGCGTGACCAAATGAGGAGTCTTCGCGCTGATCTCGTTGAGCATCTCCAACTCGAACGCCACCTTGGCCTCGTGGGCAATCGCTGGAACGTGCAAAGTCGTATTCGTCGAGCAGCCCAGCGCCATGTCCACGGCGAGAGCGTTCTTGAATGCGGCCTCCGTCATTATATCGCGAGGCTTTATGTCCTTGTCGATCAGCTCCATAATCTTGATTCCGGCCCTCTTCGCGAGCCTGATCCGGGCGGCGTGAACCGCGGGAATGGTCCCGTTACCGGGCAAGCCCATGCCGAGCGCCTCGGTGAGGCAGTTCATGGAGTTGGCGGTGAACATGCCCGCGCAACTGCCGCAGCCGGGGCAGGCGCTCTCCTCCATCTCGGAAAGCTCCTCTTCAGTAATAGCCCCGCTCAGGACAGCCCCCGCGCCCTCGAACATCTGGGTCACGGATATGTCCTTGCCTTTGTAGCGCCCCGCCATCATCGGCCCGCCGCTGATCACTATGGTCGGAATATTGACGCGAGCGGCGGCCATGAGCATCCCCGGAATGATCTTGTCGCAATTGGGAATCAGCACCAGCGCGTCGAAGGCATGCGCCTTGGCCATACACTCGATGGAATCCGCGATAAGCTCCCTTGTGACCAGCGAATACTTCATGCCCTCGTGGCCCATCGCCAAGCCATCGCAGACACCGATCACGCCGAACTCCATCGGGGTTCCGCCCGCGATCCTGACACCGGTCTTGGCTGCCTCGGCAATCCTATCGAGTTGAATGTGTCCCGGCACGATCTCGTTCCACGAGTTCGCGATGCCGACGAGCGGGCTGTACATCTCCTCGTCGATGTAACCCATCGCCTTAAACAGCGCCCGCGGGGCTGCTCGTTCGATTCCGGTCCTCAACACATCGCTTTTCACGTTTCAAGCTCCTATTAAACGAAAAATGCCTCTCACCCATAGGGACGAGAGGTTATCCGGATACTCGTGGCGCCACCTCGCCCCCGCCTATCAGCGAACGAGGGGGCTGAGTGTGTTGCTGTAAGTGTGCCTACTTGTCCTCATCACAACCTGTGCGAAATATCATGTTGCTATATCCTATCACAAAGAGGAGCGACTGGTCAATAAAGGTTGACTGCACAAGTGTCCCGTGCTACGATATTGCAGCATACGAGTGTGGAGTGAAGCATTGACAGTTGACGAGCAATTCGCGGCGATTAAGCGTGGAACGCTTGAGATACTCCCAGAGGAAGCGCTGAAGGCCAAGTTGAAGAAAGCCGCTGAGACCGGCAAGCCCATGAAAATCAAGCTTGGGCTGGATCCGACCGCGCCATATATCCACCTGGGACATGCGGTTGTCTTACGCAAAATGCGCCAATTTCAGGACTTCGGTCACGAGGTCTACATCATAATAGGCGATTTCACCGCCTCCATCGGCGACCCCAGCGGGAAGACCGTCACCCGGCCGCATCTCACCGAAGAGGAAATCCGCGAGAACGCCAAGACATACTACGACCAGTATTGCCTGATACTCGACCCCGACAAGACCAAGGTCGTGTTCAACAGCGAGTGGCTCGGCAAGCTGACTTTCGCCGATGTGATCAAGATAGCATCGAAGATCACCGTTGCAAGGATTCTAGAGCGCGACGATTTCGAGACCCGGCTCTCCGAGGGTCGGCCGATCAGTATGCACGAGCTCCTATACCCCGTCTGCCAGGCGTATGACTCGGTGATCCTGGAATCGGATGTCGAGGTTGGGGGGTCCGACCAAAAGTTCAACATCCTTATGGGGCGCGATTTGCAGACTCAATACGGCCAGGACGAGCAGGTGGGGCTGTTCATGCCGATACTCACCGGGCTCGATGGCGTGCAGAAGATGTCCAAGTCCCTCGACAACTACGTCGGTATCACCGAGGAGCCCAAGGACATGTTCGGCAAGCTGATGTCGATTACCGACGAGATGATGCCCACCTACTTCGAGCTGTGCACGGACGTACCGCTCGAAGAGATCGAGCGGATAAAGGCCGGTCTGGCGTCCGGGAAGGCTCATCCGATGGATGTGAAGAAGCGGCTCGGACGTGAGATCGTCGCTATCTATCACTCGCGTGAAGCAGCCGCAGAGGCGCAGGCGGAGTTCGAGCGAGTATTCAGCCAGCGCGAAGTCCCCGTGGACATGCCGGAGGTTCACCTAGCAGCCGAGGACCTCGAAGTCGGCAGAATACGAGCGGTGCGTCTGCTGGCCAAGGCTGAAATGGCGTCCACCAACAGCGAAGCCCGGCGTCTGATTCAGCAAGGCGGTGTAACTATCGATGGCGAAAAGATCACCGACCCATCGGCGGCCATCGAGGTCAAGGACGGCAAGATCCTCCGAGTCGGCAAGCTCAAGTTCGCCCGAATCCGGCTGTAGAGCAAGTTATCTGCAAACAAATTGGCGGAATGCTTTACAGAGCAGTGCGTCGATGGTATAATAGTTTCGTTGACGCGGGGTGGAGCAGTCTGGTAGCTCGTCGGGCTCATAACCCGAAGGTCGTAGGTTCAAATCCTACCCCCGCTCCCTTTGGTTTAACGATATTGGCCGGGATTCCCTTGAAGACGATTGTCAGTTTGCGGGATTCCGGCTCAATTCGTATTTGGTGGACGAAGTGCCGGACCATAAGCCGCTTTTCCTCATTGGTGCCGTAGCTTAGGACCTGCCTGAACCTCACATACAGAGCGCGGACCGCCGCGACATCAACCTGCGGAATCGCCGGTTCCTCCGCAAGTTCAGACAGTCTCTCTTCCAGCTTCTCGCTCTCGCGAGCCAGCTCTGACAGCCTTCCGTTAACCAAACTGATATCGGATAGGCCGTTTTCGATTGCCTGGAGGATGTTCGCCCTCTTATCCTCGATTTGAGACAGGCTCTTCTTGATCACCTCCCGCTCGGTTGATTGCTGTTTGAGTGTCTGGCGAAGCTCGGAGTTGATGGCCTTGGCCAAGAGTTCCGGGTCCGACCACTCGGAGAATCGCCGAGCAATCTCATCGAGAACCAGCGTCTCCACTGCGTCCTTATCGATATAGCGCGCCGAACCGCAGCCGAGCCCTTTTCGGTATTGGGCGGAGCCGCAGACATAGTAGTAGCCTACGCGGCCCTTGCCGTTCTTCGTCCTGTAACCCAATAGGCTGGAGCCACACTGCTCACACTTGAAGAGGCCGCCAGATAGAAGGAACGGGCTGGCGTTGGACTTGGCTGCGGCATTGCGCTCCGGGAACTTGAGACCCACGTATCTCTGCCGAACATCATAGATGGCTGAGGCTTCTTCCAGGGTGATGATGGCGGGATGGGCATCTTTTTCAATCTCCCACTTACCGATAGGATTCCTTCGCTGATCCTTGCCCCGCACGTTCCACACCCCAAATCCCGCAAATTGGAGCAGGCAGTTCAGTTCGAGAAGAGAGTGAATCGAACCCGGACTCCAGAATCTCACGCGGGGAGCTGGAACGCCATTTTCGTTCAAGTAGTCCCGTATCCGGTCGAGCGATGCGCCGGTCGCGGCCATCTTGAGGATGTCACGCGCCCACTCGTGCATCGGCTTACCGCTGACTACCTCTTCGTTCAGCACCCACACGGTCTTGAACCTGGGCTCGCCGTTGCGTTCGGTGCCCACCTGAACGCGCTTAGCCCTATAGCCAAGAATCGGCTGGCCACCGTTCTTGTAACACCAGCCGGTCTCTGGATCGCGGCTGTGGATGTTTTGAGTCATCCCCTTTCGCGTGTGAAAGCCCACCTCAAGTGAGAACGTAGCGTTTTTCGCCTCGGTGATCTTTTGCATCCACATCCCAGAGACTGTCTTCACGTCATAGACGGGTTCGGTCGCGGACACCACTGCGACCCCGTGCCTCTGCAGTTCCCCGGTAAGCTCCGGGGCCTTCCAAGCGTCGCGGCAGAATCGACTATGTTCGTGAACAAGAATCAGGCTGATCCTACTATCCGACTTGGCGCGTTCAATCATCTTCTGGAACTGCACGCGCCTGTGCTCATCCTGAAAGCCGGACTTAGCTTCTTCGTAGAACTCAAGAATCTGAATGTCATTGTGTTCGGCGTAGCTTTCGATGCCCGCCCGCTGGGCGGGGATTGACAGGCCCTTTTCTTCCTGCCTCTCCGTTGACACCCGCATATAGGCCAGGGCGAACTGCCTCCCCGATCCGGGTTCGGACCTACTTTGCTCGTCGGCGGTAAGCTGTTCCAAAAGACTATTGATATCCATGTTCAACCTCTTCATTACCAGTCTGGTTCGGTCATCTCCACACATATTACGCGCTCACAAGGCCAAGAATTCCGGCATTCTCCGTGCCAGCTACGCGGCACAGAACGCGGATGAAGATACTCTGCGCGCCCGCAAGGTCAGCCACCACAGACGGTTCGTTCAAGATATCAACGCTGAACCTGTTGAGCTTCTTGGGGCTGGGAACCTTGAGATGCAACCTCGGCCTTGATATCCACTCGTCAAGACAATCGAGAAGGCCAAGACTTGGGCCGAAATCACGGGGTTGGCCGTTTCGGTCCCTCCACATTCGCCTCCACATCGGGCGCGTCCTCTCGTCTTCCAGCCGTGCTTTGTCAAAAGCCTCTATGCCTGGTGAGATAATAAATGGTATACGTTTGCGAATGATCAACTTGTTACTCCATAGCGTTTGATTACTAAATACTTGGCCTTGGCCAAGGAATCTCTTATTTTCTCAGGCCAGGGAGGAGATACCGCCTCCCCTGCCCCCCAGGGCCGAATTATCTGGTGATGGGACCCAGACACAACCGATTAACGCTCGCGAGAAATTGCGTACCGGGTCCTTTTCGGCATCCGCGACACACACGAAAACACAAGACAATTCAGGATAATGCAGGACTATATAAGGAAAGTGTCCCTGACCGGATGATCCCGTGTGGGTAACTCGCGGCATCTACCTTTGGATTATTGATCCAAGCCGTATCAGCCTGGCCTGCTAGAATGACTTCTTTTTTATTCTTACCCCTGCTGAATTGGTGAAATGTTTTTCTGGATTGCAAGACGACTAGATGCACGTCCGCTGTGTCACGCCCTTGTTTTTGGAGGTTTTTCACGCTCACGGTTTTGCAACCCTGGGCCTTTGGCGGGCCTATCGTAAACGTGGTTGCCCATCCTATGGTAATGCAGTGGGCACTGCTTTGCCGGGCATAAACGGACCTCCTTTGGATCGTCACAACAGCACCCAATGCCTCCGAATGGCCTTTAAGGCCGGTGAAACTGTCATTAGCTATTTCCTTTCTATTATTCGGGTTGTTCACCTGGCTCAGCCCGGTGTTGAGCCGAGCCAGGCAATTCAATCTCACAGCGGGTCTGCTCGACCGACTGCCCACCTTTCCACCAGTGGTAACGCTGAGGCGAGTTGAAGGGTATCACCACGTCCCCACAGCTGTTGAGGTGAGGTCTGGGCAACCGAGACTCTATCTCGGCAATCTCTGCGATAAGTGCATCGCGGTTAGCCGCAATCAGCACGCGCAGATCGTCGGTGAGACGGCTCTTCGGAAACACCCGAACCTTTCCGTCCATCAACCACACGCTGATGCCCACCTTTGTCAACTCGTCAACGATGTTCGTCATCACCAGTCCTCAAAGTTGTCCTCGGACCGCTCGTAGTCCTCATCATCGTTACAGGGGGCATCCTCAACGTCAGGCTCGTCATTTAGCAGAGGTTCGGGAACAAAGGGTTCGGATGCGGCGCATTCGTCGCAATCCGAACTAAGTGAACCATAGTGAACCTTATTATATTCTTTATCTTCTTCTGCTTTGATAGCAGAAGAAGTAGTAAATATACGTTCACTAGGTTCACTAAGCTCAGCATCAGTCAGAAGCCTGATGCCTCGCCAAGCGTGCCTACCGCCACTTTGGCGGTAGTTGATGAATCCCCGTTCCCTTAGTTCACTGGCGAACTGCTTGCGGCTCAGATAGGCTTCGCCGCCCTCGATCCGCCAGCGCTCGAAATCGTCATATAGCTGGGTGGACTCGACGGAGACGGCAGTGTCCACAACGCAGCACTCGGCGATGAACCTGCCGACGTGATCGTTTTCGTTGCGATACTCCGCAGTCGCGGCTTGAACCGCCTCTGGCGGGTTAAGCCCTTCCTTGCGGTATTTGAGATATCCCTCTACCGCCCAGGCGAGAATCCCAGTCATCTCAAAGCTCAACTTGTATGCGAGAAGCGGGTCTCTCTCGTTCTCTGGAATCCTAACATTGAACGGTATCAGGCGCACCCGGTCCCACATAGCTATGTCGGAGCCGCTGATTTCGGGAAGATGGTTCACCGCGATCATCAGCTTGAACTCGGGGCGGAATTCCTCGAATTCATGAAAGAGCATACGCGCGACTATGGCATCCCCGCCCGTCAGCGCCTTTATCAAGGCCTCGGCGAACTTGCGACCACGTTCCGCCTCGGAGGCGCAAACCAGTCGAGCACCCCTTAACCTTGCGATGTCGTTGGGGATGCTGTTGCCGGGCTTGACCATCAGCGTATCCGATGGGGTCTGCTTGGCATAGTCGCCCAGAAGGTTCTGCAGGGTGGTAAGGAAAGTGCTCTTACCGTTCGCGCCTTTTCCATACAGAACGAAGATGACCCTCTCCGTAGCGTCGCCGGTAAGCGAGAGGCCGACGATCTTCTGCACGTAATCTATGAGTTCCTCCTTATCGCCAAATATGCGACGCAGAAAGAGACTCCAAAGCAGGCTACTTGCATTCGGGTCGTATGCTGTGGGGATCATCTTTGTGATCATATCTTCCCGCTTGTGTTCACACAACTCGCCAGTCAGCAAATTTATCGTGCCGTTCGCGCTATTGAGCAAATATGGGTTGTCGTCGAATTCATCGGCACTAATCGAAACGCCTGGCTCCGATTTGGCGAATTCGATCATTGCCTTGAACCTGGTGAGGTTCTGCGACGCCCTGGCGTGCTTTCTTAGCTCCTTTTGCCGAAACTCATCACGGCAGTTCGCAGCTTCATCCGCCAGCGACTGCAATGTGTCCTTGGCTCGGCGCTCGACTTCGTCGGCATCTGGAGCCCAGAACTTGCCGTTCCAAACATACCAAGTTTTCCGAGATCGAACGTAACGCACGTTCTCTCCGTGTTGGGAGACAAACCGTTTGGCGTTGCCAAAATCGGTAAGTTCAAACCCATCCGAGACATATTCGCATTCAGGCGCGGGCTGCCCCGCGTTGTTGCTATGCTTGTTGTTATTGCTCAGATTCACTTTGCAGGTTGGCCTCCTATATTACCATTGAAAACTGAAGCCCTGGCTGGCCCGCGTTCACCACGCCATCACATATATGACGGGTATGGCCTTGTCAAACTACACCATAGTAGCACCTCCCAACTCAGGACGCAAGCAATTGGATGACTACTGGGTTGCATAATATGAAAGCGCGTGATATGCTTATAGCAGGTTGATACGACGCTATTGTTATCGCCGCCGTCGTATCTTCAGAGGAGGCATTATGATCGAAATCTACTGGCCGGTTAACAGGGCCGGGTATATGTGGGAGCTAGCTTCGGACAAGCCCACTACTGCGGAAGGACCCGGAAGTCACCGGATAGGGAAGCCTGCCTGGCGGCACATTGTTGTGCCGAAAGAAGAGAGAGAATATGCCAAGTCCGGCATAGCCTCGGTGCCTGCCGCTTATCGGCTCTTCGCCGAGACCGATCCTACGCCCGCTGGTATCCTTGAGTTTGCAAACAACTACGGACTCCTGGGTGGAGGGGCGAATCGGACCTACTACCTGGGCGATAACCGGCGCTCCAAGCTCATTCAGGGCGAGTCATTGCAGGACTGGCAGCTAAACATCGAATCAATGCGGGCAGCCGTGGCGCTCTGGCATTCGCTGAACAGTGGTCACAGAAGCAACATAGAGAGAGCGCTAAGAGAGGTCATCACTATCAACAGGGATTACGTCAAGACTATGGAGAGGGACTTCAGTTCCCGTCAAGTGGCGCTCTTTGGCGAAAGCCGGGCAGAGCTTGAGGATCACATATTCTCAGATACTCAGGACGATCCGAACAGACATCTCTATGAAGAACTGGCTCTTTTGTTGCCGCACCTCTACTTCAAGCAGAAGCGCGAGAACTCGCTTCGAGCTGAACTTACCGACGCGGCCCGCGTGGCCAGGCTTACGCTCTATCGGATCATCAATGCCCAAATCCAAGAGTGCTCGCCTAGCCTGCGGTCGGTTCCCGGCCAAAGTAGCCCAGCTATCGAGCTTGCACCGCACTCTCTACACGATATCCTGTGGCTCCAACTCAGTGAGGAAGTCCTCGGCAAGAGGATCGTCCGCCAGTGCGTCGGGTGTGGCAAGTGGATTGAGGTTGTCCCCGGCAACGACCGCCTTACGAAGAGTTACTGTGGACCTACCTGCCGCAATGTTGCCCTCCGAAAGCGCCAGGCGCACGCCAAGCAGCTCTACAAGGATGGTATGCCCTTGGAAGGCATCGCCCGGCAGGTGGACACGGATGTCGCGACAGTAGAAGGCTGGGTTACGCGGAAGCGGGGCGCATATAGAAATTCTTGATGGCCTTCGGCAAAGAGGGTAATCCAGGAACTACGGCACATTATTGAGAATCCATACATACACGTGTGTGCATGGGTGATCGCCATCACGGCTGGCAGCCAAGGCGCGCGCCCATTCTGGAAAAGCCTCCGCAAAACACCCACTTTTCGCCCCTTCGATTCCCAGACGACCAAACATACCTTTCCGACAGCAGAGGTCCCAAAACCGGGTGATTTCCCTTGTGGGTCTATCCAAGAAATCAACCGGGAAGGCTTACACTTGCGGCTGAAGTCGTCCGCATCCAAAGACGCGCTCGCTCACGACCCTGGGCGGAATAGCAGCCGGTCGTGGTTCCACCGTCTCAGCAGCCAGAAGGAGATTCGCTAGCAGCCGAGGAATCAGTAATCGTCAGTAATCGAGAGTGAGCGTTGTTGTAAAGACTTGAGGCAAGGATGACTGCTGGGTAAATGAGCACGGACTTCCATGCGGCGTACTATGCGCACGAACTGACAAAGAGAACCTCATCAGACAACCTAGCCAAGCTGGGGCCGTCGCTTTTTGGCGCGTCAGTCGATCTGAACCCGCACCAGCTTGATGCCGCTCTCTTCGCGTTCCGTTCACCGCTATCGCGCGGAGCCATTCTTGCCGATGAGGTCGGCCTTGGCAAGACCATCGAAGCTGGCCTCATCATCAGCCAGCTTTGGTGTGAGCACAAGCGCCGGATACTTATTGTTGCGCCCACGATTCTGCGGAAGCAGTGGGCACAGGAGTTGGCGGACAAGTTCCATATTGATTCTGTGATTGTTGACTCTCGTGAGTATAACGCTCGCACGAAGAAAGGTGAATCCGCGTTCGAGCCGGTGAACAAGGTCGTCATTTGCTCCTACCACTTCGCCTGGGCAAAGGAAGCGGAAATCCTTCACCAGCCATGGGACCTGGTAGCAGTGGATGAGGCCCATCGCCTGCGAAACGTCTACAAGCCTGGCAACCGGATAGCCGCTTCAATCAAGCGGTCTATATCGAGTCGGCCTCTTCTCCTGCTAACAGCCACCCCCCTCCAGAACACGCTGCTTGAGCTGTACGGCCTTGTGAGTTTCATTGACGAGCACCTGTTTGGTGATCTTGATGCATTCAGGTCACGTTATATGCGTGGAGCCATTCAGGATCGACAGTTAGGCGAATTGAGCGTGCGCCTTCGGCCCATCTGTCAGCGTACGCTCAGGCGGCAGGTGACGGAGTACATCAGGTTCACAAACCGCATTCCGATCACTCAGGACTTCACTCCCACGCCGGAGGAGAAGAGGCTATATGACCGTGTATCCAACTACTTGTCCAGAGAGAAGCTGCACGCTCTGCCGACAAGCCAGCGGCGACTGATGACCCTTGTTCTGCGCAAGCTCCTTGCATCATCCTCGTTCGCAATCGCCGCCACACTGGACTCCCTCAGAGAACGGCTTGAGGGCAAGCACAGGGATATCCTGGCCGCGACTGCCTCTGACTTCGAGGCTTTGGAGGAGCTGACTGAGGAGTGGGCTGAGCAGGGGATTCCGGCGGAAGGCAACGGTCCTGAGCAAAAGCCGTCCGAGAGGGAGCAGATAGCCGCCGAGATAAAGGAGCTTGCCGAATCCGGCGAACTTGCGAAGTCGATAACCGCCAATGCCAAGGGGCAGGCGCTGCTTTCAGCCCTTCAGCAGGGGTTCGACAAGCTGGAGGAGTTAGGCGCTAACCGCAAGGCAGTCATATTCACCGAATCCAGGCGCACACAGACCTACCTCTACGAACTGCTCGCCAGAAACGGCTTTGAAGGCCGCCTGCTTACCATCAACGGCGTCAACTCGGATGAGCGCAGTCGAGAGATATACAAAGCCTGGGTTGAGCTGCATCGTGGGGAGCCTGTTGTCACCGGCAACAAGGTCGTGGATATCCGAGCGGCGCTTGTCGAGCACTTCGAGAGTGAAGCAGACATCCTGATCGCAACGGAAGCCGCCGCCGAAGGAGTCAACCTCCAGTTCTGCTCACTTGTGGTGAACTTCGACCTCCCCTGGAACCCCCAGCGCATAGAGCAGAGGATCGGCAGGTGTCACCGGTACGGTCAGAAGCATGATGTGGTTGTGGTCAACTTCCTCAATCGCAAGAACGCCGCCGATATGCGAGTCTTTGAGCTGCTCGCCGAGAAGTTCCTGTTGTTCCAGGGAGTCTTTGGTTCCTCGGATGAGGTGTTGGGAGCCTTGGAGTCCGGCGTTGACTTTGAGCGCCGAATCGCCGACATATACCAGTCCTGTAGGACCGAAGCCGAGATCAACGCGGGATTCGACCAGCTACGGCTTGACCTTGAAGAAGAGATTCAGGCTCGCATGGCCGATACGCGCACGAAGCTCCTTGAGAACTTCGATGATGACGTTCGCCAGAAGCTGAAGATCAACAAAGACCAGAGTGTGGAGTTCCTAGATCGCATGGGCAAGTGTTTCTGGGAGCTTACCAAGCACGAGCTGTCCGAGCACGCAGACTTCGACGATTCGGCTCTGCGGTTCCACCTGCGCCGCCTGCCGGAAGACTGGCCGGATGCTCCTTCAGGCGACTATCAGTTCATGTCCCCTGGCCGCCAGGTTGACGGCTTCCGGCCATACCGGTACGGAAACGATCTTGCCGAACATGCGGTCGCCCAAGCCAGAGGCAGAGAGCTTCCGCCTGCTCACATTGTGTTCGACTACTCCAACCTGGGAGAGAAAGTCGGCCTGGTGGAGCAACTTGTTGGTCAGTCCGGCTGGCTGCGGGTGTGCAAGCTCACAATCAAAGCCCTGGAGGAAGAAGACAAGCTGATCTTCGCTGGGGTCGGTGACGACGGCACACAACTACTTCCGGAGGCTTGCGAGAAGCTCTTCAGTGTACGTGGCGAGGTACTCGGAGGCGTTGAGGTTCCAGATAGTATCGAGCCTGTTCTGTCTGAGGCGTCCGAGCAGTTACAGCAGGCCGCTCTGAACGAGATAGCCGCGCGTAATGGCAAGTTCTTCGATGAAGAGATTGACAAGCTGGAGCGTTGGGCGGACGATCTGAAGCACAGCCTGGAGATGGAACTCAAGGACCTCGACTTGGAGATAAGGCAGGTTTCCAAGGACGCCAAACTCGCGCGGACTCTGGATGAGAAGGTCGCACTGCACCGGAGGAAGAAGGACTTAGAGACTGAGCGGAACAGGAAACGCAGGGCGCTGTACGAAGCTCAGGATGAGATAGACGCGAAGAAAGAGCAGTTGATCTCGGACGTGGAAGCCAAACTGAGCCAGCAGGTTTCGACGGAGCCTGTCTTCACCATCAGGTGGGCGGTAAGGTGAGAGGGTGAACACATGACCCAAGGGAAGTTCAGTATACTGAAGCGTGGATGGTTGGACTTGCTGTTCCTCGTCATCCTTGTGTGGCTGATTGTGCTTGTATGTAGGATGGTGTACAAGTCGCCTCCCAATGCGGCACAGTGGCTTCTGGTGTATCTAACCGGCATCTATGCACTTCTGACCTTGTACCTGGCAATGGCTACTCTGAAGTCTGCGCTGGCGGCTGAGAGGGCTGCTGTGGCTATGGAAGGCAGCCTTGAGGAAGCGCGGCTTTCCAGGTGGGCACAATTCGCCGCTACCATCGGCCTGCCTGATGGGGAGTACTACACGTGTAACTCAGACGGAACGGTTTCGCTCAGGATAGCCAATCTCTTCTCGCAACCGATGGTGGGCCTCATTGTGGCCATGTGGGAGACGGAAATAGGACCGGCAGGACAGCGTGAGGTTCGCTACAGCTCTATGATGGTGTCCCAGGCAAGGGATGTACTTGCAGGTGAGGCTGTCATTGACATCGCGCTCAAGCCAGCGCGGACTACAGAGTCCGTGTGCCGAGGGATAGGGGAGAACGCGGTCGCCAGATTCCAGCAGGTGTTCGGCAAGATGCCTGAGCACAGCCTGTTTCTGGTGCAGTTTCTGCACCGTGCCGACATGAGTGGCACTCAATTCGTCTATGATCTGAACCCTGCGCCGGACAGCGCTCCGGCACAGCTAGAGGCTGGAGAGACCGTTGGTCGCACCTAACACCGAGACTAGAATAGTAGGGGGACAAGATGCCGTCACGATACAAGCCGCACTTGGAGTTTGCCAACTTCATCTGCACGTTCGGTTCGGAAGTGCTCTTCGACTACCTGGACGAGATCGTTCTACCTGCGTTTCTGGACGATACGCTTGAGCGTCGCTATTCCGAAACAAGCTACTTCCTTAATGGTTGCTCGGTAGTGTTGCTTGAAGACGGAGCCGTGCCGGTCATCGGCATCTGCGGTAGATTCGTGAAGGATACTGTGCTCAGGCGGACACAAGTCTGGCAGCCAGGTGTGGGCCTCGTACCGGACGAACAGTCAATGAACACCGCTCCCACCGCGCTGTTTCTGCTAGTGCTCAACAATCACAAGCTGGTGTATCTGCACGAAACGATACACTCGCCCTCCTTGCTTTCGTTCGAGCGGACAGTACAGAGATTCCTGAGGGAGAAACACAAGCAGTACGTGCGCGGACTGCATGAAGAGTACCTGCAGCGTGGCGAAAGGGCCACTTTCTTCTCGCTCTACGAACAACACCCTCCACCCAGCCTTGATGTGATAGCTCTTTCCAGCGAAGGGGACCTGGAGGCGTTCGTCAATCGGTTTGGGCAACTCAATACGGTCAAAGTCGATCTCGTCAATACGAACGATGAGTTGGACAATGACCCATTCTTCTACGACAGGTTACGTCGGCGGAAAGACGACATCGACTCCGTTAAGACCACAATTCAGCACTACAATCCCAAGGGTCTCGACAGACAGAATGCCCTAGAACAACTCATGCCTGTGTCTACTCAAGGCAACGCCCTAGTCAAGCTATCTGGCAAAGACATCAATGGAGACGACCTCTCAGGTAGCCAGGATGATTTCAAGCTGAGAGTTCCGCAAGCCAATCTGCCTGTCGATGACGTTGACCGAATACGCAGGCTATTTGAGGTATTCCGCGAACACGTCAGGGCGGGGACCATCCGACTGCAGCACATCGCGGAATCCGCAGTCAGCAAGATTATGGCTCTAAGACAGGACCTCAACAGATGAGCAACCAACCAGAGGATAGCAGCGGAGACTTCGACTCTTCAGACCTACTGAAGGAGAAAAGCCTGTACGCCATTTGGAAGAAGTGCCGTCGCCTGCCACGAAACTGGTTCAACGGCGTAGCCACAGTCCTAGTTGCTCTGCTTCTAACACTTCACGTGTCAATGGGTAGCAGATCGATATCTGATACCGCCGACGAGATCAGATCAATATGTGATCTCGGAGTCGGCTTCGGCGCAAGTATTTTGGGGTTTCTCCTGGCAGGGTTTACCATATTCGCCACAATGACGAAACCCGACTTGATGATACGTATGGCTCGGAGAAAGCACGAAGGAAGCGGTCTCAGCTTTCTGAAGTACAACTATTTCGCACTGATGGAGGTCTTCATTCTATTCACATGCTTCGTAGCCATGTGCCTGATTGGCCGATTGGTTCTTGCAAGAGGTGGAGGCATATCCGCAATGATTGACGAGCACACGGTCAATCCTGCATTGGTCAGATGTTGGCTTGTCCGTGTTGGCTTCGTGTTTCTGGGGACGGCCTTCGTTTACCTACTATTGGCTCTCAAGTCGTTCACGTTCAACATCTACCACATAACCATGACCGGCCTCAAGTGGGAGATGGTAAGAGACGAAGAGAGGGCGGAGCGGAGAGCGCGCAAGGCGGCTAAGTTGAACGGCGGCGAGCAGGACGCCGAAGCAGAGGAGAAGACAGTTGTCTCGAACTAAACTCGAACTAACCTGGATAGGAAAAGACAACAGGCCGAGGCTGGAGCCGAGGATTCTATTGGAGGACCCTGAGCTGTCGTATCACGCTCAGTGCAGGGTGACGGATAGCGACATCTTCGATAACCGCCTCATCTTCGGAGACAACCTGTTGGCTCTCAAGGCGCTTGAGCAGGAGTTTGCTGGGAAGATCAAGTGCATCTGCATTGACCCTCCATACAACACCGGTTCTGCATTCACCCACTATGACGACGGCATTGAGCACTCGCTTTGGCTCACAATGATGCGTGATCGCATTTCACTAATGCGGAGGCTGCTTGCCACCGATGGCAGCCTGTGGGTCTTTGTTGATGGAAACGAGATGCACTATCTGAAGATTCTGTGCGATGAGGAGTTCGGACGCAATAACCATGTTGAGACCGTTGTATGGCAGCGGAAGGCTTCGCCTGCAAATGACGCAAAGTGGTTCAGCAGTGATCATGACTACATCCTGGTCTATGCGGCGAACAAGGACTTGTGGCGTCCGAACAAGAATGCACGTACGTCCGAGCAAGACACCTACTACACTAATCCAGATAACGACCCTCGTGGTCCTTGGAACTCGGTCACCTACACGTGCAATAAGAGTGCGGAAGAACGGCCCAATCTCTACTATCCCATAACCAACCCTTTCACCTCAGAGGAAGTCTGGCCGAAGCGAACGGCAGTGTGGCGCTGCAACCCTGGGACTCACAGGAGCAATGTTGAGCAGGGCCTGCTTTACTGGGGCAAGGAAGGAAAGGCTCGCTACCCACGCCTGAAGAGGTTCTTGAGTGATGCCAAGCCTGTGGTTCCACGAAGCGTCTGGTTGCATGATGATGTCGGCCACACTCAGACTGGCATGCTTGAGTCCAAGAGCCTATTCCCAGATATCCCTTTCCCAACCCCTAAACCGGAGGGTGTGGTTCAGCGCATCATCCAGTTAGGGTCCAATCCAGGCGACTGGGTTCTCGATTCCTTTGCAGGCTCAGGCACTACCGGCGCTGTGGCGCACAAGATGGGCCGCAGATGGATAATGGTCGAGCTTGGGGAACACTGCCATACCCACATCGTGCCTCGGATGCGCAAGGTAATCGACGGTGAAGATCAAGTTGGTATCAGCAAGGCTGTCGGCTGGAAAGGCGGCGGCGGATTCCGCTACTACCGCCTTGCCCCATCCCTCTTGCAAGAAGACAAGTGGGGGAACCCCATTATCAACAAAGATTACAATGCCGAGATGTTGGCCGAAGCCATGTGTAAGCACATGTGCTTCACATACGACCCCAGCGATACGGTCTACTGGCAACACGGCCATTCGACTGAGAACGACTTCATTTACGTGACTACTCAGACGCTCAACCACAGCCAGATTGCACAACTGAGCGAAGAGGTAGGAGAGGAACGAACTCTGCTAATCTGCTGCACGGCGTTTCGCGCCAACCGTGATGAGTTCGCCAACCTAACGATCAAGAAGATTCCGAAGATGGTCTTGAACAGGTGCGAGTTCGGCAAGGATGACTACAGCCTCCAGATATCAAGCCTGCCTGAAGCTCCCTACATAGAAGAGAAAACCGAGCCCTCCGGCAATGGTAAGCGCCAGAAGCAAGACAAGCAAACGCTAACTCTATTCGGAGAGGAGACACAGGTATGAACCGAATTGCCAATGCGGTAAGCCAAAGACTCAGCCTGCGGTCTCCGCAGAAGGAATCGTTGGACATTCTTGCCAGGATCGCGGAGATACTACCTCTCACTAAAGATCAGGATGTAGCCAAAGCATTGGAAAGGGTCAAGGCGGAGTTCCCAGGGAACGGTTTCGAGGACTTCGAGCGTGACTTTCCCTCCCTGTGTTTCGCTCTGGCAACTGGAGTGGGCAAGACTCGACTCATGGGCGCGTTCATTTCCTATCTCTACCAGGCAAACGGAATCCGACACTTCTTTGTGCTCGCTCCCAATCTCACGATCTACAACAAGCTGATCGGCGATTTTACCCCAGGCAATCCGAAATACGTCTTTCAGGGAATATCCGAGTTTGCGCAGACTCCGCCGGAGATCATCACCGGTGACAACTATGAGAGCGGTCGTGGTGTGAGGCGCACGAGCCTCTTCGGAGACGACGCCGTTCACGTCAATATTTTCAATATCTCCAAGATCAACTCCGAGGTAAGAGGAGGTAGTTCGCCGAGGATTAAGCGCCTCTCTGAGTACATCGGCCAAAGCTACTTTGACTACCTTTCCGAACTGGATGACCTCGTGCTTCTGATGGACGAGTCTCACAGGTATCGTGCGTCCGCAGGTGTGCGAGCGATCAATGAGCTGAAGCCGATTCTTGGCCTTGAACTCACAGCCACGCCTCAGACAGACGAGGCAGGCGGCTCTCGGCCATTCAAGAACATAATCTACAGCTACCCGCTTTCGGACGCAATGCAAGACGGCTTCGTCAAGGAGCCTGCTGTTGCCACTCGCGAGAACTTTAACGCTTCTAACTATACGGCTGAGCAGTTGGAGAAGCTGAAGCTGGAGGATGGGGTCCGCGTCCACGAAGATACGAAGGTCCAGCTTGACGTGTACGCTCGGCAAAATGAGCTTCCTATCGTGAAACCGTTCATGCTCGTTGTGGCACAGGACACAACCCACGCCGACGCACTTGAAAGGGCTATCAAGGACGAATCGTTCTTTGAGGGGCGATACAAGAACCGAGTCATAACTGTCCATTCCAATCAGAGGGGCGAAGAGAGGGATGAAACGGTAGAACGGCTGCTAAAAGTCGAAGATGCTAAGGAGCCTACCGAGATCGTGATTCACGTCAACAAACTCAAAGAGGGATGGGATGTGAACAACCTGTATACTATCGTTCCTCTTAGAGCGGCCAAAGCGGAGATTCTGGTTCATCAAACCGTCGGCAGAGGTTTGCGTCTGCCCTACGGCAAGAGGACCGGCGTACCTGCCGTAGACCGGCTCACGATTGTCGCTCACGACAAGTTCCAAGAGATCATTGACGAGGCTAACAACCCCAATTCCATCATCCGCTCTGGAGTGGTCATCGGACGCGATATATCAGACCAGCGAAGGGAAACGGTAACTGTCAATCCGATCTTCATTGACCGTATCGCGCCGACTGATGAGAGTGCCGCGCAACAACAGGCACTCATATTCGAGAGCCCAGTCCAGAGACAGGTTGCCCAGGCGACCCTTGAGGTGATTCGCCGTTTCGAGCGGTTGCCCAGGTCGGCTGATCTTCGTTCCGAAGAGATACAGGAACAAATCATCCGCGAGGTCACGGCTGCTTGTGCTCCAGCTCAGGCTCAGTTGGAGGAACTGGCCGAACAGATTGATGTGGCCGACATCGTGTCCAGGACCGTTGACATGTTCATCGAGAACTCGATTGACATTCCTCGAATCATAGTAGCGCCAAAGGGCGAAGTCACCTGCGGATTCAACGCATTCACTCTGGACGTGAGTAGCATCCGACCGCAACCTGTGGCGAAAGATATACTCATCCACCACCTGCAGAGCAATGAGCGCATGTCTCTTATCAGCGGTACCGGAGTGATACCTGAGGAAAGGCCGGAGGACTACATCGTTCGTGCGCTGATTGACCATGACGACATCAGCTATGACGATCATGCCGATCTTCTCTATGACCTTGCCGGTCAGATGGTAACTCATCTTCGGACCTACCTCAAGGATGTCGATGAGGTAACCAACGTGCTGCAGTATCACCAACGGAGTCTTGGAGATTTCGTTCACGCTCAGATGCAGGAGCACTATTGGGAGAGTACAATCGGCTTCGAGGCCAATGTCAGCAAGGGCTTCGAGACACTGAGGCCGAATAGCTTCGCGGCTTTGGCAGGTCAAGAGGTAATTCCTTTCCGTACGCCGGTTCAGGATGCCCTTTACATTCGTGGAATGTTATTCGGAGGCTTCCGCAGATGCCTCTATCCTACCCAGCGCTTCGATAGTGACCCTGAGCGGCGATTCTCGATGCTTCTGGAGGATGCCGGCGAGGTGCTGAAGTGGTTCAAACCTGCCAATGGTCAACTGCGGATATTCTACGGTGAAACCCATCAATACAACCCTGACTTCGTTGTCGAAACTGAAACTGAGAAGCTGCTGGTCGAGATCAAACGGCATTCCGAAATGGACGACAGAGAAGTTCAGGACAAGGCACGCGCAGCTTCACTGTGGTGTTCGTTTGCGTCTGAGCACGAGGTTCAGCATGGCGGCAAGCCGTGGAAATACGCGCTCATTCCCCACGACGCCGTGACCGCCAGCGCGACGCTGGGGCATTTGATGACCAGCTTCTTGTTCACCGCTCTACGGTGATCTCCTGGCACTTCGCATTATACAGAAATCGATTCTTTCAAGAAATACATCAACTTGAGTCAATGATATTTTTCTTCTGGGGTCAAAGACGATACTTTATACGTTCTGAGCGTAGCAACTTTTGTCGGGGCCGTTTAGGAGCTGTTGAGTAGGACTTTGGGCGTGAAAAGTTGCACCAGCCAGCGTGCCCTGCTCCCCGCATTTCCTAAGCAGGCAGGAACCAGGTGAATGGTTAGCGAACACTAAGTTAGGATTCTGTGTATGTCCGAGCTTCAATCTGACGCATGTATTTGGCAGCAGTCGGAGATTGATACCGGCCTGGAGAGGCGGCGTGCGTAGCTCGAATAGCAAGGTTGCGAATTGGCGCTGTGCTTTCTCACTCTGGCACGCCCGTTGTAGCTCAGTTCTTGCCCGAGGAGCGACATCAATATGGAAAACCAAACCCTCAAATGTCCTGATGACAAGGGTCCGGCCTTTCTGTCAAGGATCACGGGAGCGAACAAATCTGATGGAAGCTGAAAGACAAAAGAACTGAGCGGCCCGTAATGCAGGAATACCGCACCTTTGGGGTGAACTATTCGCTGAGGCTGTCTGTAGGCTAGCTACTTTCCTTACACAATCCCTCCTGAGTCCATCTGATACATGGAACTGATCCGAATAGATGAGTTCGATACGTCTGTGGCTGCTGGAAGCAGAAGTAAATGGATATCAATATGCAGGTTGCGCATAAAACTGAACAGGGCACCTATTATTGTGGTGATGCACAGCGCCTGTTGCGCTCGAAACTTGGCCGGTCCTTGCAGGGCAAAGTGCAGATGATCCTTACGTCTCCTCCCTTTCCTCTGAACGAGAAGAAGAGCTACGGCAATCTGAATGGTGAAGAATACAAGCAGTGGTTCACGGGGCTGGCGGAGACATTTGCAGAACTGCTGACGGACGACGGCTCTATAATCATAGAGATGGGTAATGCCTGGGTTCCTGGCCGACCCGTGCAATCTCTTCTTCACTTGGAATCCCTAATCGGCTTTGTCAACAGTCCCAAAGCGAACCTGAGGCTGTGCCAACAGTTCGTATGCTACAATCCTTCCCGGCTGCCTTCTCCCGCCCCATGGGTGACGATACAGAGGATACGCTGCACTGACAGCTACACACACGTTTGGTGGATGGCAAAATCCGACTTTCCTAAAGCAGACAACCGGAAGATACTGAGACCTTATAGTAGCAGTATGAACGACCTATTAAAGGCACAATCGTACAATTCGGGAAGAAGACCGTCACAACACAACGTCAGCCAGAAGAGCTTCCTTACGAACCACGGCGGGAGCATCATGCCGAACTTCATCGAGCTTGAAGCCGTTGATGAGGGTAAGCCTGCACGATTGCCGAACGTCGTTAGCATAGCAAACACATGCTCCACTGATTTCTTTCACCGCACCTGTAGAGAACGAAAGATCAATATGCACCCGGCCCGCATGCCTGTCGGGCTCGCATCTCTCTTCATACAGTACCTGACCGAACCTGGCGACTTGGTGCTCGATCCATTCGCAGGGAGTAATACTACCGGATTCTCAGCGGAGCTGCTGGGCCGAAAATGGGTGTCAATAGAGATCAAGAAGGACTACTCGGAGCAATCAAAGGTCAGGTTTGAGGACCCCGTACTTCACCATGAGCATGCAGGGGAGGATAGGCGGCAATGGGAGCAACGCTAACAAACGAGATCAGCAAGATAGCCTCGGTGGACTTATTCAAAAGGAACCGGACAACGAATGAATTCGAGACTGGTCTTTTCATAGGGCGTCCATTCTATATAGACTACCAGCGTGCCTACGTTCTTGTTGCTGATGCTTGGAAGCACAAAGCAAAGGGGATTCCCCAAGGTTCTTTCTTGCTTGCATATTACGAGAACGAGGACGATTTTGCGGAGGCTCTTCTTCTCCGAGTGCTGAATCCTGCAAAGCTGCCCACGGACACAGACGTGATCAGCTCTATGATCGAATACTACAAGGACAACCTCAAGACTAGCGGCAAGGAAACGCAGCTCGATAGCTTCACTCGCTACGAGTTCAGTTTCTCTGGGCTAGAGTGTCGGATTCTCGGTACTTTTTACAAAGATGAGGCTGGAGACACCCGCTTTGGCGCTGATGTAGAGAACTTCTACAGCGCCCACAACTACAGCGTCGTTAAGCCCAACACTGATGCTTTGGAGCTAATAGTCAATTTTCGGGATGGAGATGTTGTCGGTAAACCCACCGATATTCAGATTGGAAAGGTCCGCTATAGTTCGAGTAGTCGCTTTCAAGACTCATCTGAGAATGTCCCTGTATACGTCAGCCCGCAGGACTTCCTCGGTAAGCGAACTGCGCTGTTTGGTATGACCCGCACCGGGAAGTCGAACACTGTGAAGAAGATCATCCAAGCCACGGTAGCAATGAGCAACAAGGCTCAACTGCATCTGGACGATGCTACTGACGAACCGCCAGAGAACAGCCTGCAAACGTTCACGAGTGATGGGATACCGAAGTACCCAGTCGGTCAGATCATATTCGACATCAATGGTGAATACGCCAACGCCAACATGCAGGATGAGGGTACTGCTGTTTTTGAACTATTCCAAGACAAAACAACTCGATATAGCACCCTGAATAAGAGCGGCTTCAAGGTCATGAAGGTGAACTTCTACCGTGATCTTGAATCAGGGTTTGAGCTGGTCAGATCGCACCTAACGCCCGGTTCGGGAAACTACATCGACAGTTTCCGTGCGGTGGATATGACCAAGCCTGATGACTACGCATCAAATGAGTCGGCAAGCACCAGGTATGACCGTAGAAGGGCCGCCTATCTCTGTTGTCTTTATAAGGCTGGGTTTGCTGCGCCAAGCGGCTTTAGGGTCAGATTTTCCGGCAACAAGGAACTTAACCAGCTCGTCAAGTCGGATGGCAGCCTGGACCCAGCAAAGGGGATTTCTCTCGAAGAGGCAAGCAACTGGTTCGCCAGCATCTGGGATATGTATGATTCCGACCCCTTGTTTGCCCAGTACAAAGCCAAGAAAGGCCATGAGTGGGCCGATGAAGACCTTAAAGCGCTTCTAGTATTCTTAACAAGGAAGCGGACCCCTGGAGGTAGCGTCAACGTGGACGGCTACATCAAGCTCAGAGCGATTAGAGACTTGCACACGGAGACTATAGACAAGCCTTTTGAACTGGAGATAATCGAGGAACTGAAAAAGGGCCGGATCATCATTGTTGACCTCTCGCAGGGCGATCCCGAAATCCAACGGCTATACTCAGAAAGAATATGCGAGCATATTTTCTCCGAAGCAATGGGCCGCTTCATACGAAACCTGCCAAACAACTTCGTCCAATTCTACTTTGAAGAGGCGCATAATCTGTTCCCCAAGAGAGACGATAAGGAACTCAGTCAGATATACAACCGGATCGCCAAGGAGGGTGCCAAGCTGAACCTCGGACTGATATATGCGACTCAGGAGGTCAGCTCCATCAGCTCAAACATTCTGAAGAACACGCAAAACTGGTTCATTGCGCACCTAAACAATGAGGACGAGACAAGAGAAATCCGCAAGTATTACGATTATGGCGACTTTACCGATAGTCTGGTGCGGTTTAGCGCAAGCACCGACAAAGGCTTTGTGCGGATGAAGACATACTCGAACCCGTACATAGTCCCGGTCCAGGTTGCCAGGTTCTCAAAGGATGTAGGGGGATAGGGGGATGGGCTACTCCAGTCGGCATGGGAAGAGGCCATATGAGTATGCGAGCAGGTCAGCGCATGGACACGTTATCAAAGACCCGTCAGTGCAGCAGTTCTTAGAGGAGTGTGAACTACCGAGAAGAGCGGATCAGGTCATTCTCCCTAAAGACAATATTGCTCGCATTGAACTACTGTCTCCAAACCCGATCCGGCATGTCATTGCTGTTGACGGGGGCTACAGTGAGGTCCCCGTACAAACGGAGTTTCCCTCGGCGACCATCGCATTCTTCCAGTTCGGCGCATTATTCTTCAGCGTCGAGGACTTGGAGAAGATAGAGGATCAAGCATTCATCGATCCTGAAGACATGTCCAAACTGAAGAATATCCAGAGGCTGAAATTCACCATGCCGGTCAAGAACGTGGTGATGAAAAGCGAGGGCAGTCTTACCAATTCCGTTAGAAAAGCCATCTATGACTTCTTCCGCCACAAGCCAGAAGACGGGGCGCTGATAGAGAGTTTGAAATGGTTTCTGTTCCAAGAATACCGAAGCGTTCCGCTGGATGCATGGATAATGGGCAGCTGCCCTGTGTGCAACGAGGCAAGCGTTCCGCTAAGACGAGCGTTAATGACACAGGACTATTCTTTCTCGTGCGAGAAATGCGGGAATCTGGTCTACCTAACGGATGTTTTTCGGCTACACGAGGCCATAGATGATGAGCTTGGAGCGGGCGGCATACTTGGATACGTAGCTACAACTGTTGAGCAGATATTGATTGTCCATCTGCTTCGCCTCCTGGCAAGAACCAAGCCAACCCTGCTTGGACAGGTGCTATTTGTCAAGGATGGGCCATTAGCCTACTTCGGACAAACCGCCAACATGCATAAACCAATGCGGGAGCTAGTATCCTACCTATTCGACCATTACGACTTATTTCTCGTCGGACTGGAGAAGAGCGGTGCATTTGTGGAGCACGCAGATGAGATCGCTGAGCGGCTTGAGCCGGGCACCATCCTGGTACTGGATAACGCATACATCTATCGATACATACTTCCAGGAAAACCCGATCTTGACAGTGCTTATGGACGGACTACTTATTACAGCAACAAGCTGATTTTCAAGACCACTGACTCGCACATGCACGTTGTATCTCTGCCCACAACAGAAATACTCGCCAATCCGAATGAGCATGATTTCAGAAATCTCCGAGCAGTGCTAACAAATGTGGAGAAGCTCAAGTGCGACATGTATGATAGTGCGCTCGTTCCAATAGCCTTGGCGAATAAGTTGGTATCCCTGGCGAATCATCCAAGCTCAAAGATACTGCAGCGGTTTGCTATGGGTACGATCACTCACTGAGAGTACGTTCGAGTGCCGTAGTTCATTGTGTTCCCAGTCGCCCGCCCGGCGCTGTGCTGTCGGGGTAGTCCATTCTGACCGTGACCCGACCCCATGTATCAGTTATGATGTGAGTTCCGAGCTTTAGCCTATCAGGTGGACAGATGCCTGCCTGCCATATTCGGCTAACTCCACCGGAGTCAGATAGCCTATGAACCCCGGTCTTGGCAACCTAATGAATTTCGTCGCCACCAGTCACCGTGTGTCTAACCTCACCGCAACGAAACGCGCCTTCGCTCCGGGATTGCCCAGCAGGTAGCCGTATGCAGCTTCCCGCCAGCCCCAGTTCAAGTTTTCGCTTAACCAACTGTAGTGGTCCCCCGCTCCCACTACATGCACCAATGGCTTCGGTTACCTTGAATTGGATTTCGACTTCCAAGGTGTCCGGAGCTATTGTTATTTTATCCACACAAGACCTGATCAGGCGCCTCTTTTCCGCGTTAGTCCCCATGTCCATGATCTTGTCGGCGTTCGACCGATAAGCAAGAGCCGTAGTCACATCTATCTGGGGCGGTTTCGCCGTCACCTCGACATGCTGCGCCAAAGCTTCTCTTTCTGTCATCAGTTCGCGCATCCTGGAGATTGCCCAGTCATGGTCGGGAAGACCCTCTTCTACCGCCTTGCGGATATTGGCGATCTTGGCGTCTATGTCCTTCAGTTGTTTCTGCGACATAGGATTGTAGCCGACTGAAACCCCCATGCTTATGTGTAGTGTCGCGCATTGACAAGAGCGCATCTCCGAAGAAGTCGGCCTTGAGTCCGACGGATTGGGCGAAGCAATCGCCGCCGAGCTTTCGTACCTCCCATCCGGGCACGATGCCTCGATGATTTCATGGGGCTTCCGCGCTACCACATCTATCTCAAGATGATGATTGATGGCGCGACCTCCAAACCGTTCAGTGCAAAGACATTACCGCCGCCGAAAGTCGGTGCTTCATGTAAGCGGGAGATCGTAGAGTTCTCAAGGCTGAAAAACGGCAGGCCATCCGACCGATATCGCGGACGATCTACTTATTTTGGAAAGCAGCCAGAGAGCTGAACGGCGTCTTGCGCTCGTAGATTTGAAACAACGCAAAGTCAGATTCCACCTTGTAGTTCTTCTCAATGTAGTCGATCAGCATCTTCGGCTCGCATTCTGGCTCGATAGTAAAGTAGCTGTCCAGTGTCCACTCACATGAACGCACGAAATAGCGCGTATGGTTTTTCTCAATGTCATGGATGATGGCTCGCTGGACTTTGGGAGTATTGGTGACGCCAGGATGCGGTTCATAGTATCGAGTCACGGGGTCGCGGCTTGACAGGAAGTAGATAACCGGCGCTCCGCACAGTATCCGCTCGGAAGGACCGGTAAGCTTCCTGATTCGCGCCGAAACTGTCGACAGGATTTCAGCATGCCCCCTTGCGGTACGCACTCCGCCTTTTTCAGCGATTTTGTTTTGCCCATATGACCGAAGTGCCCAAACGGTGTACGCTCCAATGGGAACGAATGCCGGAATGGACATCGTCAGCATCGCCATCGCGCCGATACGGGCTAACTTGCTTTTGTCCGAGGTGAGCGCTGCAAAGGCCACGGTGCTGAGCATTGCGCCCGCGACGATACGGCCCCCCGAAGGGCGGACACGAACCATCAGATACAGCGCAAGGGCAATGCAAAGCAATGCGGCTGCCAAGAATCGGGCCCGGTTGAAGTCATCATTCAGCAACTGGCGGATAGAGAAGAAACTGGAGGCAATCAGAACCGCCGGTAGCAAGTAGAATCCGTAAAGTTGGTAGAAGAATGCAATTGACAGTGGGGCGCTGTATTTCCCGATTATATGGGCCTCTTGCCATGGGGTGGGATAAGGCAATGGTCTTGCTTTAGGAAACTCCAGTGCGGCGAACCGAAGCGTCTGGTCGATCATCGGTACTAGAGCGCCTTTGGCGGCGAAATATGTGATGGTAGCCGCTATAACCACGATGAATACGCCGAGAGCCTTGAGTAATGGAAGCAGCTTTTGAGGCCCCGTTCCGGGCGCGGCGACGTATATGAGAGGGAAGATAGCTATGGACAGGTATGCTCCCGTATCCTGTCGAAACAGCAGCGTTAACGCCGCAAATAGCCCGCAGGCATACCACCATCGTGATTGGGGAGTCTCCACGCATCGGATCAGCGCATACACAGCGACCAGCGCCATTGTAAACCAATGCGATTGCACGCCAAGTGGTATCAGCGCAAGATAAGTCGTTGCGCATACTATCGTGGCGGCGGCGCTTCGCACAGTTCTGCTGAGAATCGCGTAGAGCAATGCGGCTTGCAAGGCCCCACACAAGAGCCCAAACACTCTAATGGAAATCAGGCGCTCTCCCAGGATTGCCATGGCCAGCGCGTTCACGTAGTGGCCTGCGGGAGCATACATCGTCCAGAAATCCTTGTATGGTATCCCGCCGCGCAGGATCAGTCTCGCGCCTTCCGCCGCGACCCCGTCGTCGTAGGATGAAAACCCGCGATCATACAGTAATGCGCCTACTCGAAGAGCAAGTATGCAAAACGCCGCAGGTAGAGTCCACTTAGGGATTGACAGTTGGCTTCCAAATGAGGATGTCGATGGTTTGCTGGATGTCTTAGCCATGTGTTGATAATAGCACCTTTGGAGTGTGGCGGGCAAGCGAAATTGACTCAGCGCAGTAGACCTCGTGCACATTGCCCGCTCGTCATGTATACCCGGCATTTGTGGTGTTGCCGTGCATACCGGGCCATTTCACAAGCTGGTCGCAGCACTGTGGGTCAAGATTCCAATGCTCCGGGGCCGATGTGCTGGCCCCGGAGCCATATGGCTTATCTATTTTCCGTCAGGCTATGCTTCCGTTGTTTCGGGAACAGGGGTGTCCCGAAACAACGGAAGCCGGGCAATAACAACCTACTCCCCCACAGAGAAGTATTCTAACAGAAAGCCAGGCACAATCCATGCGAGCGTGATGAGCAGGAATCCCAGTGTCAGCCTTAGCGGCTTACCTGCACGGTTGCTTATGTGAGTTGCCATCAGCGAAACCACGACTGCAACAAGCACAACTGGGATAACGATCAGCGCGTAGATGCCGCTACGAACGGGCGATATGCTGAACTTAACCATGGCGAGCAAGAGACCGATGATAACCAGCAGAGCAGATGTGCAGGCGTATAGGAATCTGCTCTTGCCCGCAGGCTGCGTAAGCAGTTGGCTGCCAGGCACCAAGAGCAGGAGTGCCAACGAGTGCAGAACTGGTCCCATAATAGCGGGTATCACCGAACGCCATAGTGTACCAAGAGACAATATGGTAAACACCAGAAACGTTGCGATCAGCGCAACAGCTGCAAATAACAACTGACGTAAACTCACCATCTGTCACCAACCTTCGTCTAATTGCCGCCGGGATAGTTGGGTGTCCCCACATTCGGCGGCAAGTGCAGATTGCCTGAAGCGCGTCGCTTCAGACAGCAATCGAGACATCCTTTAGTATCGTCACGGTTTTTGTCCGGGCATTTTGATGGTGTCCGGTCAAAACAGTTCAGACCCTCCTTGTTGTTCCCTAAATCCATTACACCGGTCTTAGGGTTCCAGTTGTACTTCTCATGGTTGTTTGTGATCGTTACTGCCGTGCTACGACCACACTTTGCGGCAATAGTACAGGTCAATGTGCAGTGCATTACAGCGTTGGCTAAAGTGTCTCCCCAGACCTTTTCCTTGCCTTGGTAATACTTCTCGACCATTCCCTGTGCAGCACGTTGTGCGTTCAGTGCGCAGTATGTTCCGCCGTAGCCCGCTTCTCGTATATCAGCATCTATTTCGTCTGGGTTTCGATCTCTGAATGGTGGAAGTATTACGATTATGTCTCCAATACTAGCAAGCGTTACAGGGCTGTTGCTGGCGAAGGTATAAGGTGATCCATGTTGGGTGAATCGGCCAACTGCGCAATCGTAGAGCCTTTTTCGAACCTGAATGAGACTAAAATGAGGCTCCTGGTAGTGAGTGTAATACCCAAGTTGGCCCACGTATTGATAAGGCTGGTCTATGGAGTTGGCATTGGCCATCTCACGCCAGAGCAGCTTGCCATAGGCATCGTAGGAGTATTTGTCGGAGATATCACCGTTCCCGTCAGTCAGCAGCCTGGTTGAGCCAAGCTCATCGAAGTGATAGTAGTGCCAGGCTGTGTCGTTTTTCTGGGCGACGAGCGATCCGTTCGGCTCTCGGAAGTAGTATATTCCATCTTCTTGAATCACGGCGGGGATTCCTGCCGTTGGGTCGTAAACAAAGGTATGCGTCGTGCTGGCCGCTGTGAAGCTGACCCTGTTCGCGCTCGCGTCCCAGGTGTTCGAGAGCGTTCTGTTGTTGCCGTCCGCACCTTTATAAGTGGCCGTATTCAGCAGACCAGCGTAGGTATATGTGTAGTCGGCTATCTGCTCGGGAGTAGACTTGGCATTGTATACCTCGTGCAGATTGCCCGCGCCGTCATAGGTATAGCCCGCATTTGTGGCGTTGCCGTCCATACCCGGCCACTTTACAAGCTGGTCGGCCTTGTTGTAGCCAAGATGTGGATGCTCCGGGGCCGATGTGCTGACCCCGGAGCACATCCTTTACATTCATTCTTGAGACCTTCGGTCACGGCTCCGGCTGCATGCAACCGAAGCAACGAAACATCACCTTCTAGTACCCCAGCAATTTACGGATGATGTGGCCAATCCACGAATGGTTTGTTGCCGCAAGTAGCGCAAGCACGACTCCGATCATACAGCCGCAAGGCAAGATAACGTCGTCGGCAATAATGTATGGTTTCTTCGACAATAGCGTACCTCCTGCCGAGGTGCAGCACCTCTAGCTCCTGTACCTATAGCAAACCGCGGCCGAGGCCTGGATTTCTGTAGATCGCACAGCCATCAACGATTTCAGCTTCGCACCGGCCCTCATACCACGGCCACTTCTTCCCCCTATATTCACATGGCCTGTCCCCTCGTGTCCTAGTAACCTTGATACACCAGCCGGCAACTAGCCCTTCCATCGGTCCACCAATGATCGGCGATGGGGCAATCCAGCCGGACTCATCTTTGCCTAATCCTGCGCATACATCTTGAATCCCATCCATAATATCCCTGGCCATGCGCCAAGCCAATAGACCAGCCAGAATGCCTTTCAAGCCCATCATTCTCCAGATCGCGGCCCAAACTTCTGCGTCAGAAGCAAAGTATCCCGACGGATCAACTGCAACGAGAGGATTCGTGCCCACATAGCCATAAGGCGACTGTGCAACGCGTTTGATCGCATCTCTCTGCATGAATCTCCCAAGCCCCGGATCATAGAACCTCACCCCGAGTTGCAACAGCCCAAAGTAAGGCTCCTGGTAGTGGGTGTAATACCCAAGTTTGCCCACGTATTGGTATGGCTGGTCTATCGAGTTGGCGTTGACCTTCTCATGCCAAAGCAGCTTGCCCCAGGCATCATAGGAATACTTGTCGGAAACATCCCCGCTAGAGTCAGTCAGAAGCCTGGTCGAGCCAAGCTGATCGAAGTGATAGTAGTGCCAGGCTGTGTCATTTTTCTGGGCGATGAGCGCACCGCCTGGCGTCCGGAAGTAGTATATCCCATCTTCTTGAATCACGGCGGGGATTCCTGCCGTTGGGTCGTAGACGAAGGTATGCGTCGTGCTGGCCGCTGTGAAGCTGACCCTGTTCGAGTCCGCATCCCAGGTGTTCGACAGCGTTCTGTTGTTGCCGTCCGCGCCTTTATATGTTGCCGTATCCAGCAGACCGGCATAGGTATATGTATAGCTCGCCAAGGTGCTCGTCCCAGCGGCATCTTTCACCGTAAGCAGGTTGCCCGCGCCGTCATAGGTGTAGCCCGCATTTGTGGCGTTGCCGTGCATCCCCGGCCACCTGACAAGCTGATCGGCATGCCCCTCGTCATCATAGCCGAACTCCTCATTTCCGAGCAGATCGCCCTCTTGGCTACCATATGGATAGACGATCTTCGTCACCCGATTGTTTGATGCTCCGGGGCCGATGTGCTGACCCCGGAGCATCTGTCTTAACTACTTTTCTTTGGCCTGTGCGTCCGGCGGTTTCGGGAACGAGCTTCCCGAAACACCGAAATCACAAGCAGATTACCACCCGTTTGCCAAGCAGGTTATTCTCTAGCGCTCGGGTATACGTCCGCGTCGTCGAAGTTCTTCCTCCAGCTTTGATTGTAGGCCATGCGGTGTGAAAGAGGAAGGAAACCGTTTAAGGAGTTCGTTCAGTTGCTCTTTCTCAGTCCTGTCTATTTTTGCCTCATCCAGAGGCACATGGCCCAAAACCTGCCAATGCCAGTCGGCTAGACCCAAGTATCCGCATAGCGCCGGGAACAAAACTCTTTTCTTGCGGAGTTCGGAGAGTGAAAATGGGATATTTGAGTACGCATCCAGACAATCGATGAACAACACGGATGTGAGGTAGATGCCCTGGATGCGCCCAAAGCCGTATCCTCCGGAAGGCAATGGCACACTGAAATAGTCTCCGCGTGCAATGCGCTGCCTTCTGGGCTGTCGCTTCAGCTTCAAGGCAACTGACGACAGCTCAATATCAGGGTTTATGTCGTGGAACTCGCTGATTTGCGCTGCAAGGACTATCTCAAGAGTTCTCTCGAACTCTCGTAGAGTGGGTTTTCTCCCCACCTCTTCACTGTAAGCCTTCATCACGGAATCCATCATTTGTCCGACCGCATCCAATGGCTCATCACCAATAGTCAATACGGACTCCTTTTCATCTTCTGTCCACCATCCCATTTCAAACCTCCAATATCACGGGCAGGGTATTCTCTTTGCTGCTTCGCGGTATGCATCAGCATTCGGGTTTGTCGGACCCACTCCGTTGATCTTGTTCAAGAGATTTGCCAATCCTTGTTGCTCGATAAACCACTGCTCAATTCCTCTCATCTCTGCATAGGTTAAATCTGTTGCAAGCTGCCGCACCTCATCAATGGCACCCTGATAGGCACGATATTGCTCTGCCATTCGCCGCGCATAATCGATAGTTCTCCCAATGTAAACGATTCTCCCGTCCTTCAACAGAGCATACACAACCCCCGTTCCGCCACTGCCCTGTAGCACGCCTGGAGCCATCCAAGCCGCGGCTCTTCCGACTGCCCAACTTCCAGCATAGACAATGCCGACACCAGCCGCAACCGTCGCGCCTGCGGCCTTCGTGCTCGACCACACAGCCCGCCCTAAGCTGCCACGATTGGAATCATAGTTGCCCCAATCCGTACCAGCCTGTCCCGCTAGCCCGCCAAGAATAGGTATGTGGCTCCCCCACTCACCACTAAGCCAGCCATCGTACCAAGCCAGCCCCCACGGGTCCACAAACCCCAGCGGGTTCCCCCCAGCATAAGCATACCAGTTAATCCCATCCCCAATCGGGTCCTGCTGGGTAAACCTGCCAACCTCTGGGTCATAGAATCTGAACCCGAGTTGGAGCAGCCTGAAGTCAGGAGCCTGGTGGTGAGTATAATACCCCAAAGCCTCAATGAACTGATACGGGTTGTCACTGGTGCTGCCATTATGGGCAATCACGCTCCCGTATGGATCATAGGTGTACGTATCTGTGACAACACCATCATTATCCGCCAGCAGCCTGGTAGAGCCACAACGTTAGCCCATCAGAAACGTACGCTTCTTCGCATACCACAGCCTTAGTCGTTGACGCAATGATAGCGTCTGTCCCAGGTACATGACTTTCGTATATGCCCTAACCACATCCCAGTATCTCTTGGTACGCCAGGCGTCATTCGCCAATGAGAGTAACCTGGAACAGTAATCTTCGTCAGATTCATCATCTCTGCGCCTAAACCCATCATTCCGCAAGCACTCTATGAGGCTTCGCCATGATGCCAGATCTCCAGCGATGAGTTTATTGCAGTAACGCGAAACCAACCTGAGCTGGCGCTCCACCTCACGTCTTATGGAGCAGCCAAACATCATTGGACGCGGATAGCTCTCGGAGTCCGGCACATCTGGTGCAATGCACTTCAACACTGCCTGGAGATATACCGGTGCAGTAAATACACGTTCGGCTCCGGGCAAGGAGGCCAATACATTCGGCGACGGCTCTATCCAACTCAACATACACAACGTTAGTAGAATTGCAGCCAACGCGCAGAGTCAGCATCTCGGAAGCAACGCAGAAGCTCCAGCGTGATTCCTGTTCCACCCTTGCTCCAGGTATGTAGTTACCCGCCTTCTCAAAGACAGACTCTCTGAAAACAAGTTCCAGTCGGCTCATTGATCCAGATATTCCTGGCGCGGCAGAGCCGCAGCGCAGTTGCTAGCCCTCTCTGAGTTCAGATTCCATGATCTCCACAATATCCTTATAACCTCTACTTGCAGCAACACTTTTCGGGGTCGTTCTCTGGTCCGACTCGGCTCCTGGGTCTGCACCGCTGGCCAGCAGGAGATTAACCATATCTTTGTCCCTGCGCCCAGCCGCATAGTGCAATGGCGTTATCCCGATATTATCTCTAGCCCTAGCGTTTGCGCCGTGAGAGAGCAGACGTTCGACGATAGCCGTGAAGCCCTTTTCGGCTGCGATATGCAACGGGGTTATTTTCGATCTGTCACTTGCATTTGCATCCGCACCTCGCTCTAGTAATCTTCGCACCGCCGTGATCCTCCCTCTCTGCACTGCCTTATGCAGGCTGGTCCTACCGTGAAACCACCTCAGGTACGCTAGCGGCACGATCCAGTGAAAGACCAAATGAAACAGCGCCAGATAGCCTGTCAATTCCAATCTGGATAAGGACTTCGAGGGCCACAGGGCTACGCAGATCGCGTACATTATCCACATTATGGGAAACGGTATGCGCGAAGGGCCGTAACCTTTTCTGTTTCTCCGTATGACCAGCAACGTGCCATATGCTTCCACAAATGCCGTATACATGAGCGCTATTAAAAATAGTATCAGAAGTATCATCTGTTTTCATCGACCTCGAATGAGTAGTGTAGAACACACTTGGTTCTTACGGGCATGGACCTGTCGGCGGACCTGTATATATCCGCTGACCAAATACAATCTTGATTGGCAACAGCCATAGGGGTTCGCCATCAGATGTTGTCGGCAGTCGCAGCATAGCTTTTTCTATTTCATAAGTGGCAGCATTCATATATGGGTAGGGCATGTTCTTTACAAACGGGTCCCATACACCCGAACGCAAGTAATTAAACCAATTTTGGCCGCCGGGCATGACCCATCGCCCAGCTTCTAGCACCCGATCTCCCCCTTTGGGCATCCAGTTGGTTACCATGACTGTACCGGTCGCAGTAGCCGCGCGGGTAATACCGAACACAGCAAGTCCGCCAGCGGCAGCCCCAGCCCCAATGCCGACGTAGCCAAGCCCCCTAGAGACCCCGAAGCCTGGCTGATTCTTCCATCTGCCACCGTCCCAAAGACCAAACGACGCTGCACTTCCGACAGCAGCTACGCCTGTCGCGAGACCTGGAGCAATGATGTCGCCCCAAATTGAGAGCCCCCACGGGTCAACATACCCCAGTGGATTCCCACCGCAATAAGCATACCAGTTTATCCCATCTCCAATAGGATCAAGCTGGGTTAACCTGCCTATCTCAGGGTCATAGAACCTGAAGCCAAGCTGCACCAGCCTGAACTCGGGGGCCTGGTGGTGAGTATAATACCCAAGGGCTCCGACAAACTGATACGGATTATCATTCGTACTGCCGTTATGCGCTACGACAGAACCATAGGGGTCATAACACTATGGCATTCGGAAAGTATGCAGTGAGGAATACCACAGACGAAGTTTCTCTGCGAGTGTAAGCCTACCGCCGCAATCTCGATATCGTGTATAGAAGTCTGTTGTGGACCAGTATTCCTTCTTGCTCCACGCGCGTTCGGCGGCATCGTGCAACCTATTCAAGAACTGTTCTTGCGCCTCGTCCGGGTGGCGCTTTCGTCCTCCCCAATCGGTCATCCACTCCTGCACTCTTGTCCACATCGAGAGATCGCCTTCCAGAAGGGGCCGACAGTAGTCCCTTATGAGAATCAGTTGTCTTTCCACTTCTTTACGGATCATTGCGCGAGAAACAAGCTTCTTGGGCCAACGCTCGGACTCCTTAGCATGGGGAGCAATGGCCTCCAACACCCAAAACAAATCCACAGCGCTTTCATAATCGGGTTGATCCGAAGCAGGCTGTAGGCGGACTCCAATGAATGTGATGTTGTACCCAATGTATAATCGCAGCCACTTCGAGTCAGCGCGGAAGCCCCACTCTGTTTCCTTGGAAAGAGCGAAGCTGAATCCATCAAGGGTGGAAGAAAGTAACTCAGCCACAGTATTCTCAAAAGCGCACTCAGGTGTTAAAGACATGATTGTTATTGCCGAGCGATTCTGTCCCCTCTATTGCTGAGCGAAAATGTCCCCTTGATGTGCTTTCATGCGATCTTTGTTGCTCCAATCACGCCTCCGGGTTTTGCCCTTCTGGATGATCCTTTGGCAG
>JAMCYN010000025.1 GCA_023474015.1 Armatimonadota bacterium
CACCCGCTCGACAACCACCCCGACCACTACGCCACATACTGTTTCGTGACAGCCGCCATCGAGCAACTAAGCTCGGAAGGGTCGGATTTCGCTCGAAAGATGAGGGTGCATACCTACCTTGTCCATCGAGGTGACTGGCCGGTGCCGAGGGGCGACCGTCCGAAGGGCTTTCTGGCCCCGCCATACGCCCTCGCACGCGGATATACCAGATGGCACTCGCTCGCTCTCACGCCCGAAATCGCGGACCGCAAGCGCCGGGCGATCCACAAGTATCGAACGCAGACCGCGGTGGAGCGAGGGTTTCTCATGAGCTTCGCGCGATCAAACGAAATCTTCGGGAGCCTGCCGGAGCGCACGATACTCCGGGTCGATCCGGGCAGGATATTGGTCGACGGCAATCCGGAGGACTGGTCGGGAGTCCCACCTGTTGTGGTCGATCCAATAGGAGACTACCTGGTCGCGGGAATGGACAAGGGTGGAGATGTCCGCGCGATCTATATGTGCACGGACGACAAATACCTCTACATCCGCGTGGACTGCGTCAGACGCCTTTCTCGGCGGATCACCTACACAATCAACATGCGCGGAATCGGCGACCACAACTCCAATGACCGCTACTCAATTTCACTGAAACCGCCGCTCTACTGCGCGCCGACAGTCACCGACTGGGCATACAAGAACAACAGATTCGAGCTTGCCCTCCCACTCAACAAGCTGCATTTTGATCACGACATCTTCGTTCAGGTGATCACGAAGTCGATGCGCATCACGGTGGACAACACGGGATGGAACGGAGTGCAGTTTGCAGGGACAGCCAGAAAGCCGGAAAAAGGACTCACGGAAAATGCCCTCCCATAATTATAAGACAACAACTAGGCCGTTTTGCCAGACGTATTTTCGGGTTATTTCAGTTAAATGTTGTTCACCGGTTGTTAATGAGGCTGAATTTGAGCGTGGAGAGGGTGGATTCCGTTAGCCCGCATTATTCCCAATAAGCTCAAACGCTCCGCACACTGTCATTCTGAGCCGCAGGCGAAGAATCTGCTTTTCGGGGCTGAGATTCTTCACTGCGTTCAGAATGACATGAATAATGCGAGTTAGTACAATCTAGGCATGCTGAGCCTGTCGAAGCACGCGGTCGCCTATGTCGAGGCTTCCATGCTTCGGTGCAAAAAGCCCACCGAAGCACAGGAAATATGCCATCCGGGGTTTTACTGCTCCGGCCCCCAGGGTCCGGAGCTCCCTTCCCCTTATCAGAGATAGAGAGATTCAGCGTTTTGAATCATGTTTTGTACAGTACTTTGAAAGAGAATTTTATTTATATTGCTTGGACCGCTGGTGGTCCAAAGGTGGTCCGCTGGCGGTCTGACGGTTGGACCGCTGGCGGCCTCTTGCCGGTCCATATTTGATCTGACGGGGTCCACATTCGGCCCCTCATCGGGCCTCGGCTCATATTCGCTACGTTCGCTCTCGTGACCTGCGGTCACGGCTTCGGCCGCGTGCAACCGAAGCAACCAAACGCCAGCCCATCGTTGGTCTCACAAATGAGCAGCAAGGGAATACCACGTCGCCATGCAGAAGCCTATTACGGTAGAAATACGCAATGCCCATCTCGCGACGAAGTTTGCGCCAAGCCCAAAACCGCCTGGCGACGTGGCCCCTGCAATGGACGCAGCAAATGACCACGCCCAGAGACTGCGTTCCGTGTAACCCATCTCATCTCTGAACATCACTTGCACGATTGCTGCAATCAGTGCCACGATCACAACAAACAACACCCACCAGCCCTGCCAGACCGCAGGTTCGCCTATAGAGCGCCAATGCTGGCTCCAACCAGGCATAAGGTGCTTCCACCAGGCGCTATAACGAAGTAGCGTTAGCCCCACTAGTCCGGCCAGCACTAGCGTGACAAATAGGAGACCGATCATTCCTGTAATGCGGTTTGTGATTAGACCTGCTAAGCCAAGGACTATCTGGGCAGCTGCCAGCCCGATCAACCATCTCGGACGAGCTAGTACCGCCCATATGATCAATCCAAATCCATCGAGAATCCACCATATCTCCGTCCACCACAAAACTATGCCTAACATTGGCTCCGACTCCCGTCAGTTGATCTTGGTTGCTTCGGTTGCATGCAGCCGAAGCCGGGGCCGAAGGACCCGCCACCTTCAGTGTCGGCATCGGCAGCATGCTACCGATGCAACAACAACAGGAGCTGACCGGGTCGCGGCTCTGGGCTCTCCGCTTTCCACTCTCAGCTTTCCGCTATTCCTTCACCTTCACCGCGTCCCCAAACTTCTTGAACGCCTCCATCAGGTCCATCGGGAACGGGAATATGATGGTGGTGTTGTGCTCGGAGCCGATCTCGCGGAGGGTCTGGAGGTAACGGAGCTGCAGCGCCTGGGGGTTGTGACTGATAACGTCGGCGGCATCGGACAGCTTCTGGGCCGCCTGGAACTCGCCTTCGGCGTTGATGATTTTCGCACGGCGCTCTCTCTCGGTCTCGGCCTGGTTCGCCATCGCGCGCTTCATCGTCTCCGGAAGCGTCACGTCCCTCACCTCGACCGACGTCACCTTGATCCCCCACGGCTCGGTCATCTCGTCGATGATGCCCTGCAGCTTGAGGTTTAGCTTATCACGCTCGGAAAGAAGCTCATCCAGCTCCGCCTGGCCGATGACGCTGCGCAGCGTGGTCTGCGCTTGCAGTGAGGTTGCCCGCACCCAGTTCTCGACCTTGGTGATTGCGTTTTCGGCGTTCACCACCTGGAAGAATACGACCGCATCGACCATCACCGACACGTTGTCCCTGGTAATGATCTCCTGCTTCGGCACATCCATCGTGACCACGCGCGTGTCGATCACGATCAGTCTATCGATCACCGGCCACACCAGCCGGAGTCCGGGCATCTTGATGTGGTCGAAGCGCCCAAACCGCAGCAGAACGCCCCTCTCCCACTCCCTGATAACCCTGATCGAGTTGAACACGATGATGATAAAGAAGAATGCGATTACGCCAATTACGCCGTACAAGCTTTGCATGAATATCCTCCTGTTTAGTTGACAGTTGTCAGTTATCAGTTATCAGTTGTCAGTTATTCTCCTGACCCTCAGCCTCAAGCCGGTCATCTGGGTGACCTCCACGTTCTCCCCCTTGGCAATCGTCCCCGACTCGCTCGTGGCGGTCCAGAGGGCGCCGTTGATGAATATGCGGCCGGTCGGGTCGAGGTCGGTCCGGGCCTCGCCGATTTGCCCCACAACGCCTTCCCTACCCGCGATGTATGGCTTCTTAAGCGCCCTCACTCCCAAGCCGATCAGGAAGAAGAAGAATGCCCCGGTGACAATCGCCACGGCCACTATAGTCCCAATCGAAACCATAAACCCCTCCGCCGTCCTGAATAACATCATCAGGCCGAAAAACATGCTGATAATCCCACCGACGGTAAGAATGCCGTGCGTGGGTGTGAAGAGATCGATCGCGAACAGCGCAATCGCCAGAGCTAAGAACGCAAATCCGGCCGCATTGACGGGGATTACGCTGTACGAATACAAGAGCAGAATCACTGATATCCCGCCGACGACCCCGGGAAATATCGAGCCGGGATTCGAAAGCTCGTAGATAATGCCGTACATCGCCGCCAGCGTCAAGAACAGCGTCACGTAGGGGTTGCTCAGAACGTGGAGAAATGTGTCCCATGCCCCCATTGGCCTCTCCTCGAGCGGAGCCCCGGCCGTATGCAGCGTGACGGTCTCGCCGGCGACCAGCTTAACCTTGCGGCCGTCGATCTTCTTCATCAGGTCAGGCACGGTCTCACAAACGTAGTCGATAACGTGTTGTTTCAGCGCGTCGTTGGCGGTGAGTGTCGATGCCTGCCTGACGGCTGCCTCGGCCCATTTCATATTCCGGCCCCTCTTCTCGGCAATCGACTTGGCATATTCGGCGGTGTAGTTGATCTGCTTGCGCTTGAGCGTTTCGTCAGTCTTGCCTACCTCGCCGCCGGGAGCCACGCTGATCGGCGTTGAAGCGCCTATGTTCGTCACGGGGCTCATCGCGGCAATATCGGCGGCCATGGTAATCAGCGCGCCCGCTGAGGCGGCCCACGAGCCGTTGGGATGCACGAATACGATCACGGGGACTTTCGAGGCAAAGAATGTCTTGACTATCTGTTTGGTGGAGGTCAACAGGCCGCCCGGCGTGTCCATTATTATCAGCACGGCCTGCGCGCCCTCACTCTGGGCGTTTTGAATCCCATCGTTGAGATAGTTCGCAACGGCCGGGTCTATCTGATCGTCGACATGCATCACATAGACCGGCGCGACATTCGCCGCCCGAGCAGCGCCCGGCACTACGAGCAGGAGAGCCAGAACGGCAATTATAAGAAGCCTCATCGCTTAGATACCATCCTTACACGTTAGATTCTTGGTATGGTATCCAATCTCCTCTTTCAATTACGGAGAAAACTGGTCATCTGTGGCTGCGCATTCCAGGTATACCTCATGCACTTGGTTTTTGCTCGCTTAGAAAATCTTCCAGTTTCGTGAACTCTAATGGGCGCATGCGCATCTCTTCGAGCTCTCTCAGGTCTTCAAGATCCTCGAGCCTGTTCAACAGCTCTCTATACTCATCAATGTCCAAAATAACCGCTGACAACTTACCATCACGCATAACGATCTGCGGAGCTTTTCGCCTAGTTTTCATAAAGTCACCTCTTGCAATCCCAATAATTCCATTATACCATCACGCAGAAACGCCCTCGGGTCCCACGCAACTCAAGACTGAGAACCTATTACCCACTGCTGTCCATCGTAAGCCAATTGCACATCCGCCGGGAGAGCGTTATTGGTTGCTTCGTGCTCCAGGCGGTGGGCTATGTGGGTAAAAAATGTTTGCCGGGGCTTGAGTTTCTCCACAACCGCCAGCCCCTGGCTGATCGAAAAGTGCGTCTCGTGCGGTTCGTGCCTGATCACGCCAAGAACGAGCGTGTCCACGCCCCGCATCAGCTCATACGAAGCAGCCGGTATTCTGCTGCAGTCGGTCACGTAAGCCAGATCCCCGATCCGATATCCCAGGATCGGAAGCCTGCCATGAAACACTGGAATCGGCGTGATCCGCACACCCGAGACCTCGAACGGCCCGTTCACGCTAATCAAATCCAGCGACGGCTTCCCCCCGCCGACCTGAGTGGGAACGAAAGCATACTCAAACGCGACCTGCACGGTCTTGAGCGTATCCTCCAGCCCGTAGCACGGCATGGGCATTCCCGACAGGTCGTTGAACCGGCGGATATCGTCCAGCCCGAACAGGTGATCGGCGTGCGCGTGGGTAAAGAGCACGGCATCAACCCTATGGATATTCTCCCGCAATGCCTGTATCCGCAACTCGGGCGGTGTATCTATGAGCAAGTTTACGCCATTAACTTCTACAATAGCCGCGCATCTGGTCCGTTGATTTTTAGCATCGCCGGACCTGCAAACCTTGCAGTCGCAGCCTATCATCGGAACCCCATGCGACGTCCCCGTACCCAGGAAAGTTATCTTCATTCTCTGATGAATACCCCATTTATATCGTTTGTGGAGGTGAGTAGACCATCACCGGCATCTTAAACTCAAGCGGAGGTGTCGTGTTCAGGTGGAGCTTGAGGAACCAGACGACGGACACAGCGGCGCTTTCGACCGTGGGCGAGGCGTTTCGGGGAACCATTAGCTCGATACTTGCATCCACAAGGGCGGCGTTGGGATCCTCGGGCTTGATGATGCGAAAGTCCATGCAGCGACCATCGAGCTCCTTGCGCGTCCCGGCACGGACCTCTTCATTGACCTCCAACGAGACCATCATGCGCTCGATGGCCACTTGTTTGGGGTTTGTAATGGTGAAGCGCAGGCTCACGGGTTTGCCGAGTTCGGCGCCGCCGGCGGGAATCTCCATGCTCACATTCACATCCTCCGCGCTCGGCGCTTCTCCCGCCTCGGGATAGCTGACGGCGACCGGACCAGCGCTCGGAGCCCGGCGGACAAGGCCCACCGGCACTTCCGTGGCGATCTGCACGCTTCGCCCCATCGGAAAATAGACGCGAGCAGCGACTACATAGTCTATCGTGCCCGCCTTGCCTTTGTAGCTCGGGGGCAGCGAGGCCGGAAGAGGTATGGAAAATGGATAGGTATGCTCGCCTTCGCTCAGAGTGCGGCAGAGGTCTCGGCCTAAAAATGCGTTCCAATACTGGGATATACGCTCCGAGGTGAAGCGCGGCTGGTCTCTGCCGGTAAGCAGGACCTCGCGCTGGAAGAACCACGCGGGCCTGCGTATTGCATCTCGCAGGGACGCCCCGGACGCGACCTCCCGCCCCGCGACCGATACCACGAGCGCGCGAATATTGGTTGGCCGCGAGAGGCGGAATACCACCACGCCGCTCAGTTGCAGACCCGCCGTGAAGGTATTCCGGCTTAGATGCAGCTCAAGCGACGGCATAGTGTCGCTTGGTTTAACCCTCGCCCGCAGTTGGTCGTTCTCCGTCACCATCACGCCTCCGTGCTTATGGTAGCGCAGAACTCAAGGAGAGTCAATGGAATTGCAGATTCAGCTCTCTTCTACGAAAGATGACGGAAGCGCTTGACGAGTTCAACACGGGTGCCTAGGGGGCCGGTGTGGAAGTTCACCTCGTCCATTACCAGGCGCATGAACATGATTCCGCGGCCGGTTTCGGTGAACCGCGACACTGAAGGAGCCGTGATCGAGTTGGGATCGAATCCACAGCCCTTATCGATGATAAATATCCTCACCGAATCGTTGTGACGCTCGGCCCGAACTCCCAGCCTGCAGGAGCCGGGGTTGGCGCCGTGTCTGACGGCGTTCGCACCTGCCTCGCCAACCGCGAGCGTGATATCGTCTATGTCATCCGAGGTGAACGGCATTTTCGCGGCGAACTCCGCCACCCGCAGCCTTACGTCACGAAGCATCTCGGGGAGGTTCGGCACCTCGAACTCAAGCACGTCCTTGGGAACCTCGACGCGCTCACGGGCAGATTTATGCAATTGGCGCAAGCGCTCAACATCAACAGACATGTCAATCTCACCATCCAGCTTTTTGCGATCCATTAGCGGGCATCCATCCATTCTACTGGTAATTGTTAGACGTTTTTAGCTCTAGTTTTGTTCGTTTTCAGAATAAGCTCGACAATTGTGCGCACGTATGTTTTGATCGGTTCACAAGTGGGGGAATGTTTTAGCTCAGCCTTGGCGGGGTATACGATCAAAAGGGGTGAGTACAATGACAATCGGAATCAAGAAGGCAGTTGTGGGCTTGGCGATGTCTGTTGTGGCTGTTGGGTTCCTGGTACCGCTGGCGTTTTGGCTCCTGGCGCTCGCGATAGACAGGGCTTTCGGATGGGGTTCTATATTGTCAAAGCCGATAGCTCAGATATTGGCGGCAACCTCGATTCTGATCGGGATGTTCTGGGCGTCGTGGTCATATTCGTACCTGGTATTTGTGGGCAGGGGACTTCCGCAGGAGTTATTCGGCGTCGCGCTGCATCCGACGCGGGTACTTGTCACGACGGGCCCCTATGCGTACTCGCGGCACCCGATGGTGATCGGATTGATGTTCCTGCTACTGGGGGTGGCACTGCTGGAGCAATCAATAGCGGGGTTGATACTGATTCCGATAGTGGCGATATTGATGCTAATCTACGAAATGGAGTTTGAGGAGAAGGCCCTCGCGAAACGTTTCGGTGCGGACTACGAAGAGTATCGCCGCAATGTCCCTATGTTCATTCCAAGGATCAGCCCCTATGTCCACGAAACCGTGGCGGCGAAGTAGCAGATGACAGGTTCAGAACTCACCTTTCCAAAGCTCGGGGCAGGGGTCCTGACCGTTGGTATCGTAGACGATACACCTGATGCCTTCGCGCCTGCAATCGATGGCGCGATTGCAGTCCACGGGCATAAGCTTAGCCTCCGAGTGGACAAGGTCGGGCATCATGGCCGTGGCTTGGATCACCTCCAGCCGCACCATCACATT
>JAMCYN010000142.1 GCA_023474015.1 Armatimonadota bacterium
CGGCGTCGATGTCCAGCCCTTTGTCGAGAACGGGCAAATCGGGACGCTGAGCCATTACAGCCCGGCAGCCTTCGTCCAGGTGCAGAGCGCGGCCACGGTTGTAGTCGAAGAGTCGATATGTGACCTGTGTCTGCTCACTGATTTCGAATGCGACCAGCCCCGGACCAACCGCGTGAACCGTGCCGGTGGGAACGTTGTAGTGCATGCCGGGCTTCAAGTCATCGGCGCGGTTCAGCATGGCCAAAACTTCGTCCTCCGCGGGGTCCGGCGAATGAATGAGTTCGCAGAACGCCTCTTTATCCACTCCCTCCTTGAGCCCGCAAAACAGATACGCTCCGGGGTCGGCGTGCAAGATATACCACATTTCATCCTTGTGGACATCCTTGGTCACCGGGTGCGCCTGCACGGAGAGTTTTTTGGCGGCGTCGAGGAGTTTCACGACCACCGGCACGCTCACGACCTTATCCAGCGGCGTGCCGGCCAGTGGGCCGTTGGTGATCTGTGTCACCGTGGCAAGGTCGGGATTGCCGGGGTCCCTGGGCCAGGTGCTCACGTCCCAGGACTCACCGATAGGCTCGGCGGACTCGACACAGGGTCGGTCATAGAGCTTGCACAATTTTCCCCCACCCCAGGGCCTGGGAACAAGTATAGGTTCGAGTTGCAATGGGTATGTAAAATCAGTCAAGAAATCGCACCTCCGAGTAAGGCTTGCTTGTTGTGTGCCACATTTAATGTTACGACGCCGCGGAACCATCATCCTCCGAGAGAATGCCGCCGATAATAATGGGGAATAGGGAACAGGTGACAGGGAACAGGGAAAAGAAGGGAAGGGACACGGGAGCGTATCCCTTCTGTTCCCTATTCCCTGTTCCCTATTCCCTAAAGTATCGGCCTTGCCTCGGGCGTTAGTATAATTACAAGGAACTGAATCGGGCTGGATATCGTCTTGTAGATGGTAGCCAACCCTACCGGAAAACAAACGCCGAGGCTCCGGATGGAGCGTGGGGGAACCGATTATTGGGGCGAGTTCCGGTCATCGACCGGGAGGGACACTTCCTGTCCTAGCCCGTCAGCTAACTCCACAGGCGCGGCAGGAAGAGGATAGAATTGCCAAGAGCACGGATTGCCAGTCATCGAATACATTATCACGTCTCCGACGGGTGCGCGGTGGTCAGGCCCGAAGGCGCCTGCGACGCTGATACGACCGAGGCGCTGGCGCGCCTGGCCGGATCATCCCTCATAGAGTCCAAGAACCTGATCCTGGACCTCAGCCGCTCACGCTACGTCGAAACCCCCGGCTACAGGTGGATCGTCAGGCAGCTCAAAGACCTCGAGTCCGCCGGCAAGACGCTGGTGGTCGTCGGTCTGCCGCCATCGGTGGAACGGACGTTTACTCTCCTCAAGCTGGACAAAACCATCCCGACGGCCAAGACCGTCTCCGAGGCGCTCAGGAAGCTGCGAGGGAACGGGAGCAGGCAGCCTGCGCTTGTTTAGTTCTGGGTGCTGAGTTACTTCCAGGCCGCGGACCAGGCGAGGTTGATGATGTGCCCGTTCCCTGTATCGGCTGTGTTGCCGATGCTTCTCGCCAGAGTCAGGGACAGGCTGTTGCTCAAATTAATGGCTACACCATACGTGCTCGAGTTCTCGTCCCCGCTGGTGTTGTCCGCCTGAAAGGTCACGAGTTTGCACAGGGGCCGGTCGATGCCGAGCATCCACCTTGTCACGCCATCCACATCGACGGCGCCGACGTGAAGCCGCGTCAAACCCAGGCTTTTTGTGGTCGCGATATATGGCTGCGGTCGGTCGCCTTCACTTATTGTCTGAAGCCCCAGCGCGATGGCCGGCAGCGAGCCGGACTCACCGCGAGCCCGCCACTTGAAGTTGACCCAAGTGTCGGAATCGTCCAGGCATCGGTCCACCCCAAGCTCTACTCCCCTCCCTATGCCGGCCTGGAGCAGAGCAAACCGGTCGCAGCCGCCGCCCCATGGACGTCCTATTCCATCCGATTCCATCTCCACACTTGCGATCCCTTTGTCCAGCACGTCCGCGGTGGGAATTACGTTAAGCCCGCTGGGCGCGCCACATACCGGCGCACCCACTATCAGGGCAACAATAGCAGAGTAAACAGCATTCAGAAACAACTTACACATGACTGATCTTCCTCCCGCCAAGACGATCCGCGGCCCGGCTCAGAACTCGAACCCGACCGCGGTTCGGAGGAGGTTGTCGCTCACCCGATTGAGTCCTATGGCCGCACCGATGTGGACCATCACACCCTTTGATGGGTGAAACATTACGATCGGTTGGAAGTAGTGCGGCTGCTCGCTGAATGGTCCGCCGAACGCATTGCTGTTGCCGAGTCCGCCGTACATCTCCGCTCCTATTGCAGCCGGCTTCCAGCGGCTTGAGAATGTGGGCTTCCCAGGCGGCAGACCGTGGCGACCCTCCTCCACGGGAGCGACCATGTCCATGCCGCAGTCCGGGCACTTTGCCGGCTCTTGGGAGGTCTCCTCCGGATGCATCGGGCAATAGTACTTGGTGCCCGGCGGGGGCGCCTGCTCGTTCGCTTCGTGGTGATGGTTGGAAAGCGTGCGGCGGAAGCCTATGGCATAGCCGAAGTCGGTAAAGCCACGGCGTCCCGTCCGAATGTCGGTCTCATTGATCCAGTTGAAGGCCCAGTTGTAAGGCCCGTGGTCCTTGGACAGGATCAAGCGCGTCTCCATGATGCGCTCGGTCTTACCCTCCAGAGATTCCGAGGGCTCGCCAACGCCGTCTTCCCTGCCGCTCACTTCCATCTTGTAGCGGGTGTTGGGGCTGAGGTGCTCGTATTCCGTGTAGAGCACTGGATTAAGACCGCGATTCTTGGCCTTGCTCAGACGATACCGGTTTTCCCAGCGGAAACCGGTCATTTCCCCGGAATTGCGGGTGAGATCGTAGAAACCCTCGAGCATCAGCTCGGTCGCGTACTGCTCGGTCACGCCGTATTCCAGCTCGAGCATGTTGGACATATAAGTGCCGACCTCACTAGTCCGCTCCCTGGGCCATGTGAAGTCACTCATTACCATCAACTCAAACTCACCCTTTTCGATGTGGTGATTGTATGTGACGAAGTAGATGTCGTTTCCTGCAAGCGCTGGCGCGCAACTAATCGCGACCCCCACGCAGCAGATGAATAGTGATACCAGTCTTCTCAATTCCATAGTGGTCTCCTTGTTGTGTTTGCAGAATCTCGTCTGATATCCCGAGCGGACGAATCACGGCAATGGAAGCACAAACGATGCCTCAGGCATGTTTCACGAAGTGGTTTTACACTGGGGGTCTGCGCGTGGTAAGCTGTAATGGGTGTCGTGGCTTGCCACGGCAGACCGAGGCCGAGGAGCATGTTCCAGATGCTCTTCGGCTTCTTCCTCTATCGGTTCTCAGTTCGTCTTGGTTTTTTCTTCATTCGGTCTCCTCCCCCATTGGTTCTCAGTTTTATCTCCATATCGCATTCTTGCGAGTCGCAGCCTGGGCAATGTCCCTTTTTCTTCCATATCGAGCGGTACAGAAGATATATCGCCCCGACAACGATCAACACCATCCATATAATGTCCGAGAAGCCCATATTATCCTCCCAGTCCCAAGAGCCTTCCGCCCTGGTAAATAAGCGCCGCCACTCCCCACGCCAGGGTCATCTGGTAGACGAATGTAACCCAAAACCATTTCCATGATCCGAGTTCCTGCACCATCGCTACTATAGCCACAACGCAAGGTATGTAGAGGAGCACAAAGGTAATAAAAGCATAAGCGCCAAGCGGAGTGAACTGATGCTTGAGCACCTCGCGGAGCGGATTCCGTTCCTCCGCCTTTTCAGCAGATTCTTCGGGCGAGACGCTCGCAATCCCGAATGTGGAAAAGACATTAGAAAGTGAATCTCTTGCCGCCCTCACAAAGGACGTGCCAACCTCTTTCAGATCGTCGATAAATGCGGGCTTCCCTTCCTTGTTGTCAGTCTTTGGGACATAGATTTCGGCCATTGTGCCCACCACGATTTCCTTTGCGACCAATCCCGCAAGCAGCGATGACCCCGCCTCCCATTTGCCGAAACCGAGTGGCTTGAGGGCAGGAGCAACGATCTGTCCCACCTTGCCGAGATAGGAATCCTTCTTGTTTTGTACGCCCCAGGGGAGGTTAAGGAGGAACCACGCGAGTATCGAGAACGCGAGAATATAGGTCCCTGCTTTGATCAGGAAGTGCTTCCCCTTTTCCCATGTATGGATCATAAGGCTCCCGAAGGACGGCATCCGGTAGGGAGGAAGCTCCATAATGAACATCGGGGCCTCGCCTCTGAAGAGAGTGTTCTTGAAGATGAACCCCATCATGATCGCCAGGGCTATGCCCATCACATACAGAGACCAGAGCACGGTCCCCGCATGCCTGGGGAAGAATGCGCCGATAAAAACGACGTATACGGGAAGCCGCGCGCCACACGACATCAGCGGGATGAGCAGCGCGGTGAGCGCCTTGTCTTTAGGGTTTTCGAGGGTCCGCGTCGCATAGATCGCGGGGACGTTGCACCCGAACCCGAGCAGCATCGGAATGAACGACTTTCCGTGCAGGCCGATAGCATGCATCGCCCTGTCCATCACAAACGCGGCCCTGGCCATATAGCCGCTGCCTTCGAGGAACGTGATGAATAACATCATCGCGAATATCACAGGCACAAAGACCAGGACGTTACCCACCCCCGCGATAATCCCGTCGGTGACGAGGGAAGCAACCCACTTCGGCGCATGTATCAAACCGACCAGGGCCGCGGCCAACCTGTTAAAGGGGCCCGACATCATTGCTCCGATCCAATCGGAAAATGGCTTTGAGAGGTCGAAAGTGAGCTTGAACATCATCCACATAGCGGCAAAGAAGATGGGGATGCCCAGAAATCTGTTGAGGACCACACCGTCGATCTTCTCCGTAAGCTCCCGCTTCCTCACATCGGGCTTTCTCAACACCTCACGGGTCAGGCCCGCCGCCTGGGCGTACCTGGCATCCCCCATCAGGGACTCGATATCTTCCCCGTGGGTCTTCTTTAAGTGCCGTGTCGCGTCGGTCAGAAAAGCGTCATCCTCAATGCGGACCTCGTCCATAACCTGAGCGTCGCATTCCATGAGCTTGTATGAGAGCCACCGCGACGGATATTCCTCCACCATGGACGGGTAATTCTCCCTCAGATGCTTCCTGACGGCGCATGCGGCGGATTCGATGTCTTCGCCGTAGTGCAGCTCTTTTGGTTCGTGCCGGCCCAGCCCGTCGGCGGTCTCCAGGGCCGCGCGCACCACGTCGTCCAGGCCCTTGTTCTTCGTCGCCACCGTCGTGACCACCGGAGCGCCAAGGATGCTCGACATCTTTTCCGCGTCTACCTTATAGCCCTTCTTTTCAGCCTCGTCATATATATTCAGGGCGATGACCACCGGGATGCCGAGTTCCAGTATCTGGACGGTGAGGTACAGGTTCCGTTCGAGATTGGTGACATCCACCACGTCGATGATGACATCAGGCTTTTCGTGGACAAGATAGTCCCTCGCGATTATCTCTTCCTCGGTATAAGGACTCAAGCTGTAGGTACCGGGCAGGTCGACCAGTTTGATACCCCTGCCCTCATATTCAAACGCGGCCGTTTTCTTCTCTACCGTTACGCCGGGCCAATTGCCGACATGGAGCCTTGTGCCCGCGATGGCGTTGATGAGGGTCGATTTCCCCGAGTTCGGATTGCCCGCGACAGCAATGGTGACGGTCGTCAGCCGCTTATGCTCTGAAGCCTGCTCTTTCGTCGCGCTCATCCCATCACCTCGACAGCTATGCACTCAGCCTCCTTTTTTCGGAGAGAGAGCTGGTAGTTCTTCACCGTCACTTCAACGGGATCGCCAAGAGGGGCGACTTTCTCCACTTTGATCGCTTCGCCGACGAGCACCCCCATGTCCATAAGCCGTCTCTTCAAGGGACCGATAGCCCCTATCTGGGTTATCCTTGCCTTCTCGCCGGGTTTCAACATTGACAGGTTCATCTGTCGTTCCTCCTCACTATGATCCTCATCGCCATGCCGCGGCCGACGGCGATCCTCGACTCATCTATTCGTATGAGCATAGGGCCTTGTCCCTCGCTATTCAGCATTTCGACCTCTTTGCCGGGACGCAGCCCCATATCTTCCATCCGGCACAGCGTCTCGTTGTCCGATCTATGTATACCGGGGCGGCATGTGCCTGGCCGGCTTGCTCCCCTTATTCCGATCACCTCCGCCTTCTCTCCGGCGGTCAACAGCCCGAGTGGCATCTGGTTCCCCACACTTTTCAGATCGGATTTCATGTTAGCTCCTCACTTCCTGTCGCTCAGAACGCGTATTTGCGACTTTGTCGCAACATCGCGCAAGAAAAAAACCGCTACAGCTTCCGCCGGCACTCCGAACAAATAGCAGCGACCTCTATTCTGACGAACTCGACCGTGCAGCCGGTCTCCCTTCTGATGTCCACCTCAAGCCTCCTGACCAGCTCGCTCTGAAACTCGATGATCTTACCGCACTTGGTACAGCCGATGTGCACGTGATCTCTCTGGTCGCGAAGCTCATAGTGATGCTCGTTGCCGTCAAGGTGCAGAAGATCGAGCTCTTCGACAAGGCCAAGGGTCTTCAGCAAAGACAGCGTCCGATAAACGGTCGCCCTGTCCATCCGCTCGTCTTCCTCACGCGCCAGACGAAGCAAATCACTCGCATGGAGGTGCCCTTCGGTATGCTCTATCAGGTCGAGCAATATGCGCCTCTGCTTAGTCAGTCGAACGCCTTTGGCAGCCAGTGTGGACACCAAGGCAGCTTGATTGTCGTGCTTGCTCAAGTTGGTCACCTGCGACTGAGTTGCAACTAGACGTATGATAACAGGGTTGCGTGGTGGTTGTCAAGGGGTGTTAGAGAAATTTTGTCGTGATCCGGCCAGGCGAGCGTCAAGTCCTATTTTACCACATTCACTCCCTCGGCACCTCGACCTCCGCCAAAATCGATTCGACTATGCGATCCGGCGTGACGCCTTCGATCTCGGACTCGGGGCGGAGGATCAGGCGGTGGCGGAGGATGGGAGCGGCGATCTGCTTGATGTCGTCGGGGATCACGTAGTCACGCTCGTTCATCGCCGCGACGGCCTTGGAGCCGAGCAGAAGATAGATCGACGCCCTCGGGCTTGCGCCGAGGATCAAGTTGCGGTTCTCGCGGGTCTTTCGCACGAGCTTCGCGATGTATTCCACAATCGGCGGGCTAACGGTCACCTTTGCGATAGTCGCGCGGAGGGCCAGCATGGACTCAACATCGATCACGGGCTTGATTCCCGCTTCCTCCAGGCGGGCCGATCTAAAGCCGTCATTGTAGCGGGTGAGCATCTCCATCTCGGTCTCATGCGCGGGATAAGGGACCACGACCTTGAACATAAATCGGTCAAGCTGCGCCTCTGGAAGAGGGTAGGTTCCCTCATACTCGATGGGGTTCTGGGTCGCGAAGACAGTGAAGATCGGGTCGAGCGTGTGGCGTGCGCCGTCGATAGTCACCTGCCGCTCCTGCATAGCCTCCAGGAGCGCCGCCTGGGTCTTGGGGGGCGTGCGGTTGATCTCGTCCGCGAGCAGAAGCCCGGTGAAGATCGGCCCCTTGCGGAGGTTGAACTCGCCCTTGGACGGGTCGAAGACGTTGGTCCCGATGACATCCGACGGCATCAGGTCGGGGGTGAACTGCACGCGGTTGAAGTCCGCCGAGATCGCCAGCGACAGCGCGCGGACGATCAGCGTTTTCGCGATACCGGGCACGCCCTCCAGCAGCACGTGTCCCTCGCAGGCGAGCGCGATCAGTATCTGGTCGATCACATCCCTCTGCCCGACCACCACCTTCGCCATCTCGCGGCGTATGTTCTCAAAGTGTGTTGTATGTTCCGCCAAGGCCAAGCTCCTGTTCGAGATTTCGTATTTCCACAGCCATATCAACGAGTTCGGACTCGGA
>JAMCYN010000127.1:0-4951 GCA_023474015.1 Armatimonadota bacterium
ATCCCTCCACAAGCTCGCGGCACTTCGGGCCCACAAGTCCTGCCAGATAACGGCACTGCTCGCGGGGCCGCGTCACATATAGCGACCTCTCAGGCGGGTAGAACTCATCGCGGCGCATCCGCTGACCCTTCTTGGCTGCCCTTTCATGTGTCACCAATAGGTCCACCCCATCGTAGATCTGCACGACCCGCTCGTAGACAAATACGTCCAGCTTCTTGCCGACGAGCTTGTATGGCGCCTGGTAGTAGGAGCCGTCGAGCTGAATAAACGTGTCTCTGCCTACCGTCCCCTGTGTCATACGCACGAGCTCGAACTCTGTGGCAGGAAGCTCAAGCAAGGCCGACGCTTCCATCTCCGCGAACCTCTTTATCGGCGCTTCGTGAGTCGTCCCATGATCGCGCACGCCGGCCTCGTTTATCACCCAATCGATGAGCTTGCGGTTCGCTTCCTCGATGTCGATGAATTCACGGCCGGCGATGAAGCTCCGCTGGACATATCTGACGCCGTTTTCCACTTTTCCCTTACTCTAAGTCGTCAACTGCACATCGTGCAAATGATGCGCGGCAACTTGTCCGCATCATACATCCGTTCCATCCCTTGTTCGGCGAGGAGTTCGAGTTCGTGTATACTCGGCTGAATTGGGGGGAGGAGCGGGTCAACTACTTCGACCGTAATGGCTCTATTGCCAGCATTCCCGCACGATGGACGAGCGTCATCGAGCCGGATCCGTTTGTGGTGGCATCCGGCGGACGGTCGTATTTTTGTTTGAGCGACCTGCTGGAGCTTTCGCGGCTTATGAGAAAGATGGAGGGCGATGGCGATGAGTGAGGTCTGGAACGGCAAGGAAGTGTGTAAAGCTAATTATGTCATGCTTGTAAAGACAGTTATGTCCATGTGTTTCCGGGGTGACTGTTGGATTGAGCTATATCACGCTTGTGCGAATTGCGTAATCTTCTTTGTAGGCGATAATGACCTTGACAAGCTGGCTGGATATGCCATAATTGTATGGACAGCAGTTGAACTCTCAATTTGTGGAGGTCATTATGCCGAACTCAAAGATTCAGGCCCTCAAGGTGCAGGGAACACTCAATCCTCACCCGGAGCTTGTCACCGACGAGCTTTTTGTCACAAACGACTTCTTCGACCCAAACGATCTCGCGCAAGTCAAATACGAGATGCTTCGCCGGGTACATGTGGACGGCATGCAGCCGGGCAAAGCGGCAAAGGCGTTCGGCTTTTCGCGGATGTCGTTTTACAACACTCAGGCGGCATTCGCACGGGAATCTCTTTCGGGACTACTGCCCAAGAAGCGCGGACCAAAGCACCCGCACAAACTTGGCGAGGAAGTTCAGGCGTTTCTTGCAGAGAATGTCAGCGAGGACAAACCGCTTCGAGCTGGTCTTCTCTCACAGATGGTGCAGGAAAGATTCGGAGTTCGTGTGCACCCTCGGAGCATCCAGCGGGTGCTGGCTCAAAAAAGGGGGCAGTAGACGTCTCGGTTCTGGATATCGATGAGCACGATCTGGCCGTCTGCTACGAACAACTGCGGTCTGGAGTGCTCGGTGAGGAGCGGAATGTTCGGCATTCTTTGGGATGGTCGCATTTCGTTCGTCATGGAATGGCGGGATGGATGCAGGCGTTGACGCTTGTGTCGCCCGAGCGCGAGGTTGCTAAGCGTGGCGTGATTGTTGAAAGTGCGCTGCCGTGGCCGCAACATGAAGTAGTCTCGGTGCTGGCTGGTATGGCGCTTGGCTGTTTTGCGGAGGTGGCATGATGAGAATCGACGAACACCAGAAAGTAACCGCGTCTCATCTGAAGCGCAACGCCTACCTTTATATACGTCAGTCGACTCTGCGTCAGGTGATGGAAAACACCGAGAGCACTCAGCGGCAGTATGCTCTTCGCGAACGAGCGGTAGCTCTGGGGTGGCCGGTGGAAAACGTAGTGACGATTGACAGCGATCTCGGCCACTCGGGAGCATCGACCGCCGACAGAGAAGGCTTTCAAGACTTGGTTGCGGAAGTGGGTTTGGGCAAAGCGGGAATTGTGATGGGTCTGGAGGTCTCACGGCTCGCTCGAAACTCGGCGGATTGGCATCGGTTGCTTGAAATCTGTGCAATCACCGACACTCTCATTCTCGACGAAGACGGACTATATGACCCGAAGCATTTCAACGACCGTCTGGTGCTTGGAATGAAAGGAACTATGAGCGAGGCTGAGTTGCATGTGCTCAAAGGCAGGCTGCGCGGTGGAATCTTGAGCAAAGCCAAACGCGGCGAACTCAAGATGCCGCTTCCGGTGGGCTTTGTCCGCGATGAGCACGACAACGTCGTTCTCGACCCGGATATTCAAGTGCAGGACGCAATCAGGCTTCTATTTCGGACGTTCGCTCGGACGGGTTCGGCATATGCCACCGTGAAGGCTTTCCGGGATGAGAAAGTGCTGTTCCCCAGGCGGTTTCTGAAGGGTCCGCACAAGGGCGATCTGGCCTGGGGCGAGTTGGTTCATCACAGGGTTTTGCAGGTCTTGCACAATCCCAGATATGCCGGTGCGTTCTGTTTCGGTCGAACTCGGTGTTGGAAGAACGCCGATGGGCAGATGATGAGCAAGAACATACCTCGCGATGAGTGGCCGGCGCTGTTTCCCGATGCGCACGCGGGATACATCTCATGGCAGGATTATGAGGACAACCAGCGTCGTCTCGCCGAACTTGCTCAGGCCTACGGCAAGGATCGTTACAAGAGTCCGCCCAGGGAAGGACCGGCTCTGTTGCAGGGGCTGGTAATGTGCGGAGTTTGTGGCGGCCGGATGGGCGTTCATTACCACATTAAGAACAGGCATGTTGTGCCGGAGTATGTATGCCAGAGGGCGGGTATCGAGCATGCCCAACGTTTCTGTCAGAAAATGATGGGCGACGGCGTCGATGAAGCTGTGGGTGAACTTGTAGTAGAGTCGATGAGACCGATGGAGTTGGAAGTGGCGCTCGCCGTGCAAAACGAGATGCAATCGCGGCTCGACGAAGCCGACCGTCTTCGACACAAACAGGTAGAGCGGGCTCGTTACGAGTCCGAGCTTGCCCGCCGCCGATACATGCAGGTGGATCCGGACAACCGACTCGTCGCCGATGCCTTGGAGGCTGAGTGGAATGAGAAACTCAAGGCTCTGACCAGCGCTCAAGAAGAATACGAGCGAGCCCGTGAGGCCGACCGTGTGATCGTGAACGATGAGCAGCGAAAGCAGATCTTCGCGCTCGCGACCGATTTTCCAAGGCTTTGGAGCAATCCCAAGACGCCGCAGCGAGAGCGAAAGCGGATGATCCGGCTATTGATTGAGGATGTCACGCTGATCCGTGGATCGCAGATAACCGCCTATGTACGGTTCAAAGGCGGAGCAACGAGAACACTCACTCTGCCGATTTCACTCGGCGCAGCGGAGATGCGCAAGGCAAAACCCGAACTCGTGCAGGAAGTGGACCGGCTCATAGATGACTATACCGATAGTCAAATTGCCCGTGTTTTGAGAGATCGTGGAACGCTTTCGCCGACGGGGCTGCCGTTCACCGCTGTTCGGGTCGCTTTCCTCAGATACACGTATAATCTGAAGCCACGTTACGACCGGCTCAGAGAAAAAGGAATGCTGACGCTCGAAGAAATGGCCCGGGCCCTGGGCATCGCGACTTACACGGTGAAGACCTGGAGGAACTGGGGCTGCTTACCGCGTATTATTACAATGACAAGAACCAGTGCCTATATGAGTTCAATCCGGACAACCGGCCCGAGAAATTCAAGCACAAAGAAACCAAACTTACGTCGAATCCAATGAAAGGAGTGCAGTATGAAGCATAGTCCTTGTGCTCGGGAGTTCGTGGGCGGCAGGGGTGTACCAGGAAGCCATAGTGCACAGCGAGCCGCTTATAGGGGATCGATAGAGTCTGCTCTTCCAAGGAAGACTTGATCACCGCAGCCTTGAGATTGTCAATCACGATCTCCCTTGGTAGCCCTCCAAAGAACTCGAATGCTCGCCTGTGGCAGCCGATCCAAGTCTCCATCTTCTGGTCAAATACCAGCTCCGCATACTGGTGGCGAGAGTACGAGAGCGTCATCACAAAGCAATACGCCTGCCGCATCTTGCCACTTTTGCGATCACGAATCTTGCCGACCCCGCCGAAGTCCACCTGGGCCTCCACTCCTGGCGCACTCTCCACGCGAAAACAGATATCGGGGTCCCTGGGATGCAGCCGCCGCACGAACCTCTTTACCGGAGAATAGCTCCCACGATAACCGTGATCGTGAATGAGGCGATTGTGGATGGTCGCCATCTCCACGCCGGATTTCAGCAACTTCTCCACGACTGATTTATATGGCTCGACACTCGATACAATCACCGGAGCCGATGGCGCAGGCCCAAGCTCACGCAGAATCTCCTCCGGTTCGGGAATCCCGCGCCAAGGGTCCAGATATCCTTTCTCCTCGGCAAGCTGATGATAGCGCCGGATCGTCTGCCGAGAATACCCCAGATCCTTGGCGATTGCCCGCTCGGACTGTCCCCGGCGCAAGCGATACACAATGTCAGAAATGCTGTTCAAATTAAGTCGCTCCATTCTTTGCCCTCCGGTCTTTCTACGACCGAAAGGCTGATTGCTGCAGCGACTCACATCACAAAAGTACTACACTCCACCCGACCGCGGGTGGTACAGACCGCCCGACCGCACATGGTACACATCGGGCGACCGTGGGTGGTACACACCGTCCGACCGCGGGTGGTACACACCGTCCGACCCTCACTAGCGAAGCTTCGCCTCAAACCGACGAGTCGGCTCTGATTGTGGCGAAACGTCTGTATCTTTAAGTATAATTGTGCCATGCCAAACATTAACGAACTACTCGATAAGCATGTAACACTGGACGTTGAGTGCGTGGATCGCCTTTACCTCAACGGCTATATCGCCAAT
>JAMCYN010000127.1:4961-7797 GCA_023474015.1 Armatimonadota bacterium
AGGCTGATTGCTGCAGCGACTCACATCACAAAAGTGGTACACTCCACCCGACCGCACATGGTCCACACCGTCCGACCGTGGGTGGTCCACACCGTCCGACCGTGGGTGGTACACACCGTCCGACCGTGGGTGGTACACACCGTCCGACCGCGGGTGGTACACACCGTCCGACCGCGGGTGGTCCACACCGTCCGACCCTCACTGGTACAGTATAGCCCGACCGCTGACACTTCAGCGCACGGATTTCGAGTCTATCTGCGGGTTGGAAGATGGAAAGAAAATCATTTCGGTCTCTTGGAGGCAGATTGCGGGCGTGTCGCGTGAGAAGCGATTTCAACTCTTCTTGAGAAAGCGAGTTGAGTCCCACCTCCAGTTCCTGCATGAACGTTCGGAGATCGGGGGTAGTTGTTGGTTTGGAACTGCCTGCCATTGATCGAGGATGCCTCTTTCCATGCTGATTAATCCGCCATTATTGTAACACAATCTGCGGCGACCGCGAAGCGCAACGGGCTGGCTTTCGGGCAAATGCAGCTGCGGATGCACGGTATCAATAGTCCTCGCCTACGTGGAAAGCGATGTGACCTGGCAAGCATATTGACGCACTTGGAAAGTCTTTGTGGCCCGCACCAAAAGCTGCTTCTGGCAGTGCTGAATGCGGGCGGATACTCTAATTCCACGCTCAGAGGCCCGCCAGAATGGTCCGAATTGGAAAGCATTCTGGTATTGTTTTGTCAACCTGGAGAAGTGCGAGAAAGGCACTTCTATGATGGAAAGGAAGTCATTCCGGTCTCTTGGAGTCAAGCCACGGGCTCGGCGCATGAGAAGCGACTTCAACTCATCAAGGGATAACGCGCCGAGCCGCGTTTCCAGTTCCTGCATGAATGTTCGGAGATCGGGAGTAGTTATTGACGTGGAGTTGCCTGCCATTGGTCGAGGTTCCCTCATTTCATACCGGATAATTCGCCATGATTGTAACACAACTTGCGGCGACGGCGAAATGCAAAGGGCTGGCTTTCGGGCAAATGCAGTCGTGGAGGCACTGCATCACGGTCCTCGCCTGACTGGAAAGCAATGTGCCCCGGCAAGCATATAGACTCGACCGGAAAGCCTTTATGACCGACCACCAAAACGCGCTTTTGGCAGTGCTGAAGGCAGGCGGATACTCTAATTCACACTCAAACAGCCCGCCGGAAGGGTTTATATTGGAAATCATTCTGGTATTGTTTCGTCAACCCGGAGAAGTGCGAGAAAGACGTTCCAACTCCTCATTCATCAGCATCGAGGTCTTGATGCGCTCGATTGCCTTTTGTCGGATGCGCCGGTCGTAAGAAATCAGCGCGCCGTCCTTGAACTCCCTCTCGTTGAACAGCCCTGGAATGACCGTGAGAATCTTGAGACCCTCATCCCTCGCACACCGCCGAACGGCGTCGAAGCTGGATTCATCCACCTCGTAAGGGTAGTGAATCTCTATGCCCTTCACTCCCCGCATCTTTCCCGCCATCCTGATGCGGTCCAGGATCGGGATGCCCTCCTTGTAGGACTCGGTGAATCTGTCGCCGCCCTTACCTTCGATAAACCATACGCCCACCGATATGGGCCAAGGCAGTTGATACATGTTGACCTCCTATCTTCGTTCTGCTTGCTGAGCCGCGAGTCTCCCGTTGAACTCCTTCAGCGTGCCGTACACGCCGATGTAGTTGTTGTAGTTCTCCTCGTACCGCTTGTGCATGGCGGCGTCCGGTTCATATGTCTTCTTCACACGGACCATGCCCTCCGCCGCGTCCGCCGAGGATTCGAAGCAGCCAAGCGCCTTCCCCGCAAGAATGGCGGCTCCAAGAGATGCGGCCTCGGATGTTTGCAGAGACGTGATTGGTTTTCCGAATACATCCGCCTTCATTTGGAGCCACTTCTCCGATTTTGCTCCACCGCCTACCGCGCGAATCTCGTTGATCTCGATTCCCGCGTGCTCCAGGTGCTCTATGTTCAACCTCATCTCGTAGTTAGAGCTGTCTATTATCGCGCGGATAAGCTCCGGCTTACCGGTCTCGAGTGTCAGTCCAAGAACTGCTCCCCGGGAATCCGGGTCAAGGTATGGCGTGCCTGCTCCGACAAAGTGAGGCAGGACGTAAACGTCGGACGGTCCCGAGGACATTCGAGACATAATAACGTCATACGGATCCACACCTTTGGTCTCGGCTAATTCTCTCTCCTCGTGGCAAAGAACATCCCTGTACCACTTGAGCAATAGGCCGCCGGTGAGGTTGAACCCTATGGAACAATAGTAGTCTTCGACTGCATGGGGATAGCAGCAGTAGTTTGAATCGAGCATCGCCTGGTTCAGGACCGGAATCGGAAGCGCCGGACAGATGACATCCGATGTACCAGTGGCGTTCATCGCCATTCCACCCCTCACTATGCCCGCGCCCAGGGCGCCGCAGGGCTGATCGTGGCCACCCGTCGCAACGATTGCATCGCCGCTGAATCCCAGTTCCTCGGCCACTTTCGTGAGAATCTTGCCTACCATGGTCCCGGAGGGCAGTACTCTCGGAAGAAGCTCAACATCGATGTCCGCGGCGCGGAGTATCTCGTCCGACCACTCTCGCTTGACCACGTCGAACGCCATCGTGCGCGCGGCAAGAGATGAATCGGTCACCGTCTCACCCGTCAAACGATAGACTATATAGTCCTCCACACACAGGAACTTGCGCGCCTCCAGAAACACGTTGCTTCGGTTTTGTTTCAGCCACATGATCTTGTTAATCGAATACATCGGGTGAAGAGGCATACCGGTGATGGCGAAAACCCTTCCCGCTCCAAGGTTGTCTCTCCACCACTC
>JAMCYN010000165.1 GCA_023474015.1 Armatimonadota bacterium
TTGAGCGCGGAGAGCACGGCCTTGGGGTTCTCGGTCAGCAGAACCCAATCGCCAGGTTGGACATTTGTTTCCACATAACCCACTTCGACACCACATACAAAAGTACCTGTGTCTAAAATGAGTTATTACATGGATACTTCATGGAGCATTGCCCCTGCCCCAACAGTGGATACCTACAAACGATGCTCCTGGGATTTCACCCTGCTTTGTGTGTTGACATCCACGACTTGATGGGGTATTATGCTGAAAATAGCTGATCTACAACGATTGAGGCGACTGGAGCAGGCGAGGTGTGGTAACACTCAGGGATGTGGCGGAAGCGGCAGGTGTGTCGGTAACTACGGCATCGGTGGTGCTGAGTGGCAAGGCCGATGAGCGGGGAATTGCGCTCGCTACTCGGAAGAAGATTCTGGAGGCCGCAGGCAGGCTGCACTTCTCACATAATCCTATGGCCCGCGCTCTTCGCACTGGCCGGAGCAATCTTATAGGCATAGTTGGGGTCCGTCTGGATGAGCCCATCCCGATTGCGAATATCAGGCAGACCACCGGCGCTCTTCTAGAACACGGCTATGATATATCACTGCATGACTTCGCCTGGCAGCGTAATACTCGAAATGGGCAGTCCGACCTGCACGGCAGGAGAGTCGACGGATTGATCGTGATTCCGCCCGTCACTGACGATGCACTTCAGTTATTGCGCCGGATCGCCTCAAATCATGTTCCCGTCGTGGCGCTGGATGAGATCGCGCTTCCCGAGGCGGATATTGTCACCGTCGACCGTGAGGACGGCGCACACCAGCTCACACGCCATTTACTTGAACTCGGGCACAAGAGAGTAGCTTTCAACGTTGCCTCCGGGGAAGTGGACAGGCTCCTGAGCGCCCGGCTGCGGGGTTACCTAAAGGCGCACCAGGAGATGGGGGTCGCGGTTGACGAATGCCTGCTTCTGGAGCGGGCGAAGTCAGGCTCGATGTTCGCTGACGGCATGGACTTCGTCTTGCGCCTGCTCAATCTCAAGGACCCGCCAACCGCGATCTTTTGCAGCAATGACCAGATAGCCATCGGGGCACTGCGGGCGCTTTTCGAGGCGGGCAAGAGAGTTCCTGATGATATTTCTTTAGCGGGCTTCAACGGAACCGAGGACACTGAATACACGGTTGTTCCCCTGACCACGGTTCAGCAGCCAATTGTCGAAGCGGTGGAGGTTGCCGTTTCGACGTTGATGGAGCGTCTGAACAATGGTGAGTCGGACTATCACCGCCGCAAGACGGTGATCTCGCCGAAGCTGATTGTCCGCCGTTCCACGGGCCCCGCGCCCGCTTAAATCCTGGAAGCTAAAACGTCGGTGATATCTGCCGACAATCTCAAACGATTGAGGAACTCTATGGAGAAAATAACCATGCTGAGTCCGAGTTTATGCCTGGATTCCTCTGCTCAGGAGATACAGGAGTTCCTGAGTGAACTCGTTGGATTCCGAAGTGTCGCTGGAAATGAGGGCAATGTCCAGGACTACCTCTTCGACTATCTGGAACAAAGCGGGTGTTCGCCCGTCCGAGCCGCGGTCGATGAAGATATAGTCGAAGACCCGGACTATACGATTGTTGTCGGCCACGAAAGCTACGCCGGCCGAGACAACCTTCTCGTCGATATAACTGGCAGTGGAGGTGGACGCAGTCTGATCATCAACTCGCACTCGGATGTCGTCCCCGGTCCGGATGATGCCTTTGAGCCGAGGTGTGAGAACGGGGTTGTCTACGGCCGGGGCGCATGCGATGCAAAGGGGCAGGTCGCCACGGTCCTGCTTGCTCTGAAAGCCATCAAGGAGCTTGGAGTAGAGCTGAAAGGCAACCTGCAGGCCCAGATCGTTATCGAAGAAGAGGTCGGGGGCAATGGTGCGCTGTCTTTGCTCAGGCAGGGCCACAAGGCCGACGCCGCGCTGATCCTGGAGCCCACCTCCCTTGCCGTGCATCCGGCCAACCGCGGCGCCGTCTGGTACAAACTCGGCGTTACAGGCAAGTGCGTACACATGGGCAGGTACTGGGACGGCGTCAACGCCGTCAAGGAGATGGTAGGGCTCATTGATATTCTCGGGCAATACGAGGCCTATCTCCGTGAAGAATCCAGGGGCAATCCGCTGTTTGCATTCGAGCCGAGCCCTGTGAATGTCAACATCGGCCAGATATCGGGAGGCAACTGGCCCGCCACGGTGGCTGGCGACTGCACAATCGAGGGCGGAATAGCATTCCTGCCCAACCGACGCATCCGCGAGATCCACGATGAGCTCACCAGCTTCATTGAAAGCCGGGCAAGTGACTGGGCAAGAGAGCGCTACAGCTTCGAGTTCGGCCGGCTTCACAACGAGGCGTTCGAGACCCCGGTAGACCATCCCGCTGTGGTGAGTATGCTCGAGTCGGTCGGGTCGGTGCTGGGGCCACAGATACCCACGGGCTGGATTGCCTCATGTGATGCCCGGCTCTTCTACCATCGGGGCGGGATGCCCACTATCGTCTTCGGACCCGGAGACCTCACCCATGCGCATTCACTCAATGAACAGATAAGGATAAATGATATCCTCCGCGCCGCTGAAGTGCTGGTGCGCTTCATTATGGACTGGTGCGGTGTGGAGAACCAGGAGGAAACAGATGTCAGTTAGAGTTGGTGTAGTTGGAGCGGGCAAGTTCGGGGTAATGCACCTCGACGCGTTCACCCAGCTTGGTTACACCGGGGCCGCCGAACTTGCGGCCATAGCCGAGGCAAACCCTGCAAGGGCCGGGGAACTGCGGGCTCAATACGATTGCCCGGTGTATACGGACTACCGGGAAATGATAGAGAAGGCGGACATCGACGCCGTGACCGTAGCTACTCCCGACCATCTCCACCGAGAGATAGCAGTTGCCGCAGCCAGGGCGGGTAAGCACGTCTTGGTCGAAAAGCCGCTGGATGTGACTATCGAGGGCTGTGATGAGATGGTCCAGGCCGCGAAGGACTCCAACGTCCTTTTGCAGGTAGACTTCCACAAGCGTTACGACCCCGACCACCAGGCCATTGAGCGGCGGGTGCAGGCAGGGGACCTGGGAGATATCCTCTACGGCAGCGTCCACATGGAGGACCGTATCGAGGTGCCGAGCCAGTGGTTCCCGCATTGGGCGCCGAACTCCTCGCCCGCATGGTTCTTAGGCGTTCACTTCTACGACCTCGTCCGCTGGGTCATCAAGAGCGATGTCAAGAGCGTCTACGCGACCGGCAGCAAGAATACCCTGCTCAAGGACTACGGTGTCGACACCTACGACTGCGTAAATGCCAAAGTCGAGTTCGAAAACGGGGCAACATTCGCATTTGATACAAGCTGGATCATCCCGCAGGGCTTTGAGTCCGTGGTTAATCAGACGCTGCGGGTCGTCGGCACCAGGGGCGTCTTCGAGTGCGACAGCCAGTACCGCGGCTCGCGTTCCTGCATCAAGGACGAAGGAATGGCCACCTACAACAACAACTTCCGGCGCGACGGCGTCGATAAGCTCGGACGGAGGATCGCCAAGGGTTACGGCATCGAGAGCATCGAGGACTTCGCCTACAACGTCGCGTTCCTCAAGGAGGGCGGAAGCATCGACCGCATCAATGGCTGCTGGGCATCAGGCGAGGATGGGCGCGAAGTGACCCGCATAGCCGTTGCCGTGCACGAGAGCATAAAGACCGGCTGTATAATGAGGCTGAGATAGGAGAAACAAGATGGCAGTCTATGACCTTACCCCGGTGGATGTGCCGGCGGTCCAGACGAAATATAGAACGATAAAGACAAAGATCCCCGTTCCGGAATCCATCCCCATATTCGAGGCGCTCAAGGCAAGCGAGCCTCAGTCGATGATGGGGCAGCCTCCAGTTGTCTGGCACAAGGCGGACAACTTCACGGTGGAGGACAGGTGGGGCAACCGCTGGATAGACTGGTCGAGCTGTGTGCTGGTGGCTAACGCCGGACACTGCAGGCCGGAGGTCAAACAAGCTATCCAGGAGATTATCGACCAGGGACTTTTGGCAAGCTATGTCTTCGTCCACGAGCAGAGAGCCCAGCTTTGCCGCATGCTTCAGGATATGGCTCCCGAGCCCGAAAACTACCAGGTGTTTCTTCTTTCGACCGGCAGCGAGGCCACGGAGAACTGCATCAAGCTTGCCAAGACCTACGCCGTGCAGAAGTATGGTACAACTCGGAAGTACGTCATCAGCTTCCGAAACGGCTTCCATGGCCGCACGATGGGCGCACAGCTTGCCGGCGGTATGGATAAGCAGAAGGCCTGGATGGTGGACCGGGATGCCACGTTCGTCCAGGCACCGTTTCCTGACGGGTTCAAGAACGAGGACACATCGTTTGACTTGTTCCTGAGCACCCTCGAAAGCAATAATATCAAGCCCGAACAGATAGCCGGGGTGATGTCTGAGAGCTACCAGGGCGTGGGGCCGGATTTCTTCCCCGTCGAATATGCAAGAAAGCTGGAAGCGTTCTGCCGGGAGCACGACATCGTCCTGATAATGGACGAGGTGCAGGCCGGCTTCGGCAGGACCGGCAAGATGTTCTGCTATCAGCACTACGGGATCAAGCCGGATCTCATTCCATGCGGCAAGGGCATATCTTCCTCGCTCCCGATCTCCGCGGTTATTGGCCGGGACGACATCATGGGCCTTTATGCACCGGGCTCCATGACAAGCACGCACTCGGCGTCTCCTCTGCCTGTTGCCGCCGCGATAGCTAACCTGAATATCCTGAAAAATGACAAGCTGGTGGACCGAGCGGCAAGAATGGGCGAGATACTGATGCCCGAACTCGACAGAATCCAGAAGAAGCATCCTGACCACCTCGGATGCATGCACGGCAAAGGGCTTGTGGCGGGCATTCAGGTAGTCAAGCCCGGGACCAGGGAGCCCGCCCCCGAGACCGCCACGGCAATAAACGTCAAGTGCCTGCACAAGGGCCTGCTGATGTTTGCGCCGGTAGGCATAGCCGGGGAGTGCCTCAAGGTAGGGCCGCCACTCACCATCGCCGAGGATGCCTTACTGGAGTCGATTGAGGTGTTCGAAGAGGCGGTCAACGAAGTCATCTCCTATTCGGATCGGCAATGATGCGGAGATGTTTCCAGAGCCTGGGTAGTGCCCCAGTGTCGACTTCAAAAACTAGATCCGTGCTCAAACTGCACGTGTGGTAACTGTTCGGGAAACCGAAATCATGATAGTCTATCGATATGGCAGAGTGGTTCGACTATGTGATTTTGGCTTTGCGCGGTCCCTCATCTCACGCGCCGCACTCATCAAAGAGAATGTTGCCTTGAGAAGTCAGCTTGCGCTGTTTGAGCATGAGGTTCTCTCGGACAAACGCCCCAGATCAACGCCGGCATTCCGCCAGCTCTGGGTGATCCTGTCCAGATACTGGGCCGATTGGAAGGCGGCGCTGGTCGCGGGAGCTTAGGTGAGTAAGGCTACCATCCAGGAAGTGTGTGCGTACATCGTCCAGACTCAGCCCGTCACCGAGTGCCCCACAGTACGCGCTGTGCACAATATCACCCTTTGATGTATTGCGGGCACTGTAGGTACCGCTATTTCCAGCCTGAGTGGTGAGCGTTTCTCGGCGGAGAAGGCGTCATCCGATCCGCAACCGCCGATTCGTGCTCAGAAACACGCGGAAAGCCTGCCGGAAGATCGGCAGGCCGATTAATTGAAGAGGGCTATTCGGTTTTGAGAGATTGGCTGCCGACCTAGGACTCGAACCTAGAACCTACTGATCCAGAGTCAGTCGCTCTGCCAATTGAGCTAGTCGGCAGCACCACGTCATATTACCATTCACTGCACCAAACGTCAAGTGCGGTAAGGGCGAACGGTCGTGTCAACTGAAGTGTGTAAATTGGTTTTTGGCTCCTGTCCCGCGATTTGCCTATTCCGTTCTATGCAGCCAGTGAACGCACTTTTCGCCGCAGTCTTATGAGCGGCTGCGTAGATCGCTCTTAGACCTTCTATCATAGCGGAGCGGCCACTCTTGTCGACAGCCTTGAAGATATTGCGCACCCGGTGTGCCCAACAAAGCTAGTGACTGACATCCCCGAATACCTCCCCCGCTGCTGCCGACAGTCCTTTATGCTCATCGGAAATCGTCCGAGACCGTCAGCGAAGCCGATGCTAGTCCCCAGTGTCCTCTCCGGGCATGAACTTGCGCGGCATCACCTCTAAGGACTCCTCGTCGGTCACCTCATCGGGATTCATGTGCCCCATCTCGTGGACCTGTTCCTCGGTTACTTCGTCCGCATCGTCCGTAGCGTGGGTGCTGATGGCCTCCTCATACGCGTGCTCATAGTCCGACGGCTGAATGTCCTGATCGGCCCAATCCTCGTCCATGTCTTCTTTGTGCGGCGTGTCCATCAGGTCTACATCCTGGGTGGGCTTGTGCTTGGGGTGTGGGAAGGTCAGCGCCTCGTCAACGTCGATGTCCTCGGAAATATCCATGTCCGCTTCGAGTGAATCCCTGTCGGCCGCAAAGTGCGAGGTATATTCGTCTCGCGCCTCTATCAGGTCTTCCAGGTTATGTATCTCATCGCTGTCGTTGCGAAGTCTATCGTGTTTCATTTGGGTAACTCCTCTACAATAAGGTTACCCGACCACGTTCCGCGTTGAAACGAAGCAAGGATTGGGTAACGATAACGCCGACGACGGTTTAGTTTCCGCTCAGGTGTGGAATAACTGACTTGACAGCAATGCACTCAAGCCGTATACTGTAGTAGCTGTAAAGACACCTTGGCTGAAACGCGCGATGACCTTGGACGTCGCTCTTCAGGAGAACAATCATGAGGCTCGACAAGTTAACAGTTAAAGCCCAGGACGCGGTTCAGGACGCTCAGCACCTGGCCGACCAGAACGGACAGCAGCAGATCGAACCCGAGCACCTCCTGCTTGCCCTGCTGCAACAGGATGGAGGCATAGTCGCGCCGATCCTGCAAAAGCTCGGCGGGAACCCGGACGCGCTGGCATCACGGGTGCAGGCTGAGATCGATAAGATGCCCAGGGTCACCGGCGCGGCGACGGGCAGCTACATCAGCCCGCGGCTCAAACGGGTCTTTGACTCAGCCACCGAGGAAGCAGAGCGTTTGAAAGACGAATATGTCAGCACCGAGCACCTCCTGATCGGAATATCCGTCGAGGGTGGCCTGGCCTCCAACATTTTGAGCGCCGCCGGAGCGAGTCGTGACGCCATCTACCAGGCGATGGTCGAGGTCCGGGGCAGCCAGCGCGTGACCGACCAGAACCCCGAAGACAAATATCAGGCCCTCGAGCGTTACGGCCGCGACCTCACCGCCGAGGCCGGCAAGGGGAAGCTCGACCCGGTGATCGGCCGTGACGAGGAGATTAGGCGCGTGGTCCAGGTGTTGAGCCGCAGAACGAAGAACAACCCGGTCCTGATCGGCGAGCCGGGTGTCGGCAAGACAGCGATAGTCGAAGGCCTTGCCCAGCGGATCGTGAACGGCGACATCCCCGAGGGGCTCAAGAACAAGCGCGTGATCGCGCTCGACCTCGGCGGGCTGGTCGCTGGAACGAAGTATCGCGGCGAGTTCGAGGACAGACTCAAGGCCGTCCTAAAGGAAATAAAGGACGCCGAAGGCGAGATCATTCTGTTCATCGATGAGCTGCACACCATCGTGGGAGCGGGCGCGGCCGAGGGCGCGGTGGATGCCGCGAACATTTTGAAGCCCATGCTCGCGAGGGGCGATCTCAAGTGCGTCGGCGCGACCACGCTGGACGAATACCGCAAACACGTCGAAAAAGACGCCGCGCTGGAGCGCCGCTTCCAGCCGGTGATCGTGAACCCGCCGAGCGTCGAGGACACAATCGCAATCCTGCGCGGTCTGAAGGAGCGCTACGAAACACATCACGGCGTTCGCATCAAGGACTCGGCGCTCGTGGCGGCGGCGGTGCTATCCGACCGTTATATATCAGACCGCTTCCTGCCCGACAAGGCGATTGACCTCATAGACGAGTCCGCCTCGCGCCTGAGAATCGAGATCGACAGCATGCCCACCGAAATCGACGAGGTGGAGCGTCGGATCAGGCAGCTCGAAATCGAACGGGAAGCCCTAAAGAAAGAGACTGACGCATCATCGAAGAAGCACCTCGACAAGCTCGAAAAGGAACTCGCGGACCTGCGGGAGAAATCGGTCGAGATGAAAGCCCACTGGCGGAATGAGAAGGACGCGATCACGGCAATACGCGATATTAAGGCGAAAATCGAGGAAGCCACCCAGGCGGAGCTTACGGCGGAGCGCACTGGCGATCTCGGCAAGGCAGCCGAGTTGAAGCACGGCACAATACCCACGCTTCAGCGCCAGCTCGAAGAGCAGAGCCTGCGCCTGGCCGAACTCCAGAAGGATCGCAAGATGCTGAAGGAGGAGGTCGACGAGGAAGACATCGCCGAGGTCGTCAGCAAGTGGACCGGCGTGCCCGTAACTCGTCTCATGGAGGGTGAGATCGAGAAGCTGATCCACATGGAGAAGCGCCTCGAAGAGCGAGTCGTCGGCCAGGAGCAGGCGATTGAGGCCGTGGCGAACGCCGTGCGGCGCGCACGGGCGGGCCTGCAGGACCCGAACCGCCCCATCGGCAGTTTCATATTTATGGGCCCGACAGGCGTCGGCAAGACCGAGCTCGCCAGGGCGCTCGCGGAGTTCCTGTTCGACGACGAGCGCGCGATGGTGCGGATCGACATGTCGGAGTTCATGGAGAAGCACTCAGTGGCGCGATTAATCGGCGCGCCTCCGGGCTATGTCGGCTACGAAGAGGGCGGGTATCTGACCGAGCACGTCCGGCGGCGGCCTTACAGCGTAATATTATTCGACGAGATCGAGAAGGCCCATCAAGACGTCTTTAACATACTCTTGCAGATTCTTGAGGACGGCCGCCTGACCGATGGCCAGGGACGCACGGTAGACTTCAAGAACACGGTCATCATTATGACGTCGAACATCGGCTCCGATACCATTCGCGAGCACGGGGTGCTGGGTTTTCGGCAGGGCGTAAGCGCCAAGGCCCAGGAAGATGAGATCAGGCGAATCGTGATGGATGCGCTGAGGGCGCACTTCAGGCCGGAGTTGCTGAACCGCATCGACGAGATCATCGTGTTCAACGCGCTGAGCGAGGACCACATAAAGAGGATCGTTGAAATACAGCTCCGGCAGTTGAGGCAAAGGCTTGCGGGCAAGCGCCTTGAGATCGAGCTTACAGACGCCGCGAAGGACGTTCTCGCGAAGGAGGGTTACGACCCCACCTTCGGCGCGCGGCCCCTGAAACGGACCATCCAGCGCGAGATTCAGGACAAGCTCGCGATGAAGCTCCTGCAGGGCGAGTTTAAGGAGGGCGACCGGATACTGGTGGACGCCTCTCCTTCGGGGGAACTTGTCTTCGAGCACGCCGGCGCGCCGGTGGCTTCGATCTGACCCGGGGTGTACAAAGCAAACGGGCGGCGCCAACGTGACGCCGCCCGAATAATATCTCCGAGGTCAGAACTCCAACCTCTAACTTCTTACATCTAACTTCTAAAGAGCTACCGCCGGCTCCCTGATCTCGAACTTGTAGCCTACGCCCCAGATCGTGGTGATCCGGCATGGGCTGCCGTTGACTTCGATCTTCCTGCGGAGCCTCTTGATGTGCTGATCTACGGTCCGCTCGTCGCCGTAGAACTCCTGATAGGCCCACACCTGCTCCAGAAGCTGTTCGCGAGTGAAGACGCGGTTACGGTTGGAGGCGAGATACCACAGGAGATCGAACTCCTTGGGAGTGAGGTCTACTCTCAGATCGCCGACAACCACCTCTCTGGAAATTCTGCTGACCGCGAGACCCGGCAGATTCAGCACCTGCTGCTCATCGGGACTGGGGACGTAGGCGGCTCTGCGTAGAACGGCCTTCACGCGGGCGAGAAGCTCTCTCGGGGAGAACGGCTTTGTGACATAATCGTCCGCGCCGATCTCCAGGCCAAGCACGCGGTCGACTTCGTCTACCCTGGCGCTGAGCATGATGAGCGGAACGTTGCTGGTCTTGCGAATTTCCTTGCAGACATCCAGCCCGTCCACGCCGGGCAGCATAAGGTCAAGGATAACAAGGTCCGGTTTCTGAGTTCGGATCATATCCACGCCCTCGGAGCCGTCGCCGGAGCAAAGTACCTCATACCCGGCCTTCTCGAAATACAAAGTAATAAGTTCGCAAACGTTCTCTTCATCGTCAATCACAAGCACCCTGGGTTTGCCGGTGCCCGTCTCGTCCTTCTTGAGTACGTTTTCCATGCTTAAGGTTACCTCGACTGTTCCTATCAGTATTTTGCCTTCCGGCTAAACTCATCCGGACTTAGTATAAGCGGTTTTACCTCGGATGTCAATGGAGAAACAAAAATCCAGCAAAAAAAGTCTTTCTCAGCACAGAATAGCACCGAGTACGGCATTAAACGGCCTTTTCCGCTTCGTGTTTTCTTGGTTGATTCCCTTGCCCGGGCGTTGTCTAGTCGTGCGCCCTGGCGGCAAGGCCAATCATGAGCAGCTTGCTCACGCGGCTGGCTACCTTGGCCCACTTCGCGTCCGGGTGATTGTAACGGTAGGTGTCCAGGACCGTCGGCACCAGGATCATCGCTCCCACCCATCGCTCGTTCCAGCCCAGGGCATCCGCCATTCCTTTCGTGTCGCGCTCGTTGGGGCCGGTTCCGGCAAAGGCGGTGGCGGCGTAACCCATCGTCAGCCAGAAGTTGAATGTGACCAGGCCCTTAAGAAACGGTTTGTCTTCTTCGCGCAGGTTGGGGTGTTCGTCAAGCACCCATTCGTTGATCATATGCTGTGCGTTGAAGCCCGCCGAAGCCGTGATGTAGTGTTCGTGCCGGTTCAGGGGCCGCCCCGGTTCGATAGTAAAAAAAGGGATCGGGCCGTAGTGAACGGGTTTCGTGCCGGGGTCGGTGTCCTGGGCGAAATTGGTGTTGAGATGGCCGCACTCATGCCCCAGCAACGCAACGAATGCGCCCTCGAAAAACTTCGTGGGACTACCCGCCCACAGACCCTGTCGGGGAGACACGGCAACGGGCGTCTCATCTACCTGAGCCGCGATTAACCTGTCACTCCCCGTGAGCGAGACTTCGCCCTTGTCTTCGGCAAGACACGGGCTGAACAAAAATCGGGCCACCGCAAGCGTGACGGCCATAACAACAACTGCTGACTTCATCAATGGGCCTATTCTCCGTGGCTCATACCCGTAACGCTGAAGGAGATGAATGAAGCGAACTCGGGGACTTCAGCGTCTCACTCCATTTCATCCCTTCAGCGGTTCTGGAGGCGTACTATCTCTTGATATTATAAAAAGCCTTGACCCCCGGATACCTCGCCACGTCCGCAAGGTCCTCCTCGATCCTCAGAAGCTGATTATACTTCGCCACGCGCTCGGATCGGGCGGGGGCGCCGGTCTTGATCTGGCCGGCGTTGGTGGCGACGACGAGATCGGCGATGAACGTGTCCTCCGTCTCGCCGGAGCGGTGGCTGACGACAGCCGTCCAGCCGGCACGCTTGGCCATCTCGATCGTGTCCAGGGTCTCGGTGAGGGAGCCTATCTGGTTCACCTTGATCAAGACCGCGTTCGCCGCGCCAAGCTCGATGCCCTTCTTCAGGCGCTCGACGTTGGTGACGAACAGGTCGTCGCCGACGATCTGCACCCTGTCGCCGACGCGCTTGGTCAGATTGACCCAACCGTCCCAGTCGTCCTCGGCCATGCCGTCCTCGATGGAGATGATGGGGAACTTGTTAGCAAGCGATTCCCAGTAGTCCACCATTTCATCGGAGGTGCGGGTCACGCCTTCGCCTTCAAACACGTACTTGCCGTCCTGGTACATCTCGGTCGCGGCGGGGTCCAGGGCGATCATGAACTGCTCGCCCGGCTTGTATCCGGCATTGTTGATCGCCTCGAGGATAACTTCAATCGTCTCCTCGGAAGTCTTGAGATTGGGAGCGAACCCGCCCTCGTCGCCGATGGCGGTCGAAAGGCCCTTGCTTTTGAGTACCTTGGCCAGGTTATGGTAAACTTCAGCGCACATTCGTAGAGCTTCCGCCCAGGAGCTGGCGCCGGTGGGCATGACCATGAACTCCTGAATATCGACCGTGTTGTCCGCGTGCTTGCCGCCGTTCAGGATATTCATCATCGGCACCGGCAGGTCGCGGGCGTTGGTGCCGCCGAGGTAGCGGTAGAGCGGGATTCCCAGCGACTCCGCGGCCGCCTTCGCGCAGGCAAGGCTCACGCCAAGAACGGCGTTCGCGCCGAGCTTGGACTTGTTCGGGGTCTCGTCGATGTCGAGCATAATCTGGTCGATCGCGGCTTGCTCGGTCACGGGGTAGTTGATAAGCTCGCAAGCGATCAGTTCATTCACGTTCATCACGGCGTTTTGCACGCCCTTGCCCATATAGCGGCTCTTGTCGCCGTCACGGAGCTCGACGGCCTCGTGCGCGCCGGTGGACGCGCCCGACGGAACCGCCGCCCGGCCCATGGTGCCGTCATCGAGCCAGACCTCGACCTCAACCGTCGGGTTGCCGCGAGAGTCGAGAATCTCACGCGCCATGATTTCCTCAATGGATGCGCTGAACATTGCTTTTCACCTCGTATTGCGTCATTATTAACATGTAAGTCTCCGGCTGCCCGCCAAAAACCGTGTAATTATAGCACGGGGAGTAACATACAGGGAATACTACCCGTTTGCGCAAGTTTAGGTTACGGAACTGAAACAAAGGACGTATAGTCTAACTGACCAGTAGAGTTTCTTTGAAGGGAGAGTACTGACTTGGGACTCAAAACGCTGCTTGTAATAACTATCACCACCGCGAGGATCATTTTTCCCAACGTGCCTATGACGACAGACGCCTCCTCCGCGCCGAACTCGAGCATGGCCTCGAAGTCGGTTACCATTAGCCTGTCGAGCGACAAGAAGACCGCCGAGATCCCGTCGGCGCAGGTCGCGGTACCCGAGGGGCTTGGGATGGAAGGCCCCGTGAAGCTCAAGGTCGAGTTCGCTGAGCCGAAGAAGACCGACGAGCCCGCGAAGGATAAATCCGCCGACTCCGCCAAGTATGCGTCGATTACCTACTGGGGATCGACGGAGACGGTCCCGCCGGGGCAGCCCAAAGTTGTTACGAGCGCATCCGATAGCTCGGCCACAACCGAACCCGAGCCGGCGTCATACGCCTACTGGCCGATCGGCTATCGCGGCGAGAAAACGCCGAAGCAGGATGCAAAGGCCACCGGGACTTACACCCTCACCACCAACTACACGGGCGGCGCGTCCGTTACCGTCGATCCGGAACAGGAGTATATGGCCCCCATCAACGTGCTCTCTCCGGTCGGATCATCAGACCTGAGCAAGCCGATCAAGGTCCAGTGGGAGAAAGTTCCGAAGGCGCTCGGTTACTTTGTTGCCGCTTACGGCGGCAATGATAAGGGGTCGATCACATGGACTTCCAGCGCCGAGCCGAACGCGGCGGACGGCCTCGAGGAAAAGGCGGTTTGCAAGAAAGACCTGGATGGCTATATCGAGCGGAAGGTCCTGCTTGGTCCCGATGTCACGACCATCACCATCCCAGCGGGCATCTTCAAGACTTCGAACAGCGTGATTATCACAATCACCGCCTTCGGGCCGGACAAGATTCAATCCGGCGATATCGAGAGCCAGGTGATCGTGCGCTCCACATTGAGCCTGCCCCTGCACACGGGGGTTGCCTCGTCGTCGCACGCCGGGGACAAGCAATGAATCGCATCCGCAATCTTGACATGCGCGGCAGGAATCTTGGTACCTAACAAAGTATATTGAACTTAATAACGCCCGACGGAGGAAAAACATTGTGTCATCTCCGGATTTGCGGTTCAAGCAACTCACCAAGCTGAAACCGGGCGACAAAGTAGCGATACTGTCGCCGTCCTTTGCCGCTCCCGGTCGCTGGCCGCATATCTACGAGCTGGGATTGAGCCGCTTGCGTGAACGGTTCGGACTGGAGCCAGTTGCATACCCGGCTACTGCCAAACTTGGTGCTTCCAAGCAGGAGCGTTCGGCTGACCTTATTTCGGCGTTCGAGAACCCCGATATCAAGGCTGTCATTAGCTCTCTTGGTGGCGATGACCAAGTGACATATGTCAAAGACCTACCAGATGAACCGTTTCAGGATAATCCCAAACCGTACTTTGGTTACAGCGACAACACTCATTTCATGAACCATCTCTGGCTAAATGGGATACCTTCATTCTATGGGGGTGCCTTGTTCACTCAGTTTGCCCAGACCCCGGATATAGACCCGATGACCGAGCATTACCTTCGCCTTGCCTTGTTTGAGGAAGGTGAAGTAGAACTGACTACTAGCGAGCGATTCAATGATGTGGGAATTAGTTGGGATGCCCCGGACAACTTCACGCAAGAGAAGTCATTCGAGGCTAATCTGGGCTGGCAATGGGACATGGCTGCGGATAGCCAGGGAATCACCTGGGGCGGCTGCCTTGAATCCATCGACGAAATCCTGCGCCACGGCGTAAGGTTGCCAAAGCCTGAACAGTTCGAGGGCGCAGTGCTGATAACAGAGACATCGGAAGAAATGCCAGACCACGAATATGTGCGTCGGGTATACCGTGCGCTAGGAGAGCGTGGCGTGCTAGCCTGTATTAGAGCAGTGCTGGTTGGCCGCCCGAAGGCATGGGAGTTCCATAAACAGCGTTCGGTTGAGGAAAAGCTGGAATATCGTAAGTGTCAACAGGAAACAATCCTGGCGACAGTCCGTCAGTATAACCCCGACGTAACGGTGGTGCAAAATCTGGACTTTGGTCACACCAATCCTCAGATTTGTTTACCCTACGGTTCGCAAGCAAAAATCGACGGGACTAAGAGGAAGATTTCCGTCACGTTCTGAAATCGTCCCACCTGGGGTCGGTTTCAATGCTTCGGCACGAGCTCCCGCAGCCGCCGGGCATGCTTCGGGCAAAATGCCTCCCGAAGCATATCTATCCACGAAGGGCAAGCGTCGGAGTAAACTGCTTCCCGACGCATCTGTACGCAGGGGCGTTCGCACTAGAGCCTTTCATGATTCCCCACTACCGGCAGCGCCTCTCCTCCGTGCCTCAGGACCGCAACCGTCGCGCTCCGTCCCGCGATCTCGAACGCCTTCTCCAGTGCCTCCTGAGGGGTTTCGACGGATATGAAGCCGAGGCGCTCCTGGTCGGGGCGCGGGATGCCGTTTCTGACCATTATCCCGGTCGCTTTGTCTTTGATCAGCCGGCCGACCCGAAGGCAGTGCGACGCGACCGAGAGGTTCGTGAGCTGTCCGGATTCGATCTCGCAGAGGGTCTGCTGCTCGGAGGTGTAGCCGTGTTCGAGGATTAGCGGATGCGCGCGGGATACACCCTCCACACAGGGCGAAACCAGGATTACCACGCCGCCTTTCTTCACCATCAGGTCCGCCGCATAAAGAGCTTTCGCCGCCTGCCACAGCTCGATGTCCTTAGGGTACGAGTCTGTGATCACAATGTCGGCTTGCTCGGGCACATTCACTCCGAAGACATCGCGCGCTAGTTCGCAGCCCTTCAGGTGCGCCTTCACCATATCCCCCGCCACCATGCCGATCAGCGCGCCTTCCGGGTCGCAAATCGCATTAATGATGAAATCCAGGCCGGCCATCCTCGCGCAGGCGTTCATTTCCTCCCGCACGGGATTGACCGCGAAGCCGAGCATCTTCTCGCCATCCTCAAGGCCGCCGATCCAGTGCGTATGGGCGGTCGCTTCCGCGCCGCAGACCCCAGGCAGTATTATCTTCGCCCCACCGGAGAACCCGGCGATCCGATGGGGAGCGATCTGCCCCAGGCCGATCACCAAATCCGCTTCGACCACGGCCTTATTGACCTGGAAATGCGTGCCGCGCGGCGTAGTGCCCAGATCGATTAGCTGGTCCGGGTTCTTGTAGAGGTGGTTGATGATCTCGAACCGCGAGCAGATGTCCGCGCCGAATCTGTGTAGCATCTCCTCTTCGGTCATCGGCCTGTGTGTGCCGAGCGCGACCAGTATTCTTATCGTCTCCACCCCGGCTGCGATGAGATGCCGCTCGATGATAGGGATGATCACGTGCACGGGGGTCTGGCGGGTGTAGTCGTCCGATATGATAAGCGCGGTCTTCTTGCCCCCCGCAAGTTCGGCAATTGAAGCAGAGCCAATGGGATTGTCTATGGCCTCATTGACGCATGCGATCACATCCGGCACGGGTTCGAGCCGTGCGGGCTCATAGACCCCGAGCAGGTTCGCGTCGGGGATGTTGACGGGCGGAAACTGGTCGCCGTAGGGGAATGAGATGATCATTGCTCAGCTGCCCATCTGATGTTCCGCGATCGGTATAAGGAGCCTGCGGGCGATCTCGATATCGCCCGTAGACTTCGTCCGCCCGTCAACGTTCCTGCAGGCGAGGGTGATGGCCTGTTCGTAGTCCACCATCTCCTCCCCGGACCGTATATTGGCCGAGGCGATCATCGCAAGCTCGTAATCCTGTATGCCCTCTCGGAGCTGCTCCCAGCGCAGGCTCGATACTGGCCCGTTCAGGTCGGGATATATGAGGCCGCCGGTGGGCATACATGCAGATTCATTGTACGATCGCCCCGTGAACCCGTCGAACCCGCCCTGCACCGCCAGGAACGGGAGCATGCGCGCCTCAACAAGTGGCGAATGGACGAACAGATTCGGGTGCTCCGGCTCGCGGCAGACGTGGAACGTGGTCGTAGTCTTATCCGGGCACGACTTGGAGACAGCGCATACGTTGTCGGGGTCCAGCAACTGCACCACGCCTATAGCGGAGCGCTCCGGCGGCGCGGGCTCGCCGATGCCACGGTCCTCGAACGGTATGAACAGGCTCAGGTCATCGACTTTCTCATACGCGCCGTGGTCGGTCGTCGCCACAAGCGATACCTTGAACTCGGGCGCGTACTCGGATAAGAACGCGTGCAATCGCTCCATCACATCGTCCGGCTTCTCATCGAAAGCAATAAAGGTCTTATCCAGCCAGCCCTTCCGCACCAGGTGGCCCTTGAACTCCTTAAAGAACGACCCCCACGCCTTCACATACTCCGGGTCCCCGACGGTCATCTCGATCCGCCGGTCTTGGCCCGTCTCGACGTCCAGGTACGCGATTGTGCTCTTGTCCGAATCGCCGGGCTGGACTATCGAGTGGCAGTGGATCGCCCGGTCGATGCCAAGCTCCTGATGCAGCTCGACGAACCTGTCGAACACGGAGAAATCGAACTCGTAGTTGTCGCCGTCTTTTTTCCAGATGATCGCGCTGGAATAAGGGGCAAGTGCGTGGCAGGAGTCGTAACTTATCGGCACGACCACAGCCTTCTGCCCATGAGCCGCCAGGTCCTCGATGTAGGGCCGGAGAAAACGGAAATGCTCCTCCGACCATACCGCGGCCCCGTGCAGGCTCGCAACTTTCGATGGGTTCAACCATACGTTGAGGAAGAAGCTCCAGTCGTGAGGGCCCGGCAGGTCGACCGCGGCGACCTCGATCTCCATACTGTTCCGCGCCACCTCGACTCCGCCGACTATCAGCCGCACCTCGCCCCTATACGTTCCGGGCCTGACGCCTTTCGGCACGCGGACCGTAATATACAACGCGGCGGATTTGTCTATATGAAATTCGTCCACTTCATACAGCGGATCGCATACCATTCCGTGCTCGGTGGTCGGGACAGCGCCCACGAATCGCGCGGAGATCGCCTCCGATGTGATGACGCCGCCCGGGCAGGTAAGGTCGCTGAATACCAGGCGGGCGGCCCTGACAGGCGTGTCCGAGGTGACGAGCGCGGACATCGACGCCACCGCGTTTCCGCATGTAATTGCCTTCAGGGCAACGTCAGGCACGGCAGGCGGATTCTCGTAAGGTAGCGGAGGTCTCATGAGCGGCTGCCAGGCCGATATGGCGCATTGGGGCATGGATATCCTCTTTCAATCTCACATTTTATACAGTCGTATTCTGACCGATGTGACGCCGGTTGTCAATGGTGGAGGCGAGCATAGGCTGGAACAAGTTCTCTGGGCTCAGCCCTTGAGACAAAAAAATACCCGCCCGGCCATTTCGACCGGTGGGCCCGCCGTCTCCGGCGGCAATGCATCTATCACAACACTCGAAAGGAGAAGAAAGAAGAAAGATGTTCTTCGATGGGAACCGTCAACATATGCGTCTTCCGGCTACCCGTTTGTTTATTCCCATCTCACGGCCCACTGCAAACCATAATATCAAAGCGAGCGAAACGCGTTGAGCGCTCCGCTCGCCTTGTTTTGCCCTAGCTCGCTATTGGGACCATTAACCTTCTACTTTGACATCCACCTTGTGTGCCTCGGTCACCTCCGCCTTCGGCATCAAGACTTCGAGGACACCGTTCTTGTAGGTCGCCTTCACCTCGTCCGGTCTCACCTCGACCGGCAGCGCATAGGAGATCGTGAATGAGCCGTAGCTCTGCTGGCGGATATGATACTTCTCGCCGGGTTTCTCCTCTGACGACTTGCGCTCACCGGTGACAGTGATTGTGTCCTTCGTAACGTCGATGTTGAAATCGTCCTTGTTCAGCCCCGGCAGGTTGGCTGAGAGGACAAGCTCCTTGTCCGTCTCTTTCAGATCGACTTCAGGAATCACGTCTAACCTGAGCTCCGTGGGCCACCATCTGGGCTGCCTGAGCATCGGTAGCGGTGAGATGAAGAAGTCGCGGAACATCCTTTCCATATCTCTGAACGTATTCCACGGCTCGTAGCGCTCCAACTCAGGCCTTTCTGCCTTAGCAAGACTCTTCTCGCGTGCCATGGCATGTCACCTCTCTTGATAAGATTGCTCTTGCGAATGCCTCTATTCAATTTATACCCTACATGGCAGCGCACCAAACACATAACCTTATAGATATCCTGCATTATGACTTGATAACAATGGACTCAATCATTTCCCGCCACTAGCGGCACACTCCCACGATAGACGTATATGAAGATCAGGGCAAGGATGATGTTAATAGCCTGAGCGGTGAAACACAACGGACACAGGGCCCGCATCCGAAATATCAGAGCCCACGCCAGCACTATGCTGAACGCGGCGACCACTATCGACGATCCGATCAGCAGCGGCAGCATGGGCCACTCATGGAATGCCATACGCACAATGGAAGCCGCGAATATCATTAGGTAGAATATCATCCCGAAGATGCTGTTAGGCACTCCGAACGCCTCCGCCCACGGGGTAGACGCAATCGCGCTGCATTCCCCGACCTCGATCCGGCATACTGTCGATACAAGCGGCGACCCGATGCCAAAATATCCATAATGGACGAGCGTGAAATAGAGGCTGTCCAGAAAACCGACTATCGAAAGTACAAGCGTCACAATCGCGAGTACCATTTTCTATCACCCATCTATGTATTACCCGGAATAGACTGCGTGGTCTACTTAGAACTTCCCGCCGAATACCTGGTAGATCAGCAGCACGTTCAGAACGACGATGATCAGCCCGGATATGGTCATGAGGGTGGTTTCAAGCCAGCCGTTCGCGAACTTGCCCATCACACGCCGACTCTTTGTCAGGAGAAAAAGAGGGAGCATGGTTAGGGGAAGCTGGACGCTGAGGCAGACCTGGCTGATGATCAGCGCCTGGAACGTGTCTTCGATTGCCAGGATCAGCAGGCAGGCAGGGATCAGGGTTATCACGAGGCCCGCGCGGAACCATTTGCTGTCCATGGACGTCTCTTTACCGCAATAGCCGCTGAAGGTGGTTGCGCCCGCGACTCCGGCGGTAATCGAGGATGATACCCCCGCGAACAGCAGCGCGATGCCGAAGACCACGCTCGCGAGTTTGCCGGCGAGTGGTTCGAGCGTGGCGGAAGCTTGGGCGAGATCGGTCACATGAACATGATGCTTGTAGAAAACCGACGCGGCGACGATCACCATGGCCGCGTTAATGGCAAAGCCTACAAGCATCGCCACGAGCGTGTCGACGAACTCGAATCTCAGCAGCCTGCGGGTTTCTTGTTCGGATTTGCCCGTCCACTGGCGGTTCTGGATGACCTCGGAGTGCAGATACATGTTGTGCGGCATCACGACTGCGCCCAAGACCCCCATCGCGATGATTATGCTCTGCGAGTTAAGCTTGGGAACCACCGTGTGCACCGCCGCGGCGCTCCAGTCAGGCTTGACCAGGTAGAGCTCTATCAGGTAACAGAGACCGATGGCGCTCACAAACCCGACAATCAGCTTCTCCAGTGAGCCGTATCTCTGGGAAAGAATCATCGTCAGCACAAATCCCATGGCTAGGAAAGCGCCTGCCCGAATCGGTATGTGGAAGAGGAGTTGGAGCCCGATGGCGGCCCCGAGGATTTCGGCGAGAGCGGTCGCGACGCACGCGGCCATGGCGGTGGAGCCGTAGATGAATGCGGGGACCGGCCTTACGTGTTCGCGCACCGCTTCCGCGAGGCACTTACCCTTGACTATCCCGAGGTGGGCGGACATGTGCTGCCATAATATCAGTATCGCAGTGCTCAACGCGACCACCCAAAGAAGGTCGTAGTTGAAATCCGAGCCCGCGGCGATGTTGGTGGCCCAGTTGCCGGGGTCGATAAACCCTATCGTGACAAAGAATCCGGGCCCGATATACCCGAGTATCTGCGTCAGCGACCGCACTCCCTGGCATACGGGTATCCCCGAGCGATCAAGTATAGAGGGGCAGGTAATTTTCATCATTTGTTTCGGGTTACGGGTTAGCGAGTTACGAGTTGAAGGGAAATCCCCCCAACCCCCAACTCTCTAACCCTCAAACCCTCCCTAGCGCCATCGCCGCGCCGCCGAGGACACCGGCGTCGTCCCCGAGTTGCGCCGGGACGATTTCACAGGCTTGCAGAGGCGCATATATAGCGTTGACCTCGACCGTCCGCCTGATCGGTGCGAAGAGCAGTTCGCCCGCCTGCGCGATTCCGCCGCCGATGATGACCTTGTCCGGGTTGAGTATGTTGATCGCGTTCGCTACGCCAATGCCGATGTAGTAGCCGGTTTCATTAAGGGTTTCGATGGAGATGGCGTCGCCCTCGGTGGCGGCCTCGGCGATCATCGCGGGGGTGATGCGGCGGAGGTCGTGTTCGGATTTTTCGAGCAATGACGTGTGACGGCCCAGATGCGCCTTTCGGGCCGCTCGGTCGATGATGGCGTCGCGCTGCGCCAGGGCTTCCAGGCAGCCGTATCTGCCGCAGCCGCACCTGGGGCCGTCCGCGACGATTATGTGATGCCCTATTTCCGGGGCGGTCTCGCTGACGCCGGTGTAGATTTCGCCGTTCAATATCAGCCCGCTGCCTATGCCGGTGCCGAGAGTGAACATCACCATGCACTTCGCCCCGCGCCCCGCGCCGAACGCATACTCTCCGAAGGCGGCCACGTTAGCGTCGTTGCCCATGAAAACGGGGATGCCAAGCTCGGCCTTGATGGGAGCGAGAAGCTGGACGCCGTCCCAACCCTTGAAGTTGGGTGCCCACAGCACGATGCCTTCCGCGCTCCTGTGCGTTCCCGGGACTCCCATCCCCATCCCGGCGACCCGGCTCGGCTCCACATGAGCATCCGCCAGCGCACCTCGAACGGCAAGGAGAATCTGGCCAATGGTGGCGCTCAGCCCCTCCATGGCGCGGGAATCGGTCCTGGCCTCGCCGATGATTAATCCTGCTCGGTCGACGACGGCCGCGCGGACGTTGGTGCCACCAAGGTCCACGCCTATCACGTATTGCGAATTGTTGTCAGTCCTCATAGCCATTAGAACCGAATAGTCCGCAATTCCGCGCCGAAGTAGAAGTTGTCGCGAAGGGTGTAAGCCTTGAATCTAAGCAGGCTGATCGGCTGCCAGCCTACCGCGCCGTTGAAGTCGTGGCTGTCGTACTCTGCCTGAAGGAATATACCCATGGGCAAACGTGCTTCCACTCCGGCGAACGGCCCTTTGATTCCGCCGGCCCCGATGCCGCCGGTTAATGAGAGTTCCTTCACGAACGGGTTAACGGCTCCTGTCCGCAGATGCTTGGTGACAACTGCGTATCCGCCGATCCCTTCGTGGGACTCCGAGGCGACATCCGTCACTCCAAAACCAACGGCGGGAGTAATGGAGGTTTCCGGCAGGAAGCTCCACTGCGCCCCTACCCGATTCTCGGTCTTCTCGCTGCCGGGGTTGCCGACCGCGATCACGTTGAGTTCAAGCTGCATCAGGCCCGTGCCGAGCCAGAAGAACTTGCCGTCATCGTTATTGGGGCTGAAAGCCGCCTCCGCCCGGACCTGACCGGTGCTCAGCGTAGTCCCGCTTGGCGCAAGCAGGATGTAGTTGGCAAGAACGGGGCCGGTCGCGAAGACCAACAGCGCCATCGCCGCACAGAGTAGTTTCTTCATGTTCATCTTCTCCTGTTCTGGTTGCTAGGGGAAGCGCCTTGTTTCTGTATGAGCCTGTCGATGGGCGAAGAATCTGCTTTGAACCGAAGGTCGAGACTGCCACCAATCCTTCAGTTCAAAGCAGATGCTTCGTCGTTTCTCCTCAGCATGACAAGATTTCTACGTTCGTGCACAAGAAAACAGCGTCCCTTGCTGACCGAGTGCTGCGATATCGGAACTCTTCATTATTGATATGACGGCATGTTCGACCTCAGATGGCCGTCCAGGCGCACTTGTATCGACAATCGCCACAAACTCGGTAGTATGCGGCTTCGGCGACGGCCTTTGGCTGCTCACTCGATATCGTTTGTATTTCCGCACCACCACATCCAAAGCGCCGCGCTCGCCCAGTATCGAGAGCATGTCTTCAACTGGCATCAGCCCTTCCGTCGAGTAGCTCACAAGTATATAACGCGCGCGAAGCCGCGATACGACACCGGCTAAGGCATCGAGCGCCGTTGATTTGTAACAATACTCGCTGCGCCTCTCGGTGCGCCAGTCCTTGCGGATCGCGGCCTTGTCCTTGTGGCCGTTGCCCGATATCTGTTCGCTGATCGGCGGCTTGTCCCACAGTGCCACCGTGTTCAGCAGGTGATAGTTCGCGCCGTATTGATGCTGATTATACGGCGGGTCGAGATAGGCGATGTCACTGTCAATCTTATCCGCGATCAGGGCCGCATCCTCCCTGATTACGATATTATCCAGGCCATTGTCGTGCAGAATCGGCGAATCGAGCGTGAGGTGGCTGCGAATACGATACCATGCTGTCTTTGTCGCGCCGCCCCATCCTCTATGAAAACCCTTGAAAACACCCGAAGTATTGCTGCAATACGAAGCCTGATAAATCAGCGGTGCCAGGAGAGTCGCTTCCTCGGTGGCGTCGATCCGACCCGACTCGCGCCACTCGCTTATCCGCTCGCGCATGGCGTCGATCCGGCGGCCGTTTTGCTGAGTGTAAAACATGCGCTCCGTGTCGACATCGTAGCGTTCGTCATCCGCGGGGCAGTAGTGCGATGCGATGTAACCGCGCACGCCGGAAAGATTGTTGAGAAGCGCGATGGCGTTCTCAAGCCCCCCGAGAGCTCGGAACTCCGGCGCGGCATTGGCGGCGATGTAGGCCTTGTTGATAATCTCGGAATATGGCTCCCAGTCGTTGGCGATCACTCGAAACCCAAGGAGCTTTGCTAGGCGCGCGACCACCCCACTGCCCGAGAACACATCGAAGAACGTGCCCCCGCTCAGACCGGTCTTGCGGACGGCCTCGTGAACCAGCGGCAGCAGCTTTCTCTTGTTGCCGATATACGGTATGAGCTGATCGGTGAGATATGGATGATTAAGTCGCATTATTCTTCCGAGGACGGTGACCAGATCGCGTTGAAGCTGCCGCCGTCGGTGGTAAGCTGCTTCACATTGCCAGTGGACACGTCGATGGACACCACGTCGCGCTTGTCCTGGGCGCTGTCGACTTGCGTGGCCAGTATACGGTCCCCCTTGGCGGAGAATTGTAGGTTCTCGAACTCGCCCTTGGCCAACAGCCCGCCGTTCTGCGATTCAAGGTCGATTTTCAGCAGCCCTCCCGGATCTCCCTTGACGAATGATTTTCCCGGGACCACCAGCACGGAGCCATCAGGTGACAGCGCCGGCTTACCGAACTCGATGCCCTTTTGCACTGTCACCGGCTGGAGCTGCTTGGACTCAGCGTCGAAGATCGCCAACGCGCCGCTCTTTCCGATCTTGATGCTCGCAGCCAGCATCGGTTTCTTTGCCGCCCAAGCGATGCCGTTCACCCTCACCCCGCGCATCGACGGAGGAGCCAGCGCCATCCTTACGGGCTTGCCTTCGAGCTCGGGCAGATAGACCAGCACGTCGTTTTCTCCGTCCTTGGTCACGCCCATCAGGCTTCGGCTGTCGGGGCCCCAGGCGTAGCCGGTATATGCGGGCATCTGGTTTCGCCCGACCATTGCCGCGTGGGTTTCCTCATGAGATGGAAGAACGGGGTCGAGGTTGCCGCCGTCCAGGTCCGCTACATATACTTTGCCGCTGACTATAAACGCGGTTCTCTTGCCGTCGGGGCTGTACGATGGCTGAGACTTGGGGCCGGTGGCAGTGGTAAGCTGCTCCGGCGCTCCGCCGCCCGCGCTTACGGAGAGCACCTGCACCGCGTTTCCGAGTATGCCCGTAAAGGCTATGCGACTCCCCGTGGCGGATATGGCGGGGACGGAGGTAACCCTGGCCCCACTGGTGAGCCGCCTCTGCCCATACCCGTCGAGGTTCATACTATATATCTCGTTCGTGCCTGAGCGGTCCGAAACGAATATGATCTTGTCGAGTACACGAGGGCCGGAGAAGAGCGTGATCCCAAACCACTGCTCCAGCTTGCCCGTGCTTCCCGCCAATATCCCGGCAAGCAATACGACGATCAGGATCAATACCAATATCCCCCGCAGTTCGGGGTTGCGAATGATTGCCAAACGTCAAACCTCCAAGAGGCGATCAATTATGAATTCTGAATTTTGAATTATGAATTGAAGGGAGGGCTTCCGTTTCCCAATTCAAAATTCACAATTCAACATTCAAAATTTTCTGCTCCGCAGCACTTTCCCCGCCAGCACACCGGTCAATCGACCGTGCTCGACAGCGATACGGCCGTTCACGAAGACGCAGCGTATGCCGTGCGAAATCTGATGAGGGTCCTGATAGGTGGCCGCGTCGATGATCTCGCTGGGATCGAACAGCACGATATCCGCCCAGGCGCCCTCCGCGAGAATGCCTCTGTCTTTTAGGCCGAGCTTCGCGGCGGGCATTCCGGTCATCTTGTGAATGGCCGTCTCCAATGGTATCAGCTTCTGCTCCCGGACATAGCGCCCCAAGACCCTCGGGAATGCGCCGAACGCGCGCGGGTGAGGCTTGCCCGTTGAGAGAGGCCCGCTAGTGCTCCGCGCGGAAGCGTCCGTGCCGAACATCGCCGCGTCGCTCCGCATCACGGTCTTGATGTCTTCCTCGCACTGCGAGAACTGCACCATCGATGCGGACAGCTTCTCCTCTACCAGCAAGTCCAGCACGGCCTCCGCTGGGTCCATTCCACGCTCAAGACCGAGCTGGTCGAGAGTCATACCCTCCAGATGCCGGTTGTGCTCCGTATGCACACTGCTTATTACTACGCTGGACCAGCCCCCAGCGTCAGCGAGTATCCCGCCTTCCCGTCCCACGCCCAGGTAGTCGAGCAATTCGCTCCGCCTGGCCGCGATCCGCTCCACGGCGGCTTCCGTGCCTCCCTCGTGCACCCAGGCGGGAAGCAAAGCGCCGAGCGAAGTCGCGCCTGCTATGTATGGATACTGGTCGACGCTCAGGTCCATCCCAGCCTCGCGGGACTCCCGGATCATCGCCAGAGTCATCTTTACCTTGCCCCAGTTGGGCTTGTTGCATGCCTTATGATGCGAAATCTGCACGCTTGCGCCGCTCAGGCGGCCTATGTCGATTGCCTCCTGAACGGCGTCCACCAGACCGTCGCATTCGCTTCTGATGTGGCTGGCGTAGAACCCGGCGGTCTTAGCCAGTTCGACAAGCTCAGCGGTCTTCGCGTAACAGCTTGGCGGATAGATGAGGCCGGACGATAGGCCGAACGCGCCCTGCTCCATTGCCTGGGCAGTGAGCGCCTTCATTTCGTCGATCTCGCGCGGAGAGGCGTCGCGGTTCACCAGGCCGACCACGGCCGCCCGCAGGTTCGAGTGGCCTACCAGGGTGGCAAAGTTGACCCCGATCTCGCGCTTCTCCAGGGCCGAGAGCATGTCGTCGAGCGTGTGCCAGTCCTCTTCGATTGCATACTTGCGCCGCCAGCCCTCGAGTTCGGCCCGGCCCGACTCATCGAGAACAGGTGCCGCCGAAAACCCGCAGTTCCCGCAGATTTCGGTGGTAATACCCTGGGTAATCTTGCTTTCGGCGCGCGGGTCGATGAAAAGCGCGGAATCGGTGTGCGAATGGATATCGATAAGACCTGGCGCGGCGACCAGCTTCCCGGCGTCGATGAGCACGGCGGCTTTGCCTTCCACCTTGCCTATGGCGGTGATACGGCCGTCCTTGATGGCGATATCCCCCCTCGAAAGCTTTCGAGGCGCGCCGGAGCCATCGATGATCTCCGCGTTGGTGATGATGTAGTCGAACATAGGTGACACCCAATGAGGGGTTCGGCGGCTCGCAAAGGAAATCCTTGCCCGATTCTGCTATAATAGGCATAATGCGGTGAACCTGTATAAGATTTCAGTTGTAAGATAATGGGGATCAGGCGATGAATGAACTCAGGCTATTCTCGGGGACTGGCAATCCCGATCTGACACGAAAGATCGCGGAGCGAATGGGGGTCAACGTCGGCAACATGACCGTTCAGCGGTTCTCCGACGGCGAAGTCCACGTGCTGGTGGATGAGAGCGTGCGCGGTGACGACGTATTCATCGTACAGTCGATGCCGACTCCCGTGAACGAATATCTTATGGAACTGCTGATTATGGTGGACGCGTTTACTCGGGCTTCGGCGCGGAGAGTGAATGTCGTGATACCGTACTACTGCTATTCTCGGCAGGACCGGAAGGTGAAGCCGCGGGAGCCGGTGACCGCCAAGCTGGTCGCAAACTTGATCACGGCGGCGGGGACAAGCCGTCTGCTCACCGTAGACCTGCACGCGGGCCAGATCGTCGGCTTCTTCGACCTGCCGGTGGACAACCTCTACGCCGGGCCGATCATCGCGGACTATTTGATGAAAAACGTCTGCGTGGGGCCGGACACAGTGGTGGTTTCGCCCGACGTCGGCGGCGTGCCTCGGGCAAGGGCGCTTGCAGAGGTACTGGGGACCCCGATAGCGATCATCGTCAAGCGCAGGCCCGAGCCGAACAAGTGCGAGGTGATGGAAGTCATCGGCGAGGTGGCGGGCAAGACCGCGATAATGCTCGATGATATGATCGACACCGGCGGCTCGATAATCGGCGGCGCCAGGGCTCTGCTCGATAGGGGTGCGAAAGCGGTCTACGCGGCGTGCACCCACGGCGTGCTCTCGGGAGGCGCACCGGAACGGCTGGTAGCATCGCCGATCGAGAAAGTCATCATCACCGACACAATCCCGTTGCCGGAGAACAAGCGCGACGGCAAGATCGAGGTGATATCGGTGGCGGACCTTCTCGCGGACGCCATTATGCGAATCCACGAAGACCGCAGCGTCAGCGAAATCTTCAGCAAGGCGTGGAAAGGCCAGTCGTGAGGCTGATCGTGGGCCTGGGCAATCCCGGAAGGGAGTATGCTCACACCAGACACAACGTCGGGTTCGATGTGGTGGATATTTTCGCCAAGAAGCGTCGGGCGCGAATCTTGAGCAGGCAGTGCCGCGCACTCGTCGGCAGCTTCGACCACTACGGCGAGCAGATCATCATCGCCAAGCCGCAGACCTACATGAACGAGAGCGGAATGGCCGTCGGTGAACTGGCGCGAAAATACCGCCTGGAGCCCTCGGATATACTGGTGGTATACGACGATTTGGACCTGCCGCTCGGCAAACTTCGGATCAGGCCACAAGGGTCCTCCGGCGGCCACAAGGGAATGACTTCTATTATTCGCCACCTCCACTCCAGTGATTTTCCCAGGATACGCATCGGCATTGGCCGCAATGGTGAGGCGATTAACCACGTGCTGTCCCGATTCAACCGAAAGGACCGGCAGGTGATGGACGTCACACTGCAGGAGGCCGCCGACGCGCTGGATATGATATTGGAGGAAGGGATCGAGGCGGCGATGAATGTTTATAACCGGGAGGAGAGGTAATGCCTGGCCAGTTCGACAAACTTCCCATAGCGCTCGACACAACCTATCTCGAACCGAACGTTACCCCTGAGATGGTCAAGCTGAAACAAGACCTAATCAGGGAAGTGGACCATTCTCTGCGCTCCGGCGCTTGCCCCGGCTGCGAGTTCACCGGGTGGCTAAAGCCGGACAAGATCCTTGGCCTTTACGAGCTGCTCAAGCTGAAATCGACCGCTGAGCGCCTCGAGCGTGAGACGGATGTATTGCTCGTAATAGGCATCGGCGGGTCATATTTGGGCGCGCGTGCCGTGGTCGAGGCGCTTTCGGAGAATCCGGAGAGGGTCGTCTACGCGGGCCACAACCTCTCGGCCCACTACATGACGCGGCTCAAAGCACGGCTCGCGGGCAAGAAGGTCGCGGTCAATGTCGTGTCAAAGTCCGGTACCACGACCGAACCCGCCGTCGCGTTCAGGGTCGTGAAGGAGCTGCTGGAGAAGAGCATCAGGAAAGAGTGGGTGGTCGCCACCACCGACCTGGACCGGGGCGCCCTGCTGCGGATGGCGAAGAAGGCCGGTTATGAGACAATGGTCGTGCCGGATGATATCGGCGGGCGATATTCGACGCTTTCGGCTGTCGGGCTGCTTCCCGCCGCCTACGCGGGGGTTGATGTCGATGCGATGATCTCCGGGGCGAAGACATGCGCGGACCTCTGCTCCAACACCGACCCCACAGCGAACCCCGCATACTACTACGCGGCGGCGCGGAACATACTTTATTCGCAGGGCACGGCGGTCGAGATACTGGCCTCGTTCGAGCCGCGCCTGCACTACTTCGCTGAGTGGTGGAAGCAGTTGTTCGGCGAAAGCCAGGGCAAGGAGAACATGGCCCTCTACCCGGCCTCCGTGGACTTCACCACCGACCTCCACTCGCTCGGTCAGTACATCCAGGAGGGACGCAGAATACTCGCGGAGACATTCCTGATAATCGACGAGGGTGAGCCCTCGATCGAGATTCCGTTAACCGAGGATGACGCCGACGGCCTGAACTACCTCGTCGCGCGCGAGGTCAGCTACGTTAACTCGATGGCCTATAAAGCGACCGCCAAAGCACACCGCGACGGCGGCATACCGAACATGACGGTCCACCTGAAAAAGCTGGATGCATTTTCCCTGGGCGCTCTCATCTACTTCTTCGAGATTGCCTGCGCCGTCGACGCGCTGATGCTTGGGGTAAACCCGTTCGACCAGCCCGGCGTGGAGGCCTATAAGACCGAGATGTTCAAGCTCCTGGGCAAGCCGGGATTCAAACTCGAAGAGGGCGAAGAGCGGGAGCGCACCTACATTCAATTCTAGACGAGGAACCGAATGTCCAAGAACACACCAGCACAATTCGACGGCGTCAGCGTCGTCTGCAAGGCCAATGTCTACTTCGACGGCAAAGTCGTCAGCCACACCATTCTGTTCCCGGATGGCACCAAGAAGTCTCTCGGCCTGATCTATCCGGGAACCTATACGTTCAACACCGGCGCGCCGGAGAATATGGCGATCATAGCGGGCTCATGCCGGGTCAGGGTCGCGGGTGCGCCAGACTGGGTCGCCATCCCCGCTGGGGAGGCCTTCGATGTGGTCGGCAACTCGTCGTTCGAGATAGCCGTGGACGCAGAGATCGCGGAGTACGTCTGCTCGTTCGGCTGATCTATCCAACTCTTGATCTCAACGAGGTGCGGATGACTGGCAAACGGCGAATACTGATCTTCACCGGTAACGGTAAGGGTAAGACAACGGCCGCGATGGGAATGGCGCTCAGAGCGAGCGGTCATGGTATGCGCGTGAAGATAATCCAGTTCGTGAAGGCGGATTCGTCGACCGGCGAGATAGCCGCGATAGAGCATCTGCCCGAAGTGGAGATCATTCAGACCGGGCGGGGTTTTCTGCCCGAGAACTCCAGTCCCGCGATTGAAGCGCATCGCGAGGCGGCTCTAAGGGGCCTGCGAATAGCTGAAGAGGCGCTGGACTCCGGCGACTACGACCTGGTCATACTAGACGAAATATGCTTCGCGGTGGCGAGGAAGCTGCTGAATGAAGAGCAGGTCGTTGCAGCCGTGGAGCGAGCAAATCCTCATACGACCGTGGTAATGACCGGCAGAGGCGCAACCGATCGGCTGATCGAGATCGCGGATACTGTGACGGAGATGCGGGAGATAAAGCATGGTATGTTGGAGGGGCGGCCCGCACGGAAAGGTGTGGAGTTCTGAAAACAATGGCGACCCCTAAAGCTTTCGGGGTCGCCACATCGAAAGGAGAGAAGGTATGCTATCACATATAAGACGCAGCAAGTGCCCGATATGTTCGCCGGTTCCCGTGATTATTTTCACGAATGTTGTGGTGAGCCTATTTCCTCTCCATTCCGCTCACGAGTTTTGAGAACAAACCCAGTGCCAGGAACGTCGGCGCCCAGTGGCCCACAAAGATGGCGTCCTCTTTTTTCCTGAGTCCGTAAAGGATCAGAGACAGGAGTATCGAGCCCAAGGTCATCCCCAGGTAGAACGGGGATGGAGCATTCTCGGGAATCGCCATCGCCGCCTTGAGGGGACCCCTGCGTTCTTTCATCGTCTCCGCGGCCTCTTCCACCGTTTCCTTGGCCTTCTCTTTCATAGCCGTTGCTACCGTCATAAAGCACCTCCACGGGGCTAATATCGTTTCGGTATTAAAATGCCGAAACACCGCACCTCTCCGTACAACTTTCTTTACCCCGAGCCGTGCCACCGGAAAACGGGAGCCCTCTACGGCACGTGCGGATCGTGCGGAGGATCGGGGAGCCCGAACCCGCGGTTGGGCTGCAAGAAACCTCGATCTATGTAGGTCGCGTAATCCCTGAACTCGTAGTTCGCGTTGATAGCCCGAACCGCGTCCGCCAGGACCTCATAATTGGCTATACCGTACCTCAATGGCGGCTCACCGCCCAGGACACGATCCGCCATGTCCAGGACCTGCCCCACTGTCCGGCCCTTGAACAACCCGAATCTGACAATGAACTTCTCCAAGTCGTAACCCGGGTGCCTCGGCATAACTCGGACATCATTGAACGCCACATTCATAGTGAGCGCGATCACTTCCCCGGCCAGCGCGCCGCCCTGCGACTGCAGCGGAGCCGGAATTCTGAAGTCCTGCGTGAAGACGAGTGGGCCGGACGGGCCGGTTCGCGGCAGGAACCGGATGAGATTGGTCAGGCCGGACCTGGAACCCTCCACGGCCATCGTTCGCGCTCCACCCACATATAACCAGTTACGACGCACGTGTCCGTAGAACGAGAAATTGTTGAAGGCGTATCGCCAACGGCTGTACATCAGGTTCTGGCCGATGGGCGAGCGCCAGTTCTCCTGAGTGAGTGTAACAGGTCTGTAACGCTGCCGGCTGTTGGCACTGTCCTGTCCGAATGCCGGCCACGTCGTGAGAAAAACGATGGCGCCAAATAGGATGGCTGTCGCCAGACACATCGTGCGCTTTCGAGACGAGTCAAGCATGTGAACGTTCCCTCCTGATGGCTGAATCGGTTGCACGCCATACGTACCCGCCCGGCTGCCGTCGAAAACATCAAAATGCGGCCGAGTGTCAGGTTAGGTAACACCGCCTCGGCGGGAGCCTCGCCCTCCCTTCGGTCGCCTGTTGCCTGATTCACTCCTTGACCCGTCTCCACTCCTCGTGATACCCTGTCCCGTGGAGGACAGCAGAGTTGCCCAAGGATAAGACCCGCACTCCCACGTCGCGCGACAACGCCCGGCTCGCCATCTGGCTCGCATTACTCGTCGTGGTCGCGGTCGCTCCCTACGTTCCCTCGCTGTGGGGCCAGTTCACGCTCGACGATTGGCCGCTGATCGTGAGCGACCCGTTCGTCCACAGCCTGGCCAATGTGCCTCACGCGTTCGGAAGGGACTTCCTCCACGGCCATCTCGGAGACACCGTGCCTTACTACTATAGGCCGCTGATCACAATCTCGTTCATGATCAACTACGCTATCTCCGGCCCGAACCCGCTGCCGTTCAGAGTCACCAACCTCCTGCTGAATACCATAGCCGTGTTGCTCGTGTTTGTGATCGGTAGGCGATTGACGAAGAGTACGGTGATCGCGGGTGTTGCCGGACTTGCTTATGCCGTACTGCCGAGCCATGCTGAGGCGGTCGCCTGGATATCCGGACGGACCGACGTTATGGCCACCGTGTTCCTGCTGGGGAGCTTCGCCGCGTTCTGCGCCGCCTATGAGTCGATTGGCAAGTTCAACTGGCTGATGGCGGGCCTTTGTGCCTTGCTCTTCACCTGTGCGCTCTTCTCCAAGGAAAGCGGCCTCACTCTCCCGCTGCTGTTCGCGCTCTATGCATGGGTGTTCGGCGGCAAGGCACGCAAGGGCGATTTGCTCAGATGGACCGCGCTGCTCCTGCCGCCGCTGGTGGTCTATTTGGTCATGCGCCGGCACGTGGTCGGCACTGCGATGGAGCAGTATGTGTTTTTCATGCTCAGGCAGAGGCTGATGGGCATCGGAATCGCGTATGCGGCATATCTGAGAATGCTGTTCTTCCCGCAAGAGGCGCGGGTCGTGTATGATGTCTTCCCCATCGGCATCAAGTATCCCCTCGTCGCTTTTGCCGCATGGCTGCTGCCTGTAGTATTGGTCGCACTCACGATTTGGGCGAGAAAGCGCGCGCCGCTGATCTCATTCGGGTCGATGTGGATATTCCTGGCGCTGCTTCCGGTGACGAACCTGCTTCCGACGATAGGCCCGGTACCGCAAGAGCGATTCGTATACCTTGCGAGCGTCGGTTCGTCGCTGATATTCGGCTGGCTTGCCTGCCGCATGGTCGAGTTCAAGCCGACATCGATACGCATCTGGCCGGCGGTCAGCAGGGTCATCATCTGCTGGTTGGTTCTCTATTGCGGAGCCCTGACAGCGGGTGGCTGCCGATGCTATCAATCGAACGTGGCCTGGGCGCGCGCCGTCGGTAACACACGGTTCGCGGCTTATAACTGCGTGGCGGGGAAGTACTTCATGCAGGCAGGTTACTATAAAGAGGCGGATGCAAGCTACAGGAAAGCTATGGCCCAGGCGAGGAAGGGCGATCTCGACGCAAGCGATTTCGTCGGCTACGCGGTGGTCAAGCGGCATCTCGGACGACCCGATCAGGCTGTCGAACTGCTGAAGACAGCCAAGACGATGTTCGGGGACACGGCCGCGATCGAGTACCATCTCGGAGTGTCATATGCGGAGGCCGGTAACATCAGGCGCGCCGCAGCCTCGTTTGTCCGTGCCACCGATATCGAGCCGAGGATGGCGTTTTCCTGGCGCAATCTCGGCAGGGCGCGCCTGGAACTGCGGGAATTCCGGGGAGCGGTGGAGGCTTACGAACGGGCGTTCTCTACTATCAAGCCCAATGTGAAGGATAGATTCGCACTCGGCCAGGCGTACCTGGGGGCGGGAACTCGCGATAAGGCCCGGCACGAGTTCGAATACGTGGTGTCCGTTGAGCCGGATAGCGTGATCGGCAAAGAGTCAGCACGCAAGCTCAAGTCACTCGCGCGCTGACCGTTTACCCATGTTATTCGCTGATTTTGAGAAGCTCCACCTCGAAGTTCAGCGTCGAGTTCGGCGGGATCTCGCCCATGTCCTGATCGCCATAGCCGAGCGGCGGCGGGACCTTTAGCTCTCTGACGCCGCCTACCTTCATCCCCCGCAGGCCTTCGTCCCAGCCCTTGATGACGGACCCTTCGCCGACGGTGAACGAGAACGGCTCGCGGCCCGGCTTCTTGGAACTGTCGAATACCGTGCCATCATCCAGCTTGCCCGTGTAGTTGACCGTGACGGTATCCCCTTCCTTGACGGCGGGACCCGTGCCGACTTTTTTGTCCCTGTATTTCAGCCCGGACTTGGTAGTAACCCATTTTCCCGGCGCGGCGGCAGGCGCACCGGCTACGGGCATCTCGGTCTGCGTTTCGGTTTGTGGCTGGGTTTGCGTCTCTACTTCGGTCTGTGGCTCTTCTTTCTTTCCGCAGCCGATAAAGGCAAGCGCAAGCGTCAACCCGATAAGAACAACTAATGCAAGTTTCATGGCACGATTTCCTCTCTGCGTTCTGGTGTGCATGTTAACCCCGAGCGAGCGCGGCGTCAAGCCCGCGGTTTGCCAAGTCGCTCGGGGCGCTGGTATAATTCACTTGAGTCAAGGCTGATTCGAAAGGTTATGTGAGCGATGATCAAGGTCGGAATAGTGGGCGCTTCGGGTTACGCCGGAGCGGAGCTGATACGGTATCTGCTGGGGCATCCTGGGGCGGAGATCACCTACCTTGCCTCGGATACATACGCAGGCAAGCATATTTCGCACGCATATCCCGGCTTTCTGGGACAGGATCTGCCTCTGTGCGAAAGGTTCGATGCCGGGAAGGCCGCTGACAAGGCCGATTTATTCTTCCTGGCGCAGGGCAACGGCAATGGGATGAAAACGGCGCCCGCCCTGATCGAATCCGGCAAGAAGATTGTCGATGTGCCCGCCGACTTCAGGCTCAAGGACCTCTCGGTTTACAAGAAACACTACGGCATCGAACATAGCGCGCCCGAGCTGGCAGCCGAGGCGGTCTATGGCATATCCGAACTCCATCCTAAGGAGATCGCCAGGGCGAGAATAGTCGCCAATCCCGGCTGCTATGCCACCAGCGCCATACTCGCGCTCGCGCCGCTTGTAAGCCGGAAGATGATAGACCTTGAATCGCTCATCATCGACTCGAAGTCCGGCGTATCGGGAGCCGGGCGGTCGAAGATCGAGGTGTCGGGGCTGTTCTGCGAGATCAACGAGGGCTTTAAGGCTTACGCGGTCGCCACCCACCGCCATACTCCCGAGATCGAGCAAGAGCTTTCGGCGCTTGGCGGAGAGAACGTGAACCTGAGCTTCACCCCTCACCTGATCCCGATGAACCGGGGCATCCTCACGACGGCTTATGCAAGCGCGCCTCGGGGCAAGAGCATGCCGGCGACTTCCGAGCTGATCGCGATCTACAGGGAGTTCTACGTGGGCAAGACGTTTGTAATCGTATTGGACGAAGGCAGCCAGCCCTGCACGAAAAACGTATTCGGCGCCAATTTCTGCCATATTGGATTGGTAACCGACAGTCGCACGGGCCGGGCCATAATCACGTGCGCGATAGACAACATGGGCAAGGGCGCAGCCGGGCAGGCGGTTCAGAATATGAACCTGATGTGCGGCTTGGACGAGACCACGGGGCTAATGAGCCCGGCGATTTATCCGTAGCTGAAACGATATGGGAGCGTAGCGCATGAAGCAGATTTCGGGCGCCGTGACCGCGCCGAAGGGGTTCCAGGCCGCCGGGGTGAGGTGCGGAATCAAGCAAGATGGGACCGACCTCGCGATCGTCTATTCGGAGGTCGAGTGTTCAGTCGCGGCGGTTTTTACGAAGAACGCCTTCAAGGCCGCATCGGTGGTCCGGAACCTGGAGAAGCTGCCGGCCGGCCGCGCGCGGGCCATTGTCGCAAACAGCGGCAACGCGAACGCGTGCACGGGTGAGAAGGGCCTGAAAGATGTGGACTACATCTGCAAGTTCGCCGGTGAGCTTCTGAATGTTCCCCCGGAACAGGTCTTCAACGCGTCCACCGGCATAATCGGCGTGCCGCTTCCGATGGACAAGATCGAAATAGGCATAATGGACGCTATAGCCGAGCTTGCGGAGGATGGCGGTGATGCGGCCTCGGTCGCCATCCTGACCACCGATACCGGCCCCAAGACCTCGGCATATGAGATCGGAATCGGTGGCGTCCCGGTGCGGATCGGAGCGATGTGCAAGGGCGCGGGGATGATCTGCCCTAACATGGCGACGATGCTCTGCTTTGTCACAACGGACGCGGTAATCGATTCGCCGACATTGCAGAAAACACTCTCGTCGAGCGTGGAGCGCAGCCTGAACTGCCTCACGATTGATGGCGATATGAGCACAAACGACTCCGTGATCGTTCTCGCCAACGGCCAATCCGGCTGTCCCAAACTGACCGAGGGAACGGCGGACCACGACGCGTTCGCGAAGGCGCTCGATCATGTTTGCATGGACCTCGCCCGTGCGATAGCGAAAGATGGCGAGGGTGCAACTAAATATGTCGAGGTACGCGTAATAAACGCGGAGAGCTACCAGGATGCGAAACTGGCCGCGATGAAAATAGCCAATTCCCCGCTCGTGAAAACCGCGATCTTTGGCCAGGACCCAAACTGGGGCCGGGTGCTGTGCGCGGTCGGCGGATCGGGCGCGAAAGTGGTCCCGGAAAAGGCCTCGCTTTTCTTCGGAGATGTGAAGATAGTCGAAAATGGGGAGCCCGTGAAGCTGCGGCCCGAGGCCGCGCGAGAGCCGATGCTCGGCAAAGACCTCCGGATAACGGTGGACCTGGACCTGGGCAATGAAGAAGCGACGGTGCTCACGTGCGACTTCTCGTACGAATACGTTAAGATCAACGCCGAGTACCACACGTAGATTGCCGGTGCGCGGGATACGGCGCGGCCGGATAGTAAGGAATCCGAGCAAATGAAATCCGGGCACGCTATGTTCCTGCTCATCATCGTCGCTACTCTGGCCCATGCCTCGTGCGTAAGCGCCCAGGACACGGCATATGTCGACAACTCCGTGCTGGACGCCGCCTTCCAGGGCGCTCAGAGGATCGATCTGGCAACGAGTAAGGCCCCGTCCGTGGTCACGCTGCGGGACAAGGTCAAAATACCCCCGCCGAAGACCCTGGTGCTGGTCAAGACGTTCAAGAAAGAGTCGCTGCCGGATGTGCTGCAGCCGGCGTTTGCGAAGCCGGGAGTGATGGGCGTCACTATCAGAGGCAGGTATGTGGCAATCCTGCAAACCGAGTTTCCCAAGGAATACCAAGATGTTTTAAGCCACGAACTCGTACACGCCTACATCAGCCAGGCATCTCCGAAGCCGCTCCCATTTTGGTTCCAGGAGGGCAGCGCGGTACATTTCTCGACGGATAAGGGCTGGAGGTTTTACGGGAAGCCGTCGGACACGCAAACCGGGGTTATGGAGGGCCGCATAGTGAACCTCTCCGATACGTACAAGCAGAAACTCCAGAGCTTTCACTTCCTCATCGAGAAGGCGGGCGACAAGAGGTTCAATGAGTGGTTCAGAGAGACGGTGATGAGCGGCAATGTGGAACCCAGGACGCTTCTGGGGCTGCCACCCAAGGCGGATACCGAGGCACGCTTCCCTCGCAGGCCGCTCGGACTCTGGCTGGGCGCGGTGGTAGGAGTTGTGGTGCTGATCGTTGTTATCGCCGGCTTCCATACGGTTAGGCGCGAAGGCAGTTTTCCGAACTGACGGAGGTTGCGGAAAAATATCTGAAAATATTTCTTTCCAAGCCCTAAAGAGGCTCGGGACTGGCGCCGATAATTTGGACTGATAACAAATATTGGCGATAAAGGCAAACTCTTCGAAAGAAGGGGACGCAAAGCCTTCGGAACTACAATCCGCTTGCGGATCAGGTTGGCCGGGCTGCCGTTTCCAAGCTTCGGGGTTTGCTTTTTTGTTTGTACAGGCGTAACATGGTGACAGCTCCGAGGCGTGTGGACCACACGGGAGGGCAGACAAATGAAGATTTCGCGGATCGAATCTGGTAAGGCATCGATGAGGGTCGGCGCGGCCGAGTCCAAGATTCTGCCGGAGGGCAGGCCACGCGGGTCGATTTCATCCAGAACCGAGGGAGCAAGGCACCTTTCACCGCTGGAGAAGGGAATGGCAGTTGCTGAAGAGGCGATGGCCAGGATTCCTGAGACCAGAGAGGACATCGTGAACGACCTTAAGGAACGCATCCGGAATGGTGAGTACAAGATCGACGGCAAGGAAGTTGCCGATATGATGCTCAGACGGCTGGAGGCTGACCGAATCAGGTAGACATGTGTATAGTGTCCACCCTTGCCAGGGTACACGCGCAAGCCTGAGCCCTGGTTTTTTTATGTACCGGGTCGGAGGAGTTGCGGAGGTTGTTGGCTAAGATATGGATATGCAGAGTGTAGGTGGATAGCATGGCTAACATATTTGCTGTAGTCAATCAAAAGGGCGGGGTCGGTAAGACAACGACAGCGGTCAATTTGTCAGCGTGTTTGGCCGTGGCAGGAAAGCGGGTCCTGCTTGTTGACACTGATCCGCAGGGCAACGCAACCAGCGGAGTCGGAGTGGTAAAGTCAGACCTCGACCACTGCATCTACGATGTGCTGATCAATGATGAGCCGTTGGAGCAGGTCATTGTTCACACTGAGATAGGCGGCCTACACTTGGTTCCCGCCAAGCTTGATCTCGCGGGCGCTGACATAGAACTGATGTCCATGATGTCAAGGGAGACAAAACTCAAGGCCGCGCTGGCGCGTATTGAGGGCAGCTACGACTTCGTGATTATCGACTGTCCTCCTTCACTGGGGCTGCTGACTGTCAACGTCCTCGCCGCCGCGAGATATGTGATCATGCCGATCCAGTGTGAGTACTACGCGCTTGAGGGAATCAGCCAGTTGCTGCGAACAATCGATCTGGTTCGGCAGCACCTTAATCCGGGGCTTGAGATTGCCAAAGTCCTGCTGACGATGTTTGACTACCGAACTAACCTCTCGCAACAGGTCACGGAGGAAGTCTACCGTTTCTTCGGGAGCAAGGTAGCATGTGTAGTTGTGCCGAGGAACGTGAGGTTGAGCGAGGCGCCCAGTCACGGCAAGCCGATCATCACTTACGATCCGAAGTCTAAGGGCGCGGAGGCCTACACGAAGTTTTCTGAGGAGGTAATATCCTTTGGAGAGAAAGAGTCTGGGTAAGGGGCTGGGGGCATTGATTCCCGGAGCTGAGCGAGATGATCGGCAATCCGGGAGCGACATCGACGTCCGCCGCATCAGTGTAAATCCCTATCAGCCTCGTGAAACATTCAACGACGAGAAGTTCCAGGAGCTGGTAAGCTCGGTTCGGGTCCACGGCGTGCTTCAACCGGTTGTTGTCCGTTCCAAAGGTGAGGGCGACTACGAACTCGTCGCGGGCGAGCGGCGACTGCGGGCGGCCATAGCTGCCGGCCTCACGCGCATCCCCGCTGTAGTGAGGGAGCTGACCAACGAGCAGAGCCTGCAAGTCGCGCTGATTGAGAACATCCAAAGGGAAGACATAAACCCGGTCGAGGCCGCTGCGGCTTACCGCCGCCTGGCGGAAGAGTTCGGTCTTTCTCAAGAAGAGCTGGCTTTCACTATCGGCAAGAGCCGCTCCGCGATCGCGAACACCATGCGTCTACTTGGCCTTCCCGAGGAGATCAGGGAGTGCGTACGTTCTCGGCGGATCAGTGAGGGGCACGCTCGCGCCATCCTCTCCATTGAGAACGAGGATCGGCAGGTGGAGTTGTGCCGCCGTATCGCAGGCGCCGGACTCTCGGTGCGCGAAGCTGAGCGATTAGCGAGGCAGTGGTCAGCGAGTCGGACAGCTCCGGCGGCGGGTACTGTTTCACGTGAAACAACTCCGACGGCCCAAGACCCCAACATTCTCGAACTTGAAGGGCGTCTGCGGGAGAGGTTTGGTACAAGAGTCAAGATCGTCAAGAACAAGGATCACGGACGGGTAGAGATCGAATTCTACTCCGACGAAGATATGGACCGCATACTCACGATGCTTACCGAAGGCTGACCGCGCTTCCTCAAGCCTATAGGCCACCTCGCTTCCACGTTCTGAGCATCTCTGGCTCGTACGCGTTCTTGTACGCCACCACAGGCCCCCTTATCTGAAATCTCCGCCTACATACGCTCGAACTTCCATATGCGTCCGGTGTCTAACGATTGTCACAGGTGCCCAACCTGTGGTCGTGGCACCTCACGTTAACGTTGAGGAGCCGCGCCAAGAACTTCCCGTCATCAATTTGAGCCGATGTATCGCTCTTTGCACCCCTTTGCCAAGTGCGTGCGTCGAAGAGCCGGTTACACTGCATTGGGAACGATATCCCTGCACCGACACCTACTCTGTAAGCGTTTATCGGCCCTGTCTACTCACCGGACTCGATGTCTCAACGCTAATCAAACTAACGAACCTGCTGGGCTCGCTCTGGCATACGTTCCATCACCGTCACCAACATGCTCCACGGCAATGGATTGCTCATACTATTTACAGACGGGCACACGAAGGTCTTCCACACGACGTACTTCCCGCAGACAAGAAGCAGCCAGGACATCAACTTCGACGGCAATGACAGCCAGGCTTGGTGGAACTTCTACTATGGCGCTAACCCGAATGCGTCTCAGAAGGCAAGGCACTGTCAATAGGAATCTCACTGTGGCTTGTACACGAAAGTCCGCCGGGGTGCTGCCCGGCGGACTTTCTCCCGCGCATAAACCATTGCTGCTAGTAGACGTGTGTCTATCTTTGTGCTCGGTCCCTGACGGCTTACCCGTTACGGGTTTACGATGACGATCTTCCCCTCCGCCGTCTTCGTCAGCCCATTCACGGTCACTTGCACTTTGACCGGCACGTCCCCCAGGATTCCGAGCGGCGGCTTAGCCTTGAACCCAGCCGAGGAAACCGCGTCGCTGGGCACCTCGAACTCCCGCGTGTCGGCGTTTCTCCATAGCTCCCAGCCGGTGGGCAGGGTGATCTTGGCGGTACCCCGGATGTCGCGGCGCATGTTGTTCCTGATTGCCACTCCGAACGTTACGTCCTTCACATCTGCTCGCACGTCCTTTGCCGGAAGCCGCAGTTCGATCTCGAACGGCTCGACAACATCGAAACTGACCAGCGCGCTTCCGAGCCTCTCCGTGCCTGAGCGTACTTCCGCCCCGACCGCCCAGCTACCGGTCCGCATGTCGCTCGGTATCAGCGACCTGACATCGTGCGAGAAGTGCTTTTTGGGGCCGACACCCTCGACTCTCACCTTCTCACTGCTCAGATAATCTCCTGCCTTTCCTTCGCCCGCGACGACAATAGTGCGCGCGTCGACGGTCTCGGTCCCGGCGTTCGTGAGATGCAGCCGCCCGATAAGGTCCTCTCCGCGCGCGATCCTGCCGTACCTGAGATCGAAGCCCATATCGAGCGGCTTAAGCGATGCGAACTTCTTGGTCACCAGGGTGCATTCCTTAGTTTCGCCCGGCTGCGACGAAGGCACCCACCCGAGCGCATCCAGGCCGGCGCTCAAATCGATCTGGAACCCGATCTTTCTGCCGGCGGCTAGCTTAAGGCCGCGAACGAGCAGCGTGGGCACTCGCATTTCGATCATATAAGCCGTCGCGGTGCGAGTGCTCTTCACTTCCACCATCGCGGTCTCCTCGGGGGTTACCGGAGTGGCCACCGGGGACTTCGAGTTCTTGGACTCGTAGCGGGCCACGGTCACAGTGAGGGCATCGGCCGCCGCGCGGACCGCTCTGAACTCGTAGTTATCCTCGCCGTGGAACCATCCGTCATCGTGCGCGTCCAGGACGATCATCATGTCCACCGGCTTGTTGGACTTGGCCGCGACATAGAGATTCCCGGAATCCCAGTCAGCGAAAGTCGTGGCTTCCCAGCCGCCGGTGTTGAATGTATAGAACGCATCCCACTCACCGTCCTCAACGACTCCGTCAATTATCGGCGTGCGCCTGAAAAGCTCCGTATCGGGCGTTAGGGCCGGCATTGTAATTGCAGGCGTCTGCGGGTCTGCCGGGGCCGCCACGGGCGCGGCAGGGGCCACGGGCGCCGGGGGTGCGGTCGTATCCGCATCGGCAAACGCCGGGGCGTCGCTCAAGCACAATTGGGAGATGACAAGGAAAGCCAGCATGTATGGTAATCTTCTCAATTTTCTCCTCCTGAGGTATTACCGGCTCTGGGATGCCCGCCGGTGTCGTATTACTATCCGGGAACGATGGTTTGATTATAGTCCAGCCTCGGCGCCGCGTCAACGCCGGGAAGGTAACCCGCCGCGAATCCTCGAAGAATATCCTGAGTGTAATGCCTTATGCCCCTGATTTCCGTCCTGATTCCCGCTTACAACGCGGAATCCACAATCGAAGCCGCGATAGCCAGCATACTGCGCCAGACCTGCCGGGATTTCGAGGTCGTGGTGGTCGATGACGGCTCCATCGACTCCACGCCCGACCTGCTCGACTCCTTCTCCGCCGCCGACTCTCGCGTCCGCGTGATTCACTCTCCAAAGCGCGGCATAATCAGCGCTTTGAACACCGGACTCGAAGTTTCCAGCGGCGAGCTTATAGCGCGGATGGACGCGGACGACATCTCTCATCCGTCGCGCCTCGAGATGCAGGCCCGTCTGATGGAAGCTCAACTCCATCTGAGCGTATGCTCTTGCCTCGTGCGGCAATTTCCCCGCGATGGCCTGCTCGGCGGGCTGCTGCATTATGAAGACTGGCTCAATTCGTTGACCTCCCACCAGGACATCTCCAGGGACATCTTTATCGAGAGCCCCGTGGCACACCCAAGCGTTATGCTCAGGCGGCGGGAGCTTGTCGAGATCGGCGGCTATCAGGAGCGCGGCTGGGCGGAGGACTATGATCTATGGCTGCGATACCGCGAGGCGGGTAAGCATTTCGCCAAAGTGGAGAAGACGCTCGTGTTCTGGAGGCAGAGCGAGGGGCGGCTGACGTTCACCGACCGCCGCTACTCCGTCGAGAACTTCCTTCGCGCGAAGGCCCACTACCTCGCCCGGATCCTTAAAGGCAGCAACCGCCCAATCGTGCTTTGGGGCGCGGGCAAGACCGGGCGGCGGATAATCAAGCATCTCTTGCGCGAGGGGATGGATATTGAAGCAGTCATCGACATCGACGCCAAGAAGATCGGCCACACTCTTCGTGGCAGGCCGATAGTTGGCCCGGATTACCTGATCGGCCGTCCAGAAGCGTTCGTCATCGCGGCTGTAAGTTCTCGCGGCGCACGGGGGCTGATAAGGGAACATCTACGGCAGATGGGGTTCGCCGAGGTGCGGGACTTTGTCTGCGCGGCGTGAGGGAAGGGAGGGCTTAAGCCCAATAGTCCCAGCAATTACATCACCGGAGCTTTTGGGAGAGAGAATCTTTGTATTCAGTTGTTTGGTGGAGGAGACGTTACCTCCGCAAGAACATTCTCCGTTTTTCTCCAGTCCAAAGAACAGCAAGAAGGCAGACAGCCTGCTTGCCACCGTCAAAAGGGCCGACTATGCTACCTGGACAATTCATCATAAGGGCTGACAAGTAATACTTGCATGTCTCTGTTACACTGGTAATCAGGGAAGGTGATCATCTTGAATTGGGTTGACAAAGTAACAGAAGCGATTGCCTACATCGAGGATAATCTATTTGAGCCAATATCCGCTGAATCTGTGGGCAAAGCGATAAACTACGCTCCATCTTCGTTCTCCAACATTTTCAGCGCTATTACCGGATACTCCGTAGGTGAATACATTCGCTTCCGGCGTTTGTCATGGGCGGCGGGCGAGCTTGAGAAGGGCAAGCATTCGGTTACCGAACTGGCGTTTGAGTGTGGATATGAGACGGTCGAAGCTTTCTCCAAAGCTTTCAAGCGTCTGTTTGGTTGTCCGCCTTCCAAGACAGAAGACTCAGGATATCATAGCTTCTCTCCCATATCTATTGAGTTCAGACTGTTAGGAGGATTCACCATGAGAAGGAACCTGATACCAGATTTGTTGAGGGTGGACTGGTCGGATACCCAGAGGCAGAACGAGTTCGTCAACAGCGTCGTCTCGGCGCTCAACGCCCTCGGAGAGAAGATCGACTATGATTATGTCTGCGCGGTTTCGGGAAATGCATTCCGCACTTCCTTCTCAATGCCGTCAGTGAACAGGTGGAATCATGGCAACTATCACGTCATTAACACGCCAATCGTTATCGAGCACACGTTCAGAATGCTGGGCTATAAGGTATCGCACCACGTTCGGGGGGACCGCGAGGCCGACAGCAGGCTTATTATGGACAGCATAGACAGGGGCGTTCCCGTCATCACGCTTGAGGGTGTGATCAGCTGTGCTGACGCTTGTGTGATCTCTGGGTACGACAACGATGGCGCCGTGCTTCTTGGTTACAGTCCGTTCATGTATATTGAGGACGACCATAAAGAAGCGCCGGACGATACGGGTTACTTCAGAAAATCAGACTGGCACAACGGGTTCTTTGCGAAAGCCAACGGAAGAATACTCATCATTGAAGGACCATGTGAGAAGCCTGACACGAAGGCCGTATTTGCAGAAACTCTAAAGCTGATCTCACGCCTTATCCGAGAGGAAAGCCTAGCGCCAGGTCAGTATAATGGCCTGGCCGCACACAAGGCTTTCGCCGATGCATTGCTGACTTATACGTGGGACGACAATTTCGAGCCGTACCTCAATGTCATGTGCAACGAGAAGCAATACTTGGACAGGCAATACGCTGTGAAATTCTTCCGGGATAACGACAGAGGGGACCTGGCTGATCGTTATGAGGAGATAGCGGCACTTTCCGCGAAGCTGATGCAGATTATCCCGCAGGATTTCTCCGCATCCGATATGTTCAGTGACAAAGATAAGCTGAAACCGTTCTGCGATGTATTGCTGCAGATACGCGATTTGGAAGAGAAAGCGCTTGCTCTGCTTGACTGACAGTATTTTGTTGTTCCGTTGCACCTTTGGACTCGCCCAGAGAACATTCGAGAGAAAACAGAGAAAACTGCGCGAAAGAGAACCGGTTAAGAGCGTTTTGGGGCAACATCCTCCTCCACCCAGTCCAATGGAGCTTGTCACAGAATCGGGCGCCATATAAAGCAAAACCACGCTCACATCATCACAACATGAGCGTGGTGCAGTTCATATGCATGAACATTAATAAGTCCCGAATATGTTGGAGCACCGGAACTCGAACGCGGGTCCAAGAAAGAGTGATCGCAGAGTCTCGCCCTCCCAAAATCAAGCGAGAGGACAGAAATCCTGCCCTCTCGCCATTTTTCCCTATATTCGATTCCGACCCAGCGCACTGCCGGTCCTGAGTCGCTTACTTAGTTGTCGCCGTGACACATCTTGCACTTAGACGCTTCGTGGCACTTCAGACACACGGAGCCGGACTTGCGGCTTGCCGCCTTCGAGTTCTTGTGCTCCATGGTCCAATTCGACGGATGAGGCATCTGCAGGCCGCCGTGACAGTTGTCACATGACTGCTTCGAGTGGCACTTCCCGCACGAGTTCGGCGATTTCTTGCCCGCGTCCCCGTGCTTCTTGCGCCAATCGCCGCCGTGTGACAGAGGCATGGTGGAGCTGTGGCACGCGTTGCAGAATACCTTGGTATGGCATTCCTCGCACTTGTTCGAGCGCCGCGCTTCCGAGCCGTGGTTTCTTACCCAACCCGTAGAGTGGCTCGATGGCCGGTTGCCGCGGTGGCACGAGAGGCAGAAATCCCGCTCGTGACAGCGCTCGCAGAGAGCGCGATTCTTCTTCGCATAGGTCGGGTGCTTCTGCCGGAAGTCCTTGGCATGCGGCATCGCCATCCCGTGACATGTGTTGCACGCCCCCGGGGTGTGGCAGGTGTTGCACGCCTTCATGCTCATCTTCGCCTGGATCGGGTGCAGCTTGACCCAGTTGACCTGATGCGACGCAGGTTTCTGCTCCCGATGGCATTTCAGGCAGAAGTTGGAATTGTGGCACTGCTGGCAATTAGCATCGGTTCTCGATACTTGTTCGCCATGCATACGCAGCCAGGTCGCGTGAAGGTGCGAGGACGGTGTCTTGCCCTTGTGGCAATTGATACAGAAGCTCTCCTCATGGCAGGTCTTGCAGTTGCCCGGGTTCGCGTTCGCCGACTTGGCATGCTTTGTCACCCAGTCCTCGGGGTGTGGGCGGTAGCGAGCATGGCAGTCGGAGCAGAATGTCCGCTCGTGACATTGATCGCACGCGGCCGGGTCGCGCCTGAACTCTTCCTGGTGCCTGTTCATCCAGCCCAGCTTGTGGGCCTGCTTGATCTGGTGGCAGTCCGAACAGTACGTGTCGGAGTGGCACGTTCGGCAGTCCTGCTTCTTCTTATTGAACGCCTCGGGATGCTGCTCCACCCAGTTGGCCGGATGGGGCGTGGACATACGGTGACAGTTGTCGCAGAAGTCCGACTGGTGGCAACGCTTGCACGATTCCTTATCCCCCGCGACCTCCTGCTTGTGGCCGGCCACCCAGTCCTTGCTGAAAAGCCCCGGCTTCCGGATGCCGAGAGTCTCATGGCACAATCCGCACGTGTTGGGGACCTTCTTGCCGTCGTGGCACTTGAAACACGTTTCCATGGCCGGGGTGTTCTTGGTGGACGCGTTCTCGCCGTGAACGACGCGAGAGTGGCAGAACGTGCAGCCAACCCCCATCTCCCAGTGCTTCTTGTGCGTGATCTTCAGCCCATGGTAAACCACGATATCCCGGGCCTCGGTGTGGCACTTCTTGCAGTTGACATCCGGCACGTGGCCCTGGATCTCATGGGGCTTTACGTTACCCTTTACATGCAGGTAAACCAGCCTCAACGCCGATATCTTCGATTTGACCATGTTGGTCATGCCCGGCATGAGGTGGCATTGCTCGCATTCGACATCTTTGTGTGATGACATCCGCCACGTGGTGCACTGCACCTTCATCTCATGGCACGACGAGCAGAAAACGGACCTGTTGGTTACCGCAATGCCCCCGACGGAGCCAAGGCCGATAACCGCGATGACCAGGAGCACGACCCATAGGCTGATTGTCTTACGGAGCAAAGGTATCGTCACCTTCGACCGCAGCCTTTCCTTTATGCCCCGTCTAAACCCACTCAGCCCTATGTGAGGAAACTTCACTCTCAATTACTCCTTTCGGTCCGCTCCCTGGAACGGCAACGCATCCTTGGTCTCCCGATTGACATCCACGCGCTCCCGCTTGACTTCTTCCTTTTCCCGCGCGGCGGCCTCTCGCTCCATGATACGCGCATACTCGATAGGGTGCAACGTTTTCATCTCATGCTCGGATATCTCGCCGTTCAGCCATACCCGGCTCATCGGGAAAACCTCCGGGTTAAAGTGGACGTGGTAGAAATGCCAGATGATGATCGCCAGAAACGCAAGCAGTGCCTCGTAGCCGTGTATCACCTTGGCCACATCGAGCGTCCATTTCGGCGCAAGGGCCATTGCCTGTTCCTCGAACCAAAGGAGGAACCCCGTCGCGATCATTACCACCGATCCCCACGCCAGCGCGAGATACTCGAACTTCTCGATGAAGTTGAACCGGTCGAACTGGGGCGGCTTGGGCGCCAGGCCGAAGTAGAACTTCATCATGTGCACGGCGTCGAACGCGTCCTTTAAGTTCGGCGCGAGGGCACGAAGTTCCGACCTGCCATGGCGGCTGAGCACCATGTAAAACAGGTGATAGATAGTCAAGCAGATCAATACCGTGGCGGCCATCCGGTGGATTGCCGACCTCATCGTGAACCCGCCCAGCATGTGGATGATTCCCGACGCGGCGGGCGACGAGGAAAAGGTTACCGGAAATCCCGTCAATACCAGCGTGAAGAAACTCGTCATGAGAACGATGTGTTGGATGCGCTGATTGAGCGTCATTCTCCTGAAGTGGCGCTCAGGCGCCATAACTGATGCGTCCGTCATTTCTGATGACCTCCTCTTCTCCAAGGTAATCGACCGATCCATCGGGCACGCAGGTCCAGGATTATGTAGCCACAGAATGAACCTATCAGCCCGACCACAAACAGCATGTAGAACGCGCGGACCCAGAACACGACCGCGTCGTGCTTAGGCGTGGGTACCACGTGGATCGAACCGACCGCGAAGTTCTTGCTTGCTCCTGGGTGGCACTTGCCGCAAGTCGTCGGCAGGTTTTTCTTACTGATCGCCGACTTCGGGTCGCTTGAGGGCAGCACGTCGTGCGCCCCGTGACAGGTGGAGCAGTTGGCAACCGTGATGTCTCCGTACTTGTTCGCGACACCATGGTAGCTGCTTATATATGAGGATAGCCGGTTAGCGGGCAGGCCGTACTTGCGTTGTATCTTGATATTCTCGTGGCACTTGGAGCAGGTGGCCACGACGTGCGTGGGGTAGACGGGTGACTCGGGCTGCGACTGCGCCATGATGAGATGCTCGCCGTGACAATCGTTGCACACGGGGGCGCTCTTCACGCCTTTCGCGGCGGCCTTGCCGTGAATGCTTGCCTCATACTGCTTGAGGACCTCTTTGTGGCATCCTCCGCACGTACTTGGCAAGTGCGACCTGCTGACTGACGAAGCCAATTCTTTCGGCGCTCTTATGTCATGCACTCCGTGGCAATCGGTGCATACCGCCGCGGTCTTGAGCCTGTTCTTGAGGACAGCAACCCTCGCGTGCACGCTGTCGGTGAAACTCTTCACGCTAAGCAGTTTGTGCCTCTCGTTAAAAGCCGCGTCAAAGTGGCATTTGCCGCAGGTCTTCGGTATGTTTTCCCGGCAGATGGTGGACTTGGAGTTGCTCGCGGGCCTGATGTCGTGGGTGCCGTGGCAGGTCTTGCAGGCAGGAGCGTCCGGGTCACCTTTTCTTAAGGCGTCTCCGTGCACGCTGTCCGCATACATGTCGATATGCGAATGGTCAGGAGCGCCGACTTGATTGCCGTTATGGTGACAGCGCGCGCAGTCGACCGGCTCGGCCGACTGCTTGTGCGGCATCTTCTGTCCCTGAAAGTCCGCGTGGCAATCGACGCATCTCTTGCCTTTATGGGCTGAAGCTGCCAGAAGGTCCGCGTCGACGAAGAGTGATTTCTCCTTGCCCTCGATCCCCGCCTGGCGGAAACCCGGTGCGCTGTGGCACGTCAGGCACGCCAGGTCCGCGGCGCGCAGCCGCTGAGCGCCCGCAGTTAAGCCTAGCAACACAGCCAGAGAGCAAACTACCAGGTTACGAGCCATCACAAATCCCTTTCCTTAAACTAAGTGCGTAATTTCACAAATGCTCTCACACGTCGTGTCCCTTGCAGGGATCGATACTGAGCACGTTTCATCGCTATAATCACGATCAGCGCCGTGCCAGGCGCTTACGGCGCGCCCGGATGTTAAGTGTATCACTAACTTTGTGAAGCTATTCACTAACCCCTTCACGCTACTTGCTCCGAATGTGCAGGAGATTACAGGTGGGGAGAGGACTATGCACTTACTTGTCCAATTGAGACATGCTGGGCTTCGCGTCCACAAAGCTCCTAATTATTGTATTACCCGGACGCAAACCGACAGAAAACGCAAAATTACCGCTCACGCCATCCAGACACTCTACAGTACCAGTCTATACGCATTTATACAGTATGTCAAGACGTTCTTAAGCGTTCGGTCGTGTCAACTGAAGTGTGTAAATTGGTTTTTGCTCCTGTCCCGCGATTTGCCTATTCCGTTCTATGCGGCCAGTGCTATACTGCTTGTCTTTTTTGCTTTCCTGGCACGTTGCTGCCAGATGTCTTTGCCTTTCCAAATTCGGTTAAGTCATAAGAACACCCCGAATACGATTCGGTCTGACTGGTCGCGGTTTGCGAAAGCGCCGCAGCCAAACCGGCGTCGTCTGAGTTCCACGAACACTCGCTCAATTGGATTGGAGGTTCGCAGATACTTCCAGTGCAGCTCAGGGCAGTCGTAGAATGAGAGCAACTGGCCCAAGTCTTCCTCCACGCTGGCTACCACGTTCGGATACTTCACGAGCCACTTGACTTTCCATGCTCTGAACGCACTTTTCGCCGCAGTCTTATGAGCGGCTGCGTAGATCGCTCTTAGACCTTCTATCATAGCGGAGCGGTCACTCTTGTCGACAGCCTTGAAGATATTGCGCGCCCGGTGTGCCCAACAAAGCTGGTGACTGACATCCCCGAATACCTCCGCCGCTGCTGCCGACAGTCCTTTATGCTCATCGGAAATCACCAACTTGAGCAACCGCGGGTCCAACCCGCGTTCACACCCGACTGGCATTGATGCCAACGATGTCTTTAACCCAAGCGGCATCAAGGAAAAGATAGACATAACGGCCTTTCAAACGCCGCTCTTTGAACGACTTGGCTTGCCGGTCCAAATCCTCCTGCACCCGAACTATAAGCTTGTCGGATGGACGACAGCCCGTCGTCTCCTCCATGAACCGAATGATGTCGGCACGGTGCATACCAACCAACAGGGCCTTGGAAACCCACTCCTCTACCTCAGATATCGCACGATGTCCCGCGCCGCTCCACCTCCGAAAGGGCGATCCTCTCAAAAAGACACTTTATCGCATCCGCCATGGATGCGTCCAGATCGCCATAGAGTCGATCTTCCGGATCGCTCACCAAATCACGCGTTTGCTCCATTACTTGCTTCAGAGTTATACTTGCCATAATGCTCCTCTCTCGTCGGTTCGTTCTGTTCAAACAAACTCTACGAGATCAGGAGCATCTCTTGCAATTTACACACTCAAAGTATACGCCACCTTCGCTCGGTGTCTATGCAGAGCGATTATGTCCCCCCACGCGCTTCGCTTCGAATTATTGACACATTGGGGATTGCATGCCATTATTAATGTATCTTAAAGGCTGTGCTTGCCCGGAGTTGGATTAATGCCGATGGAACATATCAAGGACCAGACGGCCAAGGGTACGTGGCTCACGTACCGGCCTGAAATCAAAATTATGGACTGCACGATTCGCGACGGCGGTCTCATCAACGATCACGGTTTCGAGGATGGATTCGTGAAGGCCGTCTATCAGACTTGCGTCGCGTCGGGAATAGACGCGATGGAGTTCGGCTACAAGGCCGACAAGAAGCTCTTCGCGCCCTCGCAGTTCGGACAATGGAAGTTTTGCGATGAGGACACGCTGCGCCACATAGTCGGAGACAACCCCACCGACCTCAAGATCGCCGTTATGGCCGACGCCGAACGGACCGATTACCACGTGGACATCCTCCCCAAGTCCGAGAGCGTGATCGATATCGTCCGCGTGGCCACATACATACACCAGATTCCGACGGCTCTGGATATGATCAAGGATGCTCACGACAAGGGCTACCGCGTGACTGTGAACCTGATGGCGGTGTCGGTCATTCAAGAGCGTGAACTCGCGGAAGCTCTTGAAATACTGGCCCAAAGCCCCGTTTGCGCCATCTTCATCGTCGATAGTTTCGGGGCCTACTACTCCGAGCAAATAAGAGACCTCACTCTTATGTTCCTCAAGGCGACGGAAGGCAAGGGCATAGAGGTCGGAATTCACGCCCACAACAACCAGATGCTCGCCTACGCCAATACGCTCGAAGCGCTGATCGTCGGCGCGAACAGGCTGGATGCAACGATCAACGGCATGGGTCGAGGCGCGGGAAACTGCCCCCTCGAATTGCTCCTCGGTTTCCTCAAGAACCCGAAGTTCCAGCTTCGACCGGTGCTTGAGTGCATACGGGACCACTTTCTGCCGCTCGAAAAGAAGGGCGAGATGGAATGGGGCTACCGAATCCCTTACATGATCACCGGCCAGATGAACCAGCACCCCCGCACGGCAATCAAGATGAGGGCGGGCGAGAACCCCGACGACTACGTGGCGTTTTACGATCAGATGGTCGAGGAAGAGTAGCCCTTACCTATGTAGGCAGACAGCCGTGAAGAACTTGCCAATCCTTCACGGCTGCCTTATCGGTACGCTTTCCTACGCCTTGATGGCACTTATCTTAATACTCGATACCCTCCCGGCCAGGCTGGGCGCAAGGCTGGCGAACTCGTCGGGAATCGACTCCGTTTCGCAGACAATCGCGCTGATCGTCTGCTCGTCGTAGTCGATCCGGGCGACTATCTCAACATCCGAGAATCCAGCCCCACGGATGGCGTCGAGATAATCATCCTCTTCAAGGGCGCCCGCGACGCAGGATGCCCAAGCTTCTAGACTTCGGCGAATCTCCTCCGGCAGGTCGTGGGTCACGATGTCCGAGACCAGTATCCGTCCACCCGGCCGCAACACTCGGTAGGTTTCTCCGAACACCTTCGCCTTGTCCGGCGCGAGGTTGATCACGCAATTGCTGATAATCCAGTCCACCGTGGCCGACTCGACCGGCATGTCCTCCGCATCTCCCAGGCGGAACTCGACGTTTGTCGCGCCCGCGTCGGAGGCGTTTTTCTTCGCCGCCTCGATCATCTCCGGGGTCATGTCAAGGCCGATCACTCGCCCATCCGGGCCGACTTTCCGCGCGGCCAGAAGCACGTCGATGCCCGCGCCGGAGCCGATGTCGAGCACTGTCTGGCCCGGTTGGATGCCGGCCAGGGCCACCGGGTTGCCGCAGCCGAACGAATGCTCAGCCGCATGCGCGGGCAGCCCCGCAAGCTGCTCTTCGGTATATCCCGCCGATAGCGCGATCTTCGCATCGACCTGCGCGCTCGTCCCACAACAGCACGAGCATGGAGCGGGTTCTTTGACTCTGCCGCCGTAACGCTCCTTCACGAATTCCTTGATCTCTTCCGGCCGCACGGTGGCAGCCTCGCTTGTCCCGCAACAGGATGTCTTCTTGAATACCATTTTTGTTGCTCCTTTCTTGTTCTAGCGATCTACTGCTTCAGCTCAGGAATATTAAGATATGAAGCATCACCTCGAAAAAAGTGACGCACTAGGCCATTGCGGCAATGAGCTTCTCCACGATACGACGAAGCTCAGACTGCTCATCTCGGTCCAGGACGCCATCGAGCCTCATCCCACAGCACCCGCCGTGCGGGACACCGTTCCACACCTCTTGACCCTTCTCGGTCAGACCCAGGAGGATCACTCTTCGGTCCTCGTGGCTGCGCTCGCGCTTGACCAGACCGTCACGTTCCAGGCGATCCACTATGCCGGTAACGTTGCTGCAAGCGCAGCAGAGACGTTCGCTCAGCCTGTTGAGGGGAATCTCACCCTCCTCGGACAGAACTGTCAGTATCTCAAACTGCGAAGGTGTCAGGCCATAGGCGGCGAGAAACCGATCAGCCTGCTTGTACATAGCCTTGCCGAGTGCGATACACAGGTCCGAAAGGTCTCCGGTCTTCACATTTGGCTTGCACTGGCACATCTCGAAAAGCATTCCCTTAAGCACTTAATACTTCAGGCACTAACAATATACCATGGGCCTGCACGGTTGTCAACCATGAATTTTACTGCTTCGCAGATACAGGGCTACTCAGGGCCTACGGTGTGCTGCTCCATTCTTGCGATAATACGCAGGCCGCCCATTAGTCGAGATTCATCGCCTGTCGCACCTCGGCCATCGTCTCCCGCGCGACTTTGCGCGCCTTCTCTGCTCCGGAGGCGAGGATTTCGTCGAGGTGTTTCGGATGCTGCTCAAGTTCGTTGCGGCGGTCGCGGATAGGCGCGAGCTTCTCGTTCAGATAGTTGGCGAGGCGCATTTTGCACTCCACGCAGCCGATTATGCCCGCTTCACAGTCCTTGTGCATGTCCGCCTGGCCGTAGACGTCAAGCAATCCATAGACAGCGCAGCCTTCGGGGTGGCCGGGGTCGTTCTTGTGGATTTTCAAGGGGTCGGTATACATCGTGCGGACCTTCGCCACGGTCTCCTCGGGCGTGTCGGCGATGTAGATGGCATTGTTGTAGCTCTTGGACATCTTCCGGCCGTCGAGGCCCGGCATGGCGGCGTACTCGGTCAGCTTCGCCTCGCAGTCAGGGAAGATTTCTCCGTAGATGTAGTTGAACCGTCTCCCGATCTCTCGCGAGAGCTCCAAGTGCGGGAGCTGGTCCTGGCCCACGGGGACCACGTTCGCCTTATATATGAGAATGTCGGCGGCCTGCAGAACGGGATACCCCATCAGCCCGTAGCTGACGGTCTCCAGGTGAAGCTGCTCCTGCTTCTCCTTATACGTGGGCACGCGCTCCAGCCAGGAGACCGGCGTCACCATCGAAAACAGCAGGTGCAGCTCGGCGTGCTCCTTGATGTGAGACTGCACGAATATCGCGCATTTGTTCGGATCGAGCCCGGCGGCGAGGAAGTCGATCGCGACCTCCCGAGTGTATTTCTTGACGAGGTCCGTCTTGTCGTACATAGTGGTCAGGGCGTGCCAATCGGCCACGAAGTAGAACGCCTCATACTCGTCTTGGAGCTTCACCCAGTTCGCCAGCGCGCCCTCGAGATTGCCCAGATGCAGCATGCCGGTCGGCTGCATGCCCGAAAGAAGTCTGCCTTTGCTCATTTCACCTCGATTTCAGAACCGCAACCCGCCGGTAACCAGGTTCCAAAGGAAATCCCTCGGCGGACCAAGCACTGCCGGCAATACCTCGCCGCCGGCGACTATCAGGCCCACGAACATCAACATCCCGAATTGCCCCATAAAGCGGTCATACTTTCGCGCCATTTCATAGGGCAGCAGCGCCGACAGGATATGCGACCCATCCAATGGAGCGATAGGGATCAGATTGAACACCGCCAGCCCGATGCTGATGAGGGTGAGCATCATCACGAACTCCGTCACGTTCATCATCACCGGCGTGGGAGTCACGCCCCCGGTGCGCAGTCCGTGGAAAAGGAATCTCAGCACCGTCCCCGTGACAACCGCGGTCAGCACGTTCGACAGCGGCCCCCACAGCGACACCCTCAAATTGTCCCATCGGGGATGACGGAAGTTGTGTGGGTTTATCCCAACAGGCTTGCCCCAACCGATGCCGAACCCCGCGAGGGACGATACCACCATCATCACCGTCCCCATCGGGTCCAGGTGGTCCAGTGGATTCAGCGATATCCGGCCCGCCTGCCGCGGGGTATCGTCCCCAGCCCGCCAGGCCGAGTAGGCGTGCGCAAACTCGTGGATAGTGATGCAAATGATCAGCGCCGCCATCATAATCAGAAACTCGTGCAAATCGAATCTGGGAAAAGTCATGTGTTCGGTTTGTTACTTAAGGAAACGCCCGTCCGGGGTCCAAACCCCGACGCACACGGTCCGTTCCCTTCTAACCTCTAACCTCCAACCTCTAACTTCTAAATCCTCAGTCTCTCCGGCAGCACATCGCACTTTATCAGATCCTCGAGCGTTTCACGCCGTGCGACTATATCCGCCGCGCCGTCCATAACAAATACGACCGCCGGCCGCGTGAAGCGGTTGTAGTTCGAGGCCATTGAATGGTTGTATGCGCCAGTGGTCTGCACGGCCAGCAGATCGCCGACCCTGGCCTCGGGTAGTACTACGCTCGGAATGAGCATATCGGTTTCACAGTGCTTCCCGGAGACAGTATAGGTCTTCGTGGGCGCGTCGCCTGCGCGGTTCGCAAGTATCGCCGAATAGAGGGCGTCATAGAGCGCCGGGCGCGGATTGTCGGACAGCCCGCCGTCAACCGGCAGGTAGGTCCTCGTGCCCGGCTCCTCCGGGATGCTGACTTCCTTCGGCGCGCCGATGGTGTAAATGGTCGTCCCGGCCTCGCCGGTGATCGATCTCCCCGGCTCCAATATCAGCATCGGCTTGTCGATACCCGCTGCCGCGACGGCGCATATCACGGCTTCGCTCACGACCTTGGCGAACTCCTCGATGCTTGGTGGGTTGTGCGACTCGAGATATCTCACCCCAGGCCCGCCGCCCAAGTCCAATATCTCCATCCCGGCGCCGGTTTCTTCGCGCACCTGCCCAATAAATCGCGCCATCACCGGGGCCGCCTCAGCGAACGGCGTGAAATCGAGCAACTGGCTCCCGAGGTGGCAGTGTATGCCGCTCAATTTTAGCGACTTCGATCCCAGTGCCTTCTTCACGGCTTTCATGGCGAGTCCGTTCTTGATGTTGAACCCGAACTTGCTGTCTTCCTGGCCCGTGCTGATCAGGCGGTGGGTGTGTGGGTCGACGCCCGGGTTACACCTGAGCAGTATCTCCTGGGTCTTGCCTGCGTCCTCAGCTATGGCGCTCAATACATCGAGTTCCAGGAAGCTGTCCGCCACGATATACTTTACGCCGCACTCGAGGGCCATCTCCAGCTCGTCGGCGCTCTTGTAGTTGCCGTGGAAGAGCACATGGCCCATAGGGAAGCCGGCGCACCTGGCCGTATAAAGTTCTCCGGCACTCGCGACGTCGAGCCACATCCCTTCCTGCGCAGCCAGCGCGCACATCGCTGTGAGCGTAAACGCCTTGCTCGCATAAGCAATTGCGGACTTGCCGTATTCGCTCTCGAACGCGGACTTGTAGGCGCGGCAGTTTTCTCTGATCAACTGCTCGTCCATAACATACAGCGGCGTGCCGAACTCGGCGACGAGGTCCACCGCATCGCACCCGCCTATCTCAAGGTGATTACTAGCGTTGATCTTCTGTGTTCCAAGCAGCATGGCTTTTCCACCCGGTAATTGTTCTGTACAAACAAAACGAACCCGCTCACCGCCACATTAGTGGTAAGCCGGTTCGAAAATAATCTAACACAAGCCCCGTCCGATGTCAAATGGCGCCCGGAGCCCCGCACACCGGACCGCCGGACTTCCCCCTAAGCCGTCTGAAGCACCGGGGTCTTGCCGACGGTCTTGCCGACGGTCCCGGCCTCGATCAGCGCGGTAATGTTCTCGTCCGACAGACCCAACACGACGGAGATCTCCTCGGCCAGGAGTTTCTTTGCTCGCTTCAACTGGTGCTGCTCGCTCACCTTCGGGTAGCGGGACTTGGGCTCCGCGGCCACACGCCTGATAGCGCCGGCCAGTTCCAGCGGGTCATTCCAGCACAGATTTCTGAGACCGCCATCCGCGCAGGGCTCATCCGTTTCGCCCGAGAGTATCCTGATAGCTTCATTCAGCTTGTCCGGAGTAGACACGGGCCTGAGGCCGAGCTCATCGGCGGCATCGACCGGAACGAAAATGGTGGAGCAGATTGATGGTTTGGGGATTACGTAGTATGCGCGGCATTCACCGTCCTGCACGCGCTTCTCGATGGCACCGATAGTCCCGACACCGTATCTTGGGTGGATGACTTTGTCGCCGATCTCCATGTGGAAAACAGTCCCCTTTCAAAGTCCCTAAACTCACAGCCCAGTTACCAAAGTGCTAGCTGAGAGGTTGACTCGATCCGCAACCTCCTGATATAGTTTAGTCCTAACCGTCAGGTCTGTCAAGCTCGGCAGGCATACAAATCCCCCTAACCGAGCGTGCAAAAAGAAAAAGTGGCCCCAACTTCCGAGGCCACTTTCAATCATTTATGCTCCAGCCGCGCATACCGCGGCGCGGTGCATCAGTCTACCGAAAGGGCCTCGCTCGGGCATGCGTCCACACACTGCCCGCAATCGATGCAGGTATCCGCATCCACGATAGCGAGGTTCTCGTCGATCTTGATAGCCTCCACCGGACAGGCCTCAACGCACGGCCCGCAGCCGGCGCACTTATCCTTGTCAACTTTAGCTGCCATATCTTTCTTGCTCTATCCTCCGACTTTATACTTAAGAGTATGCCGCCTGCTCGCCACAATCCGGCTCAGGCGGCGGGAACAACAATTATATTACTTCTCCATCCACTGCCTTGGTTCCTTGATCAATTTTGATTTTCATCCTAGACTCAGTAGTTTAAGCCTTGACCGATGCCCGCAAAAATGGGATACTATCGGTGCAATGCAAACACCGGATGCCCGCGTTCGGACCTCGGACATCCATGGGAGGCTTTCCTTGGAAAACAGCGGCAGGACACAGTTCAAGCTATCGCGCCTTGTGCGGACGGCGGCCTCTGAGATATACATCATATGGGAGGGGGAGACGCGTGTCGGTCAAGTCCATCTGCACTACGCGCACGATACCATCCACGCCGCCCTGCTCCTTGAGACGGATCTGACCGTGAATGAGGAAGAAGACCTCCTTGAGACGATAGACGAAGACATCGTTTCCTCCTACCTGCCCAGCTTTGAGAGAGAAGACCTTCTGATCACGGTCTTCAGGGCGGAGGAGGTCAGTTCCTTCAGCTACGCCAACGATATGGACGCGCTCGGCCCGGACGACGAAGAGGACTAGTGCGCCTCGGGGTACACATCCGCATAGCGGGAGGTCTGATCAAGGCTCTTGACCGCGCGGTCGATCTCGGCTGCGAGACGGTACAGCTCTTCTCGGGCAACCCCAACAGTTGGGTAAGAAAGCCTCTGGACCTCGTGGCGGCGGACCTATTCGCCTCCAAGGCCGCCGAGCTCGACATACGCCCAATCATCCTGCACACCCCTTATCTGGTCAATCTGGCGTCCCCCGACGATGCCACCTGGGAGCACAGCCGCGTCGCCCTGGCGGATGCGGTCAGCCGCGCGCCTTACCTGGGAGCGACGCTGATAGTCACCCACATCGGCAGCCACAAGGGCGCGGGGTATGATCTTGGGGTGAGCCGCATCGCTGAGTCGGTGAGGTTCGCGCTGGAGGCTGATCCCAGGCCGATGATCGCGCTCGAACTCGGGGCCGGGGCAGGAAACACCATCGGCTCCCGATTCGAGCACCTGGCCGACATACTCGAACGCCTCCCCAATGCCGCCGACCGCGTGAGCATCTGCATCGACACCGCCCATCTCTACGGCTCCGGGTACGATATCTCAACAGCCGAAGGCGTCCACGCAATGTTCGCGGAGCTTGACCGCCACGTCGGCCTTGACAAACTCAGAGTAGTCCACCTGAACGACACTCTCAAAGACCTCGGCTCCCACCACGACCGACATCACCATATAGGCAAAGGCAACATTGGCGAGGAGGGCTTCCGGGCGATAATCAACTACCCCCGCTTGGAAGACCTGCCGGGGATTATCGAGACGCCGGGGGAGACGATTGAGCTTGATCGGGAGAATTTGAGGGTGCTGCGGGGGTTGCGTAGCTGCAGTATTGCAGGAGAGAGCGCGGAATGCGTACAAGCAGATGCTGTTGGGAGTCCACCCAAAGACTAAGGATAAAAAGGACACAGGCGATCAACGGCTTAGAGCCCGAGCATAGGAATGAGTATCAATAAGGTGAGAGGTATGCTATGGCAACACTAAGGGATTATTTTGATACTGACAATAGCGATGCGCTGAGGCTGAACAACCAGGTGGCTCTGGCCAACGACCAACATAGCACTCTTGATATCCCAGTGAGAATGCATGTTGATTTTCCATCGCACGCAAAGCACCTGTCATTCTTCATCGCGTGCGAGGCATCTGTAGAGTGGGCGTGCGTTGGCATATTGGAGAATCTAGCTCATGTAATATCTATATTTGATGCCATCAACATCGAACAGGGCTATCTGACAGACATCAAGAAGTCTCTTCAACAGATCCCCTTTACGAATAATGTTACTTTCTATGTGGATCAGTTCATGAATCTTGATTTGAAGGAAAGATTACATCAATTGGGTGGAAGCGCCGGCATTTTTGTGCAACTCCGAGATCGGAATTACGTAGCAGCTAGGCTGGAGATCGAGCGCCCCGTTGCGTTTATCAGTTACGACTCCAGAGATAAGGATGAGATTGCTCGTCCCATCGCTTTTGAGCTTGTGCGGCGTATGCAAATGGTCTGGTTTGATGAGTTCTCTCTCAAGGTTGGTGATAGCCTGCGCGGAAGCATCGAGAAGGGGCTCAAAGAGTGTGGTAGGTGTATCCTGATCCTCTCTAAGAACTTCCTCTCGAATGAAGGCTGGACGAAGACAGAATTCAACTCAATCTTCACACGCGAGATCATTGAGAAGCAGTATTTGGTACTACCCGTTTGGGTTGATGTGACACAGAAAGACGTGTACGAATACAGCCCTTCCCTTGCAGACAGATTCGCGACCAACTGGAGCAAAGGGGTGGAAAACGTGGCTGCTGAGCTAACAGGGGCACTTCTAGCCGAGAGGCAACACCGGGATTAGCATAATCCTCGAATGCAAAGACTAATCTGTGTAGGGCAATTTGACGTGCCAGACTCCGAAGCGCCGCCCGGTAACTCCTATGTTGTAAGTCAGGGAGGACGGGTTGGCAAGATTCCTAAAACGCAAGTTGGCGCAAGTCTGGACGTGATTCTAAATCAGTGTTTAGGCTAATTGAACTCAAACGAAGCCGATTCCGGCACGTTTATTGACGCAAGTTTTGACGCAAGTTTGGACGCAAGTCTAGCCTCTACCCGTGCTTGATAAACGTCCCCTTCTGCAACTCCTCATAGGCGATCCGCAGCTCTTCGCGGGTGTTCATCACAATCGGGCCGTACCAGGCGATGGGCTCGCCGATGGGTTTGCCGGAGACCAGCAGGAACCTGACCGGGTCCGCCCCCGTTGAGACTTTCATCTGGTCGCCGTCGCCGAAGAGCACCAGGCTGCCGTTGCCTATGTATTTCTCCAGTTCGGTGTCGAAGTAGTTGGCGCCCTCGATCTCGTAGCTGAAGGGGTCGTTCTCCTGGCAGAACTGGCCCTTGCCCGCGATTACGTATGCGAACACAGTGTGCCCCTGTGGAATGAGCCGCGCGAACTCCGAGTCCGACGGCACGTTCACATCCAGATACTCCGGGTCGGTGACGATGTCCCGCACCGGCCCCTGCACGCCGTCGACAGCCCCACAAACCACGCGAATCACGGTCCCATTCTCCAGCGTAACCACGGGTATATCCGCGCTGTGCACATCGCGATATCGGGGGTCCATCATCTTGTGCGACGCGGGCAAGTTCGCCCAGAGCTGGAAGCCGTACATCCTGCCTCCGGCGTCGCCTTTGGGCATCTCCTGGTGGATAATCCCGCTCCCGGCGGTCATCCATTGCACATCCCCCGAGCCGATTATGCCCTTGTGGCCCAGGCTGTCGCCGTGCTCGACATCGCCCTCCAGCACGTAGGTGATCGTCTCGATACCTCGGTGAGGATGCCAGGGGAAGCCGTTCAGGTAATCGGCCGGGGTGTCCGAACGGAAATCATCCAACAGCAGGAACGGGTCGAACATGCTCGCCTCGGCGTTGCCGAACGCCCGCTTCAGGTGGACCCCCGCGCCCTCGATTGTCGGCTTGCTCCTCAGAACTTTCCGTATCTGTCTGTGCTCGCTCACTTACAGCCCTCTCTTTACTCTCGCCCCACCTATTCATACCCTGTTTCATATATCTCAACCGTTGGAGAAACCATCAAATTCCGCCGCGAAACCTAGCGGCACGAGGAAAGTTTCTCAGGTTTCGCTAAGTAAATAACTATGATAACTATCGAAGGCAAGGCAAAACGAGATGGGGTCGCGGTGGCGGTGGCCGCCTCCGTGAACTCCACGACCGGCATAAACGGTGTGGCCCCACACATTCTTGAGGACGGCATTCGCTCGGTGAAAAAAGGCTTGACCCGGGTGGACTATCCCGAGGTGGTGGTCGCCTGCGATAACATCGCGATGGGGGTTTCCATCAAAATCCCCGGCATAAATACAATCGGGATCGCCGCCGAGGGCGAAATGGATATCCCCGGGCTTGAGGCCGATGTTCCGTGCGTACTCGGCCTGCCGAAGCTGTTGGAGTCGGTTTCTCAAGGAGACCTGATGGTCATCGACGGCAACCGGGGCGTCGTCTACATCGATCCCGACCCGGAAATCCTGATCCACTACCAGCAATTGGAAGACGAAAGGATGAGCCGGGGCAAAGTGTTCATCGCGTCGGAACACATCCCGGCGCGCACGCAGACCGGCGAGACCGTGCATGTCTACGCGCATATATCCAACGAGGGTCAGGTTAACCAGGCCCTGGACGAAGGGGCCGATGGGCTGATGGTAGACCTGCGCTGCGCGGAAGAAGATATCGCGAACTACGCCAAAGCCCTGCTCCTAGCCGCGCCAGGCAAGCCCATCGCGTTCGCGGTCGATTTCCCGTGCCGGGACCTGCTGGAGACCGCGGCCCGCTACTCGGCGCCGAGCCAGGTGACAATCATGCTTCCTCTCACCAAGTATGAGTACTTAATGCCGGATATCGAGTCGGTCCTGGCCGACATCGAGGATGATCCCGACCTGGCGCCGGTCAACATAGGCGTTGTGCTCACTGAAGCCGAGTACGACCCCGAGAAGTTCGCCACCTGCCATGTCGCCATAGACATTCGGAAGTCTCCCACGCTGAAGGAGAAGACGGCGCCGGAGCTTGGGCTGCGGCTGAAGCACTCCGGCTGCGAAAGGGATGCCGAGTTCGTCGTGCTTATGATAGGCAAACATATTAGCGCCATTGAGCCGCTGGTTCGCGCCGGAGCGCGGAGCGTGGCCGTCGCGCCGGACAGGGTGGAAGCGTCGAAATATGCCATTCGTTCGATGGGAATAGAGGGAGAGGATTGAAGCTCGTTGCGTGGATGAGCTACCATCTCGAGTCGCGCGGGATAGTGGACGACTACATCGCGCGAGTGCGGAGCTGCCTCCAGGGGCACGAGTTCGTCGTGTGCGAGGACCTGGAATCGATAAAACGCGAAATAGCCGATGCGGACGCAATGATCTGCTGGCGCATAACTCCCGAAGTGTTCGCCGAGACGCGGAAACTAAGGTGGATTCAGTTCGGCAGCGCCGGGATCGACCATACCCTATTCCCCGAACTCATCGCGAGCGACGTGATCCTCACAAACCTGAGCGGTATCCACTCCATCCCCGTGGCGGAGCATGTGCTCGCGCTAATGCTGGCCCTGACCCGTGGGCTGGACGTGGCGATGCGGCTGAGGGCGGAGCGCCGATACGAGCGCGCGGAGCTCGCGGCCACAAGCAGCGAGCTTGCCGGGAAGACCCTGGGAATCGTGGGCCTCGGCAAGATCGGCCTTAATATCGCCCGGCTGGGAAAGGCGTTCGAGATGCGGGTGATCGGGACGAAAAAGACTCCAACGGGTGTCTTGCCAAACATCGACGAGGTTCTTGCCCCCGGGGACTTACGCGGGATGCTGCCGGAGTGCGACTTCATGGTCCTAGTGGTGCCGCTGACCTCGGGAACGAAGGCGTTGATGGGCAGGGGCGAGATCGAGTCGATGCGCCGGGGGAGTTATCTTATTAATGTGGCCCGCGGCTCGATGGTGGACCTCGATGCGCTCGCCGACGCGCTTAAGAGCGGCAAGCTCGCGGGCGCGGCGCTGGATGTCTTTCCCCAGGAGCCTCTGCCGCCGGACAGCCCGATATATGATATGCCGAATGTCATCATCACACCCCACACCGCCGGCTCGAGCCCCCGCTACGGCGAGCGGGCCGCCGCGATATTCAAGCACAACTTCGATGCGTTTCTGAGCGGCGGGCGGATGGTGAACGTGTATGACAGGGACCGCGGGTATTGACACCGGGTACAATCCAATGCTAATATCCATTTAGAAGCGCATCATGGTAATAGTATGAAAAGTACTCCAATTACCCCGATTGATGTCCGCAAGCAGGTTATCCTCAAGGCGGTTGTGACTGACTACGTGCGCACCGTCGAGCCCGTCGGCTCGCATACCCTGATGACGCGCTACCAGTTCGGGGTCAAGTCCGCCACTATCCGCAACGAACTTGCCGAGCTTGCCGAATTGGGCTACCTGCGCCAGCCACACACATCCGCCGGACGCATACCCTCCGATCTCGGCTACAGGTTCTATGTGGACCGGCTGATGGAAGCCGTGAACCTCGGTACGCTCGAAGCCGCGAGTGCGAAAGACCGCCTCGCACCGCATCGGACCGAGGTCGATATCATCATCGAGCAGACCTGCCGGATCCTCGCGGACCTCGCGCATTACACCTCGATTGCGACCAGGCCGATGGCCCGGGATGCGGTTGTTAGCCACATAAGCGTGGCAAATGTCGGGCGGAGCAAGTTGCTGGCCGTGTTGGTGCTCAGTAACGGCAGGGTGATCCACGAGCTGCTGGAGTTCGACGCAAGCTTGGTCCAGCCCGAGCCAATCCGCGCGACCAATTTCCTCACGCGCAAGCTCGGAGGCCGAACGCTTGAATCCATCAGCTCCAGCGGCATGAAAGAACTCTCCCCGGACGCATTGGACATGAAGGACTTGCTGGGCAAGGTGCTGCGGTTCATCAGGCGCGAGGTCGAAACAACCGACGAGGGTGATGTTCACCTCGAGGGCGCAACCTACATCATGCAGCAGCCGGAGTTCAAGGACATCGAGCGGCTGGAGGCGGTGCTGTCGGTGCTTGAGCAGCGCAAGGCCCTATACAAACTGTTCTCCACGGTCTACCTCGGCCCCGGCACGACCGTCATCATCGGCTCTGAGAATCCCCTCGGCGAGATGCGCGACTGCAGCTTCGTGGCCGCGCTATATCGCATCAGCGGTCGAATCGCCGGCACAATCGGCATCATCGGCCCCACCCGCATGGACTACCCCCGCGCGATCAGCGCGGTCGAGTTCATGGCCCGCAACCTCGGGGAGCTGCTCACCGACCTCAGCGTCGCTTAGAAGCCCCGGCCGTCGTGTGAAAAAGTACGTTTCCGCACGCACGAATTTCACGTTGTTGAAGGAAGGAACTCGTGCTCAGCTTGAGCGTGGGAGGGAGACGACCGTCAATTCAACTATATGCGTTCCCTGAACCAGCGCGCGGGAAGAAAAAAGGACGGCGGGAATGCTTTACGAAGACTCTCTTCAATGGAGCCGGAAGAGCTTAGGAAACCCGCGGGTCTCCTTTCGATCTTGTTGACCCCTGACTATCGCTGAAGTATACTGAAAGCTATGCAACGGCGTGCATTGGAGGGCATTTCATGAAATCCGCGCTTATACTCGGCATTACCGGCCAGGACGGCTCATATCTGGCGGAACTCCTGTTGGAAAAAGGATACGCGGTCCACGGCATCATCCGCCGCGCAAGCACATTCAACACCGATCGCATAGACGGCCTCTACCAGGACCCGCATGAGACCGGCCGGAGGCTATTCCTGCATTACGGCGACCTGGCCGACGGCACGGGCTTGCGGCGCGTGCTCGAGCTGGTGCAGCCGGACGAAGTGTATAACCTGGGGGCGCAGTCTCACGTCAGGGTGTCATTCGATCAGCCGGAGTACACGGCGGATGTGGTCGCGCTGGGCACGCTCAGGCTTCTGGAATGCTTGCGGGATCACATGAACAACTCCGGCAAGCCGGTTCGTTTCTACCAGGCGGGCTCGTCGGAGATGTATGGCTCCACGCCCCCTCCGCAAGATGAGAACACCCCGTTCCACCCGCGCAGCCCGTATGCCGTAAGCAAGATGGCGGCGCACTACTATTCAGTCAACTACCGCGAAGCCTACGATATGTTCATCTGTAACGGGATTCTGTTCAATCACGAGTCCCCACGGCGCGGCGAGACCTTCGTTTCCCGCAAAATCACCCGCGCGGTCGGCAGGATCAAGCTCGGATTGCAGAAAAAGCTGTTCCTCGGGAATCTCGATGCCAAGCGCGACTGGGGCTTCGCGGGAGACTACGTGGAGGCGATGTGGATGATGCTCCAGCAGGACGCGCCGGATGATTATGTGATCGCGACCGGCGAGGCGTATTCGGTGCGGGATCTGCTGGAAAGGGCGTTCGGGCGCGTGGAGCTTGATTGGAGCGACTACGTTGAGATCGACCCCAAGTACTTCAGGCCATCGGAGGTCGATTACCTGATGGGTAACGCCGCGAAGGCCAGGGCGAAGCTGGGCTGGAAGCCCGAAGTGAGCTTCGACGAGCTTGTCGGGATGATGGTGGACCACGATCTGGAACTGGCCCAGCGCGAGCGCACGCTGATCGAGGCCGGCCACTCGGTGGTGCTCAGGGGGCGGTCGTGATGGAAAGGAACAGCCGGATATATGTCGCGGGCCACCGGGGGCTGGTGGGCTCGCACATCCTTCAGGCGCTGCAAGAGAATGGTTATGTGAACCTTATCACCCGCGAGCTGGACGAGCTCGATCTGACGAGCCAGGCCCAGGTGGAGGCGTTCTTCGCCGAGAACAAGCCCGAGTATGTGTTCCTGGCGGCGGCCCGAGTCGGCGGAATCCTCGCCAACAACACCTACCCGGCGGAGTTCATTCGCGACAATCTCATGATTCAGACGCTGGTGATCGACGCGGCGTATCGGCACGGCGTGAAGAAGCTCCTGTTCCTCGGTTCGAGCTGCATATACCCGAAGTTCGCCCCGCAGCCGATGAAGGAGGAGCACTTGCTGACGGGCATCCTCGAGCCCACCAACGAGCCCTACGCCATCGCCAAGATCGCCGGGATCAAGATGTGCCAGTCGTATCGGCGCCAATACGGCTTCAATGCGATCTCTCTGATGCCGACCAATCTCTACGGCCCGCGCGACAACTTCGATCTGAACAGCTCGCACGTCCTGCCGGCGATGATCCGCAAGTTCCACGAGGCGAAGACTGCGGGGGCGTCCGATGTGAGCGTATGGGGCACGGGAAAGCCCAGGCGCGAGTTTCTCCACGTGAGCGACCTGGCCGGCGCGGCGCTTTTCCTGATGCTCAACTATGACGACCCCGAAATTGTCAACGTCGGCGTGGGAGAGGACGTGAGCATTGGCGAGCTTGCGGAGATGGTCAAGGATGTGGTCGGCTTCGATGGGAAGATCGTCTATGATACCTCCAAGCCCGACGGCACTCCGCGCAAGTTGCTGGATGTCTCCCGGCTGTTCTCGCTGGGCTGGAGGCCGACGATATCGCTGCGCGATGGGATCGCGGCGACATATAAGTGGTATCTGGAGAACCGGACGTGAAGCAGTCCCGCTGGGGCGTTATCTTCTCCACCGGCAAGGCGGGCTACTGGTCGCTGGTCGTGCTGTTATTCGCCATCGCCCTGGGAATGCGTATGTATCCGCCCGGCGAGCCTGGGGCGTTATATGGCCGCGAGTTCGATACTCTCCAATACTGCCGTTACTTTTATGTGCACGGCTCACAAGTGGCGCCTTCGTGGAAGCTCGAGGTGGTTGACGCGACGATTGAAGGTTACGGCGGCAATGGAAAGATGATCAGGTCATATCATCAGCAGATATGTGCCGCAATATATCGCATCGTCGGCGAGGGGCGTATTTGGCCGCTTCGGTTGCTGTCTTCAGTGGTCTGGCTGATAGGCGGGGTATTCCTGCTCTTGTTGCTGCGAATGATGTTCGACGCCGATACCACGCTTCTTGGGATCGGGACGTACTTGTTGCTGCCGTTTGCCGTTCTCTACAGCAGATACGTAATGACCGATCCACTCATGGTCGCGTGGTTCGCCGCGAGCCTCTACTTTGTGGCAGCCTATTTCAAACGTCCATCGACGAGGTTGATGGCGGCCTGTTTGGCGACATCCGCGATATGTATCTACACGAAGCCTTTCTGTGTATTCGCCCTGATTGGAGCGTTTCTGGCGCTCTCGGCATCCGAGGGCGGGACAAAGACGAAGAAAGGCATATTCAGCGGGCGTTCGGCGTTGTTTATAGCCGTAAGTGTTCTGCCGTCGCTGGCCAGTTACGTCTATTTCACCCTGACCACTGAGTTTGGCCGCTCTTATTTGTTCAGTCCCGGAATGCTGCTACATGGCTACTTCTGGAAAGGTTGGTTTTCCATTATTCAGAGCACAGTCGGGCTTGCGCCTTTTTGTCTTTCGTTGGTCGGAGTGCTGCTGGCGCGTGATCGGTTCGTCCGATATCTGCTGTCCGGGCTCTGGATCGGCTACTTCGCATACTGCTTCTTCTTTACCTACTGGACGCACACCCACACTTACAACCATCTGCTGCTGATGCCCATAGTGGCGCTGTCTCTGTCGCCCTTGTTTGCCTGCGTGACGGATCGCCTGGCCAGCTCCCGCCCACTGTTCGCTGTACGGGCGTGCTGCATGCTTCTCGCCGTTGCCGCTATGGCGTTCGTATTCCAGGAGATTAAGCCGCAACTGATAGCTCCCGCGAGAGCGGAAACCATCAACGAGGTCAAGACCGACGCCGAGGAGATCGGCCGGCTCGTGGGCCACAGCACGAATACAATCATTCTGTGCCACGGCTACGGCGCGAAACTCTGCTATTTCGGCTGGTTCTGCGGGCGAAATTGGCCCGCAGATTATGACTTTGCCGCCTGGGCGAAGTATGGGATACCCCACATGACGGCGAAAGAGAGACTGGAGAATGACTTCCTGCCGGCGCGGCCCGACTATTTCATAATAAGGGCGCCTTTGTTGTATGGCAGGGAACAGCCGGACTTGCTGGAACTGCTCAAAAAGGACTATCACGTTGTTGCGGCAAATCGCCGCTATGCAGTCTACGACATGCGACACACTCAGTGATGGGCCACGCATTCTCCATTTGACAACCAGCACTCCGCGACATGGCATGAACGGCGGTGGTCGCGTGCTGGACATAATTTCCCTCAACCAACCCGATGACAAATACGATAAAGTCGGCTCAATAAGGGTATTGATCAACCCGGGAGCCGCGATGGACAAGTATCGTATTCCGTTCAACAAACCCTGGCTGACCGGCAAAGAGCTGAACTACATCGCCGAGGCTATCCATTTTGGGCAGATCTCCGGCGATGGGATGTTTACACACAAGTGCCACGCGCACCTCGAGCGGGAGCTTGGGGTTGCCAAGGCGCTGTTGACCACTTCCTGCACCCATGCGCTTGAGATGTCGGCTCTCTTGCTCGATATCGAGCCGGGGGACGAGGTGGTCGTGCCATCGTTCACGTTCGTCACAACCGTGACCGCCTTCGTGCTGCGCGGCGCAAGTCCGGTATTCATCGATATTCGGCCCGATACGCTGAATATGGACGAAACGCAGCTCGAACGCCTGATCTCGTCGCGCACGAAGGCGGTCGTTCCGGTGCATTATGCCGGAGTCGGCTGTGAGATGAACATGATTTGCGAGATTTGTGAGAGGCGAGGCGTCCCGATTGTCGAAGATAACGCCCACGGACTGTTCGGCAGGTATAAGGGCAAGTACCTGGGGACGTTCGGCGCGCTGGCGACTCAGAGTTTCCATGAGACGAAGAATTTCTACTGCGGCGAGGGCGGCGCGCTTCTGATAAACGACCCCGACCTGATCGAGAGGGCCGAGATTATCCGCGAGAAGGGCACCAATCGCAGTAGGTTCTTCAGGGGACAGGTAGACAAATACGGCTGGGTGGATGTCGGCTCCAGCTACCTGCCGTCGGATATGCTGGCGGCGTTTCTCTATGCCCAGTTGGAGTTCTACCGGGAGATTCTGGATAAGCGTCGGGCGATCTGGGAGCGATACAACGACGGCCTGTGGGAGTGGGCGACCGATCATGGCGTTGGGCTGCCGGTGATCCCCAACCACTGCGAGCAGCCGTACCATATGTTCTACATCATCCTTAACTCGTTGGACGAGCGCCGACGGCTGATCGAGCATCTGAAATCGAACGGCATATTGAGCGTGTTCCATTTCCTGCCGCTGCACCTCTCGGAGATGGGCAAGCGCCTCGGCGGAGACCGCTATAGTTGCCTGGTCACCGAGCGTGTCAGCGACCGCCTCCTGCGCCTGCCTTTCTTCAATGACCTCACCGAGGACGACCAGTCAACCATCATCGAGACCCTGGAAAGGTTCGACAAATGGGACAAGGCCGCGCGACCGAGGAGTTCGTTCAAAGTGAACGCGCGCACTTGACAACCGACTCTAGCGCAAGTACAATTCCATTGCGTCGCGACGGAAAGCGGCTGGGTTGGCAATGGAAGGACAGGCGCAGTTGGACAGCAAGGAACTTCAGACCACCGACGAAATCGATCTCTTGGCGTTCTTGTCACCGCTCATCGCGCGTTGGAAGCTGTTGCTCGCCGTTACTCTGCTAGGCGCGGTGTCGGGCTTCGTCATCAGCAAAGTACTTCCAAAGACGTACCAGTCCAGCGCGACGATCTACGTGCAGCAATCGGGTGGCGTCAGTTTCCTGAGAGACCTTCCGATTCCCATTGGTTCCTCCGGCGGCACCTCGAGCGGATACTTGCTTTCACTCCTGCAAAGCTCCACATTGTCCAAGATAGTCAGTGATCGGCTCAAGGTCGAAAAGAACCCCAACTACATGGCGAACTGCGTCAACATTCAGGAAAACAAGAACGGCAGTATAACCGTCTTGGCAAAGGCGCATGACCCGAAACTGGCGGCGGATATAGTCAACACGATGCTGGACAATCTCAGTTCGCTTGTGGTCACCGCCTCCAAGCGTAAGGCGGAGTTCATTGCCCAGAAGATCGAAGAGACTACTCGCAATCTCTCCAGGGCCGAGGACCGCTTGAAAGACTTCATGGAGAAGAACGACGTCACGGCGGTCGAAGAAGACGCCAAGAGCCTCATACAGCAGTCGGCTGAGCTCGATGCCAAGCTGCTATCCGTAAACCAGGAACTCGAAAGCGTGAAGAGCGAGCTTGGAAATGTCGGCGATCTCAATACCCTTGTTGACCAGGAGGTGCGCAAGCGCAGCCTCGAATCCGCCCGCGACTACGTAGTGAAGAAGCGCGAGGAGATGCGCGCCAGGATATCAAAGCTGCCCGCCGTCGGCGCCCAGTATGCGCGGCTCCAAAGAGACGTAATGGTGCTATCGAAGACCTATGAACTGCTGGTCGAACAGTATCAAATCGCCAGCATAACCCGCAAGGGCGAAGACGGCGATTACCAGATAATCGACCGGGCCAAGCCCAATCGCAAGAAAATCGCCCCGCGCACGACGGTCAACACGGCGCTCGGCGGGATGCTGTGTTTCTTCATAACCGCAATGTCAATCAGCGTGCGGATCAGCGCCGACAAATACAAGACACGCTATAAAGGCGTGACGGGCCGCCGCACTGTCGAGCACGTGTAATCCTCTTCTTAAGCCTCCGTCCACAAGCGGGTGCTATTCATTTCGCGTACATACACCCATTTTTCACCTGTAGTGGGCGGTCGTTCATACCGAAAAGCCGTATTGGTCGCCCAATCCACGCTCAGGACTCAGTGTGATATTGAGTCACTGCATCCATGGGTATGCTTTACTCCGACGAGTGGACTTAAGTTTGCTATTGCATGTTGACATTCTCCAGAGCTAGATGCTAGAATACTCGACGCGTATAGCAGGCAGACAATGCGTCCTGCCGAGGACCGTTGGATCCTCTAAGGACACGGATGGTCCAATCGGTATGCGGATTAGAGAATTGATTCTCCGGCAAACGCCGCATCATGCACGGGAGGTGTAGCAAGAGACAGGATGAACGAGACAACGGTACGCATGTTTCGACGCATTCGAGCCCGTGCTGGGGCGGTCCTACTGGTGTGTGGTGACCTCATCGCCCTCATTGGCGCCCTGGTTCTCTCACTTTGGCTTCGCTATGACACGCTGACCATCGGGGAGGTCGTGCATAGGCACCTTCGGGATAACCTCCTCTGCATTGGTATTGCGTTGTGTTTCTACTCCGTCATATTCCATGCGTTCCGGCTCTACCGGTACGCGTGGCGGTTTGCCAGCCTGGAGATGGTGTCCGGAGTGATAGGCGCCAACACCATCGGACTGGCCGGACTGCTGGCGGTGCAATACATACTGCACGGCAAGTGCTTCCCGTACTCCGTGGTGACTATTTTCTGGATGATGAGCATAGCGCTCGTCGGCGGAGTCAGGATTCTGCTCAGACTGGCCAGCCTCAGCACGAACTACGGCAAAGGCGCGTTCGAGGCTATCCACCGAGACACGCGCCCCAAGCGGGTGGTGATCCTGGGCGGCGGCAGCTCCGGCGCTCGCGTGTTGAACGCGCTGCAGGATGAGCTGGGCGTGCAGTACGAGGTCATCGGGGTTCTCGACGACAAACCCGATAGAAAAGGCACTTATATTCGCAATGCTCGCGTGCTCGGGCCGCTCCGCCATCTGCATCGGCTGCTGGACGAACGCGCGGTCGATGAGGTCCTGATCGCGCTTCCCGATTCGAGCGGAGCCAGGATAAGAGAATACGTGCTGGCGTGCCGCAAGCAGAAGGTCCCGGTCAAGATCATACCCGGTATTCGCGAAGTGCTCAACGGCAAAGCCCATGCGCACATCGAAGAGATCAGTGTGGAGGATCTCCTGCGCAGGCCGCCTGTAAGGATAAACCTGGACAGGATTGGCGGATGCCTGACTGGCGCTCGCGTTATGGTAACGGGCGCGGGCGGGTCGATAGGCTCCGAGCTCTGCCGGCAGATTATCGCGCTCGAGCCCACGACGCTTATTCTGCTGGGCCACGGCGAGAACTCGATACACCAAATCTACCACGAACTCCGGCTAAGTAACCCCGACCGCGCGGACCGGCTGCGGATGGTGATCGCGTCCGTGGCGAACGAGATTCGCATGGACCAGGTGTTCCGCACTCATCGCCCGCAGGTAGTCTTTCACGCCGCGGCGCACAAGCACGTGCCGATAATGGAAGCCAACCTGCTTGAGGCCGTCCAGAACAACGTATTCGGCACGAACTGTGTCGCCGAGTGCTGCGGGCGCTACAGCGTCGAGAAGATGGTATTGATCTCCACCGATAAGGCCGTTGGTCCGTCAAGCGTTATGGGCGCGACCAAGTGGCTGTGCGAGGAAGTGATCCGCTCGATGGTTCCCGCATACCCGCGGACGACGTATGTGACAGTGCGGTTTGGAAATGTGCTCGGCAGCAGGGGAAGCGTGGTGCCGATATTCCACGAGGCGATCAAGCGCGGCGGACCGGTATGTGTGACTCATCCCGAAATGACGCGGTTCTTCATGTCCATACCCGAAGCCGTTCAACTGGTGCTCCAGGCAAGCGCATCGGGCGTGTCGGGCGAGCTTTATGTGCTCGACATGGGCCATCCGGTCAAGATACTGGACCTAGCTTGCGATATGATCAGAATCTGCGGCTATGAACCCCATTCGGAGATTCCGATCAAGTTCACCGGCATGCGGCCGGGCGAGAAGATGCACGAGACGCTCACCAACGAGGATGAAGAAGTGAGGCCCGCGCCATGCGATGGGCTGTTCGCCGTCCATCGCCCCCCGTGCTTCACCGAAGCCGAAGTTGGCGAGATGCTGCGGAGAATGCGGGAGATGATAGTCAGCGGCGACACGGTGGAGATGCGCAATACCCTCGATGAAATGGTGCCCGGCTTCTCAACACGGAACCTCTTCGCGGAGACGGTGCAGGTGTCGGAAGGGTAGCTGACGCGGGTTGCTTCGGTTCCGAAGGGGCTGAAGCCTATCCCTCTTCTGTGTCGATCTCCAGAAATATCAATCACCGCCGCCGGATATCGAACGTATTCCCCAGCCCCACCAGCCAACCGGTCTTGCCGTTGAATGCTGCGAGGAACGTCAGGTTGCCGTAGCGCCCGTGGGGGCGGTATGTGACGCCCACGTTCGGCTGGAAACCGTCGTATTCGCCTATCGCGTTCCATTGGTCGCCCAGAGCTACTGACAGGCCGCCGAAGGGCTGGTTCAGGAACCTGCTGTCCCCGAAGCCGAGGCTGATGGACGCCGGGCGGCCCGCGAGCCGGATCGACTTGGTGGCGACGCCGTAGTAAGTCCGGCCGGTGGTCGAGTGCTCCTTGTTGAGCAAATCCTGCACGCCGAACGCTATCGCGGGAACGTTGGCTTTTTCCTGAATCAGGATAGTCTGGAGGCTGAGGACCTTCGCCTCGCCGGTATTGCGGCCCACCAGGAAGCCGCTGACATACAGCGACGGCCTCCCGCCGAAGCCCATTTCGAGGAAGCCGGCGCCGTTATCGGTTTCGCCGCCGCCCTCGTGTGCCCCGTTATAAAGCGCCGTGTTCAGGTAGCCCCAGTGAGGGGTGTAAGCGACGGGAATATTGATCTGCACCGAGCCCTGGCCGTCCGGCTCGCCCTGGGCGTTGAGCGCCGTGCCGCCGCCTGGGAGCGGGGATATATTTCGATACTGGGGGCTCGGCTCGTTCGCGAGCGTCGGAGCCGCGGCGAGGCAGATCGTCATAACGACTACCATGATTGAAATTGCTGATGAGTGGTCGGGTGTAATGCGGACCATTTGCGGAAACCTCCATTATTTCGGCGAGATCGACTCGCGGGGCAATCATTGAGTGTGCCTGATGACCTATTCTAGTGAGCACGTTGCTCAGTTGTCAACAGGCTCGGCGGGAGTGGCGGTTGGGTGATAGGGATTGGGTGTTGGGGAAGGGAGGCGCGTCATTTTCCCCAACACCCATCACCCAAAACCCAACACCTTGATTGTCACCCTTATTTCTGCACAATGCCTTGGCTTGGTTGCGGACTGGTCAGCGTTTCCGCGATCTTCTTCGCAACCGCCTCTCGGAACTCCGGCCCCTTGAGCAGCCGCGAGTCGTGCGCGCTGGTCAAGAAAGCAACCTCCAGCAGCACCGCCGGCATGACACGATACGTGTCCCTGAGTACCTTCAGCCGCGTGTGCTGGCTCTGAGAGTCCCACTTGACGCCTCGCGTCTTCAAGCCAAGCGATGAAGCCGCATCCACCAGCCGCTCGGCGAGAGTCCGGCTGCGGTTGTCTCCCAAGGCGATGAACGCCTCGACGCCGCGTGCTGACGCCGGTCCGGCGTTGAAGTGGATCGAGAGGAAGGCGTCGCAGTCCTCGGCGACGGCGAGCCGCCCACGGGCCTGGAGCGGTACGAACTTCTCATCCGCTCTGGTGCAGACTGTCTGATGGCCGCTCGCGCGAAGGTGATGCCCGATTCGTTTCACGAAATCGAGCGCGAGTTCGTCCTCTATCAGACCATTAGCCATTGCCCCCGTGCGGCCTCCGTGACCGGCATCGAGCGCGACTTTCATCTCCGGCCCCGCTTCCACTGCTGGTAGATATGCTCCACGAGCAGGTTCGCTATGCTCGCGGGGATCGGGAACCCGAGCTCTTTGATGCAGAGCTTCTGCAGGTAGATGATGGCCTGCTTTCGGCGCTGATCGGGCGTAAGCTCGGCGATTGCCGCCGCGCGCTCGATGGCGTCTGTAACTCGGGCGGCCCCGATGCGGTTGAGCCACTTGCGAGCCCACGCGGGGAGCCTGTCCTTGCGCGACAGACACGCAGTGACGAAACCAAGTACGCCGATCGCCAGCGAGACCCAGTCGCCGACGGGAATGTTTGTATCGAAGTGCATAGTTGCATCCTCCTTTCGGGAGTCCAAGAGTGGAAAGTGGAGAGTGGAGGGTGGAGAGCAGGGGCCTTCCCTTCCGGACTCTCCACTCTCTGACTCTCCTCTAAGCAAGTATCACGACCTTCACCACCGCGACTCCGCCGATACGATGCAGTGAAGTCTTCAGCACCGTGTACGTGCGGCTGTCGCGGGTGATGGTATCGTCCACGTTGATAACGGCGTCACCCTGGGTCGTTAGCACGAGTCCCGGCTTCACCACACCCATCTTCTCTACATCGTCGAGATAGGTATTCATTGTGCCCGAGTCCAGGGGTCTGAAGACGCCTCGGTAGGTATTGGAACCGACGGTGAACTGCTCGCCGTAGCTGCCGAACTTCTTGATAACGCGCGAGAGAAACGACATCTACCACACCTCCTCATCGTCCGAAAAGACCATGTCCTTATCGGCCGTCGAGCTTGCGGCGGCCGCCTCGGACATCATCGGAAGCGCGGCCTTGAGATACGGGGCGAGCCGCGTCGCCCCCTGCTGGACGAGATCGACCCCGCGCTGCGTCAGTTCCCCGATGGAGACCCCGGCCACGGAAAACTGCTCCGTCCGCCCTGATTCCCTGCGAAGCTGTTCGACGAACTCCCCGGCGATCATTTCCAGCATCCCGAGTTTCAGGGTCGCCTGGAGCTTGGTGTTGGACGTGTCGTTGTAGTAGGCGTCGGTGATTGAGTACTCCAGCGCGGGCTGCATCTCGCTGACCAGCGAGCTTATGGAGCTGTCATAAGTCGTATCCCCCGAGTCGATCATAGCCTTGCGCTTGACCTCGGCGGTTGTGATTGTAATGGACAACGTTCACCTCCTGGTTTGCGAGTTATCGAGTTGCGGGTTGACGAGTTGGTAACCCGCCAACCCGCGAACGCGCAAACTAGCTAACCTGACTGCCGTAGGCCATCTGCCAGAGGCCGTAGCCGGCGTTGTAGCGGGCGCGGACGCCGTAGATATACTGGTCGCGCAGGAAGCCGCTCTCGGAGTCGGCCTCGAGCGCGGCGAACTCCACCGGAGTCCTCGACTGGAGGATGACCGGCTTCACCACGCCCTTGGTGCTGAGCACGAACCAGTCGCTGGTGTCCGTCAGATACGGCGAGACGAGCAGGTCCAGCTTGCCCTTGAGGACGTTGTTCGCCATCTTGTGGTTGCTCTGCGAGCCCGGCCAGTAGGTGGACTCCAGAAGCTCCATGGCGGTCCACTGAAGGTCCGGCGGGACCACGAGCAGGTCAGGGGTAACCCCCAGCAGCCTGCCGCGGTCGTCCTTGTACTTCATCATGGCCGTGATCGCGGCCTGGAGGGCGGCTGCGTCCAGCGCGGAAGTGCCCTTGTTGGACTGCGTGCCGGAATCGCCCTCGGCGTGATCGGTGTCGAAGAAGTACTGGCCGTCGTAGCAGGTCGCGGCGAAGCCGTTCTTCAGCAGAGTGAAGACCAGCTCGTCGACGTGCCTCTTGGCCTCGCGCGCCAGGGACTGCACCCGCAGCTTGATCTGGCCGAATTTGTCATCCTCGATGGCGGCCCGCTCGACCGCGATGGACGACTCCCAGGTCTTGTTGCGGATGGTGTAGTTGTGCTCAAGCAGGCCGAGCGGCATCCTCTCGTCCTTGAACTCCCGCACGGTCGGCACGGCTCCGAGCCACGGGTAGTCCTCCTCGTCGGACTCGGACGGAACGATGGTGGCGACGCGCTCGTAGTCGCCGATGGTCGCGTCAAGCGCCTCGAAGAACACGGTCTTCAGCCCATCCTCAAGCAGAGTGGGCACATCGGATTTGGTGAGTGGCATGGTTAATGTCTCCTTTCCATTCTGTTTCGGGTTTACGCGTTACGAGTTACGAGTTGAAGGGAGTCCCTTCCCAACCCGTAACACGCTAACACGCAACTCGCAACTTGTACAAACTCAAGCAGCCAAGCAGAGGTATTCGCCAACTTCGGGTATAACAATCCATGAGCCGGGATCCAACCCTGCCCGGCCCGGGCGAGTAGTATGCGAAAGCCACTAACGGTAGCAGATTCGCTGATCGCCTTGCCGCCGCGGCCGCAATAGGAGCGACCGCGGCGCATAACTGCGTCTAGCTCGCGTACCGGTCGATACGAATCCGCACGCTGGTCGCGCTGATGCTCTCGACGGCGACCCCGGCCACGATATTGTTGGTCGTCGCGGCGTCGGTGACGGTTTGATTGTCGCTGATCTTGAACGCGATCCCGACATCGGTCTGCGCGCCGTTCCCGCCGCCATCGACGAAAACAAACGTGCCGGTAGTCTCCACGCGAATTTCGAGGTCCCCGGCGCTGCCCGCCGAGTTGTCCACCGTCTCGTAGGCGACGCCCGCGAATGTCTCGCTGGCCGCATCGGTGGAGTTGGTGGCGTAGCCGGCGGCGTTGATGTTCACCAGCGCCCCCTTAGGGATTTTGACGGCAGCTATCGGGAAGCTGATGATCTGCCCGTCCTTTCTCTTTACTTCTCTTGCGGTTGTTGTTGCTGTCATGGTATGCTCCTTTCGTAAAACAGACGTTGACTCGTGATACCAAATGTGGTATCATAATACTGTCCGAGGAGAATGCGATTTGGACTACGATGCCTTGATTGACAAGTGGCTGGTTTCCGCGCCACCGACTGAATCCAGCGAGCGCGTGGAAGCGGTGCTGGTTCACTTCTTCGGTGAAAGCAGCATCAAGCGCGGCGCGGGAAGTTCTCATCAATTCCGCATCAAGGATTCCAGGCTTGCGGACCTCCCCGGATTCGGTATTGGTGGTCACTTGACTATCCCCGTGAGTGGCGGGCAGAAGGTCAAGAGGCCCTATCTCAAGCGCATTGCACAGGCTGTGAAGCACATCCGCCACGTGGAGGCGTCCAATGAAGAAAGACCTTGAATACTATATGTCTCTCGACTATCCCGTGGAGATTCGCCGGATACCCGAATCGGACGGTGGCGGCTACATAGCTACCATCCCCAGCCTCGGTTCCTATGCTTTCGTCGGTGACGGCGAGACCCCTGAGGAGGCCTACGCTAATCTGCAGGAGACCAAGCGGGCACTCTTTGACGAGTACCTCGCCCAGGGCCTTGAGATACCGGAGCCGCCGGAGGACGATGTGTCGGCTTACAGCGGTAGATTCGTCGCTCGCCTGCCCCGTGAGTTACATCGAGACCTGGCGGACGCCGCCGAAGCAAACGGCATCAGCTTGAACCAGTACATCGTTTACGCCCTCACGCGCTTCCGTTATTCGTGTGGCCATTCGACCCGGCAAGAGTAGCCGACCGACTACTGGTCGATTGCCAGCACCAGGCGGGAGCCGGTCGTAGGGAACGTTGCGGGTGTGGCATCCGGTTCCATGGATTTCCAGTTAAACGCCGCCGTGCCCGCAGGCAGGCGCAGCGTATATCTGTTCTGGTCCTTGACGTAGCGGCCATCCACCGGGCCTATTACCACATCAAAATCAAGCAGTGTGGGTGTCCGCCCAATCGCCGCGATAAAGAGCGCCGGCTGACCCCCGAAGGAGTCCGAGACAATGGTGATCTGCACATCCGATGGCTTCGCAAGGGTTAGATTGACAGTTCCCTGCGAGAGGTCGCCGATGTCGGTGACCGACGTGCTTACCCGTGACCTTACGTAGGTCTGGATAGGAAGTGTGTTCTGCTGCTTGTCCATCATGTCTCCTTTCGCTGTATAGTCCGAGGCTGTACACATGTCATTCTGAGCCGAAGGCGAAGAATCTGCTTTTGTACACCTCGCTGAGGCAATAACCTTCGGCGCAAAGCAGGTCCTTCGCTCCACTCAGGATGACAGGGAGCAACATTCTAGCGTCCCCGATACTTCTCGACCTGGTGAGAAGTCACCCCGAGCTTGGCGAAGAGTTCGGGCTGCTCATCCTCGGCCTCGACCTTAGCGAGTTCCGCGAACTCGATCACCTTCGGCTGGGACTCGATGAACCATCGGAAGATCTGGCTCACGGGTACGGGCGAGTCGCCGAATGTGATAACGCTCGAATCGTCCGAGCGCAGGATCGCCCGCGCGAAGACCTCCGAGGCCGGGACAATCTTGCCCTGCTGCTTCAGCTCATCGACCAGCGCCTGCGCGTCCCGCTCGGCAAGCTCGCGGTGCAGCCGGATGGCCTCGGCGTCCTCAGTCTTAGAGAACTCGGCATCGAGAGCGAAATCGACCTCCGCCAGCCGGGTGACCTCGGTCTCGCTGAATACGGCCGCGTCGGATATCCTGGGCTCGCGCACCAGCGATACCTCGGCGATGCCGGTCTTGTCCTTGCGTATCGCGACCGAGAGTCGCCTGGCGTTCGCGGCGTTTATCAGCTCCCAGGCCGCCTTGGTGAAACAGAGCTTACCGAAGAGCTCCCTGCCCTTGCGATAGACCCCCTTGAGCACCCCCAGCGCGCCGTCAAACGGCGTATTCGTGTGCTCGATCCTCACGGGCGCGTCCTTGGACCCGGCGATGATGCGGTCGAGGTCTTCCTCGGAAATGTCGATCCCCTTGTCGGGGTAGCTGCCAGCTTCAAAAAGCTTGGCCTCACGTTCGATGGTGTCTGTGGTCATATGTGTCTCCTTTCAAAGCTAATTGTTAATATGCTTCGGCAGGCTTTTTTCGCCAAAGCGTGCGTCGGGGTAAAAAGCTTCCCGACGCATATAATCTCCGCTTTCCACTCTCAACTCTCTCCCGGCAGCCCCAGGTACTCCCGTATCCACCCCTCGTCTGGGTTGATCACCTTCCCCGAGACCAGCGCGGATATTACTCCGGCGAGCTGCTCCAGATCACGGTCCTCCACCGGTCCCAGGCTGAAGGTCGGGTAGGACGTGACGCTGAAGTTGTAGTCCACCAGCCGCCTGATCACCTGCTCCTGCATCACGCTTTCCTCGAGGTCGCGTTTGAGCTTCTTCAGGCACATCTTCAGCACGTCCAGATGGACCTTCGCCAGCGCGAATGACCCGACCCGCACGCCCTCGTCGGTGATGAGCGTCTGCGACAGTATCGCCTTGGCTATCTGCTTGTCGTGAAACTCGATGGCCTGCAGGTAACCCGCCTCCCCTCCGCGCTGGGCCTCCATAAGATCCACGGTCACGTCGTCCGGGATGACTATCGCGGTCTCCTGCTGGATTTTGTCGAGCACCCGCAGCAGGTCGTCCTGGGCGGTCTTCGGCGTGCCGCGCTTGTAGCTGCCCTTGGCGGTCGGTGACCCGTATTTTTCGAGATACAGGTTGAGGAACCGCATCAGCACGTCCTTGCTCCAGTAGTGCTTGTAGGCCGCGCGGAGGTCGGATGTGCCGTAGGGCGACTCATACCTGGGCATATGCGAGTAGACCACAAACTTCTCCGGCGGCAGACTCGCCCTGTCGGCAGTGGTGTTTCGGGAATTCATTCCCGAAACCGCCTCGCCACCGAAGCCGAACCCTGTCCGCTTTAAGGAACGTATGTTCGCATATTCATCCGTGTCGAACGCGAACGTGGACGGGTCCTTGCTCTTGATCGACGCGAAGCCCACCATCCCTCGATATGGCTCGCGGTCGATGACTCGATAGTTCATCTCCAGCACGCTGAAGCCCTTGGCGAGGGCATCGAGCACATTGAACAGCACGTCCAAAATCGACCCGCGCATGTCCTCCAGAGCGAACCGCACAAACTCGGCCACCTTCCGGTCCTGGGGATCGTCGGAGGCCGGATGAACCTCCCACCCCCGCGAGAGCACGGCGAACTTCTTGATCGTCAGGCACGCCTGCACTTGGGCGTCGCGCTGCATCTGGTCGTAGACCGCATACCCGCGCTTGCCGATCAGGTCGTCCGGATTATACGGCGCCACCGACGCCAGGCTCGCCAGCGGCCCCCTCGTCGAGGCGATTTCGCCGAACGGAGGCGAGCGACGGGGCTTCAGCCGGTCGGCAAAGTAGGTGATAATTGACTTTGGCATAGAATCCTCCTTTCAAAAATGGGCATGAAAAAAGCGCCCCGCGATTTGGGTCGCGAAGGGCGCTTTGGCTTGAACTCAATCAATCTAATAGTTACACGTAGCAAACAGTCGATTCGATGGGCGGCGTCCCGCCTCCCGCCGGCACCGTCAGCCGCTTGCACTTCGGCTCGCCGCTGTAACGTCGCAACAGTTTCACCCACAGTTCCTGAGGAGCCGGCTTGAGAATGTTTTCAATATTACCATGCTCCACCGCGAAGTCGAGCTGCGCGCGAATGAGGTCCATCAGAGCAGACACGGCGGATTCCTCCGTGGAACCTACCGACACAAGGTCCAATTGCAGGCAATGCGCCGCATATCCACCATCAGATTCCTCAACCAATATATCGAGATGGAACGGCGTCTGCCTGGTCCTGCCGCGCTTCTTCGTGCCGCGTTCGGCTGCGAGCGCGGTGTGCTGCTGGGCCCTGCGAGCAACCTCACTCATCTCGGCGCTCTTCTCCAGCAATCTTAGCCTGTAGTTGCTTTCCAAGTTGAGCCAGAGTTCCGCTGAGGTGCCGAAAGCCGCTGAAAAGAGAAGAGCCGTCTCAGGTGTAATGGCCTTCTTTCCGGCTATTATCTCATTCACCGTCTGCGGAGGACGGCCGATGACCTGCGCGAACTCTTTTTGAGTCCACCCGCGCGCCTCTAGTTCTCGCCCGAGGATGTTTCCGGGCTTTACCGCTCTGGCTGGTCTAAGTTTTGTGGTCATATTAGTCACCGTAGTGCTTACTGATTCGGACGATAACAACGGACTTGTTGATTCCCTTGGGTGGATCGAATTCAAACTCAAGTCTCCACTGCCGGGTCAGACGCATGGAATAGCGGCTTCGCTCTGACTTGAGCTTCTCGAAGCGTGCTCCCTGCAATGCGCGAAGTTCGCGCTCATCCTTTGCACTTTCGATCAACGCCAACAGGTCGAAATAGGCTTGGCTTACCTCCGCCGGGTATAGCTCCGCGCCTTTCTCCTCGGTATATAGCGCCTCAAGCGCCTTTGTGGCGAACCTGATCTCCATCTCCCCAGCTATATTATACCTCACCGGCAGTAGTTGTCAAGCAATGATTCACCCCTTCGGTGAATTACCATCCCACCGCCGCAACCCTTCCGTTCCGGCTCAAGTACCTTCCAACACCTCCAATCCCCTTCGCTTGACGGCACGCAAGCGCCAGGGCAATCACGAGGTCATCGTGGCAGCCTGAGCGGGCGTTCATGCGCACGTTGCCGAAGTCGGTGATCTCGCGCTCGAAGTATTGAAGCTCCTTCAGAAGGTGCTCGTCACGCGGGATCGAGATCGTCCCGTGCGCGAACCTCATCGCCAGGGCGTCGATCATTTCCTGCTTCGACTGGTTAGTGAAGATGCAGCCGTCCACGGATACGTCCATGCCGCTCTCCCACACCTTGGTGCGAAGCTGCTCCAGCAGCGCGTCGCCGATTGAGGTCTGGTCCGTAAGCACTGCGCCTACCCGATGAAGCCTCAGGAAGTCGGCCACGCGGTCTATCTGTTGGCTCCAACTCATGCCGTTGAGCCTGTCGATAGCGATAACCTCGGCGAAGCCGTCAACAATTCCCAATGCGATGATGGCGGTATAGTCCGAATATCTCGCCCAGTCGAGGCCCGCGACGATATAGTCGTAACTGCTTAGTGTTGCTTCGGTTCCAGAGCCGTAGGCGGCGGAGCCGGAGCCGGGGCCGCAGGCCCCGAGATGTGCCCCTCGCTCAACGGCGGCGTTGATTTCCTCCCACGGAAAGACGCTGCTCACATCGTCCATGAACCGCGCCTCATACTCCACCTCGAACTGCCGCGTCGATATCTCCTCCCGCTGCCTCTCGATGTATACGCGGCTGATGTGCGGGTTGGTCCACGAAGGGAACGTGAACGCGGCGCAATTGCCCTCCCTTCCCTTCTCTCCACTCTCCGCTCTCCACTCTCCACTTCCCTTCAAAAACGCCCTATAGAAATGGTTCTTTCCGAACGGCGTCGAGAGCATCACCAGCCGGCCGTTGCGGTCGGCGAGCATCGGTGAGATCACTTCCTGGATCACGCTATCCCGTACGTAGGCGGCCTCGTCGACTATCACACGGTCAGCCGAGTGGCCCCGCAGGTTGCGGCCATCCTCGTCGGCGGTGCGCGCCATTATCAGGCTGCGGCCTATCGAGAGCCGGGGATAAGGCGTCCGGATGACCTTCGCCATCACCCGCGTGACCGGTGAGTCCATCACCAGCCGCTCCACGGTGTCGAAGATCAGTCGGCTCTGGTCGTATGTCGGCGACACTATTATCTGCACGCTGCCGAGAGTGGTGAGCGCCATGGTGCATGCGTCGATTGCGGCGGCCTCGGTCTTGCCCCATCGCCTCCCGCAGGCGGCGACCTTGGTTTGGGCCTCGGAGAGGAGCCATTCCTTTTGGGTCGGGTGGGGCTTCCAACTCCACAGCCACCGCGCCACCGCGAGCCGGACACCCGCGCTACTCAACCCCATCTTCGGCCTCCTTTGTTGCCCGCGCGATAATCTCCGCGAGCGCATCGGCGGGGTCCACCGCCTGGGCCTCGAACGCCCCGCTGACCTTCAGCACCTCCAGCAACACCTTAGGCTCGGGTTTCGACATATCGGAGGCCGCCTGGCACAGCGCGGCGGCGGCGTTGATGGCTGCCTGCCTGGCGATGCGCCCCGCGCTGGCCTTCTGCTCGCGCTCTCTGTTCCGCAGGGCCTCGGCGAATGTCGGCTCGCCCATCCATCGCCTGAGTGTCGAAAGCCTCAAGCCGAGCATCTCGGCCACTGTCGAATCGGGGTGGCTCATCAAGAGTTCAATCGCGGTAAATCGTCTGCATTTCATTCCGGCGTCCTCCCTCCGGCAGGCAAAGCAAAGGGCCGAGGATCACCTCCCCGACCCTTCAGAAAAATTTGCCTTCCATAATTATAAGACGACAACTAGGCCATTCCGTCATAAGTATTCGCGGTATATTTCAGTTAAATATTGTTCGCGAGTTGTTAATGAGGCTGGATTTGAGCGTGAAACGGCTTGTCGGGCGAAGGAATTCATGACAAGGAATGTGCGAAATCGGCATGCGGACGGGGCATGCGTTTCCACCCTCTCACGGGCCGGGCCACACGGCCACGATATCCGCGGCCAGATCGTGCGCTCGTGCTAAGATTTCCTTCTCTGTCCAAGCGGAGTATTTCACTGGTATTTCGTTTGTCATCGCCACCTCCGACTTGGCGTAGTATCGGCACTTCCCCAAGAAGTCCGCATTTGCCGCTTTGTTGTTCAAGGCTTCTCCGAGAATTGTCAGATTACCCAAATGCCAGGTGTATGGTTCAAGCGCAGCCCGGTGCGGCCAAGCGGAGCCCGGCCTCTGCGGGAATATATGTTCGAGGTTCACTCTATCTGGTACAAACTCACGCGACCTAGACTGTTTTGCTCCAGCCAGTTTTGCCAGCAGCCATTGAGCCCTGCCGCGGGTCAGTACGAGATCGGCTGCCGAGGCGGCGACCATCGCATCATCCGGGTTCAGCTTGGCAAGGATGGCCTTGGCGGCCGCTAGGCAATGGGCGCTACGCTCATTTGTGTGCTTCTTACCCCTGATCTCACGAGCAGCGGCGTAGAATGCTGTCTCTAGATCCAAAGGGTTCAGATTCGCGACAACGAGATAGCGCACCGCCAAAGCAGCGGCAAGATGTGCCAGTTTTGCGAAGTCAGACTCATTCAAACTCCTCAAACCAGACAGCAAAAGGGGAAGGGACGGTCTTACGTTAAGGTATTTTACCAGTCCCGAAACATCATTTCGGGCGGACCTTGGGATCCTGTCATCGATATCCAAGAGGGACACGTAGTCCTGGCATTCATCTCCACATATCCCAGCGAAGTCGCTGCTTGTGACTGCCTTTTGCGTCAGCACACGCTTGATCTCGCTGAACAAGCCGCGCGTCTTCAAATCGCCGTAGTTAGATAGCCACATGTGCCTGACAAACTGGGCAATGTCGCGTCGTGCCAGTTGCTGTAGCATTGTGTTCCACGATTGCCGAACGGTATTTCGCTCGGTTCTTCCACTGCAACGGCGCATCAAGAGGTTCAGAAGAAGATCCGGAACAGATAGGCGCAAACCTCGATCATTCAGCGTCTCAAAAATGCAGTAAGCGTCCTCCTCACTTTCGACGAGAATGGCGACTACGATCATGCCTTTGCTGAGACAGTTCTTGTATGTCTTCAGGCGCGCCAGTACCTCCTCTGGCTCCAGTCCGGCTGTTTGAACCTCAATCGCCTTTGCGAAATGCGTGTACGTGGCAGCAATAAGCTCGTGAGACCGCAACCGCGAGGGTGCAGTCTTTGGAGGATCGCTTTGGATAGTCCTCTCGAAGTACGGCGCATCTAACTCGCTGAGTCTGAGAGCGTAGCTGTGGTCTCCTTCTTCCTTCTCTATCAGATCGCGCTGGAGATCCCGCGCGAAATCCGAAGCGGAACCCTTGACAGCAGTATAATGCTCAGCGATGGACCGTGCTGCATCTCGAACCGCTGCCAGAAGGATTGTCGCGGTCGCCAGGCGTTGCTGCCCGTCGAGGAGCAGTATCTCGTCATCTGCTTCTTGAATCACGATTGGCCCCAAGAAGTAGGAGGCGCTTACGGGGTTGATGCAGTAGCCTTCGTGAAAATCGAGGAAGTCCGTCCAGAACGTGGATACTTGAGTCTTCTCCCAACTGAATCCGCGCTGAAACTCTGGCAGGACAACACTTCGCCTCTCATTCTTGCCCAGCAATCCTGCAAAATTGTATTTGCAGGACTCAAATGATCCGCCCATCGCCTTCCTCCTGAGTGTCCGAAACTTTCTATGCTTCGGCACGAACTCCCGCAGCCGCCGCGTAGGCTTCGGCGTAAAAAGCCTTCCGAAGCATATCATGGCCGCCGCATACGCTTACTCTTATGCATAATCCCGAACGAGCCCACCGATGAGATATGCGTCGGGAAGCTTTATGCCCCGACGCAAGCACGTTGGGCTAATAAGCGATAGCATCTCCAGCGCCGCGAAGCAATATGACTGGCCGGATGTCGCTTCCCACCTTCTCGCAGGACGATATGCCCGTTACACCAACATGCCGGCCTTGTGAATAGCCAACAAACCCGCCGGGACAGACACATTTCACCGACGCTCCGCTTCCGTCATCGATGGTCAGCCAAGTCGGGAGCGCGGGAGGCGTCACGGACTCGATGCCGGTCACTTGCCCCCATGCTCGAATCAACAGGCCGACATTGTTCAATCCGATCCCGCTGCCCACGCTATTCTGGATACCGTTGGGGCTGCCTCCGAGACGACTAAGCGGCATCCCGACTGGGGAGACCCGATCGAGGTGCGAAGTTGTCTGCACAGTGGCATTGGTAAGCGCGGCCTCGCATTCGTTGACTACGGACAAAGCCCCCGTCACCTTTACGACATCCCCCACGGAGACAGTCGTCGTCGGACTCACCCGAATCCCGGATACGCCACTCAATTCCCGCACATAGATACAGTTCGGCAACACCGCGGAGACGACCTTACCATTCAGATCCACGATGGTTCCGTTACTCAGCCGCTTCGCGTCGGATATTGACTTCGGGACGGGGTTGGCCACGTAAGCCTTGATCGTGAACCAGATTTCGGCTTCGTCGCCCGAAGAATGGTTACCACGGCTGTAAAAATGCGCTCCGCTTGCGTCGGTTCCCAGGTTCTGCAGATATCCCGAATCCGGCCCGCCCAGCGCGCCGGTTCTCACGTTGTAGGTGAAATCGAGATCCTGAACACCGGACCTTAGGGATATGTAGGCGTGGTCGTCACCGCCTGTGACCACGTTATCATCATCCCATATTTCGATATTGAAGGGCACGTCGTCCGAACCGGTCACGCGTCTGGGAAAGAACCATGCCCAAGGCAAACTCGAATTGGGGCGCATATCATCGCAGCCCTGCACATATCCCGGCTCAAGGTCGAAATACTTGCCGTCGACCCGCACGCGTGTATAGAAATCGGCCTGCCCGCCCACTCCGTAGTCCAACTTCTTTGTCAGGTTGTCCCAAAAGCCATAGTCCACCGCCTTAACGCGGTCGATTGTCAGATTGATGTGCCGCAGACCTTCGCTGAGCCGCGTATTGTGGAACTTGCGCAGAAGACCCGCGCTGTAGCGCTCCGCGAGCGGAACACATACATTCGCCGCGGCCTGAAAATCGTTCTGGGCGGACCACAGCCAGTCTCGGGAGATACCCGCGACTTGTTCCATCGTCTGCCCGGCGGTGCGAGAGTCGTCATACTCTCCACCTTGATGGGCATGTGGAATGGAAACCAGAAAACCATCCACCGCATCCTCGTATTCGACGTGCTGAGAACCGGATTTTAGGCCATCTTGATCAGTCACGTGCTGAGGCACGCTCATATCGCCCAGATAATGCAGCGCCCAGCCCAGGTATGTCATTGCCGCCGCCGTGTCTCCGTCGCGGTCGGCAAGGACGGCCTGCGCATAGGCCCAATCGGCCATGTCGTTTGCACCCGGATGCGGACCCTTGAGGGTATGCACCTGCCAGTCGAGCCATCCGCCCACGCTTAGCAGGGAAGAGTCCATCACAAGCCCCTTACCGGTAATGGGATTATAGAAATGCGCGAAGCTGTTTACCGAGACGCTGGTGATGTTGATGCCGGAAATGGTGATGCTTCCGTTGCTGTAGTCGGCTTGCCTAACACCGTTTGCCAACTGCTGGAGATAGGGCCTGTAGTAATCGGCCGTGGGTTGGAAGCCGTCGCCTTCGAGAACGTCCAGTGCCTTCGCGATTACAGTGCCGTGGGCGCGCAGGGCACCGAGGTCGGCGGTATAGTTGTCGGGCCCATCGGGCGGATTATATCCGCGGGCCGGCTCACAAGCCAGCACCGCGACCGCAGCCATCACAGCAATCGATTTCCACACTGTACTCATAATTTTACTTTATGCCTGCTGGGCCCCCGTTCCTCCTCCCATTCGGTGTTTTCGGATTTCTACGCTTCGGCACGAACTCCCGCAGCCGCCGGGTATGCCGGCTCACTCCGCCCAGTCCTCCGATGCCGCAAAGGAGCACGAGGATCGAGGAATGTTCAGGAACCAGGGTTCCAGAGACCCCAAATGACCACCCGCCGTCAAAATAGATATAGTCCGAAGTCTTTACCCAGTGCCTGTTCCACCACACGCTGTCCCAGTAAGCCAAGCCATCAGTTGCTCCTACTGAGTTCTGCCTTGTAGAACCCCACACGAACCATTGATGAGCATACGGTCCACCTCCGATAGGCGCGAGAGTAAACCAGTAGCTGCCTGGGGCAAGCGTCAGACCGACGGGTGTCCCGGTGACTCTGTAGATGGATTCCCAACTCCACACACTGGATTGTGCAATGGTCACACAAGTCGCGGATACTTCCCCGCTAGCGATCAGTGTCCCTCCGTTGCCGGGAGTGATTCCCTGCCGGATCTCATAGTAGGCACGGTTTACGGAGTTATTGTTACCGCAATCGAAGTTGCCGAAGATCCCCGTCACTTGCCACCAGGCGCTAGTAGTGAAGTTCTCGTATACGCGGGAGTCGCTCACACCGGTGTTTCTTTCGCAGGACAGGTTTGTTCCGTCGAGGTAGTCGCCCTGGTAGAAGATAGTCTCAGCGAATGCGTAGCGCGCGATTGCTGATGCGGCCGTCAACAATAGCATGGTGAAGATGATCTTTCGCATGTCTCGATTCTCCTTCCGATTTTGCGTTGAGAAAGTGAGGGTCCGCTCGGAGCACACAACCGACTTGCGCCGGACAGAGTCTGCTGCGACCATGTCTCGGCCAAGTCTGACGTTAACTGTTTGGAGGCTATCATGTTTGTGCCTGACTGTCAAGGTCTTTTTGGTTATTGATTTGTGAGCTTTTCGTTGAGTTTTCGTTGTCCGTTGTCTCATTAATGCCGCGCACGCGTCCGGCTTGGGAAATCTTGTCCTCGGGAATGAGATCGGGAACATTTTGGAGGCCCCAAGCGTAGAGGGAAGCAGCTACCAAGCTCATCCACAAAGGAGTCGATGAAGATGAACGGTATTGGCTACGCTGATCACCTGTTGCGCAACCGCGAGCAAGTCGCCGCCGACCTTCAGGATGAGAAGAAGGTCAGATCGAACACAGCTTCGTGCTTCTGGGTCTTTATCCTGCTGACCGTGTTTTATGGGCTGGTGATGGGATCGCAGGGCCTGATCCACGGCCGGGCCGAGGGGTGGAAGTTCGCCGTGGCTTCGGGGGTGAAGCTTCCGCTGCTCTTCCTGCTCACCCTGGTCATATGCTTCCCACTGCTCTATGTCTTGAACGTGCTGATTGGCCCTCGGGCCAGATTCAGGGTCATACTCGGGCTGCTGGTGGCAAGCATTTCGGTCACGTCCATCGTGCTGGCCAGTTGCGCGCTGATCCTGATGTTCTTCATGCTCAGCACCCGCAACTATGACTTCATCAAGCTGCTGAACTGGTTCATATTCGTCATCGCCGGAGCATACGGGGTCTGGTTCCTGCGTAGGGGCGTTTCCGGGCTTGCCCCGGCCACGGGCGAGGACTCTTCCGACGAGACCAAGCGGGGCACCGCGGCGATAATGAACTGGTGGCTGATCACCTACGGCATCGTCGGAGCTCAAATGGCCTGGCTGATGCGACCCTTTATAGGGACCCCGGACGCGCCGTTTTCGATCTTTCGAGCGCAGGACTCCAACATCTACATCAGCATCGGCCAGTCGATTGCGAAGCTGTTTGGAGGGTGAGGGCTCTAAGTCGCCCCGAAACCCCGTAATTCTAACAGCACTCCCGGCACGGTCGGCCCTGGAATAACTAATTAAGGGTCGATGATCGCCTAACGCGACCTCACGGGAGGGCGGTTTGGACAAGCTGTTCAAGGTCAAGACAGTGGGCGAGCTGGTTACGCGCCCGGGCCGGTTTGGCACGCAAGGCGGGGTGTGTATACACTGGTTCCACGTCGGCCGTACCGAACCCGCGTTCCCATACCACGAGACCGTGCCCGGCTGGGACGATATGATGCACTCCGAGGATCCCACGCAGCTCAGCCCCAACCTCGCCCGGCGATTCGCAGCTTATGTGGACCAGCTATTCACCCGCGAAGAGTTGGAGCAGGTCGAAGAGCGCCTGCGAGTGCGTTCCTCAAAAATTGACATCGAGGAGATCGACCTGCCCGTGACTCACTTCGAAGTCCCATACGCGGCTATTCCGCCCGAGCCTGAAGCCGGGGAGGGGTATGGACTGGTGACGCTGCCCGCAGCCTGCGGCAGCCTGCCGTTCAAGGTGATGGGCTACTTCGATCTTGTCTATGAAACGGCTTTCCAGCGATTCGAGATAGCCGTGGTGAAGTCGCTCGTCGAGAAGGCCGGCCTGCGCCCTGACCCCGCCCAGGAAACCCAGGAGCAGACACAGGCGCTGTCGAACAGCCTGGCTGACCTCCAGTCCGCGCTGCAAAAGCTGCAGCAGAGCCTCGACACACTCAACCGCCATCTCTCCAGCGGGGGAGAGATGTAAGAGGTATCAGGCCGAACACCCGAACTGCCGAACTCCCCGACTTCCGGACATCCCGACTCCCGAACATCTATTTTGCCCCTGCGCGTCGCCGGGCGGCTATAGCGGTCTTTATGATCTCAGTTGCATCGTCGGGAGTCCAGCGGTCGGTGCATATATCGAGGTCAAATCGAGCGTGTTGCACGCGCTCCTTGCCGTAGACGCTCGTAAGGAAGTGCTCGCGGTCGCGGTCGGACCGTCTGATTTTGTGCTCGGCCTGCTCGTGCGTGAGACCCTCGAACTGCATCATGTTACGAATCCGGACCTCGTCGGATGCGTCGATGCGAACGTTCAGGGCGTCCCGGAGCATGAAGTTGGCGCCCCGGCCCAGGATGATTGCGCACCCCAGCTTGGAAATGGCTGCCAGAGCGTGGGCCAGGTGCCTCGCGTAGATGAAGCCGCCCATCTCCTGATCGCCCAGAAAGGCGCGCGCGACCAGCTCGATCTCGGAGATAGTCCGCTCGTCAAATGCCTCCACCACCCTGCGCGAGACGTCGGCATCCTGGGCGATGGCCTCTATCAGTTCCTTGTCCCACAGGCTCCAGCCCAGGTCGTGAGCGAGTTTGTCTGCGATGACTCGCGCCCCACTCCCCATCCGGCGGGAGATCGTAACCACAAGCCCCGCGCACGGCTGCCCATCGGCCTTCGACTTTCTCCGAGCCAGTTCCGATTTGCGCACCTGCTGGCTCACCAGTTCTTCTATATATCTAGCCATTTGCGGCCACCTCCAGTCTATCTGGATCGTTTTTGCCTTACCCACTTAAGAAATACCCGTGTCTGGCCGCTTATTCCTTCCTGGCTTCACGCGGCGCGCGGGAGTTTTGGGCAGGGAAATAGCATGGAGGTCTTGCATCTCGGATGCATGGCATGCTATATTAGGCGCACGGACGCATAAGCCTTGTCATGCTGAGGAGGCACGACGAAGCATCCGCTTTGAACGAATGCATGGACTACCACGAAAGGTTCAAGGCAGATTCTTCGCCTGCGGCTCAGAATGACAAGAAGACCTCGGACTTCAGACTTCAACGGAGATATCAAACACGGATGCCGTTTGTTGAGTTTATTGTACTACTGCTAATCATAGTATTTGCCGCATATCTTCTGAGCCGTGGAGCCGAGGTGCTTGCCGGCAAATGGGGATGCAACATCGTCGGGAGCATCGTCCTGGCCCTTGTGACCACGCTTCCCGAGTATGCCTTTGTCTACTGGGCTTCGATGAAGGGTCAGTATCAGATGGCAATCGGCTCGGCGATAGGAGCGTGCACGCTGCTTATCACGCTGGGATACGGTCTGGTGATCTGGCTGGCGACCTCCAAGCTCAGCAGGCATCCGGTCAAAGAGATACGCCTGTCCAAGCACACAAGGATAGATGCGTTCTACCTGCTTGTTACCGGCATCGTGGCTTTCGTCTTCATATGGTGGGACGATGCCCTTTCGCTTGTCGAAGCTATTGCGCTTGCTCTGATATTCGCCGGTTATGTGTATCAAGTCTTCAGAGCGGGCGCTTCGGATTCGGACATGTGCACTCACGAAGTAACCAAGAGACAGATCGGCCGGGGCATTGTCGAGTTGCTCATCGGCGGCGTGATAGTCTACCTGGCTTCCGAACCGTTTGTCGATTCTATGATTCACATTGCTCGGATGTGGCACGTAAGCCCTGTGTTGATAGCCATCGTGCTTGGCCCGATCGCGTCCGAGATGCCTGAGAAACTGACAGCGTATATGGTCGTCTTGAAGAACGGCCGCAACGCCGAGCTTTCTATCTGCAACTTTATCGGCTCCAAGGTCAATCACAATAGCCTGTTGCTGGCGGTGATGCCGTTTGTCGCCTACCATAAGCACGGCACGGGCGCCGTGCGCAACCTTATGAGTCCAACATTCGTAACGATGACGGTGCTGACGGTCTTGGTGTCCGCGTTGTTGGTGAGGGGTAGGCTGCAAAAGTGGCAGGGGATTACCTTGGTGGGAGCGTATGTTGTTGCCATGGCGCTCGCAATGCTATCAAGTCAGCCATAGGTGGGAACAGATGAGTCCGTTGCCGCGTCTTACACATGGTTTACCGGCACCGCCTGCCGGGGGAGTGAGCAGAAAATGGCCAACGGAACTTTGCAAAGCCTGTTCCGTGAGCCGAGAGATCGACGCACGGACCGTGCGGTTTTCGCTCAGGCGGTCTCCCGAATCTCCGTTGTCAGGAGTCAAAAGAAGGAAGACGCGCGAAAACCGGTTGAAGGCAGGCCCAAGGAAGCCTGATTCTGGCAAACCGAATTTCTCACTTGTCTGGGGAGAGGCTGGAGCAGATCCTCTCCCCCCTCTTAAACCCCGATATTTCAGTGTTTTGGGGATCTTGTTCCCGGAACTTGCCACAAGCCGCAGCATAGCCTCGCACCCTTGGACGCAGACCCAGCAATATTACCTGATTTACAAAACTTCCGAAGATTACACTTGACGAGCTACTTGGCTTGGGCTACAATACGGCCATAGTATACTCGGTGAAGTGGCACGTTAGGGAATGTTTTCCAGCGCGGCGGATTCCGACACTTGAGAAGGAAACACGGATGATGCATATCTGCGCTTGATTCTAGGGATGGCGGCTTAATATGTGGCCCTGTCCTGTGGGTTTGATCAGGTTTATAGGTCTCATAAGAAGATCCAAGATTAACTCGGAAAGGAAAGAGGGAGAGAGAAGCGAGCGGCTGGAGTCTGAACTCCAGCCGTTCGTGTGTGTGCGCCCGGCAGGGCGCTGCGACTAGGGGGTGGGAGACCCCTGTGGGCCTTGGTGACAGGAACCACTAGCTGGACCCCAAGGGCATTTCCGCGAGGGTGTGTCTGGAGGAAGGGGCAAGCAAA
>JAMCYN010000143.1 GCA_023474015.1 Armatimonadota bacterium
CTGCCTATGACCGTGAAGTCAAGTTCCCGCAGCTTGATACAGCGTTAGGTCAGTGCATGCTGCGGGAATTGATATCTGATGAAGCTCGAAGCCGTAGTGGAAACCGCCATTCCCGCAGCATACGGAAAGGTTAGTCCGGTAGGTTGTCGTACCACATGGCGTAACGACAGTACAGGGCCACAAAGAAACCTAGGAAGCCTGGGTCAATCCAGGGTTTCAAGCCGACCAACGGCCAGCGCAACCCGATCCTCTCGTAGAGCAGCCAGCCAATCCCGGACGAAAGAGCGATAGAGCCGAAGAAGCACAACGGGAAAAGCGGCTTGAGCTGTCGAAGCCAAATGTACCGAAGCAAGCCCGATCTAGCTTTCATTTCAAGCAAGGAATGCCTCCACATCGACTCTTCCGTACGACCAAATGCCCAACCGATCAAGAGGCCAAGGCAGCCTCCGATAATTCCGTCCAGTATGCCAGGCCGCCAGCTCCAAAAAGCAGTATCGGTGAATGACCCGTAAAGTATTGAAGCGGGAGCCCCAACTGCGATGACCTTGGCAACAATACCAGAGTAGAGAATGGGTATGTCCCTCTTCCTAAGCTCCTGATCGTGCTCCATATACCCTTTCGCGCTTTCGCCCCTTCGCGTTTTCGCGATTAAGAGCCATCTTCCCGGTCTAATAAAGCCCCCCGCGCCAATATCTTCCCCGTCCCCGTCCTAAAGCTCTTCTCGATAATCGACTCCAGCTTTTCGCGAGGCGCATCCGGCAGCTCGTCGCCAAGATTGACGATCATATCCGCGTCCCACAGGATCGGGAAATTGGGGCCGGGGACACCCGAGGAGGTGTGGTGTCTGCCGACTATCGCGCACGCCTCGTCGATCTTCTCTTGCGGCATACTTAACGTCTCAAGAATGCGGCGCACTATGGGCGGGCCATACTCTTCCTGCATCTTGCCGTTGTTGTAGCCATGGATCGCCTCGGCTTCCTTAATCCCGACATCGTGCAAAAGGCCGACGGCGAGCACGATATCCTCGTCTCCGCCCTCGGCCTCCAATATTCGCTCAGCCCACTTCGTCACCGCCAGCGCATGGTCGATCCGCCGATCGTCATCGCCGAAGTGGTCAATGAGAGCCCTTGTGAGTTTGGCCTTGAGGTATTCCACAATCTAATAATCCACCAGCGCACACGTCAAAATCCCGCCGCACACCGGCTCATCGCCGACATAAGACTCGGCCTTGATTCGCCAAATCCCCCGCCGACCGGTGATCAGTTCGATAGTAGTCTTGACCGTATCTCCCGGCACCACGGGCCGCTCGAATCTCACATCATCAATCGCGGCGAAATACGCCAACTTGCCCTCGGCCTCGGGCTTGGTCAACAGGAGGTAACACCCCACCTGCGCCATGTGCTCGACCAGCAGGGCCCCGGGAAACACCATCATGTCCGGCATCAACGCCTGCACGACTTTCTCATTGGCCGTAACGTTCTTAATTCCCGTGCACCGCGTCCCCTCCTCGTTGACCTCCAGAATACGGTCAATCAGAAGAAAAGGGTACCTGTGCGGGATCGTGTCCCGGATTTGCTCTATGTCAATCATAGCCACTCCCGAAGCTGCTGGGCTGTCAAGTCCGCATCAGTCATAATGCTCTTGAGAACCTTAGGATGCAGCGTCTTGCCTTCGTGATATGGTACGGTAGCGCGCTTGCCCTCGGCATTCTTGTATATCTTGTGACTCCCACTCTGGCGAGCAAAACGAAAAACTGCATTCTCGAGAACACGCACGATTTGCGATGCGGTAACTCGCGGCAGCTTCTCATTCATGCCGCGATCACCAGGGTTGTCAGGCTCACTTGATCGTGCTGAGGTATATCCTCACCCGTGTCAAGCCGATCCTCTATGTGCAGGCGTATAGCGTCCTCGATATTGGTCAGGACCTCCTCATACGTATCGCCCTGCGAATAACAGCCCTGTAGTTCGGGACAGAACGCGTAGTACCCGTCCTCGTCTTTTTCAACAACTACTGGAAACCGATACTCTTTCAACTTGCGGCCTCCACTGCCTTGCCCTCAAGATACGCAAGCAACTCCTGTGTCAACTCATACATATCCGCCTGGATCTTCTGCAAGATCGCCGCGTGCTCATCGAGATACTTGAACCCCTCATCCATCGGGTCCATTGACATCATCGCCGCCTCGGCCCTCGCCGACCTCGCGGCCTGGTCGTCGGGTATAAACGCCGCCAGCTTCGGATACCACGCCCTCAGCTTATGGTAGGCATCCGACCCCTCGGGCACTTCCTTTATGTATAGTTTGATAGCTTCTTTAATCAGCGACTGATCGCACGGCAGCCTCGACTCCGGTACCCCGCAGACCTGCTGCTCGGTCTCTCCAAGCACGGCGGCGTATCTCTCAATTATCTGCTTCGCAAGTTCTTTGTCCATCTTGACTTCTTCTTCGGGGATCGTGATCGTTTTTCCTCCAAGCATTGTGTTAAGTTATAAATTGCGGATTGCACAATAAATGGAGGGCAACGCAGAATCAACACCAACTACCTCACCGTAAAGAGCACTGTCTGGCTAAGCTCGCCCACACCAGCCTTAACCGAGCGTTCCACGGCGTTAGGTTCCCACGTGACAATGGTGGAAAACTCTCCTTTATCGCTCGTTGTGCCCTTACCAACCGCAAGTTTGCCTCCGACAACAGTCAACACGACCTCCTTGCCGGCGATGCGGTTGCCCTGCGCGTCGCTGAGTGTCAGAGAGACCACCGCGCTAGACGGGTCCTGCCGATTTGGATTTAACGCCACATCGAGCTTGGCCGCGGGCCCTGGGACGATGTTCACGTCCAGCTTCGCCACCTGCTTTCCGAAGAACACGCCGACCGCCCCCTTGCGAGCCTTAACCGGTATGAAATAGCCCGCCTGGTTCACGAAGCCGATGCCGTTATGCGTGCCCCACACCGTGTGCGCGAGCTGGTCCTCGGTAAAAACCTGATGGTCGTCGCCCCATGTCAGAAAAAGCTGACCGCACTCGCCGGAGGTCACCTGGCTTTCGATGCCACTCAACGCGAGCTTAGGAAGCTCCTTTTCTTTGACCTCGGCCATTACTAAAAGCGCGTCCGCCACTGGCCGCTCGATCCCCTCGGACGGGCTGTTGACGACCAGGCCCTTGACCGACATCGTACTCGAACCGCCGCCGTCGAGATTGATCGCGTTCACGGCCCCGAGCTTCTTCATCAGGAAAGACATTCCGGCAAGGTCCATCCCGGCGCTGATCGGCTGCCGCCCGTCGACAGTCACCATCAGCAGCTTGTTATCGGCGGTGACCCCCACCGCGGTGCGCGAGTGTAAGGTCGTGGCGAAAGCGGGCGGGAAGCTCTCGTCGGGTGTATCGATGAACTCCTTGCCGTCCTTGACCAACCACGGCCCGCCCCCGACCGCCTGCTGTATCTGGTTCCAATCGCAGCTCGCGGCGCTCTTGAAGTCAAACCGAACGGTCACGCCGTCTCCAGGTTTAAGGTTTTCCTTAAGGAAGAACCCCGCCGGGCCACCCGCCGAGAGGACTACCTCACCCTTAGGAATTGGAGTATCCATTGCGTCGTTGCGGACCTCGGCGACGGTCAGGTTCAGAGGTTTGCCGACCTGAACTGGCAAATCGGGTGTAGTGAAAACGACCTCGGTCGCCTTATATTTGTTGAGCGTGCTCGCGCCGTAAGTATCGGTGTAGAGAACCACTTGGTTGGTCTCGCGTGGGCGGTTGATGCCGTCGATCTGGCGGCTGGCTCCGTTGGGCAGAATCATCTTGGCGTCGAGTATAGGATTGTCAAAGAATATACAATTATTCTTAGATACACCCAACGCGACTCGCCTTAGTCCGGGCTCGCTCACCAATTCGCCGTTAACGATGCACACTCCCAGCGGGTCCCCCGCGCCGTGAACGGAAAATAATTAGCGTTAATGCCAACCAGGGCGTCTTTTCGACACGTAATCGAGCTGATGGTCTCGCGGCCCTTGTCCGGTGTCGGGGTGATGATTACATCCTGACTGATTGCCGCCTTGAGCTGGATGGCCGGGTCGCTCAAGTCAACTGTAACCACGTTCACAATCAGGGGCTTGGCCGGGTCGGTTTCGATGTCCTGAAAGAGCGTAATGCCCTGTGTGAGCTGCTTGGTGACTTGCAGACCGAACGCGGACACACTGAGCACAAGGATCAGGCACGAGAGCAGTATTAGTCGGGAAAATCGTGTTTTGAGAGTCATTTTACCTCCACAAAGAGTCTTACGAGAGAGCCGAGCAGCAGGTTCCGCTCTGTTGCCTATTACCTGTTCCCCCCTTCGCGCCTTCGCTCCTTCGCGCTTTCGCGATTAGAGAAACTGTTCACCCGGCGCTGATTGACATGGGACGAGGGCTGGGATAGAATTGATGTAGGTTCTTTAGGCTGTGGGCTGTCGGTCCCACGGCCTTTTTAATGCGATATGGCTGTAATTACTCTCTCCAATATCAAGAAGTCGTTTGGTACGCGCGAATTGTTCCAGGGTGTATCGTTTTTTATCAACGATCAGGAGCGCGTGGCGCTCATTGGCGCGAACGGCACGGGCAAGACGACCCTCCTGCGGATCATCTGCGATGAGGAATCGGCTGATGCCGGCTCGGTGAGCAAGGAACCAGGGAACACAATCGGCTACCTGCCCCAGGAGGTTGACCTGCCGGAGACCGCGGCGATGTTCTTGGCCGTAATGGGAGTGACGCCTGAGCTGCTGGCGTGCGCCACTGAGCTTGCGGATATCGAGAAGAAGATGACACATGCATCCGAGGACCAGGCACACAAGCTCGGAAGCCATTACGCGGAAGTCAGCCATCAATTCGACTCCTTGCACGGTTTCGATTATCAGGTCAGGGCGCGCGCGATTCTGTTGGGTCTAGGTTTTAATGAACTACCCCGCAGCAAGCTGACGGGGTATCCGTCGGAGCATATCACATCATGTTTCGCAGCAAGCTGCGAGGTATCTACCTTAAAAGAGAATGAATCAGAGTTCAACAAACCTATACATGCGCTGAGCGGCGGACAAAAAACCAGAGCCGCGCTGGCGAGACTGCTGCTGCTATCCCCGGACGTGTTGCTCTTGGACGAGCCGACCAACCACCTCGATATTCAGGCCTGCGAGTGGCTGCAGGAGTTCCTGCGTGAGAAGTATAACGGCGCGGCACTGATTGTCAGCCACGACCGGTATTTCTTGGACCAGGTCGTGAGCAAAGTCATTGAGATCGAGAACGGGATTGTCTCGACTTACAAGGGGAATTACTCTGACTTTGCCCGTCAGAAAGCCGCCGCCGTCGAGGAGCAGCGCAGGCTATATAAGCAGCAGAAGAAGGAAGTCGCTCGACTCGAGGCCGCGATCCAGACGCTTTTTTCGGACCGTAAATTCAGCCGCCGCGACAGCAAAGTCAAGCAGCTCGAACGGGTTCAGAGAGTCGGCGCGACACGGGACCAGCAGACGATCAAGCTCAGTCTGAGCGCGTCGGTACGCAGCGGACGAGAGGTCGTGCGGCTCAGCAAGCTTGCCAAGGGCTACCCCGGCAAGGACCTGTTTTCGGACGTGAGCTTCGTCGCCGAGCGCGGGCGGAAGATCGGGATAGTCGGCCCCAACGGCAGCGGGAAGACTACCCTACTGCGGATAATCGCAGAGCGGGAGAGCGCCGACTCGGGCGAGGTGATTTTGGGACACAACGTCGTTCCGGTCTACTTCGCTCAGGAGTTCGACCACCTAGTTCCCACTCGAAGCGTGATCGAGGAACTCTTGGCGGATGCCGATATCAACGCTCAGCACGCGCGGGATTTGCTTGCGAAATTCTTGTTCATGGGCGACGATTCCTTCAAACGCGTGGAGGTGCTATCCGGCGGTGAGCTGTGCAGGCTGGCACTGGCGAAGGTCCTCGCGACCTCCCCGAACCTGCTCCTGCTCGACGAGCCCACAAACCACCTCGACATCGCCTCCCGCGAGGCTTTGGAAGGCGCTCTGCGGGCGTTCAACGGGACGATTTTGACGGCATCACACGACCGCTATCTACTGGATGCTATAGCGGATGAGATCGTGGAGATCAGGGACGGTTCATTCACGACCTATCTGGGCAACTACTCGAACTATCGCGAGAATGTGACCTCCGTGATTGAATCGGACTCTGGCAACAGCGCGCGAACCGGCGCTCAGCCGGAACCGCCAAGGACCCGGCCCATGTCCACACTTCGTGAGATTGAAAAAAACATCCGAGCGCTTGGAAAGAAGCGGGCCGAGTTGGAGAACAATATACACGTGACCGAGGATAGGCTGGCGACGCTTACCGAAGCCCTCGGCAATGAGGAGAGCTACCGCGACGGGTCGGTGCGTGAACTCACCGCTGAGTATGACGAGTTATCCGTGCGGCTCGAAAGCCTTTATTCGGAGTGGGAACACGTCTGCGAGGAACTCGGCGAGATGGAGACCGAACTCACGCGATAGCTTTGGAACATGAACCTTGCCGCAGTAGCCGCATCTGCGACCAATAATTACGTGATCGATTATCCTCACAGGCGCGCGCGGTATCTCTATTACCTGGTGGCGACCCTGCTCATAACCTCCACGCAGCTTCTTGCCGCAATCAGGACAATGATCTACAGCGTGAAATACTTCCTCGGTAGCTACATCGCGCCTGCGAACAAAGGACTGCTTGCGTTTCTTGCGCTCAGCACGCTCCGCAGCACGCCGCTGCTGGCGACTCGGCTTGATAAACGGAGCAGCACTGCTGCCCCCACCACCGCCAGAAAGCTTATCGCGCAGCATCTCGATCTCAGCAGTCACATCACTCAACTGCTGCTTGATCTCTGCGTTCTCCGCGCGCAACGCCTCAATGAGTGCTATCAGTTCTTCGCGGGCCAGCTCGTCCACATATCCCACTTAGACAACTGAAGCAAAATCCTTCCTTGATTTTTGCCTATTTATTGCCTGCACCCCCAAAAACTAGGAAGAGTGAGCTGTTACTTTCGTAGTGCACTGACGATTAGATTTGCACATGCATCAAATCGCGAAACACCGCAACCTGAGACTACCTATTCAAGCGCGAGATCTCGTTCCCTCTCCTGGACAAGTTCTTCGGTCATCGAGTGCTCGTCCTTGAAGATGCCACAAAGGAAGTCAGCGGGGTCAGGCGGAATAGGGACAAGAACGATTGCCCCATCAGCTTCCGAGACCGCTAGTTTCTGGCCGGGCTTGATATGCAGTTTCGATCGGATGGCTTTCGGTATTACCACTCGAAACCTGGATGACGCTCGAACTACTGGAATGATTTCCTCCGATGCCGTAAGCGATAAAACGAATGCATCCAACCAACAAGTCCAACGCGCTTCGCACTCCAAAAAAGAGCCGGGCACAAAGCCCAGCCCCAATTCATAATTCAAAATTCATAATTGACTTAAGCGTGCCAGTCCACGTTCGTGACTTCCTTCGCGTGCGCCTCGATGAATGCTTTTCGAGGTTCGACCTGGTCGCCAAGCAGGACCGTGAACATTTCGTCCGCCTCGATTGCGTCCTCCACGTTCACCTGCGCGATGGTCCTCGACTCGATGTTCATCGTGGTGTCCGCCAGGTCGGGAGCGTCCATTTCGCCAAGACCCTTGAACCGGGTAACGACGGCGTCCTTCTTGCTCGTCAGCGAACGCAGGATATCGTCGCGCTCTTCGTCGTTCTTGGCGTAGAAGACTTTGTCCTTGCCGGACTTGATCCTGTAGAACGGCGGCTGGGCAAT
>JAMCYN010000152.1 GCA_023474015.1 Armatimonadota bacterium
GAGCTTGAGGCCGAGGCAAAAGAGTCCGCCGGCTGTGAATGCGAGAAGCCGGTCTCCTCTGATGTGGTGGAACCGGGTTCGAATGAGCCGGAAAGTGCCAAGCCCAAGAAGCGCGGCAAGCCGTCGATGAAGCCTGTCGGCGTGCCCGACGACAAGGCGCAGAAGAACTTCACCGATCCCGAATCGAAGATAATGTTGGCTGGGGACAAGTCGTTCATTCAAGGCTACAATGCGCAGGCGGCGGCAGATAGTGATTATCAGGTTGTGGTCGCGACGATGGTTACAAACCAGGCGGCTGATTCACAGCATGTTGAGTCGATGACTGAACAGATCGAGGAAAACAATGGGCGATTGTCCGACGAGATGAGTTTGGATGCCGGTTACTATTCCAACGCGAACGTGGAGTATCTGAAGTCGAAACACATAGACATGTATATGCCCCCTTGCAGACTCAAGCATAGGGAATACAGGGATGCAAAACCGGAGTCCCTGACCGAGGCGAGCACTCTTCGAGAGCAAATGAAGTCGAAAGTGCTTACCGATGATGGTCGAGGGTAGGATGTTGAAATCCTTTCGGGTTTGTGGAATACCATCACTATACTGTCAATATAGCTTAAGAGGTAATGATCTCGATGGTCAATCCGAATCCGGATGGGGATGGCAGCGCTCAGGCTAAACTCGAGGGGCAGCCGCCGGCTCTCAAGCAGCTATTAGCTTCCGTGAACGTGGCGCGGAAGCAGATCAGTATGTATGGAACTGATCATCCAAATTCAGTGGAAGCCACCACACGCCTGGCCGATTGCGTTGAGGAGTTCACCAGCAACTTCGACCGCGCCACCTGCGTCTTCACGAACACCGCCATAATAGTCAACGAACACTACTACGCAGGCTCACGCGATAGCGCGGATATGTGCCAGCGCCTCCGTGTGCGCGGGGTTATGGCCATCACGTTCATCGGCTCTCGAAGAGTGCTCGCCTCGGTCAGGGACTCCGGGTTCCTGAACATAGAGCCGAAGGAGGTCCGAGCGCAGGAAGGGCCAAGCACGTTCCTCCGCAGACGCGGGGTCAGCCGGATCGTGCTTACCGAAACTATCTATACGGCAAGTGACGGCGAGCAATCAAACGACGGCAATGAGCAGGATTGCAGCGGTGTCAACGAAGATCGAGTCATCGCTGCTGTCATCGACTGGCTTTCCAAGAACGACGATGAGAATGAAGATGACGAACCCGCGCGGAAGCTGCCGGTCAGCCAGGTGCTATCCGACCCAGACTCCGCCGCCAGGCTGATACGTGAGGCGGTCACCAAACTGCATGTCTCACGCAGGAAGGAAGCGGGCGAGTCGGCGACCGAAGTCGTCCAGGAGCTTAAGGCCCTTATGGGCGAAGACCACGACGAGTGGGACAATGTCACTCCCCAGATCAGAAAAGCGATGTCGAAGTTGCCCAAGGAAATGCGGCCCTCGGCTGTCGGGTTTATGTTCGAGGAAGACGAAAATGAGGATACGCCATCCGGACCGAGAAAAACGACCGGGATGGATGAAGCCGAAGCAGTGGTCCACGAATTGATGGAGGAAGTTTCGACCTCCGCGACACCGGAGGAGATGACCGCTCATCCCGCTTTGGAAAAGCTTTTCGGAGCTAGGGCCGAGGGCATGCTGTCGAGCTGGCGCAGAGAATTGCAGCCGACATCGGTCATGGAAAGCTCGGGCAGGACGCTGGGAACGCTCATGACATGGGAAAGCTCCGCCTGCGAGCACGGTCGCATCGCACAGGCGACCGCCGTCTTGATAGCTCGTGCACTGGAAGCCGAGTCATTCGATATCGCGCTTGCGCTGGCGGTGGGACTGCTCAGTGACGCAGAGCAGGATGAGGAACTCGGCTGGCGACGGACGAACGTCAAGGCCGCGTTGACAAGCATAGATTCAACCGCGCTTTCCACGCTCGTACGCGAGGCAGCCAAGTCAAAGCACCACACAGGCATCGAGATCGCGGCGTCCATATTGAAGCTTATCCCACAGATGGCAATGACTCTCACGGACCTGGTCGGGACGCGAGAGGGCGCGGGAATTGCAGAACCCTTGAAAGGGGCCATCCGGCAGTTGGGCCAGGGCGCGCTTTCTGCCTTGGCGAACCTACTGCATGATGGTTCGCCAGCGGCCAGGGAAGCGGCGCTCACCATATTGATAGACTCCGGTCGCGGCTGGGCGATTGAGGAAATCGCTTCAGTAATGAAGGCTGGCGACCCCATGTTCATCATCAAGGCACTCGCCGTGCTGCCAAGGGTGCGCATCCCTTTATCCACCGAGACATGCCTCGGCGCGCTGGCGCACCCGATGTCGGAGGTGCGGTGCGCGGCAATTGCGGCGCTGGGCGAAATGCAGGACATCTCCGCGCTGCCCCAACTCATACGCGCGGCGAGACGCTATTCAGCGTTCACGGGTCCGAGAATGGAACACATCGCCGCTATCAATGCCATTGGGCGCTTCCGTGATCCGGAGGCCAGGGATTGTCTTAAAAAGATCGCTAACTGTCGTCCGTTGATTGGTCGGGCGCGATACGAGCCCGTGAGGCGGGCAGCGGAACAAGCTCTGGAGACAGTGAACGCGGATAATGCCTGCAGCAACGCGAAGGCCGCTTAGGAGGCTATTCATGGATCCTCAATTTGATGACTCGGCAGTTCCGAACCCATCGCCGAATAGTCGCTCGGTCGACATCGATGTTCGCATAGCCGATGCGCTCGCGAAAGTCGGTATCTGCGCCCGCAGCGTGGGGCAGTATGGACGGTCACACCCGTTGATAGAGGAAATGGCCGGGGCCGCCTATCAGGCCCTTATCGAACTGCTGACAGTTCGGCCAACTCTGGTGGTGGCTTGCACGGAGACATTTCTGGCACTTGAAAACTACCCCATTGAAGACACCGTTGGCACCCTGGCCGTGCTGGCAAAGACCCTCAGCGACAGAAGAGTCGCCGAACTGAAGATCATCGCCGGAATCACGGAAAGCGAGATCGTTGACCTGGCCGAGGTCCTCAGCATGACTCCGGAAGACCTTGCGCTACGGGGTGGAACGGCGATGGAGCTGGGCAGGCGCGGGGTGACCCACGTGCAAACGAAGTCCGGCATTATGCCCATGGAGACTCGTGAGGCCAAGGACCCGGCCGATATATATGAAGAGGCGCTGCTTCTGGTGGAGGAAGCCATGCGCGCCGTGGAATCGGGCCTTCAAATCCCCGTGCCGGAGATCAGGGCGGTGGTGTCGGATTCCCTCCAAAGTCTGATAAGCGACGACAGCACGCTCCTCGCCCTGACCGGCATCAGGAGCTACGATAGATATCTCTCGGAGCACAGCGTGAACGTGTGCATACTGTCGATGGTCTTGAGCAAGGACCTCGGGCTGGACTCGGCTGCGACGCTGGAGCTTGGGATTTCGGCGATGCTCCACGATGTGGGCAAAGTGTTCGTGCCGGCGGATATCGTTCGGAAGCCGGGAAAGCTCAGCGAAGAGGAGTGGCAGCAGATTCGACGGCACCCCGCCGAAGGCGCGAGGGCGCTGGCCGGACTTCCCGACCTCCCCGCGCTGACTTCGACGATCGCGCTCGAGCATCATGTTCGCGCCGACGGAACCGGTTACCCGATGATTCCGACATCTCAGAAGCCTCACCTCCTGAGTCGACTGGTGGCAATCGTGGATACATACGACGCGCTTACAACTGACAGGCCCTACCGCACGCGCTGGAGCGGGCAGCAGGCAATCGCGTGGATGCTTTACGAAGCCCCTACTCAATATGACAGGCAGTTGCTGGCTCGCTTCGCGGCGCGCGCGAGGCTGTATCCGCTGGGGTCGATGGTCAGGCTGAAAAAAGGCGATTACGCAATAGTCATCGGCGGAAATAAGGACCACCCGCGCAGGCCCGTCCTCAGGGTCGTGACGAGCTCGGACTCGCTGGCCGGTGCATCGAGAGAGATCGATCTTTCGACAAACACCGACCCCGGGCTGGAGATCGATGTGGTCGCCCAGCCGGTGGAAGTACTCTTGCCATATGCGGATAGATTGGTGGCCGGGGCAAGGGCATGAACACGCTGTAAGTCTTGTCATTCTGAGCCGCAGGCGAAGAATCTGCTTTTAATCATTCGTGATGTCATGACATTCAGTTCAAAGCAGATGCTTCGACTACGCTCAGCATGACATGTCTACGGCGTCGGCATGATAGGCAGTAAGGCTGCACGATATAAATGGGCACCACAAAGAAACCTGAGAGGCTGATTTATTCCGCAAACGGATCGGAATCGTTGTCCACGGTGAAGAGTTCCAGATCTGGCTCCTCATCTTCATCTCCACCCCCGGAGTTCGGGAGGCGGGTCCGATGGCCCTTGAAGATGGGATGATTGAGCAGATGGTGCCGCTTGGTGAAAAGCCCTCGCTCGCCGGTCTCGTCCGATTCTTCTATCGCCTTTTCATACATGGCGACCTTTGCGTCAAGGTCGTCGGCGATGTGGAGCATCAGCGCCTCGATACTCTTCGGCAGCTTCGGTGACCCCCACTCTCTCGTGCCATGGTGCGCGAGTATCATGTGCTGAAGGGCAAGGCTCAGGAGCGGGTCGAAGCCGTCGATTTCATCGGTGATCCGCTTGACCATCATCGCGCCGCCGACTATGTGCCCCACGAGGTTTCCCTCATCCGAGAGCTTGATAGAGCCGGTCCAGACGTATTCATCGATCTTGCCGATATCGTGCAGCACCGCGCCGGTCAGAAGGAGATCGCGGTCCGCCTGTGGATACAAATCCGCAAGCCGAGCGCAGGCCCGTGTGACATTTAGCGTATGTTCGAGGAGGCCGGACACATAGGCATGGTGGACGCTTTTCGCGGCGGGCGCCTGGCGGAACTTCCGAGCCAGCTTCTCATCACTAAATATTTTATCGAGAAGACCTTTGAGCTGCTGATTGGTAATTTGGCCGAGGAGATCGTTGAGTGCGGACATCATCTGCTCGGGGTCCTTGTCGGAACTGCGAATAAAGTCGGCTGGGTCAATCGAATCGCCCCATTTTTGGAACGACTCAATTGTAAGCTGGGGGCTGTCGTTATAGCTTCGAACCGTCGCGTGGACGAGGATATAATCATCTTCGTCGAGCCGGGCCGTTTCCGATTCGGTGATGCTCCACTTGATGGCGTCGATCCCGCCTGTACGATCCACGAGCCTCATCTTGAGATATGGGGAGCCGCCGCGAGTGCTCGAAACGGACTTCGAGGCTACAAGGAAAATCTCCTCCACCCTCAGCCCCTCGCGCAGATTGGACACGTATAACTTCTTCACTCAAACATTCCTCGATTGAATTGTAGCTGAGGGATAGTCAATAGTCAATAGTCGGGAGTCGGGAAGGGATGCGGCCCCTTCGGGACCGGCTTCGGCAACTCGACTACGCCTCGCAATCCGAAGCAACCCTACGTCGGTGCGAACAAAGGCTCGGCGGGAGCCTCGCCCTCCCTTCCCTAACTCCTAACTCCTAACTTCTAACTCCTAACCCGACTTTACGAAATATATCCGTTATGGCAGGGAAAACCCTCGTGAAAAGCCGGGTTTTCGGCCTTCTGAGTGTAAGACCTAACTCGGCATGAATCTGCCGAGGTTTAGCCCAACTTCCGCAGTTAACGGGGTTTGAGAGCCTCTCTTGCGCGTAAAATCGGCTTTCAAGCCCCTGGTTTTTCCACTACATTTCATGCACTTTCAAGTGCGTCGGCAGCGTTAGTCCGAGCCTTTGTAGCAGGATAGCCTGGTGTTTGGTCGGCTGGGCGACGCATCTGCGGCGGATGTTGACGCCACCTTTGGTCGGCAGCACAACATCCACCATCTGTATCTGCGATATCTCGTCCAGCACTTTTCTTGGCTCATCGCCCAGGCCCGCTATCCGGCACATCTGTCCGAGTGTTTTCCATAGGACAAATGCCAGAAAGCATACCAGAATGTGCGCCTGCACCCGTTCTTTCTTCTGGTGCCATATCGGGCGGATCGATAAATCGCTCTTATGAATGCGAAAGGCAGCTTCAGCCTGAGTGAGCTGGATGTAGGCCTTCCAAAGTTCCTCAGCGGTCCAATCCGTGATGTTGCTCCGCAGCAGGTAGCATCCCTCGCTCAAGGCTGACCAATCGCGCCAGGCATCGACCTTTGACCAGACCAGCTCCGCTCGGCCGTCGACGTCCTTTACCTCTACATTGAATAGACCGGCAGCACGAGTGTTCGCGCCCAGTAGTTTACCAACCCGTTGGGCCACCGCGATAGGCTTCTGACGTTTTTTGGCGCAACCGGCGGCGATCTTTGTAAGACCGAGTTCAATACTCTTCTCAAAACGCTCATGCATCGCTTTCTCTTTCTCGCGACGCTGGGCGCTTCGACACAAGATGAATGTCTCGGCCCCATCGGGACACGGGCACAGCTTCACTTCCAGTCCCTTGTGGACAGTCTCCCAACCCTGATCGAGTAGTTGGCTCTCGAACTGCCTGAGCGTGGCTTTCGGAGTTCCCAAGATATAACGCTGACCATTTTCTTTCAGGAAATCGATATTATCCTCGCTCGTCATTCCACGGTCCATCACCCAGATTCGGTCAGCGCAACCATACTTTGAGCGGATACTTGTGACGATTTCCTCTACTGTCGTGGAGTCGTGGCGGTTGCCGTCGAAGATCTCATACGCAAACGGCATGCCACATTTGGACACCACCAACGCAATACATACCTGCTTGCAGTCACTGCGATGGTCACGAGAATATCCGCGTTTGGCCTGTTCGTTCGATGTGCACTGTCCCTCGAAATATGTGCTTGTTACATCGTAAAGAAGCAGATCGTATTCTATCTCGAATAAGTCGCCGAGCCGCTTCTTTAGATGCTTCTCCAACTCAGTCTTGTGCGGAAGCAATGCGTCCAGCGCGCGATACAGACGGTCATCGTTCACCTTTCCAACCGGCACCCCCAGAAGATCGCCCAGAGCAGTCCGCTCATAAAGATGCTCAGCTATGCGCAGTTCACTCGATGGATCGCACAGTCGAGACAGCACCAATACCAGCGACATCATTGACCACGGGATATCTTCGCGCCCCCGAGGCATAACGTTATCCATGAACTCAGTAAGCCCCAGCTTCTCCAGCACCCGCAGACCGAGCCAAGCTCCTCCGAAGAACTTTGTGCGTTCCACCTTGACCCGTGAGGTATCCACCTCGGCCCAGCGAGGCCGGCACTCATCGAATAAACTCTCCTGGTGAATGCGATCTTCGTTGCCGGATGCTGCCTCTTTCACGCCGATCCGCTCAGGTTCGTCCATGGCGCCCAGATGCGCCACCACCCGCTGGCGAGGACCGCGCTGGGTTCGGTAGTTCTCCACCAACTGCCAGTAGTCTTTGATCTGTCCGCTGACCTTGCGGCGACACTTGCGTAGATACATAACAGCATTCTACACAAGACCGGCAACTTCTGCGTTTCCACTACACGCCGATTTCGGCAGAAAACAATGCCGCGCCACCCTCAAAGGCTACTCCGAAACGCCGCCAAATGCCCTGAAAATATTTTCTTGGACCCCAAACTGCGGAAGGTGGGCTAATCACGCTCACATGCTCTCCCTCGCGAGCAACCCTCGCCTTATCGAAGCTCACCATGTAGTCGAGGTCATCTTTGGGAACGGGGTATTTCTGGTTGTAGAGAGCCTGGTGCTCGATAATCAGCACCGGATCTAGGGAGACCATGGCGGAGTTGAAGAGGCCGATGTAGTCGAACGCATCGGATGGATAGACTACCCTCCAGCCGGGAAACTGCGCATACAAGGCAGTCGGGTCCATCGAATGCTGGCCGCCGTAGCCGCAGCCGGTCCCCACCCTCGTTCGAACCACCAAAGGCACATCGGTCTTGCCGCCATACATGTGCCTGGTCTTGGCGATCTGGCTGAAGAGCTGGTCAGCCGATACCAGAGCGAAGTCGGCGAACATTATCTCAACTATCGGCTTCATTCCGGCCAAAGCCGCGCCGCAGCCGATTCCCACGAATCCGGCCTCGGAGATGGGAGTGTTTATCACCCGATCAGGATACTTCATCGGCAGACCCTTGGTCGCCCCGTAGGCTCCTCCGCCGAAGTTCGCGACCTCCTCACCCATCACAAATGCCTCGGGGTCGCGTTCAAGCCAGCGGCCTGTTACCGAGGATATGGCGTCGGCAAAGCGCATCTGCTGCCAATCGCTGAAGTCTTCCCGTTCCTTGAATCTGACTTGCGCCCACTCGTGGCCGTCACTTCTCTGGCCGTCGGTAACACTCTCGGGCTCGGGCCAAAGTCCTACCCTGACCTTGCGAGGGCTGCCGGGCTCGGTGCAATACTCCACGGCACGCTCCACCAGGTCCTTTGCCTTGAGCTTAAGGCACTCGACTTCGGATTCGTCCACCAGCCCGGACTCAATGAGCCTCTTCGGGAAAGTATTGACCGGCTCCCTCGAGAGCCACTTCGCTTCCTCTTCCTTGGTCCGATACCCAAGAGCACTGCCGACCCTGATGCCTGCGTGGTGGTAGCGACGATAGCACTTGGCTTCGATGATGCAGGGCTTTCCTCCGTCTCGCAGTCGAACTGTGCAGTCAGAGACGGCCCCGTAGATCGCTATCGGGTCCATACCATCGACCATCAGCCCGTCCATGCCATATGGGTCGGCTCGCCTGTATAAATCCTCTATGGCGCAGGCATCTCTTACGGAAGTGGCGACAGCATAGTGGTTGTTTTCGATGAAGTAGATAATAGGTAAGTTCCAAGCCCCGGCTATGTTGGCCGCCTCATGGAAGGCTCCCTGATTGGCCGCGCCGTCGCCGAAGAAGCAGACTACGATGTTGCCGTCGCCCCTGAACTTTTCGGCAAGAGCCACGCCTGTTGCTATCGGCACGCCTCCGGCTACAATTGCATTCGTCCCGGCGACCCCGGCTGGGACGTGCCTGAGGTGCATCGAGCCGCCGCGACCCCCGCAGTAGCCGTCAGCAAGGCCCATTATCTCCGCAAGGGACCGCCTGACTACCTCGTGGGCATCCGCGGGCATATCGCGCTCGCACGGGTCCCAATCCTCGGGCAAAGCATAATCCATCACCTTGGCCAGGAACTGATGGTGGGCTCTATGGCTTCCCGTGATCTTGTCGGTCTTACGCAAAGCGGCCATAACCCCGGCGGCCACAGCCTCCTGGCCGACACTGGTATGAGCGGGACCCCACACGCAGCCGTCCTCTTGCAGATGCAGCACAGCGTGCTCAAAATCATTGATGAGGAAGATGTCGAAGAGCATCCGCCTCGCGACCAGCTCGCTTATGACATTGTCCTCAAGTGCTCTCATGCGATCTCCAGCCCGGTCATTGCTTCCATCTCCGACTCACTCAGGCCCTCGATTGCAATCGCCCTGCACGGGGAGCCATCGCAGCCCCGGATTCGCAGCGGCAGCGCCTGGAAGAAGACTCTGTTTGATTCGAGCTTATCCAGATTCGCGAGGCCCTCGACGATGAGCACTTCCTTGCCCAGCAGAGCGTGGTGAGCTTCCAGGTAATCGCTGCCGCATATAGTCGGAGTGTCCATGCCCAAGCACGCGATGCCCGCGTCGGCCAGATAACGGCAGGCATCCGGATTCAGGCCCGGGCACTCGGCGAAGTAGCGGTCATCGGGGAAGGATTTGTCCCAGCCGGTTCTTACTAGAATCCGCGCCCCGGGTCCTATCTTATCCGCATGGAGTTCCAACTCAGAGGGAGTTATACGGTCCTTGGCTCCCTTGTGCGTGAAGTCCAGCACCCACGCGGGGCCAAAGCCATTGGTGATATCGAGCTTGTCAACGGCTGTGCCCGTATCGAAGAAGTGGCGCGGCGCATCCAGGTGCGTGCCAAGGTGCGTGCTGATAACCAACTGGGTGATGTTGTAGCCGAGGTTCTCCACCTTCAGATGCTGGGTGACGGATGTCTTAGGGTCCGGCCAGAAAGTGGGGGCCTTGTCATAGATATCGAGTGAAAGATCCACAATACGTTTCATAGATTCGCTCCATTCAGCCGACTATCGGCAGCATCTCGGCGGCTCCACGAAGAACCGCCACCTTGGCGTCAGAGCCCAATCTTTCCAACGCCTTATCCAACGCCTCCTGAGGCGTCGACGCGTGTTCAAGCCCCACTTTTTCGATATGCTCTCTGGAAATCCCAGGCGTCACCATATACAACCGGGCCTTTTCCACGGCGACTTCGGAGACCTGCATCATATGCACTCCAACCACCTTGTGGGAAATTCGACCGGACTCGACCAGCCCAACGATCTCTTCTCTTGATCGGTAGCCGAACTCCAGGAGCACATCCGCATGCGTCGCCGACAACCCCTCGTGACACGGCGAGACACATATCACCGCCCCACCCTCGCGCACGACCACGCCGGCGGTATCCACAGCTTTGTTAACCTGCCAGAACTCGATATCGAACGGGTGTCCATCCACAACGACAATGTCCGCCTCCGACGGGATGCGAACCTCGTGATATGCCCGCGCCCGTCGGCAGCCCTCGCGATGGGCCTCGACAAGATCTCCGGCCACGCAGTCGAGTATATTCATAGATGAATCCATGACTATATTCACTATGAAATCCAGCCCGGCCTTGCGAGCCAGCGCATCGATTGAATCGCGAATTGGATTGTCGCGCTTGCCCGCGATTTCCCGGCTGTCCACGTTCGTTCGAGTCCAGTGCATCTCGGAGTTTGTGATCTCTCCGCAGCAGCCTGGAACGAGTATTTTTCCACCGCCGCTGAAACCACAGACATCGATAGGCATTATCCGCCCGATGCCTATGACAATACCGGCCTCGGCCACCTTCTTATTGATCCAGACCTCGACTCCCTGGTCGGTCTTGCCCATAAACTCGAGAGCATCGGGATCGTCCCAAGCGTGGTTGTAGACCCTGTAACGCTCAAAGACTTCATCGCCTACCTTGGCGCGCATCTCGAATTCGGTCATGGGGCGATGAGTGCCCAGAGCCATCATGAACTCTATTTCATCATCGGCGATTCCGCCCGCATGAAGCTCCTCGATGACGTGCGGAATCACCTTGAATGCCGGTGTCGGGCGGGCGACGTCGTCGCAGACAATGAGCGCCGACTTCTTTCCATAAGCCAGTTCTCGAAGCCGGGGGGCGCCGATGGGACTTGCGATCGCGCTTCGAATGAGCGAGTCCTCGGGCTCGGCGGCTTCGAGACAGGGCGTCTCGAAGATTCCGAGCAGGTTCGACTCGGGAATGTCCATGTAGGTATTCGGATATGGAAACTCGATGCGCACCATTGACCCCTTTAGTCCATCACCAGCCCGCCGTTGACGTCGAGTATCTCCCCAGTGATATACCGAGCCCTATCGGATGCGAGGAACGCCACGGCCTCCGCCACATCCTGGGGTTTGCCGTATTCCTTCCAGGGAATGGACGCCGCGAACGCCGCGTTGGTGTCCTCTCCCCAGGCATCGGTCAGCTCGGTGCCGGTCGGGCCGGGGCAGACGGCGTTGACGTTGATCTTATACGGGGCCGCCTGCAGGGCAAGAGACTTGGTGAGGCAAATCACACCGGCCTTGGATGCAGAGTAGTGAGCCCCGGCCGCGACTCCGCCGATCTTGGCCGCGGCCGAGGCCATATTGACTATCCTGCCGTTGCCCTGCTCGATCATCAGGCGCAGCGCCTCTCGGCTCATTAGGAACGGCCCGCGCAGATTGATTGCCATCACTCGGTCCCATTCGACGGTATCCAGCTCAAGAATCGGGACCATCTTGCAGACTCCCGCGTTGTTGACCAGGATATCGACCCGGCCAAGCCTGGATTTTGCCTCCGAGTACAGACGCATTACCGACTCCTCCGAGGATACATCCACCTCGAGGGCTAGACTACGTGCGGATGCCTCCTCGGCGGTCTGCCGGGCTCCGGCCAGGTTCATATCCGCCACGACGACATCCGCGCCCTCTTTGGCAAGCGTCAGGCATATCGCGCGACCTATCCCCTGGGCCCCACCTGTAACTACAGCCACCCGACCCTGCAACTCATTCATTGTCAACTGCCTTTCCTACACTGAGCCGGCGAAGCTGCTGGCTTTGCCGAGTCCTTCACTGCCCATCCCCTGGTAACCACCGTCGATAGGCAAATCCACCGCCGTCACAAACGACGCATCATCACTTAGTAGAAACAAAATAGGCCCCGCGCACTCGACAGGCTCACCCAATCTCTCGAGCATATGGAATTGGCCCCAAATGGGCTCCCACTTGGCGCGATCTCCACCGGCTGCCTTGGATACCTCACGAGTCCATATCCAACCCGGACTCACACTGTTGACCCGGATATTAAACGGGGCGAGGTCCAGAGCCTGACACCTGGTGAGCGTATAGACCGCTCCCTTGGCGGCATTGTATGTCCAGCGGTCGGGTTGGGCGGCGAATGCGGATATGCTGGACATATTCACAACGGCGCCGCCGCCCTGCTTTTTCATGGGCTCAACGACAAGCTGAGTCATTAGTGCATAGGCCATGGGGCCGACCTGCATTACCCGCTCCCAGTCAGCCCTAGTCGCATCCAGACCCTTGGCCGTGAATGAGAATGCATTATTGACCAGGTGGTCGATCTTGCCCCACTTTTCGAGCGTGCGGCTCACAACGCCACGACAGAAGTTCTCATCCGACATATCTCCATGGCAAAACAGCACATCGCCGCCGGTGTCGGAGAGCTCCTTTGCGGTCGTGATTCCGATCTCACTTACTCCCGTAAAAGCAACCGACGCGCCCTCTTTACACAACTCCTCGACCACCGCACGGCCTATCCCCGAAGAACCGCCAGTAACTATTGCTACCTTGCCTTTGAAACGATTGATCACTGGACTCCTTTCGTTCATTGCATATCCCTCCGTTAAGTGTATTCAGCACGCTTATAATGCCTCTCTCATCTTCTCGCAGTAGTATTGCACATTCTCCCACTTGGCATCATCGGCAATACGATGGTCCGGGCAGGGAATGTATCCGCCCAGGTCCACGAGCCTTTTGAGCCTCTCGATTTCCTCGTCTACCGCCCTGTAGTCACGGGCGAACACGTGCTTGCGCATGCCGCCGATGCCACGGACTTGCCTGCCGTATTCCTTTCGCCAGGGCTCAACGCTTGCATCCCAAGTGCCAACCTCTATCGGGAACATCACATTTACGCCATTCTCGAGCCAGATAGGAACCAACGAGTCGATGAGACCGTCGCAGTCCAGAGAAACCAGCTCTATCCCGTAAGATGCAAGCAGTTGGGTGATCCGCCTATAGTGCGGGCCGACGTGCTCCGCGAAGAACCTTGGGTTCACAAGGGGACCGTTCTTGAAGCAGATGTCCTCCCAGAAGTGGGCGATATCCAGCTTTATGCCGGTCTTGAGCGACTCTTCCACGCATCTGTAGCACAGCTCCCCGACCGTATCTATTATCTCGATAAGAAGGACTTCATCGTCGGCGGCCAGGTAGCACAGGTTCTCCATGCCGATGTAGTCTCTGATAGAGCCATACAGACTTCCGCAAACCAGCAGATAGTGGTTCTCGCGGTTATCCCGCATCAGATACTCTCTGCCGCCTTGGTCGAAGCGTCTCATCTCGGTTTCGCAGTTGACCATCGCTGAGTTGATGCGGTCCATATCAAACTGCATCCTGGGCTTGAAGAGTTCCTCCCACTCCTTGCGGCCCTTGAGCACGTGGTCGAACTCCATCGGAATACCACCGGCTTGATCTTTCTCCAGCACAATCGCCCCGTCGGTGGTCATCACCTTGCGCGAACCGTCCGGCAGTTCCTCGACAACTCGCCTCTCAAAAGGAGGATACAGCCTGGTGGCCGGACAGAACCCGAGACTATACTCGATATCGAACCCCAATCTCTTGGTAAGGGGATACAATGCGATATGGCCGTCGCCTTGAAGTGAAGCCTCATACTCCTCCTGGGTCAAGTGTCCCTCGTTCTTCCATTTCGTCAGCGTCTCCGACAGGAAGCCGAAGTGCAATAGCGGCAGCCGGTCGTAGGGCTGGTAGTTCAATATGGCTAGTATGCGTTCTCTGTTGGTCAATTCGAGTGTTCTCCGTACGGAACGTGGCCTTTCCCCGCTCATCCCCGGCCATTTATGATAAAGGAGATTTCGGCAACTAGTGGTCAGTTAATGTGAATCTTGTCGCTGCATATCTCGTATAGATAGATATGAAATACCCTGTCTTTTTGAGTGCGGAGCAACGCTCGCACCTTGAAAAGATGATAAGCTCGGGCCATGACTCCGCTAGAGTTTTGGCCAGAGCACGTTTATTGTTACTCTCGGACCGGAGCCTCGGCGAGAAGCGCGAAGACAGCGAGGTCGCGGAGGCTGTTATGGCCTCGGCCGGTACTGTTCGACGGGTCAGAAAAGAGTTTGCTCTTGGCGGGATATCCTCCGCCAGCTATGATAAACCGCGTCCTGGAGCAGTGCCCAAGATCACGGGTGACATTGAGGCAAGAATAACCATGCTTGCCTGTTCCAACCCGCCGGAGGGACATGTCAGATGGACACTGAGGCTCCTTGCCGACAGGGTTGTCGAACTGGGATATCTTGATTCCATCTCGCATGTCGCCATCGGTAACCGGCTAAAAAAACGACATCAAGCCGTGGCAAACGGCCTGCTACAACATAGCCGAGCCTTCCGGCAGGTTCGTTGCCAAGATGGAAGATATCCTGGACGTGTATCAGCGTCCTTACGATCCATCTCGACCAGTGATCTGTATAGACGAGAAGTCCAAGCAGCTTCTTGGCTCGCCCAATGGCTCTATCCCCGCCGCTCCGGGTAGAGCCCAGCGAATTGACTCTGAATACGAGCGTAACGGAACATGCAACATATTCGGCTGGATCGAGCCCCTGACTGGCCGCCGCAACGCCGATGTCACCGACAGGCGCACCGGGCTTGATTTTGCCCACGAGATCAAAGACCTTACGGACGTTCGATATCCGGATGCCGAGAAGATAGTCCTTGTCTGCGACAATCTCAATACGCACGGCGCGGCATCCCTATATGAGCGATATGAACCGGCTGAGGCTCATCGTATCGCAAACAAGATCGAGTGGCACTACACGCCCGAGCACGGAAGCTGGCTCAATATTGCCGAGATAGAGCTTTCCATTCTCGCCAGGCAGTGCCTGAACCGGCGCATAGCCGATAAAGATACACTCATGCGAGAAGTCGCGGCTTACAATCAGTGGCGCAACAAAGTACCCACGGCCATAGACTGGCAGTTCAAAACTGCAGACGCGAGAATCAAGTTAAAAAGGCTGTATCCTAATTCCGTTATGTTTTCATGATGGCACTAATCCAAGGCCAATTGGTAAGTCGCCTGACTGCTGGCTGGTCCGCTGCCATCTCCTCCAATCCGTGTTCAGCCTGATTGGTCGCGGCGTCCAGGGAATCGAAGACACGGTTCGCGAAATAGTCTCGCCTTAGTGTGTTCCATATCTGCTCTGCCGGGTTGAGTTCAGGTGAATATGGAGGCAGCGGTATCAGCGAAATGTTATCCGGTATCTTGAGATCCTTGCTTCTGTGTGATGAAGCTCCGTCAAGAACCATAACGACAAACTCCTCGCTGTGTGCTGCGCTGACCTGTGCCAAAAAGCGGGTCATGCTGTCCGTATTCATCTTTTCAGCAGTCATGTAATCAAGGCATCCATCCCAAGGACTGACTGCGGCATACTCGTAATGGAACTCCCGAACCAAGGCCAGGTTTACAACCGGCCTATGTGGAGCAGGCGCCCAGCATGATTGGGGATCGCTCATTCTCCCAAATCGAGCCTCGTCCTGAAACATTAGGCGCATCGGAAGTTGTTTCTCGTTTTTCAAACAGGCGGCAGCCACAGCTTCGGGGAGTTTTTTTTGAACTCGTCCTGCGCTGCAGGGTCGCTCTTGGGATGCTTTGTGTCCGGTTGCACCTTGCGCCAGCCATGGCGGGCCAACAAACGATAGGTCGTTGATATTGGGCAATCATGGCCCAACCGATACACCAGAGCGGCATGTATGGGAGGAACAGTCAGAACTCCTCCCGCAGCCGCCTTAGCCTCCCACTCTCGAAGGAACTCATCCTCCTCGTGAACGGACATAGAACAATGTCGACGACCACCCCATTGATTTTTCGGAGCGTTGTCTTGTTTGCAAATACGACTTTGATCACGAAAGACTGTTCGACGGCTCGTCCCGAGAACCTCAGCCGTTTGATCAGCGTCAAGGCCAACCGTGTTACGCAAAATCACAGACAGTGCCGTGCGATATTCTGCAACAGTGGTAGCCTGATCGCGCAGTTGCATTGCCCGCTGTAGCTCTTTCGCACTGATACAAGTTTGTCTCGCCATGATACACCTCCACAAGGAAAGTGTATCATAGTGTCATCTTGAACGCAATACGGAATAAGATCGTACATAATCAGATTAACTGACCACTAGTATGGACTGAGGACATCTCATCCGCCGCTTCATTAAGCGCGACTATACTCTCAACCAGAATTTCGGGCTGCACACCGTGCGACGAACCAAGTGTGAGCCCTATGAACCCTCGACTAATATCGTTACGCTTGACTGCGTCCTTGATCTGCTGTGGCTTACCGAATGGAAGAAGACCCTGCACATCCACCGTCCCGTGCAGTCGCAAATCTTTGCCGAACTCCCTCTTGATATAATATGGATCCACTCCGGCGGCCATAGGATGGATGGAATCGAGCACGCCCAGACCAATCGCGATCAGGTCGGGAATGATGCTCCCTATCGTTCCGCCGCAGTGGATCATGATTTCGAAGGTCGGCCGATGTAAGTCGCAGAGTCTTCTGAGCTTCATACTCGACAAGCCAGATCAGCATGGGAGGCATGTATTGTCGGATCTATGGCTTGGCCGTGATTAATGATCAACAGGCATCCCGTCCACACAGATCAAGACGGAGAGCGACCCGATCTTCATTTAGATCGATAGCTTATTTCTAAGCGAAAGTCCCCGAGACGGAAACTGAAATCTACATAAACAGACTCACCTACCTCGCAGAGAGTGCAGTCCCTCGCCTGCCCGTTAGCAAGAACCGCAACTCGTCTTGCTCCTGATGGCAGCAACACGTGACATCGCCCGCCTGTTCCCGTTCCAGAAGTCTCAATGGACATCTTTTCGGACTCGGGCTCGTGCGAGTAAGTGTATGAAAAGTAAGCGCGGCAGGCAGGGTATCTTACGCTGACATGTGCATTGTTAACTCCAGCGATTACCCATCTCGGACTCAGGCTTATGCTGTCAAACGCCTTACCCAAGTCCTTTATCCCCGCCAGGCCTTCCACAAATGCCGCAAGCATCGCGCTCGCTCCCCAGCCATCAGTGGCCAGACTAGCCGGGCTTGACCTGCCGGGGCTGCCATCATGCCAATACCACAGATAGGTCTCACCGGTGGTGTAGATCAGGTCCATATACCGCCGCAGAATGTCCACACCATACTCTTCAAAACCGTGAGCAAAGGCCGCGCGGGCAAGTTCTCCTCCGACAAGGGGCATAATGCCGCCGTTTACGTATTCCCCTTCGCGCTTGCCCCAGCCGATTGGCGCCCCAAAGCTACCCGACGGAAAGCACGGGGCAATGCTGAACCACTCGGCAAAGCATCTGTCTCCGAGTTGAGCCCTGCGAGTCTGGTACTCCTGGATAATGCTGACAGCTTGTTCGTGACTCGCCAATCCACGATTGATATCGAATGTATTGCTCAAACTCAGCATTGCGCTCTGGTCAACCTCCGCCGCCGATGCCGGATCTATCAGCACATTGTGGGTGTAAAACTGGCCGTTCCAGCAAACCTCGTTAGTGCGCTTTTGGAAGTGGTCCGCTTTTTCTTTCCACCAGACCGCCTTTTCGGAATCTCCGAACCTTTCAAAACTGTTGGCGAGTGTCAGGCATGCCTGAAACATTCCGCTGTTATCACCATGCATGATGCCTATCGGGCATTCATCATCCAGTTCCATCTTAGCACGCCAACCTCCAGGGTTGTATGCGAAGTCCCAGGTGTCTATTGTGAGCGCACGTTTGATGAGTTCAAACTCGGTTGACCATCTATCCGGATGGGTCATGGAGTAGACCAGCCCGCGCTCGAGAGTAGGTAGCCACCTTCTTAGCCATTCGTCATCGTCGGTTGCCTGCCAGACCTGATGCGCTGCTTCGACCAGCAGATATTCAACATCAGCTTCCACAGGCACACGTTTTCCGGACTCACTGCCATCTATGTGATCAAGAAAGCTACCGTCCTGCTTTTGGCGCTTCAGAAAACACTCCACCGCGCTCTTCACGTCCCGTTCCCAATACTTGAACGCCTTCATTTGGTGAGTGTGGTCGCGAATCCAGATCAGGTCCGTGTCCGGAGCACGATAGCCTCGTATGCGTTCGCCGTCGCAACTAAACTCCGATACGTCCTTAGCCATAAACGATCGAATCTGTCCGTAGAACGAATCGAAACTGGGATCGCCGGTGTAAAAATGGGTCTCGGCTTCAAGCGCGAAAGTTGCTGTAGCGTCCAGCATTTCGGCCCCTGCGGTATAGACAGAAACTTGGTGCACGCCCAATTTGCCGCGCGCAATGAAATGTCCCTCCCACACGGTGCCGACGGAACTCGTGTGCTCCTCGTGATACAACTCGCCTGCGGAATCCAGGCACTTCAAGTATAGCTCCGTGCAACCTGAGCATTTAAGCACTCGAAAGCAAACTCTGTCGAGCGGCCTGAAAGTCTCACGCGGCCTCGGAATGCTACCGGGTGAACGGAGAACCGATAGGGAGAGTTTTCTCGGGTCCATTACCCTGCACGCATAAGGGCTCAGCGATGAACTAAGATATCCTTCACCTACTACTTCCGAGACAACTTCGGCTACTTTGTCGTGATGCTGTTCTCTCATATCTCTTTTCCTTCTGCCGGCAATCAGCCAACCCTAACTCAACGCGGGCAAGACCCAGTTTGACAAAGAACCCGTTCTATATTCGCTAACTCAGCTTTGGATCAGCACCCGTGATTGTCTACTCGTCTTTCACCTTGTCCCAAGTTGGGACCCACGCTCCGCTTGTTTCACCGTTGCGGGCGATAGCCCCAGCCACGGACGGATCGATTGCACAGGCTCCCGCAACGGACGCGAGCGCCGACCTTGTCGCTTCGATCGTATCTCCGCCTGTGTAGCCGGGGAGCGTGGCGTTCTTGATCCATTTCTCCCTTATCTCTTTTGCCCCGGGAGCTTGATACGGCGATATCTCCGCGAATGCGACTTCGCGACTGCCCTCCGCCATCTTCTGGCGCATCACGGAGAAACTATGCTCCACAAGAGGGATGTAGTAGTCTCTGATTAGTTCGGTCACGTCTCGGTTGGCATAATCAGCAGCTATGCATCCGGTGCGCGCCATCTCAGGCGCATATTTGTTGGTCCCCGGCACGGACAAGATGTCTCGAATCAGACGCGCTTCCGAGAACTCTGGACGCGTCGCAAGGATATTCTGCACAGCCTTAATGGCATCCAGCGCCATCACGGTCTGTTTATCGAACTCGGCCGCATTTCCCTGTTTGAAAGCCCTGTAAGCCAGACACAGATGATAATCACTGACGTACCCGAGATAGGTTCGAGCAATGTCTACTACATCGTTGACGTACAGCTTGTTGCCCTTGCAGCTTTCGGCCACCGACAGAGCAAGCTCAAGAGCCTCGCCGAGCTCCGGAGCCATTTTCACAGTCTGGTCCAGCCGCTTGTCAACAAAGCGCTCGTACTCCTTGCACAACGGATAAGCCTCGGGACATCCGAAGCCAAGACCCCTAAATTTGTAGAACGGATTGTTCGGTCGGTAGTATTGCTTGGCGCCTCCGGAGAAGTTGTCCAGATCGTACGAGTGCACCGACTCAAGCAGACATCTCCATGCCTTCTTCATTGCGGGCTGGGCTTCGGCACCGTATCTGGCGAGAGTGTAATTATCCAAGAACGCGCGGATGGATATCGCATCCGGGTTCCACGCCAGCTTGGTGAACAGATGCCAGTATGCGACGTTGTCTCCGAAGTGCTCTGGCACGCCGAATAGTCCGTTGCAGTTCCTCGCTCTGGGATCGGACGCGACATCCTTTACCACACTCACCAACCGCTCGAAGCTGCCGAAGAGGTTGTCGTCGGAGCCATAGGCGTGTAGAATGCCTACCGCGAACGGTTTGCCGCAGAAGTAATCAAACTTCTTGTATGGTGTGTCGAAAAAGAGCTCCGAACCGGTGTCGTAGACATAGAATCTATCGTCTGGGACGCTGTCCAGGTATGTCTTCAGAAACTCGGGCGTCCACAAGTCCGGGAAGCCGATGAAACACCAGGAATCCGTGAGCCAGACGGCCTTCGAGTCGATCGAGGTAATCAGCTTGAGATGATCTTGGGCCGCCTTGATCTTGAGCGTTCTCTGCTCATCCAAATTCTTGCCTGGGGCGGCTTCAGCGAGCGGCGTGCAGGCGTAGATGTGGTCAGTGCCGAACTCCTCTATCACCTTGCGACCGTATCTTCTCATGATCTCCAGGTTCTTCTCTTCCCCCGGATACAGTGACACGGCCCCGTAACCTGTGTCCTGCTCGATGTATTTCAGTTCCGGGTGGACATTCTTGAAGCGCAGTGAGACTACCGAAAGGTCGAAACTGTAAATGAACCTGATGCCCAGCTTCCTACCGTAGTCTAAGACTCTTTTTGTAAGCTGAGTACGATAGGAAGCAGGCCAGTCCCAGCCTGCCGGGAAGCCTCCCGTGTACAATGCTTTTTCCGGCTCGGGTCCCATTTCCGGGAACGCATCTTCCGCCGCCGAGCCCGAGAATCTCTGCATATAGCCCATATAGTACATGGTTATGTTGAGCTTTCTCTTGGCCATCCAGTCAAGAGCCTGCTTCCAGCGCTCAAATGTCCAGTTGTTAAGATCGAACTTGTCAATACCCCGGTAAGTGCCGCCCAGATTCGTGTATCGAAGCGCAAACCTGGGCTTCTCAACAATATCAAGCCCTGACACGGGCACCGCTGCGATCCTGGGTACTCGATCACCATCCCAAAAGAAACCAACCCCGCAACAAGTCTCCAAATAGTGATAGACGCCATAGAGGGTCGCCTTACCCGTATTCCCCGCGATAAGCAGGGCGTTCGTGCCGCCGGGCAACACCGGGTTAATGGTCTTTATCACGAAACCATCCGTGCCGAGCTTTGCGCTGATGTCTATTGGGATAGATGCCATAGAGCTGTTCCCGATAAGCACAATCGATTCGTATGAACCTAGCCGCGACGCGAGCTCGTTCTTACCCTGTGCGCCATTGTCTTTCATTATCACCGCGTGCTGCCCGGTGAGAAGCTCACTGTACTTAGCAAACTCCTTCGCGGCGTGCTCGCCCATCCAGCCGTCGTGAGCGTTGTATATGACCGCTGTGCCATCCGCCGACACGATCGTGAGAGAAATTGAAATCAAGATAATAACCGACAATGCGAATCTCATTTATTTTCCTCTCTTGATGAAGCATCCTTCTCAATGGAATATACAAACGGCAAGACCTTGGAAACCGCTGCAATCGCCGCTTTGTTCGATGGAGCGATTGAGGTGTGCCTGATGGGATTGTCTATCCAGCCAATCTCGATCCTTCCGTACGGCTGCTGAAGATCATCTGGATTAAAGAAGGTGCCTTCATCCAGGCAGCGCAACAAATAATCCGTAAAGACCTTTACGCGCTTACCGTAGTAATCCTTAACCAACTCATACATATCCCTGTGGTTGTAGTCACGCCAGCCCTGCTCGTACTTCGCGAACGTGAATGTCCGCTCCTTGATATACCACTCTGCTTCCTTTCTTTCTTCTCGTGTCATACTGGGTTCAATCAAAGCCGTGCGAATCATCGGCTCTATTCGGCAGCTTGGCCTGGTGATGAGTATCATCTCCTGGTATCGCATCAGCTCGTTCAAATGCCGCGCTTTTTTGCAGGCTTTATCCTTTTCTCTTGCCAAGAATGCATTTACAAGGTCAATACCGACAACGTTGAACACATCACCTATATACATCCGGCAGATTGTAACCAGATCATCGGCGTACAGTGGATTGTTCTTCTGGCGGTTGTTTTCCAGCAAAGCGTATTTGAGCGCATCTCGCAGCGCGGGTATGTACTTCCTGCGCTGTTCCAGATTGGAACTGATCTTGATTCCCATCCGGCTCTGATATAGCGGTGAAACAAGGCATCCATCGCTGTAGACACTCCGCCGCAATTCGTCGAGGCACCTGACCATGTTCGGCGCTGAGGCCTCACCGTAGCGACGAACCGCGTAGTCCATAAGGAATTGATCCAGGGTCACCTGTCTTGTATCCCACGAGAGGTCCGCCGCAAGCTCGAAGAACAGATCGTTATAGTGGATGATCTCAGGATATATCCACGTGCCTAGACAACTTGCCGCCTGGGGATCTTCCGCGACATCGTTCAGTTTCTTAACCAGCCCCGCAATATCGCCATGCAGAAACCCGGTGCCCCCGTAGCTGTTAAGTATGTTGAACACCCACTGCCTTCCGTAGAAGCCGTCATGCGATTTGTAGACACTGCGTTCGTCACCATCGGCATCTTGTGTCCAGAACCTGTCCGCAGGCACATTGTCAAGATAGGCCTTTACTGCCTCCCCGGGATAGCCTGGTTCGACCCAGCCCCAGCCGCCGCCACAGAACCTGGCGTCCGGGTCGAACGCCATCATGTACTTCGTATCGTCCCGACCCGCTTGGGCGAAAACCCTCGCCAGATCGTCGCCCTTGTCCTCCGAAAGCATCTTGGCGGCATTTTCACTCGGAATCCTGCAAAACTCATACACATGATCCGTGCCGAAGTAATCGATCAGGTCATTCTTTGCCGGAAGCACGATCTGCATTCCCAAGCTCCGCGCATAGTCCATGGATCTCTTCATCAGTGCCATTCGATGCCGTTGATAGGGTGTCATCGCTTTCGGTATCGGATACCTCCAGAACTCGAACGGTATCGGCCAGTTGAGCAGGTTCTGAAAATGTGCGGCAGCCCAGTCGATCTCGTTCTTGCACTGCTCCCAATCCCAGAACAACATATTGCTGTATGTCCAAGCCATGATCTGAAGATACTCGCGCACCTGGAAACGCGGGCGCTGACTTACGTGCAGTTCAGGCACGATAAACCGTTCTACCTTGGGGACGTAAGTGCCGCCCCAGAAGAAACCAACATGATAAACTCTGGACAGGAGCCAGTACACGGCGTTCAATGTGCCCCGGTCGCTACTGCCACCAATCACGAGGTAATTCACATCGCCAGCCTTCACAGTCTCAATGACAAAACCGTCCAGCCCGGGCTTCTGAGCTGAGACATTCAGTTTTCCCGAATCAATGAGATCTCTTATGTAATGATTGGTCTGTGCCCGGCCTATGATTACGTTGACCGAACTCTTGACTGGAGTACCGCCAATCGGAACCTTACACCCAGACATCTGCTTTGCGTATTTTGCCAATTCCTCCGCGGCGTGCTTCTCTATAAACGTGGGCTTGTCGCCGATTATGATCACCGTGTTCGCCTGTTGGGAGACTCCACCAGCCCCCGCCACGTTCCCAATCAATAGCAAAATAGACGCCAGAATGATGGCGTGTGTCGCAATCCGCTCCAACGCGAGTCTCATCGGCCTTGCCTTCCTTTCATAGCATATCCGATTTCCAGCTACTTGTCTCAAGCCCCCACTATTTCGGCCATGGCAATGAAGTTCTTCGCTCCCTGCTCGCCGTAAGTGCCGGACGAGGTGCCACTCAGGATAAACCCTCGCTCTCCCGCCGCATCTATCCGCTCACGGGCGATTACGAGTATCTCTTCGGTAGGCAGTTTGTCGATGACTTCCATGTCGTCGAGGTTGCCCACAAAGCATATCCGCTCCCCGAGTGTTCGCCTCGCCTCCTTGAGGTCCACGTCACCCCATGGCGGCGCTTCCAGAGGATCGAGCGAGTCCATCCCTATCTCCGCAAAGTCTAGTAGGCAGTTCGCCACGGAGCCGTGATTGTGGTAGTGGGCAACCGCGCCATGATCGTGTATGGCCTCGATCAGCTTTCGGTCGTAAGGCACACAAAGGCGCTTAAACCCTTTGGGACCCAGTTGCACTGTTGCATACTCTCCTCCGAGCACCCGGAAACCTGGCACTCCCGCTTCGCAGCAGCGGTTCACGTAGTCGATCCAACGCTCCGTGAGAATCGCCGTCAGCCGCTCTATTAGATCAGGATCGTCGGCCCACGCAAGGCAGAAATCCTCAGGTGAAAACCAGTACGCCACGTACCCGATGCCATTGGGCAAATGGCCCAGCACTAACCCGTCCTCGCCCAGCCTCTCGCACCATGTGTGGTAAAGCGACAAGTCCAACGGGGCGGGCTCATACGGAATCGAGAGCAGCTTCTCCACATCGCGGAAATCCTTGAACAAGTGCTCGGTTACAGCGCTAGTGATCTCGGTCCTGGTCCACGTGCAAGTCAGATCCCCCTTGGGAGTATGGATAATCGTCGTCGTGGACCTGCCCGACTGCTTGTGCTCTACCTCTGCATTTCCGCCGAGTATCCACTCAGTATCGGGATGGGCACCCACGTCGATGTAGGGGTCTGTTCTTCTCAGAAGCTCCATGCAGAGCGGGCTGCCCCACTCCAGCTTGCCGAACCCGAGCGGCGACACCGGCAGGCGGTCTACCTGCTCGAACTTCATGGCGGCAAGTATGCGTTCTCGTGATGTCATTTGAACTTTCCTCTATCTCCCAGCAGCTTTGAACAATGCTATTATATTCTCCACCGGCACCTCCGGTTCAAGTACATGTGTCGGAGATAAAATCAACCCGCCATCAACTCCCATGACTCGCTTACGCTCGAGCACTACTTGTTCAACTTCTTCCGAATCACCAAATGGCATTGTAGTCTGTGTGCCGACAGTGCCGTCAAGAACCAGATGTTTGCCATACTCTTTCTTTAACCTAACCAGATCCATGCACTCGGGCTGGACAGGATTGAGTATGGTCACCCCTATGTCTATAAGCTCAGGTATAATCTCCTCGATATTACCGTCGCTGTGATACCATATCTCAATATCGGGTTTAATATTCCGAGCAGCTTCGTATACACGGGCCCATCTCGGTTTCATATACATTCGCCACAGCTCCGGATCGAACATCATCGCTCTCTGATTTGCCACATCATCTCCAGACTGGATAAAATCCACTCCGGCGGATGCCGCCGCCGTTGCATTCGCCAGGTTCCGCTCCATGACGCGGTCGAGGATGAACTCGCACATCTCCGGCGCCGCGATAAGATCCATCAGAAACTCCTCATACCCCCTGATCTGCCAGGCATCCTCGTACATATGGCCTACCCAACAAAACGCCACAAGACCTTGCTTGTGAGCCTGTTCTACTTCACCACGCATGTGCGAATTTGAATAACCTGTTAAGCTCGGGTAAGGAAATTCTTCTATATCCTCCAGCGCCCCGGCGTTCCGCAACGGGCTGACATATTGAGTGAAGTGATACGCGCTTCCCGGAATTTCCAGGACTCCCAGATGATTGATGAACGCCCTCGCGGGAATATCCACATCTGTGAAATAGCCCGAGAAATCAGGATTGCTCAGTCCGGGCGGCGGAAGCACAGCCACCCCGACAGGAGTGTAAGCACCAAAGCTCTGCAATATCTCATGTTCGTTATTCAGGCCGGTTGCCATTTTCATCGACTCAAGAAGTGCCGGCGTGAAGTGAGCATAGTATAGAAAATCACTATGCTGTTGGTGATCTACCGTTGCTTTGAATAGATCAAGTTGCGTCATACGCCTATTCCTCTCTCAGGAAACTTGATTTCCTGGAACGTCCGAGTCGCTGCGGATTCCTTGGCCTTCAGGCACATCAGGATGCTGAGCAGCCCGGCGTCCAGCGGGGCAACCGAGTGCTGCTCGCCGCGAATGACGCGGATAAAATTGTCCACAAGCACCGTGTCACCGCCCCCATGAGTGCAGGCATCAGCTTGGACCTTGTGGGTCTCCACACGGTTGGCGTGGTGCATATAGACCTTCACCTCGTTGGTATGCTGATCGAACTCGACAGTCCCCTTGTAGCCTATTAACCTGGCCCCTCGCCGACCCGCGTCCTTGCGAACGATGAAATCCTGCGTGTACGAGACGTGCATGCCGGTCTCGTATTCGATAAGCGCGCTGCCCGAGTCCTCATTGCCCGTATCCTTTGCGAAGCAACACATGTTCATAACACCCGGCTTCACCTCGTCGGCCTCAGCCTTGCGAGCGTAGATGTGAAAAGGGCTTTCGAGGCAGGAATCCCACTCACGACAGTCGTCGCATGTCAGACCGGCGGGTCTGTCGCCCTTAAACACCTGTTTCGAGGTAATCGCGGTAATCCACCGTGGCTGAATGCCGAGCAGGTAGTTGATGTAGTCGAAGTCGTGCGTCGCCTTCTGGATGAAAAGGCCTTGAGTCTCGTTCTCATCGCGATACCAGTACATGTAGTAGACCAATGCGTAAAACACATCATTCCACGCTTCGACGTGCTCGACTGTCCCGATCTTCCCGGAGTCGATAATCTCCTTGACAAGCCGCATCAAAGGAGTTACGCGCATCGGAAATGAAACTACCACTTGGCTCGCACTCTTCGCCTGCGCGTCCCGTAGCGCGAGGAGGTCCTCCATGTTGGTAGCCACAGGTTTCTCCAGAAAGAGTGGTAGGTTCCTCTTGAGTGCCTTTTGAGCCATCATCGAGTGTGTGGAGCAACGCGATCCTATCATCACCCCGTCGACCTGCTCAACATCCAGCATCTCGTCAGCATCCGTATAGAAACGAGTGTTTTCGACGTCAAGACCGGCTTCTGCCATCTGACGCTTGACCGCATCCCCACGAATTTCCGTAACGGCGGCAATTTCAGTTCCGGCATTAAGTCGTTTGACTAACCCCAGAAGCTGCTGCATCCTCCCGCCACATCCTATAATGCCTAGTCGAATCATATAAGTATCCTCCTCAAGACTATCGCCGCTCTCCAGGCCGTAAAGCAGCAATGCTCAGTTATCAAGCGTAGTCTTTCGCATCCGCGCTCAGGTCGCGGACAACGTATCTTGTAACCGGAAACATTGCCACTGCCAGAGCCGCGACCACCGTAAATGTGACAATGTAGCCGAGCGCGTCGCAACCATAACCGACCGCTATCGGCCCGAGCCCGTTCGCAGCATAACTCAGCAGCAATTGAAAAGTAAAGTGCCCTGACCTGTTCTCTGGTCTGGGTATGCCAAAGATGAGCGGGTTCAGCGCGGTCATGATTCCCACGGTTACCAAATAGGACATCCCGGTGGTCACGTAGACGCCGATTGCGTTCCGCATGAGAAGCATCGGCAAGAACGACGCACCGGCCAACAGAGGCCAGTAGGGCAACACCCGCTTCGCCGACAGCTTGTCCGTAAAATGGCCGATGAAACTGGATGTTGAGAACCGTGCGACCAATCCGATCAGCCCCATCGTTGCCGACACGTACGCAGGCAGGTGGAGATCACGCAGCGCGTACTGCGGCACAAAGATGAAAAACACCGGCCATAACAAGCCCACAAAGACGAAATTCAGACCTATCAGGCGCAGGAACGGCCTGTCGCTCAATGCCGCATTCAACATATCCAAGGACCACGGCTTGGGAGCGCGCTCTATCGGCTGCGGCCGCTCTCTCCCGAACACCGCCAGCACATATCCTGCCTGGCAAAAGAACCACGTCATCAAGTAGAGATAGCCGAACGCGTCAGGCTCTGGTACGTGTTTCAGAACCCATCGCGCCGCCAGCATCGTGCTTATCGATAGGACGCCTCCAATCGTGGTCGAGTATCCGGTGTAGCGCCCCCTGTGACTCATCGGGATACACCCGACGATATACTCCTGATGCGGCAGCCCGACAAATCCGCCGAAGACGAAGTTCGCCACCATCATCACAAACACGAATGTCAGAAGCTGCGCGTTCGAGAGCCCCAACTGCCTGGCGAAAAGTATCACGACGCCCATTATCCCCCATGCCCCGATATAGGGGATGTGGCTGACGAACAGATACCACTTCTTGTACCTGAACCTCACGCTGATGAACGGCGACAGGATTACACCGACTATCGATGTGATCGCGAGCGAATTGGCCAGGCCTATGACCTTGTTCGATGCGCCCAGAAACACCCATAGGGGCGAGACCACCACGGCGAGGTCGGCGGCACCCATCGTGAATATCGAGTCCAGCATCACGATGCAGATCATGTTGCGGCGGATGTCCGCCTTCGTGAATGTCGTGCACTCGCGGGTTCCGCCGGATTCCTGCTCAACGTTGATAATTTCGCCTGACACCGCCATCATAGTCTAGTCCTTTGCATCGATCTTCGGGAACGAAAGCTGAAATGTCTTCTCCCAACCTATGAAACCCTCGATAGTCGTGGAACGCGGCCCGTCCAGCGGCCTGTTAAAGTAGAGCATTGGCTTTTCCGTAAGTGGCGGCATGCGAAGCATGAAGTCGATGGACTTCTCCTCGGGATTGTAGTTCTCCACGAGCATGTTGTTGATCCCTGCGAAACTCACACTGGGAGCACCCAAATCGCCGACATACAGCCTGAACATCTGGTCCTGACCTTCACGAGGGTCTGTTCTGAACTTACAGCCTATGTTCAGCATCTTTCTCTGGCCGGACTTGGCCGAAGCTGTATTGTCCTCGAACTTAGTTAGTTCCAGGTTATAGTCTTGCCAGACTACCTGCGGACCGTCGCCATTCTTCTGTTTGATTCGGTATATTTTCGGCTCAGAATCCACGCCATCGATTCCAAAACGAACATTATGCTTATCCAGGTGAGCTATCGAAAGACGATTCCCCAAAACGTCGAATACGAATGCTTCATCGGTCTTAAAGCCCAAAGAACGCAGATTGATATCGGCGGTCGCCTTTCTGCCGGGTTTCCCGTGCTCAGTCGCCACAACCAGCACATCGCCCGGGCGCGAAAACACATTCGCCACGACGTGCGAATCGGAAAACCGGATGATCTTGCCGGTTTCCGGATCGCGCCAGGAATAGAGCTTTGCGCTCCTGGTGTCATAGCTCATCAGGGGGTGATAGTACTTGTCGTACATAGCCTTTTCTTCGGGGAGCAACGTAAATGAATTGAACCCATTCAACTTACCTTCCCACGGCAGCAGCATGGTCAAATGGTTCCGCAGGAACTGGTTGTAGATTTCGACTTTGCGAAAGTCGTAGTTCCGGTAGCTGAGCGGGATTACTTCAGACCCGAGCAGGAACGGGTTATACGCCGTTTCCAAAAGCGCGTCCGGAACCTTGGGGACATGCAGCCCCCACAACCCCTCACCGGGGAACATCGCGTCGCTCATCGCCTCCAGCAGCGTGAACTGGAACCCTGCGTGGGATATTATCTTCTTCGGCGGGTCATACGAGTTGTTCAGCAGCCAGACGTCTTCGATATATTTGACGTTACCCTCTATCTGGCTGGTGTAGTCCTGGTCGCCTATGAATACACAGTTGAGATCGATATACATCCCGTCAACGCCATATTCATCGTAACACGACGTATAGTAATCGAGGTAGTAGTCTCGCACCTCGGGAGTCTCAAATGAAGCGCACTTGTCTCTCCAAGGTTCAGCAAGAATCTTCCTCATGTCTTCGTCCGGGATTACGCCCTCATTTCGGTACGCTTGTGCGCGCTGCTCGCTGAATGCGACATACGCGAGTCCCGTAGTTCCAACGCTAATGCCGAACTTGTGCGCCGCATCAATGATTTTTCTGTAGCGGTCCTTTATCCACCCTTTCGACTGAGCAAACTGTATCTGGCAGAATTGGTCCTCAAGCGTGTTCATTCCACCGATTATGTCCGTAACGCCATCAGCCGCCCGCTCGCGCAAGTAGAGCTCGGCATCGACGGAATACTCATCAAACACGAAATTCCTTTCGAGACCGTAGTGCATCACCCCGTATTGGGGTTCATACTTGCGAAACGGCATGAAAGAAAGCGCGAGTTCAAAACCCTCTCCGGCTCGCAGTTGCCGTGGCGCAGCTTTACGGATGAAGTGGAGATCTATGTGGCGGCAGGCATCCTTTGTGAGAACGACCATCCGCTTATCGCCTTTGGCGCCATCGTCAACATCCACCTGCTTCCACGTATACCTGAGTGGCAGCACCTGAAAACCGATCCGACCATCGGTCCAGAATGCGTACGGAATCCTGCCTTGAACCTGCATGCTGTCCTCGAGCGACACGACTTCTTCGTGCCGCTCGTTCAGAAAGACTCCATCATTATCCAAGCCATAGGTCGTCGCATAATAGGAGAGCGGGTTGGGAGTCTTGCCCACTGTGTTTGCCACGTAAAGTGACTTCACACCGGGCGCTGTTCCCAACACCTTGTATCTCACCGTCAACAGCCCGCTCATCTTGTAGAAATCGTATTCAACCTTGAATGCGCAGGGGAATGTCTTACCATCATTGCTCTTGGGAACAAAAGTGCCCGTTAGAAAGAGGTGGAATTTGCCGTCATTCTTGGTGAGCTTTGCGTCGGAAGACAGACTTTGTCGAAAAGTTGTACCATCAGAACCAATTACGTGTAAATCCGCAAGGCTGCACCTTGTGAAGCAATCAACGTCGAGCAGGCGAACTCTATCAATAGTAGCGTTCTGTTTATTGAACCAAATAGTCCAGACTTCGCGCTCAATCGCAATGCGAGGGCCTTCACTGCCAATAATCGTTCGGAACCGAGGATATGAGTTCAGATCTACCGTTTTTCGCATCCTCGCCATGCGCTCTTGGCGCTCTTGTCGAATTCTTGGATAGTAATCCGGCGCGTTTAAACGCTCAGCTCCAAAAGATGCTCCGGCAACCACAATTACAGCTGCCGCTGCTGTTGCATATCGGTACACATTAACCACAGGTCGAAAAGAACCATCCTTCCTAATAACTTCCAGTCTCACGTCGCTATGATCTGCCGACCACTCAAGAACCTAGTGGATAGTATATCTTGCCGGAACCGTCCGAATGCTTGGAAATAACCGCACCATTAAGATAGAGGACGTTGTACACAGCCTGCACACTGCTGAACATACTGCTATTGCTGACCCGCGAAAAATGGTGCTGATCACAATCCAATGCGATTGGATACTTCTCTAGAGCAGGAGTCATTCGAATCACCATGGCCAGTCCAGTATACGAGCAAAAGTAGTAGCTCATCCAAGCGTCTGTACCAGGCACCTTTGCTACCATGCCATCGTGTTGATAGCTCGCACCGTCAGCGGGACAAGTAAAGACCTTTGCAGCCTTCAGATACTTCGGCCATAATGCATTTACATAGGCATAGTTCGAATTAGCCATTCGGGTTCCCGTCCTCGCGAGATCGGGCCTGGGAAGAAAATCGTTGTTGTCTTGGGCATACATTCGTATTGCTACGCCTATCTGCCGCAGATTCGACGCACAGCTCGACTGCAAGCCCCGAGCTCTGGCGGTTGTGAAAACCGGAAACAGAATCGCGGCCAACACGGCGATTATGGCAATCACGACCAAGAGTTCGATTAGGGTAAAGCCCTTGCGTACACTTTCCATCTCTACACCCCCTATAGGTATTGCGTTGCTTCGGCTTCTGAGGGCCGAAGCAACGCCCACCGTATTAGCTTGTCGATTAGTCGACGCATTATTTATGCACGGTAACCTGCTGGCTCGTCAGAGTCGGCGGCATCGTGCTGAGATCCAGAGTGCCCTTAACGGACACATAGTTGTTATTCGTGACTGCCACACCAGGAGCCACGACCTTGATAGTCACACCTGAACCATCATCGATGGTGAAATGACTTGCATCAATCACGGTAACCTTGCCCCACAGCACCCATGTGAACTTCGTCGCTGCTGTCTGCATCAACGCATCCATTACTGCCTTGTTGCTCGTGCCGACCGTCATCAGCGGCGGTCCCGCCACCGGCATAAGTTGGACATCGAGTGGAGTATTCTCCAAAGCGATAACTCCCACACCCATGATCGGCTTCGTCACAAAGTCGGCCCGCTCGGCGGTCAGGTTGTAATTACCGCCGGGCAGTGATATCGAGTAGGTCCCGTCGAAGGCGCTCGTTCCAAGGAATCCGGACGCAACGTAGAGCTTTGCTCCGGCCAATGGCAGTCCCGAATAACAACTATGTGTCC
>JAMCYN010000096.1 GCA_023474015.1 Armatimonadota bacterium
AACCACATCGCATATACCCTCATCCATACTCCCCTGAAGCGAGTCGAGGCACGATTTCAGGAAATCGCGGGCGTTCCAGTTGACGATGATGACGGTAAGCTCAGGCACGATCAGCTTCCTCCGCCCCAGGCGCCGCCTCTACCACGAATTGCACGGCGAAGGCGTTTGGAAATAGACGGGTCATCAACGACTCGAAGGGCCTCCAGTTCATTCCCCTCATGCTTTTGACCTCATACCCCGTATCCCTGAACATCGCCCTTATGCTCGACGCCGTAAAGAACCGAAGGTGGGTGTCGTCGAGAATGCCGTAGCGTTTATATTCAAAATTGCCGAACAGCAGTTTGAGCCGAATGCGGTAGTGCGCGATATTGGGTATCGAGCAGATTACGCTGCCGCCGGGGTTCAACACGTCCCTGGTTTTCCTGAGCACGACCCAGGGGGCGGGCAGGTGTTCGAGGACATCGGCGAAGACCACATGGTCGAAACCGCACCCGACGCGGTCCCAGAGCGACGGGTCGGTGATGTCGCCCACGATGATACGCTCGGCGTACGGGCGAGCCTCCTCCGCCATCTCCGCGCTCAACTCGATGGCCGTAACGCGGCAGCCGCGGTCTTCGCTCAGAACGCGGGTCATGTAGCCCGTCGCGCATCCGACCTCCAGGACCGACGAGCCGGGCTTGACCAGGCCGACAACCGCCGCCTGGGCGGGCATCAGGCCGCCCTGATTATAGATTTTTGGGAGCATATGTTTTTCCACGGGCGTCATAAGCGGATTGGGCCAAACCTTGGACGAGGCGCGTCAGGGACAAGCGGCCTTCGCTTTCCGCGCGGGCGGCTCGCGACCACCTTTCCCGATCCTCGGCGCGCTCGAGAGCGGCGGACATCGCATCGGAGAGCGCCGACGGGTCCTCACACTCCACGAGACGCCCCGTCATTCCGTCGGATATGTAATCTTCCATGCCCCGCGTACGGCATGCAATGACCGGACGCCCGCATGCCATCCCTTCCAGCACCACGGAGCACCCCGCCGCATCCATTCTATCACGACTTAGAGGCACGACCACAAGCGATGCGTTCCGATATCGCTCCAGCATGCCGGCGCTGTCGGTCGGAGGCAGCATCTCCACGTTTGGCGGGATAGACGGCAAACGCTTGCGGGCATCGGGGCCGTATGCGCGTCCTCCGGCGGCTACTCGCACCTTGACCGGAAGTTCGGCGACGGCCTTGAACAGGGTCTCATAGTCCCGCCCTCGTATGCCTCCCGCGCTGAATATATAGCTGTCATCGCCGGGGCCGGGCGTGAAAAACCGCTCGTCAGCTGCGTAGAGGACATAGCGGATGCGATCCTCGGCAATGCCCATATCGTTCACGAAGAAATCCCGCTGAGCATATGTATTGCTTACCGCGATATCAAGGTTCTTAAACAACCCCATCGATTTTATCAGCCCCGCCTGCTTGCGGGAGGAGTGCGCGCTTACATAGACCGTCCGCGCCCGCCTGCGAGTGAGCCTTTGCATAAGCATATACGGTATCGCCACGCGCTCGGACATGAGCATCACCACATCGAAGTCCTTCGATTTGCGCAGGCCGGTGAGCGCGAGGTGGAAGTCCAGCCGCAGCTTCTTCTCGAGAGCGCGCGCACGGGATAGTAACGCGGGGCTGTCGTCATAGATGGCGTAGTCGATGATCTCGGAGCCGAGGAGCTTGGCCAGCTCCACATAGTCCGTACGTGGGAATATCTTCGGCCTGAGCTCCGGGCTGCGAAGCTCGGGCGCGTATGAAGTTGCCAGTATAAGAGTCCGGGGACTGTGTTTGCTAGTAATCGATTTCATAAGGTTCGCGCCTGTGGCGTCCAGCATCTGAATGAAGTCTTGATACTTGTCATGCTGAGGAGGCACGACGAAGCATCTGCTTTGCACTGAAGGCCTGGTGGAAGTCTATACCTTCGGTTCAAAGCGGATTCTTCGCCTTCAGCTCAGAATGACAAGACTTCTACGTCCGCACATCATATTGGCGCAGTCGGCACGACATAATCATGGCGATGCCACATAGCCGTACCATAACGCCCCCAGGGAGTTCTTGGCCCGCCTGAGGCTGCGATACTTAACAACCCCCATACCCGCCTCCACAAAACTTCCGACAACCAGGAACCCATTCACCAGCAGCCGCTGCGCAAGGCCCATTCCGTGCTTCGCGCAGAAACGATTGTAGCTCCTGATATACAGACCGCCGGAGCGGTTCAGAATGTTCTGCATGCTCTGCTCGCCGAGGTGCACGATGCTCGCGCCGGTATAATACGCCAGCTTGTAGCCCGCCTTCCGGGCGCGGCAGCATAAATCAGTCTCCTCCAGGAACAGGAAGAAGCCCTCGTCGAAGCCGCCTATCTCGTCGATGACCTTTCGAGGCATCAGAAGACAAGCCCCAAGCAGGTGCGCGGCGTAGGCCCAATCTTCCCCCTCCTCGGGACGGACAAGAAACCTTTTCGCCAGACTCGAACGCGGCGCTATCCGCCATATTCTAAGAGCGTGGAGCGCGGCCTCCGTCACGGACGGGAACATGCCGAAGCTCGATATCTGAGGCTCACCGTCGGAGCCGACTAGTCGCGGACCGACAATGCCGACCTCGGGATGCCCGCTCAAGAAGTCCAGCATCGAGCCGATGGCGTCAGGAGGCACGGTCGTGTCGGGATTAAGAAGAAGCACGATCTCGCCGGTTGCCTTTTCCAATCCAAGGTTATTGGCCGCGGCGAAGCCAAGATTGGTGTCGTTGGCGATCAGATGCGCGTCGGGGAACCGCGCGCGTACGGCTTCGACGGAGCCGTCCGTGGAGCCATTGTCAATCACTATTATCTCATGCGAAAGACCCTTTATGCTCTGTCGTATCGACTCGACGCACCGCAGCAGCAGCTCGCGGGTGTTCCAGTTCACTATTATGATCGAGAGCCGCATATCCGCCATCGCCCGCTATCCTCTCCCGACCAGGCCGCGCCAGAATCCGGCATGAAACACGCCGCTGGGGAGCAGGGCAGCCGCCAGCCACGCGCGCCGGCCCGCAGTGAACAGATTTCCGCTCTTGAGGTGGCGATAGCCGGACGCAAGAGCCGAGCGAACGACTCTTCCGAGGATGTCGTGATGGATGTAGCTCGACCGCAGCAGTCCGGCCGCCCCGACTACCGATAATGCCTTCTCGCGCTGCAGCCGCCCGCATTCTGTAGCCAAATCCCACTTGGTAGTTGAGACAGGCGTTGCGCCGACCCTGAATCTTGATACGATCTCCTCTGTGCACTCGATTTGTGTGATCACAGACATCCGCTGGAGCAGTTCGGCATCCTGACTCACCCGAAGCGCCGGATCGAAACCACCGGCCTGGAGGAAGATGTCTCGTCTGATCAGCGAAGCGCCCATCGGTATCGCCAGCCCCGCGACCGCGACCGCAAACACACTGCCTCTCGGCCACGGAGGCACCGTCCGATTTGGAATGCCGTCATCGTCCGCCTGCTCGTACGCGCCGTACACCCAGCCGGCGCCCGACTCTCGCGCGACGTTCAGGAGAGCCTGATAACACCCGGGCAGGATCACATCGTCATCGTCCAGGAAATGTAGATAATCCCCCCGCGCCATGGATGCGCCCGTATTTCGGGCATAGCACCTCTCGACGTGTTGCGTATTCACCAGCGTTACTCGCGGGTCGGACTGCCATTCGGCGGACTGCAACGGCTCCCCGGCGTCGTTCACTACAATGACCTCCACATCAGCGCCGTCGACCACCTGCGCCAGAACACTCTCCACCGCGCGCCGGAGGAGGTCCTCTCGCTTATAGGTCGGCATCACGCAGGAAATCATCATCGTCGGCTACCGGGTTTGAGCAATCGACGCACAGAGGTCTTGAGCCTGCTGAGGCTGTCGATCCGTTCCTGGCTCAGGCGGTCGCGGAGCCAGGCTTTCATGATCTCTCCAGGCTCGCCGGGCAGTGTCAGTTCGAGAAGCTCCCCGACACTCTCGGGATCGGAGTAATTGTAGAATGGAGTGTCATCACTGACCTGAGCGAACTCGATTTTGCCGTCCCACTCAAGACTAATCCCGAAGGCTCGCGACCTCCGACCGATCAGTTTCTTAAACTCGGGAAGCTGGTAGAAATCAAAAAAAATGCCGCCGTACATCCGCGCGCCCATCGCGTGCAGGTCCTGTTTTCGCTTGAAGAGAATCGTGTCTCCTTTGCGGGCGAAGACCCACTGGTGCGTCGGACTCGGGCAGATGAACTCGTAGAACTCAGTGGGCAGGCCGAGGAACCCCCGTTTGCCGACCCTGCAAATCTCCGCGAGCGCCGCGCCGGGGTCATCGACGTGCTCGACCACGTGGTTGCAGATCACGTAATCGAACGCCTTGTCCCTGAACGGCAGGTTGTGAATGTCCGCGCAGATGAGCGGCCGGTCGGCCACGACGGGGGCATGGCTGCGGTGGCCGGGCGAGTCGTCGAGGAACCGCTCGACCAAGACATCCGCCGTCGAATGTGGATGTCCTCCCGATCCGACATCGAGCACGAAATCATTGCGCGTAGCCTTAACACCCATTCGTCACTTTGCCTTTCGCTGATCTTGTGCGCCCTGCTTCGGCTGCATGCAACCGAAGCAACGAAGACCGGCTTTGGCCCCCAGGATGGCGCGCACCAGAACTCCGGCGGCGCGGCCCGAGTGCTTCTGGAAGTAGGCCGCCTTGCTGCGCCTGAGGTATTCGGAGGTCTCCCTCGGGGCCTGGTCGCTGCTCCTGCCGCCCAGATGCACTATCTCGGCCTCCGGCTGGACCCACACTTCCCAGCCCGCCCTTTGCAGGCGCAAGCACCAATCCATCTCCTCGCTATACATAAAAAGACTCTCGTCCAGAAGGCCGACTTGTTCGATAGCAGCCCGCCTGACCATCATGCAGCACCCGCCGATCCAGCCGACAGCAAATGGCCCCAGGTCCCGAACCTCCGAGGCCATCGATGGGCGGCACGGCGGAGAATCGATGCGGCGGTCCAGTTTGCCGACAAGCTCGCTCGCGATAGTGGGAAACCCGGCCCACGAATATTGCAGCGTGCCGTCTTCGTTAAGGACCATCGGCCCCACCGCGCCCGCCTTCGGATTCTCATCCAAAAATCGCACAAGCGTCGAGAGCGAACCGGCATGGCACACCGTGTCCGGGTTCAGCAGCAGAAAGTTCCGCCCGCCGCTGGCTTCATACGCCTGATTATTCGCGCGCGCGAAGCCCGCGTTGGCGTCGTTGGCGATCAGCTTCGCGCCCGGGTGCGCCTCACTCACCATCTTTGGGCTGCCGTCAGAGGATGCGTTGTCAACGACAATTACCTCATACTCCAGCCCACCGGCGGCTCCCGGGATGGACGCCAGGCAGTCGTTCAACAAATCCCGCGTATTCCAGCTAACTATCGCTATCGACAGGTCCATTTTCACTCTTCGCGTAACAGCTCAGCCTTGCCGTCATCCTGAACTCGATTCAGGATCTGGTGCCTGCGAAGGAGATGCTGAATCGAGTTCAGCATGACACGTACTCCTCAACAGTGAGCACTTCATTCTTCGCGGTATCGATTCTGACGTGCGCCACGGCCAGACCCCAGATCAGCCATGAGTAAACAGTCGCCGAGAACGTACACAGCCCTCCATTATGATATGTCGGAAAAATGTAGTCACCAACCGAGGCCGCGATAGCAATTCCGACAATCTGGCCGATGGCGGCGAGCACGAATGTCCTGGAAAAGCCGGGGCTCATCTTCCTGTAGCTCCTGAGCAGCCAGCGGCATCCGCCGATGAGGATGGCCAAGAAGAGAATCGTGCCGGGAATCCCCATCTCCGAAAGGTGCTGCGAGTAGGTGCCGTGCGCGGAGGTGTAGGATGTCGTCTCCCACTTCTCGCCGTAGAAGATGTTGTATGACCGATAGTTGCCCAGGCCCACGCCCAGCGGGAAACTCGTCGCGTAACGCCATCCCGCCCGCATGAGCGAGAAGCGGTCATAGTCCCCTCCGGCCTTGGACTCTTCCACCACGTTCTTCTGAAGGAACGGCCAGGCAATCGCCGAGGCAAGAACCACCACGACCAGCACGATCGCGAAAAACCGCCGGCTCTTAAGATACGTAACCACCGCCAGCGCGGGGATCAGCCCGAGCCAGCCGGAGACCCACCCAATGTTTCTGAAGAAGATCGTGACGATCATAACGACGACCGCGAAGCCCGCCAGGATTCTCCAGTGTATCGCTTTGCCTGAGTCGAGCACGACCGCGCAGAAATAGCCCGCGGGGAGCAACGTAATCAGCGGCCACCAGGGGGCGGCGATAGGTATGGGCGAGCCCGCTAGCGCGTTGAGTGTATTGTAGAGCCCGGCGGTCAGGATGGCAATTGTGATCCATTTGAGCCATTTCGTGTTCGTCACCGAAGTCGCGAAGATCACGAAAGCGCCCGCGCTTAGAAAACGCAGCATCAACTCGGCCATATTCGCCATCGGTTTCTGCATTTCTCGGTTGATGTGAGGGTCCCAGAAGATGAACGAGTTGACCAGGTTAAGGACGCTGTAGACTAGATAGAGGATGATCGCGGTATGAAACCCGCTCTTCGGCCTGTTCCCCGGAAGCACCCGGAACAGATACTTGCCGCACCAGATCATAAGGATATATCCGAGCATAATCTCGCTGACGAAAACGCCCTTGCCCACCCCCGAGCCGCCCACCGCGAGATCCGGAGTCTTGCCCCAGGGGATGAACGCGATCAGGGCGTAGATCATCAGCGTGGCCTCGAACTGCCAGACCACCATCAGCGTCAGAACAGCCGCGCTGACAATGGCGCCGACGTAGTACAGGTTCGCGTGAACGGCGAACATGCCGAGCACGATCGCCGCCACAAGGACCAGAAATGCGTTCCTGCCGAGCAGAGCTACCCGCTCCGGAGTCCATTCCGAGCGCGGATCCATGCCAAGATTGTCCAAGATACGATGCTCCTTGAAGTCGGAGGGGTAATGCAGAATGATGAATGCAGAATGCAGAACAACCTACTATTGCAGGGTCCCTTCATTCTGCATTCTGCATTCTGCACTCTTCATTTGCTGTCTATCCTCATTTGACGCTCGACCATATCTACAAAGCTCTCGCCGATAGCCGACCATGAGTAACGCTCTTCAACCAGTTTGCGCGCGTTCCCGCTGAGCGTGTGCGCGAGATCGGTATCGGTCAGCACTCGTTCGATGCAGGCCGCTATTTCCGACGGATCGTCGGCTATAAGAACCTGTTCCCCGTCGACCACGTCGATACCTTCGGCCCCGATAGTCGTCGCGACAACCGGCACCCCGGCGGCCATTGCCTCGAGTATCTTCAACCGGCTGCCGCCCCCCTGTCGCAACGGCACCACGCAGACCTCGGCCTTGTTCAAAACATCTCGTATGTCATCAACGTAACCGGTAAGCTCGATACCCGGGCATTTTTCGATCCCCGAAAGGTCAACGCCGTCCGTACGCCCCGTCACCATGAGCCTAACCGACGGCAAACTCTGGGCCAAAACCGGATATATATCGGTCGCGAAATAGCGCACGGCATCCAGGTTCGCGCCGTAGCTGAGTGCGCCATTGTAGAGCAGCGCGAAAGGCTCAGGGGCTCTCCGGGACGCGTTATAGTAAACAGTATCCACGCCGTTGGGCGTCACGTGTACTTCTTCCATATCAGGGACGATAGCATGCAGGAGTGATTTGTCGTGCTCGGAAACCATCGTCACGAGGTCGAAGCGGCGGCAGACCGCTGCCTCCCATCGGGCGAACTTTTTCCAGCCCAGAGTAAGACGCAAACGTCTGATAAGCGAAGGGCACGCCTCGGCGGTGCGTTTTAGAACGGCGTAGTCGCAGTTGTGCTGCTCAAGTATACATGGAACGCCAAGGTCCTCGGGCACATACTCGGCAACACCGAGAGTCGATGCTATCACAACATCCGGGCGAATGCGCTCTATCGCCTGCTCGACTGACCGGCGCACGATGGAGTCGAACGTGTCCACGGCTGACCTGGGCCTGCTTGAAAAGAACCCGAGGAACGACTTGAACGTGCCCGGCGCGAACCACCGAGACTCGTGGAGGGACACGACCTCGCATATATCGCTCAGCTTTTTGGCGTTATCGCGGTCCGAGTCTCCCTGAAGCAGCGATATAAGATGGACCTTATGCCTTGATGCCAGCGCCTTTATGAGGTTGTAGACTCTGATCCGCGCCCCGTTGTCGGGCGGAAACGGGAACCAGGTCGAAAGGAAGAGAACATTCACTTCTGTGATACGACGCCGGACCCGGATAAGATTCCCCGGTAGAGGTCGTGAGTGGCCCGGACCATGGCTTCTGAGCTAAACTGCTCTTGCGCCTTGCGCCGCGCCAGGTCGCCCATCCGGACGCGGAGTTCACTTGAGCCGAGCAAGCCGGATAAGGCCTGCGCCAACGCCTGCACGCTGCCGGGTTTGATCAGCAAACCGGTTTCCTGGTGAATCACCGCCTCTCCCACCCCTCCGACGTCGGACGCGATCACGGACTTGCCCGCCATCATCGCCTCGACGACCGTGAAAGGAAAGCTCTCGAACAGCGAGGGCAGAGCAAAGATATCGAAAATGCTTATCAGATCGCGGGAGTCATCGCGCCAGCCCAGGAACCGTACTTTTCCCGCAACGCCCGTCTCATCCGCGATGCGCTTCAGTTTCGCCTCCTCACCGCCTTCGCCGACAATCACGAGCAGCGCCTCCGGGTAGCGCGGAGTCAGAGCGGCGAATGCGTTCAGAAGTATATCAAGGCCCTTCTGCCCTTCGAGCCGAGCGACAGTCCCGATGATAAGATTCTCGGGTGCGGCCCCGATCTCAGCCCTGATCTCCGCCATTACAGATTCGGGCGTCCTCCAATCAGCGATACCGTTATATATCGCCGTGACCTTGCCGCCGAAGATGCCCTGGCCAATCACATAATCGCGCGCGGAGCGGCAGACGGTAATGATATGGTCCGCCGCTTCGAGGGCGAGCCGCGCGGAGAACTTCTCCCTGCGGCTCGCGGCGATGGTCGGCAGGTGGGTCGTGACAACGATCGGGCACCGGCTCACCAGCTTGGCCGCGAGGGCGTCCGCCGCGGACGCGCAGGGGTGGGACAAGTTGAAATGGAGGATGCCCTCCTTGAAATTCTTATAGAACCACATCGACCTGATGAGCGACGACGGCCGCAAGCTGTAGCCGTCGGTGGGTAGTGATTCGAGATCGACCCTGGTGGAGCGCGACGCGAAATCACGCGCGGCGGGGCTTTCGGGCATGTATACGCGGCAGTCGCAGTCGGTAAGGCCGTCCGCGAGTGTCAGCAGATAGCGTTCCGCGCCGCCGAGGGCCGTGGTGTTGGCTATGTAGGATATGCGCATCTTATGATCGGGCCAATCTGGCGTGACCCTTCGCCCTCTCCCAGTGGTCGCTGCCCGGGTGCAGCAGAGCCAGCACAAAATGTTTAACGGCCTTGCCGATGTCCAGGAGGCCCATCGACACCCGATACGCGAGAGCGTAGTCGCGGCCCCTGTGCCTCCGATAGAAAAGATACCTTCCCCGGCGCATCATAATCTGTTTCTTTACGGGTGAGCTGCTCATCCCGCCCAGGTGAGTCATAGTGACCAGCGGAAAGTAATGCATTTGCCAGTGCGTCTTCGCGAGCCGGGCGCAGAAGTCCATGTCTTCATCATACATCCGAAACGTCTCATCGAACAAGCCGAACCCGCGAATAAGCTCGCGCCTGACAAGCCAGCACGTCGCCCACAGGAACTCGACTTGCGCGGGCTGACGGCGGTCCCAGTCCTCCATCCGGGTATGGGCTATCACTTTCTCGGAGTGATAGAACCGATCCCAAAACGTATCATGCAACTGCCACGCGAGTTCGTATCGTAGGCTCGGGAACCTCTCGCAAGAAAGCTGCAACTCGCCATCCGCGCCGACTATCTTCGGGCCGACAACCCCCACGTCCGAATGCGTCTGTAGATAGTCGATCATCGGGCCGAGTATATCCTCGGTGAAGAGTGTATCCGGGTTGATGAGCAGCGCATAGTCGGAATCGCTCCGATTGGCCAGAATGTTGTTCCCCGCGCCGAAGCCCACATTCTCTTCCGATCTGATCAACTTGACTTGCGGAAACTCGGCCTCGACCATGTCCGCGCTGCCGTCGGAGGAGTTGTTATCCAAGACCCGTAGCTCATAGTCGCCGGTCTGCGTGGCGATGAACGATCTCAGGCAGTCCCTGAGCAGAGATTTCGTATTATAGCTGACTATGAAGACCGCCGTGCTCATTTGTTCACGCACCCGAGGCAAACGCACTCGAACCGGTCAACAACGTGCTCCCACGTGTAGGTGCTTTTGACTTTGTCTCTGCCTGCTTTTCCCATTCGCATTCTCATTTGCCCATCGGCAAGCAGCGCGCGAATCGCGGAGGCGAGTTCGTCAACGTCACGAGGGTCTACCAACACCCCATCCACGCCGTCGGATATAACTGTCTCCACCGCCGCGCCCCGGCAGCCGATCACCGGCTTGGAGCGCGCCCACGCTTCTAAATAGACTATCCCGAACGACTCCGACCACGACGGCATCGCGAACACGTCGCACGCGTCATACATATCCGCCTTGCTCTCCTCGGGAAAAGAGTTGAGGCGGATCACCCGCGCCGACGCCTGGCAGTCCGCCAACAACCGCCTGTCGAGTTCATCACTCGCCGACGACCTTACTCCCGCAATGACCAGCACCGCCTCGCGAACGCTCCGCATAGCATCCAGAAGCACCAGCAGTCCCTTGTGCGCGACTTCCGCGCCGACATACAACACAACCGGCGTGCCCGAGGCGATACCGTGCGTCTGCCTGAAGCGCGCGCCGTCCGCCGAGGCGAACCGAGCCGGATCGACTCCGCAGCCGGTCACGGATATTTTATCGTCACTAATCCCGCACAGCTTCACGAGAGCGTCGCGCTCATAGCTCGTGTTGGCGCATAAATGGTCCGCCGAGCGCAGAATACGGATCATATTCTTCCTGTCGACATTGAACGGATTGTCCGTGTGCAGTCCCGGAATCACCACATAGGGCACATTCAGCCGGCGCGCGAGCCTATGGCCATACACGACAGCCATCGACGGTGTATGCCCCGCGCAAACCAGATCATAGTCGGTAGTTGTTGGTCGGGGGTTTAAACCCCCGACCAACAAATCGACGCCGCCCAGAATAGGGCCATCATACCAGGTCCGAAGCCAGTCGCTGCCGGGGAGGCGATACTTCCAGAAATAGTGAACCAGCCGCCAGTAGTTCCTCGATGAATGGCCGCGCCGGACCGGCAAGCGCTTCACCCGCACGCCGTTTATAATCTCATCGGCAGGCATGTCATTAACGGGAATGCCCCTCTCCCAGAAGCCGCGATAATCGAGCGCGTTAGCGGTGGCGACGGTGACCTCGTGGCCCCGCTCCACCATTCCCTCGGAAAGCCTCTGGAACAGCACGGCCGAGCCGCTGAATGACGGCGCGTATACGGGAGTAACCTGCAGGATTCTCATGTCACTACCTGCTTCGCCTCCACGCGGCCCAAACTCTGCGCGAGGTCAGCGCGGCGGCGGTACCGGTGATCTTGCCAAGGACCGTGACCCACACAAGATGCAGTCGCTCGGGCAACTGTCTGTTCGGCCTCAGAAACCTGACCTGGTCCCACACTTCGACGGCGAAATTCTTCCACAGCATGCGGGCATCGCGCGGGAAGTGCTTCACGATGAAGTAGGTATGATTCCTCGAATAGCAGTATATCTTTCCAGGGTCGCCCAGCTCACGAGTGATCCCCTCGCGCGGCGCTCTCAGATGCGTGACAACCGCCGACGGGCAGAACATCACTTTCTTTCCGAGGCTCTTGATCGAAAGGCAGGCATCGGACTCTTCGCGCAGGTTATCGCCGATGTAGCCGGGGTCGAATCCGCCGACCTTCTCCAGCAATTCACGGCGAAATGACATATTGCAGCCCTTCACGTGGTCAACTTCGACGTTCTCCGCGTGCGTCGGGGAGAAGTTCTGTGACAGGCCGCCGTTTGCCAGCACCCGACCGATAGGCTCGCGCATGTTCCACTCGGTGCCGGGCTCATCGACGCCCCCGCCCACGCAGCCGACCTCGGGGTCATCATAGAGCTTCAGCATCGCGGTCAGCCAGCCATCACGAACCATGCTGTCGTCATCAAGGAAAACCAGCAGCGGCCCATCGGTATTTCGCATACCTATGTTTTTGGCCTCGGGCCGCTGGTTGATGCCGTTGGCAAAGTGTATGTAACGCACGTCGTCATACTTCGCCGTGAGATCACGGGTAGTCGAATTGTCGGACGCATCAACCACGACCTTCTCCCCGGGCTGGGGCAGATGCAGCTTGAGCGCGTCCAGGCACCGCCCCACCATATCGGGGCGGTTTCTGGTAACTATTATCACTGACACATCGACTGGCTCCAAGTTGACCTCTAAGCGCCCGGTTTCTCGCGAGAATCTTTCCAGATCGGGACCTCGTGCACCACCGCGTACTCGCGGGTCAAGTCGCGGAAGATGCACGGCCCGCCCTGCGCCACCTGGAACGAGAGAACATCTCTAACGTAGTCGATCGCGCGGCCGTCGAGGGTGGCGATCCAGAGCCGGTCGATATAGTGCGTTCCCGGGTACAGGGTCAGGTGCGGGAAGGTCGCCGTGAATGTGATCGCGCCCTCCATATCCATCGGCCTGAAATCCGCGTCCACGGACATGCAGTGATAAATGTTTCCCTCGGTAGCCGAACGGACCACGAACGACAACTGTGCCACCTTGACTCGCTCCTCGAAGCTCACATCGATCTTCACGGTCATGGTGTCGCCGATGAAGAACGTGTTCGCGACCGTGCCGTCTGCCGTGAGAAGCTGCGCGCGGGTGAAGCGCGCCGCGCCGTTCCTGCCGATCAGGGCCTCGGGGGTGGCGAGATCGACCTCTCCTGTGTGGCTGACATACTCCTGAGTATATCGAGTGACGGCTTCCTCCGCCGTGCCGAGGCAGTCGAGACGCCCATTCACCAGCAGCACGCCCTTGGTGCAAAGCTGCCTCACCGCCGCCAGGTTATGGCTCACGAAAAGCACCGTGCGCCCCTCTTTCGCAACGTCCCCCATCTTGCCGAGGCACTTCTGCTGAAACTGCGCGTCGCCCACGGCCAGGACCTCATCAACCACCAGTATCTCCGGCTCCAGATGGGCCGCCACGGCGAACGCGAGCCGGACATACATCCCCGATGAGTAGCGCTTGACGGGGGTATCAAGAAACCTCTCGATCTCGGAGAACCCGACAATCTCGTCGAACTTCCGAGTGATCTCCGACCTGCTCATCCCGAGGATCGCGCCGTTAAGGAATATATTCTCCCTGCCAGTAAGCTCCGGGTGGAAACCGGTGCCGACCTCCAACAGGCTAGCCACGCGCCCGCGAATACAAATCCGGCCGTTTGTAGGCTCGGTGATGCGGCTGATGACCTTGAGCAGCGTAGACTTGCCCGCGCCGTTTCGACCGATAATCCCCACCCGCTCGCCCTGCTCGATATCGAATGAGACATCCTTCAGCGCCCAGAACTCCTCGCGCCCTGGAGCGGGACTATTTCGACGTGTCAGCGCTCCCTTGAGCCGCGCGGCGGAGTCGGAGATGGCGTCACGCAGGCTTCCACTCTGCCTCTGGTGGCTGATTATGTATCTCTTGCCCAGGTTTTCGACGCTTATTACCGGCTGCATGGACTCCTCAGATAACGTCGGCGAATGTCTTTTCAGTCTTTCGGAAATAGCGAATGCCCGCGATGAGTATGAGCAGGGTCAGCCCCACCGACAGCGCGAAACCGGGCCAGTAAATGCGCGCGTTGCCCCCGAGAATCGCCCAGCGGAAGCCGTCGATGACGCCGACCATCGGGTTTAGCGAATAGAGCAGCCTCCAGCGCGCGGGGATTGAATCGATGCTGATACCGACCGGCGAAACAAAGAATCCTAGCTGCACTATGAAAGGCACGATGTGCTGGAAGTCCCTGTATCGTACATTCAACGCGGAAACCCACAGCCCCGCGCCGAACGCAATGATCATCGACAGCAGAAGAAACACCGGCAGCGTAGCGATTCGCCAGCTTGGCACAAAGTGATACCAGATCATCAGGGCCGCCAGGATGCCGAATGAGATAAAAAAATCCACCAGGTTGACCACAACGGCGCTCGCCGGAATAATCATTCGTGGGAAATAGACCTTAGAGATAAGCTGCGAGTTTCCGACCAGGCTCTGCCCCGACGCGGCAAAGGCTCCCGCGAAGAGTTGCCACGGAAGCATGCCCGCGAAGAACATGATGGGGTACGGGCCATTCGGGGACTTCGCGCCCAGCACCTTGCTGAAGATGACGGTGAAGACGACCATGAACAAGAACGGCCTGAGCACGCTCCACGCGACCCCGATGGCAGTCTGCTTGTAACGCACCAATATATCGCGCCACGAGAGGAAATAGAATAACTCCCTGTAGCGCCACAGGTCCGCCCAATAGTGCCGCTCGGCCCGTCCCGCTTCGATTATTACTTCATATTGCGTCCGGCCGCCCTCATCCCGCGGCTCAAGACGTTCGGATGTATATTTCTTAGTGATCTGCCCCACGATTTCCCTATCTCTACCAAACGTATGACATCCCGGTTGTCCTACCTGAGCATTATACCACGAGAGAGGGCCAAGCTAATGTAGAATGCAGAATGATGAATGCAGAATGAAGGCAAAGGCCTCCCTTCCCCCATTCTGCATTCTGCATTCATCATTCTGCATTGTTTCAGGCTCTCCTGAACTTGCGATCCAACTCCCAGTTGGACAAGCTGACGATGATGGGACGGCCATGGGGGCAGACGAAGGGGTTTTCGCATTCCAGAAGCTCCTCGATCAGCTTTTCCATTTCTTCCATCGCCAGCGGCTCTCCGGCCTTGACGGCCATCTTGCACGCGGCGGTTATCAACACCTGGTCCGGGCGGACGAGCAGGTGCTTGGCGACGCTGAGATCGACTAATTCCTGGACCATGTCCCGCAGCACGGCCTCGGCATCCCCGGCCTTGATCGACGCCGGGGAGCCGCGCATCACGAATGTATTGCCGCCGAACGATTCGAGATCGAAGCCTGCTTTGCGAATTTCTTCGAGGCGTCGGGCAATGACCGTGCTCTCCCTGGCGCTGAATGAGAGGGTCAGGGGAATCACCAGCCCCTGTATCGCCGCCGGGCTGTCCTCCTTGGCCTTGCGCATGCGGTCGAAGAGGACGCGCTCGTGCGCGACATGCTGGTCAATGAGGAGGACCCCATCATCGCACTGTGCAATTATGTATAAGTTTCTGGCCTGACCTATTACTCTAACTGAGCGGAGGGCGACTGTCCGCGTAGGCTCAAAGTCGGCCTCGGGGACGGGTGAGTCCTCCACCGGAACACCGCCGCCCTTTTGCCAGACAAACGGGTCATCAGCCGCTTCGGGTTCGGCGAGAGCTTCCTCACGCCTCCGGGCGAGCGCTTCCTGGAACTGCTTCAGGTCCATCTCCGCTGGGCGAATCAATTCCTGCTGGCGATATGTGGGCGCATCTGGTCTGAGCGTGTTGGTCGGGGGTTTGAACCCCCGACCATCAGTTTCCCGGGGATTGATCCCCTGACCAATGCCCCCCGTGATCGTCGGAGCCGCCGCACCCTCCATAAGAGCCGCGTTCACGGCACGATGCACCGCGCTGTGGATTTCGTGCTCGCTGGAAAACTTGACCTCGGTCTTGGTCGGATGGACATTGACATCGACAAGCTCGGGGACAAGCTCGACAAATACAATCGCCACCGCATACCGCCCCGGCTGGAGCAGACCGCGATACGCCTGATCGACGGCGTGGGTGATGGTCTTGCTCCTGATCGGGCGGCCGTTGACGAAGAAACTCTGGTCGCGGCGGTTGATTCGCGTAAGCTGCGGGTTGGATACGAAGCCGTCGACTTTCATCGCGGGGGTCTCGAATAAGATTGGGACAAGCTGCTTCGCGACGTCCTTGCCGTGGACCTGGGTAATGCTATTCAGCCGCTGGCCGGTCGCGGGGGACGATAATATCTCCCGGCTGCCGTGGACCAGCCTGAAATGAATGTTCGGATAGGCCATCGCGAACCAGCCGATGATTTCGGTGATGTGCGACATCTCGGTTTGGGCGGTCTTGAGGAACTTGAGCCTGGCGGGGGTGTTGAAGAAGAGCTTTCGGACGGATAGGGATGTCCCCCCCGGCGCGCCGACCGATTCGAGGTTGGTAACAGTCCCCGCCTCGACTTCGAGCCGCACGCCGTCGCCGGACTCGTGCTTGGTAATCAACTCGATGACCGACACCGACGCGATGCTCGGAAGCGCCTCCCCTCGGAAACCGAGCGTGCTAATATGATCGAGGTCCTCGGCGTCCCGAATCTTCGAGGTCGCATGACGCTGGAGCGAGAGCACGGCGTCATCGCGCGTCATCCCGACGCCGTTATCGACGACTTTGATCAATTCCTTGCCGCCCTCTTCGAGCGTTACGGTGACCTGCGTCGCGCCTGCATCTATCGAGTTCTCGACAAGCTCCTTCACCACCGACGCCGGGCGTTCGACAACCTCACCCGCCGCGATACGATTAGCGGTGTGCTCATCGAGGAGGGATATTCTGTTTGCGATTCCTTGATTATCTATCATGTTCTTTGCAACAACGCGAAGTAGTCTATCTGGGCCAGGAACGTCCCCGTACACTCAAACTCAGGGATATTTACGGATTACGACCTAGCCTGCCGTCTAGCAACTGCAGTTCGTGGATTAAGATATCTGGTGGTATCGCATAAAAATTAAATGCTTCGTATAATGGTTGCGTGACATTCTGGACGAGCTCCGGCAAATTGGTGGTGATCTTCTCGACCGGAACCAGTATCTCCGATTCAATCGAATCCTGTTCGATCTTGTAGTAATCAAGATCATAAATTCTACGACCAAAATCGCCAAACCAGAACTTCAAGACCCTTCCAGAAAGCCCTTCCCAGAGAGCATGCATTAGTATAGACGCGTCAGCCACAGCCAAAGCATTTACAAAACGCTCCGCATGAAGCAAACATTCGCCGACGAGTCGTATGGGTTCCAATACATCCAGAATGGTGCCAGGTTCTATTCTTGAGTCACAATCAGATTCATATCCACGCAACTCGAACAGCATTCCTTCTGGCGACGCCTGCCAGAAATCGGAATGCATCGCATCTGCCGACGACGTATCTCTGAGAAAACATTCAACCAAACCGTTGTACGGGTGCGGCTTGAGTTTTTCGTTATTCTGCGCAACCCACCATACAGGCCATCCTGTTTCATGGCCTACAATCTGCCCTAATATCTGGCGGAGTTGTGGGAGATCAGGATAGTCAAAATCTCCGACTACCGCATATGCTATAGACCATGTCCCGGCGGCGTACCGGGATGGCTTCTCATTCGCAAGTTCGCTATCTACCCGCGATTTCCAACGAGAGTAGGCCACACCTTTGAAAGCAGTAAGTCTTTTTCTTGCCTCCTCTTCTGGTTGTTGTATTGGAGGTGCATTATACCCGAGCAATATGTCTCTCAAGTCTGCAACGATGCTTTCTCTAGCTGAGCGTACACAACGTGCAATGAGATCATCCCATTCTTTCGCAGAAGCTATAGGTCTGCTTTCTGGTCCCGGAGCTCTCGTATAGTAAGTATTGTCGCGTACATGCTTTCGATCTGGTCCATCTCGCTTTGAGCGAATGGGAATTCTCGCAGCGCCAGGCACAACCACTATGGGAAACACATCGTCGCCATGTGGGTGTTTCACATGATGAACTTCGCATTGAAAAGGCGGCTCAGCATAGCTCTTGACTATACCATTGATAATGTCCTGGTTGTACCAACTCAGATCAGATGGAGCGGGTTTGGCTGGTGTCCATCGACCCTGACCCTCGTTAAATCCGATGACGACAAATCCTCCGCCAAAATTTGCCAGGGCAAGCATTGCTTGGGCAAGATTTGCTTTGTCCTCACATGTCGACAGATCAAGCCACGGCTTTATTTCAGCCCCTAAGTCCTCGCGAGGATAGAGAATAAGGTCTTCAAGTCGCCTCCATGAATGGGGCTGTCCACTACCACTTACCGAGCCAGAATCCGAATCTTGCATACGCTTCTCCATCGTGTTGTTTTGTTTGTTGCATCGGTAGCATGCTGCCGATGCCGCCACCAAAGGTGGCGAGTCCTTCGGACTCGGCTTCGGTAGCGCCGCTGCGCTCTGCTTCCGAAGCAACCAACTAAGCCTACCATCTTGTCATCCTGAGCTTGTCGAAGGATCTGCTTTGAACCGAAGGCTCCGACTATGAAGAGCACTTCAGTGCAAAGCAGATTCCTCGACTACGCTCGGAATGACGTGGTTGGTGGCTTCGTGCAATATTCCGCGAAATCCCACTCCTCCGCGTCATCCGCGATTCAAGACCCGCTTCTGCAACTCATACAGCTTATTCATCGCCTCAATCGGCGACATCACGGACGTGTCCAGCTTCTCCAACTCTTCGATTACCGGGTGCTTCTCGCCCTCGAATAGCGTTAGCTGCAGGGTTTCCTTCTTCGCGCTGACCTTCGCGCCCTTGCCAACGGCTTTCGAGGCGGCGCCGTTGGATTCGAGGTCTTTCAGGATGTCTTTCGCGCGGTCGATGGCTTCGCTTGGGAGTCCGGCGAGGCGCGCCACTTCAATGCCGTAGCTTCTGTCAGTGCCGCCGGGCATGATCTTGCGCAGCCAGACTATGCGGTCTTTCTCTTCGCGGACGGCAATTCGATAATTCTTTATGCCCTTTAGCTGCTTTTCGAGATCGTTTAAGTGATGATAGTGCGTCGCAAAGAGCGTTTTCGCTCCGAGCTTGTTTATATCCTCTGCGACCGCCCACGCAATCGACAGGCCGTCATAGGTCGAGGTCCCCCGCCCTATCTCGTCGAGGACGATCAGGCTGCGGCGGGTGGCGTTGTTCAATATGTTGGCGGTCTCGTTCATCTCCACCATGAACGTCGATTGCCCGCTCGCGAGCTCATCGTGCGCGCCGACACGGGTGAAGATGCGGTCAACCACGCCGATCACCGCCTCATCCGCCGGAACGAAGCTCCCCATCTGCGCGAGAAGCGCGATCAATGCGACCTGCCGCAGATACGTCGATTTTCCCGCCATGTTCGGGCCGGTGATGATGAGAAGCTGGTCCGATTCGCAATTGACGAACGTGTCGTTGGGCACGAATCTTTCTTCTATGAAATGCTCTACCACCGGGTGGCGGCCGTTCTTTATCCGAAGCTCCTCGTTATCATCGACCGTCGGCTTGGCGTATCCCTTGGCTGCGGCGATCTCGGCCAGGCCAGCGAGTACGTCGATCTCGGCGACCGCGCGGGCGACCTTCGCCACCTTGCGGGCCTCGTCTCCTACTTTGTTCCTGACTTCGCAAAACACGCCGTACTCAAGTTCGGCGGCCTTGTCATCCGCGCCGAGGACCTTGGCCTCCATCTCCTTCAAAGCGGGCGTGATGTAGCGCTCCGAGTTGGTCGTGGTCTGCTTGCGGATGTAGGAATCGGGAACCTGGTTCAGGTTCGACTTCGTGACCTCCAGATAGTAGCCAAATACGGCATTGTAGCCGACCTTGAGGTTCTTGATCCCCGTCTTCTCGCGCTCCTCGGCCTCGAGCGTGGCGATCCACGCCTTGCCGTCACGCGAGGCGGAGCGCAGTTCATCCAGGTCGGGATTGTAGCCCTCGGCGATGATGCCGCCATCACGCAGCGTGAGCGGCGGCTCCGGCACGATTGCGGACTCGATCAACTCGACCAGCGGGTCCATGAACTCGATGGCTGAGGTCAGGGTGTGAAGGCGCTCGGATGAAACCCCGGCCATCGCCGCCGCGAGTTCGGGGAGCTTCTTTAGAGACTGTGCCAGTCCGACCAAATCACGCGCGTTCGCGCTCTCGGCGACGATGCGCGCCATCAGCCGCTCAAGGTCCTGAACGCCCCCAAGGACCTCGCGCACCTCTCCGCGCAGCAGGGCATTATTATGAAACTCTTCTACCGAATCCAACCGCCGGGTGATGCGTTTCACGTCCAATAGCGGCTGATCGAGCCACTTACGAAGCAATCGGCCACCCATGGCCGTGCGGGTCTTGTCGATGATTGAAAGCAGGCTCGCGCCGCGTGTATCCGCCGACATCGAGTGCGTCAGTTCCAGATTCCGGCGCGCGGCGGCATCGAGAACCATAAACCCGCTCGTGGAATACACCGACATGCTCGCAATCGACTGCATCGCGCCGGCGTTTGTCTGCCGTAGATAATCGAGCGCCATCGCGGCGGCCTCAAGCCCGGCGGTCATATCCTCCGCGCCGAATCCCCGGAGCGAGTCCGTGTGGAAGTGCTCGGTGAGAAGCTCTTTAGCGGACTTGCGGTAGATGGCTGTATCAGTATAGCGGGTGACGGCGGCGTTGGTGGCTCGCTGTATAGGATTGCATAAGTCTTGGTCGATTTCTTTAACAAGCACCTCAGCTGGCGCGAGGCGGCCAAGCTCCTCAATCAGCTTGGTAGTCACGTCTCGGCCTGTAATCTCCGTGATCGCGAACTCGCCTGTCGATATATCGATCACCGCGATGCCGTAGGTTTCTGAGTCGCTTGAAATGGCGGCGAGATAATTGTTGGCCTTGGCGTCGAGCATGCCGTCTTCGAGGACAGTCCCCGGCGTGACCACGCGCGTGACACCGCGCTTGACGATCTTCTTCGTCTTCTTCGGGTCTTCAAGCTGGTCGCAGATAGCCACGCGGTAGCCTTTTGAGATCAGTTTCGCCACGTAGCGGTCGACGGCGTGGTGCGGAAACCCACACATCGGCACATCAGTCGCGTAGCCTTGCGAGCGCGAGGTGAGCACAATCTCAAGCTCGCGGGAGGCCGTCACGGCGTCATCGGCGAACATCTCATAGAAATCGCCCAGCCGGAACATCAATATGACGTCCGGGTACTGCTCCTTTATCGCCTGGTATTGCGCCACCATCGGCGTTACTTTTTTAACGTCCACGTATCTCTCCAAGGAAGCTCTTTAATCGCGAAAACGCGAAAAGGCGAAAGCGCGAAATGAAATAAATATCAGGCCAGTTCTCCTACAAAGCCGTACAAATGCCCTTCGACGACCCGAAGCCGCACGAGTTGGCCGATCAAACTCGCATCGCCCGGGAAGTTCACGGTCTTATTCTGCCGCGTGAGGCCCGTAAGGCGATTCGGGTCCTTGGGGCTTACGCCCTCCACCAGCACCTCGAACTCGCGCCCGACCTGGCTGTCGTTGATCTCGCAGGTAATCTTATTCTGAAGCATGATCAGCCGGCCCAGGCGCTCGTTCTTAATCGCATTCGGAAGGTGGCCGTCCAGCTTCTCGGCGGCTGTGTTCTTGATCGGATTGAACGCGAACATGAACGCCGCGTCGAACCGCACTTCCTCAACAAGCCGCAGCGTATTCTGGAACTGCTCGTCAGTCTCGCCGGGAAAGCCTGCAATGAAATCCGTCGTGATCGCTACATCCGGGATCGCCGCCCGCAGCGCCGCCACGCGGTCCTTGTAATGCGCCGCCGTATACTTGCGATTCATCCGGCGCAGAACGTCGTCATCGCCCGATTGAACCGCCAAATGTATGTGCTCGCAAACATTCGGCAGGTCGCGCATCGCCTCGATGAGCCTGTCGGACAGGTCCTTTGGATGAGATGTCGTAAATCTAATGCGCTCGATGCCGTCAACTTCACTCACCGCCCGAAGCAGGTCGGCGAAGTTGATTTCATCATCGAGCGTAGCGCCGTAGGAGTTAACATTCTGCCCTAGAAGCGTAATTTCCTTGCGGCCATTTCGCGCGAGCGCCTCGACCTCGGCGACCACATCATCCAGCCCCCGGCTGCGCTCGCGTCCCCTCACGTAGGGCACCACGCAATACGAACAAAAGTTATCGCACCCATACATGATCGGCACGAAACTCTTCAGGGCGCTATCCGGCCTCTCGACCCGTTCCGGCACGATCAGCTCGTCTTCTCGCTTCTCGGGAAGCGCGAGCGCCAACTTCAGCCTCCGCTCCTCCACTGCTTGCCTCAATAGATCGGGAATGCTCGGTATCGACGCCGTGCCGACGATGAAGTCGAGATAAGGCCTGCCCTTGCGGAGCGCCTCACCTTCCTTCTGCGCCATGCACCCGCAGACGCCGATAATCATCTCGGGCTTCGTTTCCTTGAGTATCCTGAGCTTGCCGAGCTGGCTTTTCGCCTTCTCCTCGGGCTTCGCGCGGACACTGCACGTCACCAGGACAGCAATGTCGGCCTCCTCGGGACTTACTGCGGGCAAACACCCCATTTGCATGAGCAGACCCGAGATTTGCTCGGAATCGTCCTCATTCATCTGGCAGCCCCAGGTAAATATGATGAACTTACGGTTTGCGATGGTCATGTCTGTCGATTCATGCTATCAAAACGCCCCTGTTTCTGCAAGGAAGGCGGCTTTGTTGACGACAGGAAGCGCCGAACGCTATACTGAACCTGACAACCGGAGGAGTTGACGGTCTTGAACAATGAACAGGGCATACCTCAAACACAAGCACCCATGGCGCGATCGCGCAAGGTCATAGTCGCTGCGATTATACTTATCATCGGGCTCGGGGTTCTCATATTCTGGCTCATGGGCCGGGGGAAAGTCTCCACCGACGACGCGCAAATCGCCGGGGACCTGGTTCCGATCACCGCGCGCGTCGCGGGTTACGTCAAGGCTATCTACGTCAAGGACAACCAGCTCGTCCATAAGGGGGACATACTGGTTCAGTTGGACCGGCGCGACCTGGAAGCCAGGCTCCAGACCTCCGAGGCCGACCTTGCGACTCAGCGCGCGCAGGCCGCCGCAGCTCAGAGCCAAGTATCGCTCGTGCAGCGCACCGCCCCGGCCGGTGAGCGCCAGGCAGGCGCGGCTGTTGGGGTCGCGCAAGCAGGAACCGCGGTATCCGAGAAGCAGGTGCGCTCGGCTCAGGCTCAGGCGCGTTCGGCTCAATCCGCCGTGGATGCGGCGCGAGGCGTCGTGACTGCGGCGCAGAGCGACGTCGTTGCGGCGCAGGCGCAGATAGAGTCCGCTCAGTCGACGGTGAAGGCTGCTCAGGATGACGTTGTTGCGGCGCAGGCCGAGGCAACCAGGACCGCCAGTGAGCAAACAAGGTTCCAGCAGTTGTTCAGCGGCGGGGCGACCTCCAGGCAGGCGCTGGAAGCTATCGAGGCGGCCAACACGCGAGCGCAAGCCGCGCTGCGGGCGGCTCGGGAACGGGTATCAAGCTCAAGATCGGCACTTCAGCAGGCGACGGCACGCAAGTCCGGCGCTCAGGCCGTGCTCAGGCAAGCCCGAGCCCGGCTGTCGTCCGCTATCGACGCCGCCCAGCAGGCCCAAGTCGGTGTCGGCATAGCGCAGAGCGCCACCCAGCAGGCCGCCGCTCAGCTCAGGCAGGCCGAGGCGGTGCAGTCCGGCGCACAGACGGCCCCGCAGCAAATTTCCATCGGCGAAGCGCAGCGCCGAGCGGCCGTTGCCAAGGCCCGGCAGGCCGCCGCCAATGTGCAAAACGCGCGGCTTCAGCTTTCATATACCACAATACGCGCTCCCGTCGATGGAATTGTGAGTCAGAAGACCGTGCAACTCGGCCAATATATGCAGCCGGGACAGCTCCTGATGGCAGTCGTCCCCCTTCAGAACGTGTGGGTGGTCGCAAACTTCAAGGAAACACAGATCAGCGATATGCGCGTCGGGCAGAAGGCCGTGGTCGAAGTCGACAGCTACCCCGGGCTGGACTTCGAGGGAAAGTTGCAGAGCTTCGGAGCCGCGACGGGAGCCAAGTTCAGCCTCCTGCCGCCCGAAAACGCCACCGGCAACTTCGTCAAGGTCGTCCAACGCATTCCCATCAAGATCGTGTTCACGCGCCCATTGCCCAAGGGCACGGTGCTTCGTCCCGGTCAAAATGTCATCGTCACTGTCTACGTTCGTTAAGGATTAAGTGCTGTGGTCGATCACAGTATTCCTTGCTTGGCAAAGCACTACCGTAAGCCCTGAGTAGGCCGAAAGGCCGTATCGAAGGGCGGTCGCGGAGTTACATGCCCTGGTTTAGGACTACCGGCCCTTCGATACGCCCGCCCAGCCTTCTCGATAGTAGCTAACTCCTACTGGGCTACTCAGGACCTACGGAGTAATGTATCGCAAGCGAAGTATAACGTTAGGTACCGGCACAATTAGGGGCTATACTTGAACTCTACATCCGAAGGTATACAAGAACAAGGGTGGTGCCCGGTTGGGACGCCGGGGATTGTCGCGATGTCGGTTATGCTCGCGACGTTCATGGAAGTGCTCGATAGCACCGTCGTTAACGTATCTCTGCCCCACATCGCAGGCAACCTCTCCGCCACCATCGACGAGGCCACATGGGTAATCACCTCGTATCTAGTCTCCAACGCCATCGTTCTGCCCGCCACCGGCTGGCTGAGCATGCTTTTCGGTCGGAAGCGGTTCTATATGAGCTGCGTGGCGGCGTTCGCGATTTCGTCCATTATGTGCGGAATGGCGACATCTCTCCCATGGCTGGTATTCTTCAGGGTCGTCCAGGGCATCGGTGGAGGGGCCATGCAGCCGATTTCGCAGGCGATCCTCCTCGAAACATTCCCGCTGCGAAGACGCGGGATCGGGATGGCGATATTCGGGATCGGGGTGGTCTTCGCGCCGATCATCGGGCCGACTCTCGGCGGCTGGATCACCGACAACTACAGTTGGCGTTGGATATTCTATATCAATCTTCCGATCAGTATACTTGCGCTGACCATGACGAAAATCTACGTTGTCGACCCGCCGTACCTGCGCCGTGGCGTAAGCCGGATCGACTATATGGGCCTGGGCCTGCTGGCGCTGGGGATTGGCGCGCTTCAGGTAGTGCTGGATAACGGTCAGCGCCACGACTGGTTCCAGACCTCGTGGATAACCCAATTGAGCATATTGTCCGTCGCGGCGCTGATTGGGCTAATCGTTTGGGAGCTCCGTACGTCGCACCCTATTATCGACCTGAGTGTACTGCGATTTCCCAACTTCGCTCCGGGCATCATCCTCATATTCACGCTTGGGATCGCGCTGTATGGCAGCATGGTGCTGCTGCCGATTTTTTTGCAAAACTTGCTCGGCTACTCGGCCATGCAAAGCGGAATGGCCATGTCGCCCGGCGGCATAGGCACGCTGATATTCATGCCCGTGGTCGGCTATCTGGTCGGCAGGCGCGACGCGCGTTATTTGATCATTTTTGGAATGAGTATGCTGGTGATATCGATGCTTATGATGTCCCGTTACAACCTGCAGATCAGCTTCTGGGATGCCGCGATTCCCAGAATCGTGATGGGGGTCGGCCTGGCGTTTCTGTTCGTGCCGCTGTCGACTGTCAGCTTCGGCTTCGTTCCGCGAGAGCAGACCGGGACGGGAACCGGCCTCTTCAACCTGATGCGCAACCTGGGCGGCAGCTTCGGCATCGCGGGCGTGACTACGATGCTCGCCCAGCGGGCACAGTTTCACCAGGCGAGGTTGATCGAGCATACTTCCCCCTACGACCCGGTCTACCAGCAGACGCTGCAGGGGATTATCTCTCATCTTGTCAGCGCGGGGCAGAGCTACTGGATGGCGCAAAGGATGGCGGTGGGCATAATCTATAAAACGGTGGTCAAGCAGGCGACGCTGCTGTCGTTCGTGGATTGCTTCTGGCTGCTGGGAGCCATAATGGCAGGGCTGATTCCCGTGGCGTTTATCATGCGCAAACCGCCGAGGCATCACGATGGGCCTGCCGGGGTTCATTAGGAAAGGGAGGGCTTAAGCCCGGGGAACTTGTGTCCGGGGTTCAAACCCCGGACGAGCGTACTTAACGTCCGGTTCCATTCCATGTTTCGCGTTTTCGCCCTTTCGCGTTTTCGCGAAAAAAGCCAGTTCGTGCATAATCCGGTGTTATACCGGACGGCCGCTGCGTCCCCGCCCAAGCATGAGCCTCTTGAGTACCTCAAACCATACCATGCTGACAAATCCCACGCCCATGCAGATCAGGATATCGCCGAAATGAAGCGTGGAAAACCGGAACAGCGTCCGCAAGGCCGGGACATACAAGGCAGTGATAAGAAAAGCAACCGCTCCCCCCATCACCCACCACAGCGCGGGATTCGGAGGGCGCAGGAGGTTCACGCCGACCTGAGACCACGACCGATTGGCAAGTATCAGGGCAAGATTGGCCATAATCAGGCTGGTGAATGCCAAGGCTCTGGCCTCCATCATCCCTCTGTCAACCACGCAGCAGGCGGTATTGTAGACCCCCGCGACCAGCAGCAGCACGCCCGCGCCCTGCAGCAGACTCAGACCGATAGTCCGTCTTCCATACAGCGGCTCCCGCGGATCACGAGGCGGGCGGCGCATCACGTTCGGCTCCTCCGGCTCTGCCTCGAATACGACTGAACACGCCGGGTCAATGATCAATTCTAGGAATGCGATATGCACCGGCATAAGGACCAGCGGCCACCCGAAAAAGATCGGGAGCAGCGACATGCCGATGATGGGCACGTGGATCGAGAAGATATAGGCGGTCGCTTTCTTGAGATTGTCGAATACGCGCCGACCCAGCCTGACCGCCTCCACTATTGACGAAAAATCATCGTCGAGTAGCACCAATGCAGCCGACTCGCGCGCCACGTCGGTCCCCCGCCCACCCATGGCGATGCCGATATGCGCCGCTTTCAGGGCCGGAGCGTCGTTGACGCCGTCGCCCGTCATCGCGACAACTTCACCGTTTGCCTTCAGCGCCTGTACGAGTCGCAGCTTCTGTTCCGGCACAACCCGCGCGAATATGTTCACATCGCCTATGCTTTGCCGCAGATCGGCATCACTCATCCGGCTGAGTTCTTCTCCGGTAATGCATTTGTCTATCGGCTCCAGACCGATCTGCTTGGCAACGCTGCGGGCCGTGCCGGGGTAATCGCCCGTGATCATGGCAATCCGAATCCCGGCGCTGTAGCATTCCCTCACCGCCTCACGCACCCCAGGCCGCACCGGGTCAGCCAGACCGATAAGCCCAAGACACTCAAACTCAAAATCGTGCTGCTCGCCCGGCAGCGGACTCTCGCGGAAATACGATCTCGCGATGCCGAGCACTCGCAGACCCTCATCCGCCATTGATGCTACGCGCGCCAGGAGCCTTTCTCGTTCGTCCTTATCCAAATGGCATAGATCGAAGATTGCCTCGGGCGCACCCTTGGCGGCAATCACGTAGTCGCGCCCGCCGGGCGCTCGCCAGACATGCGACATTGCAAGCAATTCAGGGGAGAGCGGGTATTCGCGGACCAAGGTCCACTCGAAATGTATATGTTCCGTCCTGGCCAGGTATGCCTCGCCGAGTTCCTTGATTGCCTTTTCCATCGGATCGAAAGGGTCTCTCTGACTCGACAGAATGCTGAACTCCACGAGTTCGTGAAACGCTTCCGGCAGATGCTTGCCGTCCGGCGGCTCGACATCGCGGAATTGCCCAAGAGCGAACAACCTTCCGACCGACATCCTATTGAGAGTAAGCGTGCCGGTCTTGTCCACGCACAAGACAGTCGCGGCCCCCAGGGTCTCTATGGCAGGCATGCGGCGAGTAAGCACGTTTTTTCGCGAAATGCGCCATGCGCCCAGAGCAAGGAAGACAGTGAGCACAACAGGAAACTCTTCAGGCAGGATCGCCATAGCCAGAGTAATGCCACTCAAGACGCCTCTGACCCAGTGGCCTCTGGCAATGCCGTACGCGACCACCAGGAAAACGGACAGGAGTATGCCTACTATCGCGAGGTTGCGGACGAGCCGTCTTGTCTCGCGCTGGAGCAGGGTATCTTCAGTGGTAACACTACGCAGCGCTACGCCGATCCGACCAAGTTCGGTAAGCATCCCCGTGGAGCGCACCCGGGCTATCCCCTGCCCGCTGACTATCAACGTTCCCGAGTATATGAAAGGCAAATCGTCGCCGCCGGGGCGTCCCATTTCGGCGGCGCCATACCGTGCCGCCTTGCGCACCGGCACAGATTCACCTGTCAGCAGAGACTCGTCCGCCGCGAGATTGGCTGCCGTGAGCAAAACGGCATCGGCGGCTACGCGGTCGCCTTCCGCGACGACGAGGATATCCCCGCGCACAACTTCCCGACCGGCTATACGCCTCTGTTTGCCGTCTCTGATTACCAAAGCCCGCGGGCTGGACAGGTCCCGAAGCGCCTCCAACGCCCGCTCGGTTTTGCGCGCCTGGTAGATGGTGATACCTATCACGGCGACCACAAAGCCCAAGAGCATCAATGCCTCCTGGACATCACCGAGCAGGAGATACACAACGCCGCCGCCGACAAGGAGAAGGAAAATGGGTTCGCGTATCACGCTGAGGGCGACTGCAAAGACGCTGCTGGGCCTCGCGGTAGGGGTTTCGTTGTATCCCTCTTCGTTGAGCCTGCTAGCGGCTTCCTGCTCCGATAGACCACGCGCCGCCGCTATGTCGAACCCATCAGCCATAACCATCACCCAATCCGAATATCGACTCAAGGCACACCATAGTTTTCACCAATCATCCGCATGGGAAACGGTAGAATATCCAGAAGCATGATACCTTGCAGGATTTCGCACAGACGTATAAGCCTTGTCATGCTGAGGAGGCACGACGAAGCATCTGCTTTGAATCGAAGGTGTGGACTGCCGCGAAGGGTTCAAAACAGATTCTTCGCCTTCGGCTCAGAATGACAAGACTTATGGCTTCGTGCAGTGGGGGATTGTCTGTGCAATTGCGGAATTGCGATGGCGGAGAGACCGAGATTCGAACTCGGGGAGGCTTGCACCTCACTTGTTTTCGAGACAAGCGCCTTCAACCACTCGGCCATCTCTCCGCGACATGGTGGCCGAAGAGGGAATCGAACCCCCAACGCCCGCCTTAGGACGGCGGCGCTCTATCCATTGAGCTATTCGGCCATGCGATTCGGTGAGCTGAGAAAAGTATACCACGAGCACGGATTTGGTGTCAATTACGGCAAGCAGGCGGAGAGAGTTCAGTTCTGCGAAAATCAATATGCTTCGGGGAGGCTTTTTGCCCCGAAGCCCTTGGATTTACGCACGTGCGTCGGGGTAAAAAGCTTCCCGACGCATAGTAATTACGGCAAGCAGGCTACTCGCAAGGCCCACCAGCGCGTTCGAGGTCTTTGCGTATTTGATCAGCCAACTTCTCGGGGCTTTCAAAGGTCATCTCGTCACGCAGTCTCCGGCAGAAGACCACGTCCAGCGTCTCGCCATAGAGCGTGCCCTGGAACCCATCGAGATGCACTTCCACAGTCTCCCTCTCGCCTCTGAAAGTAGGCCTGACGCCGATATTGCAGACGCCTTTGTAGGTCGTGCCGTGGATGGCGGCCTCTACCACGTATACCCCGCGCGCGGGGAGAAGTTGACGGGCTCCGACCTGGATGTTGGAGGTGGGGAAGCCGATCGCGCGGCCTACCTGCTCTCCTTTAACGACGATTCCCCGCAGGGTGAACCGTCGACCCAATATCTTCGCGGCCTCCTCTATATCCCCACGCGAAACAAGCATTCTGACACGGGTGCTGCTCGCCGGGCCGCCGCCGATTATCACCGCGGAAACGACGCTGATTCCCACGCCGAGTTCCGGCAGAAACGATTGCAGGTATCGGGTGTCGCCCTCGCGGTTCCTCCCGAATCGAAAATTCGAGCCTACAACCACGTGTTTGGCTTTGAGAGCGCCAATCAGCACGCCACGAACGAAGTCCTCGCGCGGGAGGGCCGCCAGTTCGGGGGTGAACTCGGCAACCACCACCTCGTCAACATCGACCGCCCGAATAAGCTCCACGCGCTGCTCAAGGGTATTTATGTATTGGGGGGCTCGGGTCGGGGCAAGAACTTCCACCGGGTGCCTGTCGAACGTGAGAGCGACGCTCTTCGCGTCAAGCTCCCTGGCCGCGGCGATAAGCCGTTCAAAGATCGCGCGATGCCCCCAGTGGACACCGTCGAACACGCCAACCGCGACCGCGGACTCCCTCCCCTCGGTGGCCGCCTTATCCAGACCGTAAGTAACACTCATTTCAAAACCGAAGACTATTCAAGCTGCATCGGCATCAGGACATAGGTGTAGTTGTCCTGGCCCTGTGGGCGAATCACGGCGGGGCTCACTTCGCCGGTCAGTTCGACTTCGATGGCCTCCGTATCGATCACGCCGAGCACGTCGAGGAGGTACTTAGCATTGAAAGCGACCTTGACATCCTCGCCCTCCCTGATAACCTCCACCTCTTCATGCGCCTTGCCGACGCTGCCGCTCTCGGCGTTCAGGGTGAGCGTTCCATCCTCGGTGCTGAGGATCGTGCGGTTGTTGTTCTCGCGGGCGACGATCGCGACGCGCTTCACGCTCTGCAGCAGTTGCTCGGTGGGAATGGTGAGCTTGCGGTTGTGCTCCTTGGGCACGACTTTTTCAAAGTTCGGGAACTGCCCCTCGATCAGCCTGGAGATCAGGACGGTATCGCCGACTCTAAACTTGATCTGGCTCGCCGCGATGCCGACCTCGACCGTACCTGCTCCTTCCGGGACGATGCGCGTGAGTTCGTTCATCGCGCGCCCCGGCACAATCGCGTTAACCGTGCCGTGGCTCTCCACCAGGGGCGAATCCTCCACGCAAAGCCTGTGCGTGTCGGTGGAGACCAACTTAAGGCCGGACTCCGCTACCTGCATCAGAATGCCGGTAAGGATCGCGCGGGACTCGTCCTGGCTAATTGCGAATGAAGTCTTGCGAATAGCCTCGCGGAGGGCGTCATGCTCGATATTGAAGCTGACTTCCTCTCGCACCTCCGGCAGCATCGGAAACTCCTCGGGCGGAAGCGCCAGGATGGCGAAGTCGGAGGTCCCGCATTTCACGGAAACCGTGTTGGACTCGTCGACCGAGATCGCAACGTCGGTCTCCGGCAGCGCGCCCAGAAACTCCGTGAAGACCTTCGCGGGCACGGTGAGCAAACCCGGTTCCTCGACCCTGGCCTCGACCACGCACTCCATGCCGATCTCGAGGTCGGTCGCCGCGATCCGCAGCCTGTCCTCCTCGGCCGTCATGAGCAAGTGCCCAAGTATCGGAAGTGATGTTCGCGGGCTCACTGCCCGGCCGGCCGTTTGAACTCCTTCGTAGAGATCCTTCCTTGCGCAGATGACCTTCAACGCCTGTCCCTCCTGAAGTTAGAAGTCCGGTGTCCGAAGTCCGAACCCGGGATGTCCCGCCGTTAGTATATCATAGCGAGGCGGCCCTTACAAGGGAGCG
>JAMCYN010000148.1 GCA_023474015.1 Armatimonadota bacterium
CGATGGAGAACCCGGAGCGAAGTCTGTCTGGCAAGGCATAAGAAGACTCACTGACTTGATCGCAGGCAGGCAGATAGAACGACTCCTACCTGCCCACCTCGCGCCGTCAAATGCGATAAAAGATCAGCCTTACAAAGGGGGGATTAAGGGGGGTTGGCACTTTATCCAGCGGCTGCTAGTGCGCGTTAGCAGCCAATCCGATCATAATCAGTTTGCTTAACCGGCTCGCCGTCCTGGCCCACTTGGCGTCGGGATGATTGTATCGATAGGTGTCCAGCACCGCCGGCGCGAGGATCATCGCCCCGACCCATCGCTCGTTCCACCCCAGCGCGTCCGCCATTCCTTTCGTGTCGCGCTCGTTGGGACCGGTGCCCGCGAAGGCGGTGGCGGCGTAACCCACGGTCAGCCAGAAGCTGAATGTGGCCATACCCTTCAGAAACGGCTTGTCCTCCTCGCGCAGATTTGGATGGCTGGTCAGCAGCCATTCATCGATGAGACCTTGGGCGTTGAAGCCCGCCGAGGCCGTGATGTAGTGCTCGTGAGGGTTCAAGCGACGCCCAGGTTCAATGGTGAAAAAGGGAATCGGTCCGTAGTGCACGGGCTTTGTATAGGGGTCGGTGTCCATGGCGTAGTTGGTGATCAGATGGCCGGTCTCGTGTCCCAGCAGCGCGACGAAAGCACCCTCGAAAAACCTTGTGGGATTGCCTGCCCATTTGCCGAGCGGACGAGTCGGCGCCTTTGCGGGAGCTTTCTTCATTTGGTCCGAAGCGGACTTCGACGCATCCAGTGGCGGGACCTCGATCTTCTGTCCACTGCCATGGGGCTGATTGAACTCGATGGTTAAATCGACGGCTCCCCATGCGCCCAACGATAGGCACACCATCGTAAACGTGGCAGCCACCGCGAAAACTTCCAACTTCACTTAACGACCTTCCTGTCCGTGGCTGAGATTGTGACATCCACGCTGCTATTCTAGCTCCAGCGGGGCACAACGGTCAAACAGGCACATGCAATGGGTATTATTTGGAAAGAAACTGGAAGGTATGAGCGCGGAACCGTCGTATGCATATTAGAAGAACGCACACGGAGGCAACAATGTCCACAAGACCATATGGCAAAATCGGCGGCTTGGTTATCTTGGCGCTGCTGATCCAGGCAATAGCGATCACGGGCGCTTTGGCGCAAGAGTCGGGAGTATATCAGACCAAGCTCGCTAACGGGCTCACAGTACTTATCAAGGAATCGCACGCCGCCCCGGTGTTCACGGCGCAGGTGTGGTTCAAGGTCGGCTCCCGCAACGAGTATAACGGCATCACCGGCATCTCGCACATGCTGGAGCACATGCTCTTCAACACGAGCAAGAACTTCAAAAAGGGCGAGATCAGCGATATGGTCCGCAAACGCGGCGGGATCGAGAACGCCGCCACATGGACCGATTTCACCTACTACTGGCAGCTTCTCTCCAGCGAGAACCTCGACTTTTCACTCAAGACCTTGGCCGAGCGTGTCGGCAATGCCAAGCTGCTGGATAAAGAGCTGCAAAACGAGCGCACAGTCGTGCTCTCCGAACTCCAGGGCCACGAGAACGAGCCCGACAGCCTGCTCTATTACGCAGTGATGGCGCAGGCGTTCAAGGCGCATGCCTACCACTGGCCGACCATCGGCTGGCAGTCGGATGTCGAGCATATAGACGACCAGCAGCTCCAGCACTACTATCACACATATTATCATCCCAACGACGCCACGCTGGTGCTGGTCGGTGATGTCGATAAGGACGTAGCCCTGCCCCTGATCAAGAAATATTTCGGCTCCACGCCCGCCGCTAAGCTCCCGAGGCCGCCCTATACCACCGAGCCCCGGCAGCGGGGCGAGCGAACGGTCACCATACGCCAGTCGGGCAACGCGGAGAGAGTTATGCTGGGTTATCACATCCCCGCGCTAATCGACGAGGACAGCTACGCCCTGCGCGTGGTGGATCAGATATTAAGCGGCGGCAGGTCGGGACGGCTCTATCAGGCGCTCGTTGAAAAGCAGCTCGCGACCTCCACATGGTCCATGTCCGGCGAACGCAGGGATCCCGCGCTATTTATGATCGCGGCGACCGCCAGGCAGGGCGTGTCGGCGGACCAGTTGGAGAAGGCGATACTGGATGAGGTCGAGAAACTCAAGTCCACGCCTCCCACCGAACGCGAGATGCAGGCCGCGAAGAACCAGCTCGAAGCTTACTTCATATTTCAGAACGACAGCGTCTCCGATCAGGGCGAGCAGCTCGGCTATTACAACACACTCGCGTCGTGGACGTATCTCAACACTCTGATCCCAAAGGTTAAGGCGGTCACCCCCGAGCAGGTGCAAAACGTCGTCAAAAAGTATTTCAATCGGGACAACATGACCGTAGGCAAGTTCATCCCCACCGCCCGCCCAGTGCCGGGCGGAGCGGGCGCGGGACCTATGGGACCGGCGCGGAAGTATTCGGAGGATAGCACCCACTCCCTCGCCCCTGGGGGTGAGGGGGGAAAGCGCAACTACGGAGCGTCTCACCCTCACCCTAACCCTCTCCCTCCAGGGAGAGGGAATTCCGTTGTGAAGCCGACGCGGGTTGTGCTCGACAACGGCATCATCGTGATCGTGCAGGAGAACCACTCGAACCCGACAATCGCCATCAACGGCAACGTGAAGGCGGGGGGCTACTTCGATCCCAAGGGCAAGGAGGGCGTCGCGAGCCTGACCGCCGAGATGCTCGGTCGCGGGACAGAGAAGCGGCCGGCGCTGGAGCTTGCGAGCGCGGCGGAGTTTGTGGGAGCTAGCGTGGGCGCGTCGGCGGATGATGAGTCCGCGCATTTCACCGCGAAGTCGCTTTCCAAGGACTTCCCCCTGATGCTCGATTTGCTCTCGGATGAGCTGCGCAACGCGTCGTTTCCCGAGGACCAGTTCGTCAAGGCCAGGGGCGAGGAGTTGTCGGGGCTCGAGGAGAGCAAGGAGTCGCCCAGGGCGCGTGCTATGCGCGCGTTCTACAACAACGTTTTCCCGCCCGGCCACCCTTATCACCAGCTCACTTTCGATGAGGCCGCCGGCGAGCTGAAAACGATCACCCGTGATGACCTGGTCGCGTTCCACAAGGCCTATTATCGCCCGGACACGATGATTATCGCTATCTCCGGTGATGTCAAGGCAGACGACGCTATCAAACAGGTGAAGAAATTCTTCGGCGACTGGCGGGCTACGGGACCAACTCCTAAGATGGACATTCCCAAGGTCCTTCCGGGGGGCGAGTCCAAGCGAGTGGTGATCCCGATGATGGACAAGAGCGAGGTTGATGTCGTCTTCGGCCACCCGATGGGGATTCGCAGGTCCGACCACGACTTCTACGCCGCGCGGGTGATGAACCAGATTCTGGGCGGCGGCGGCGCGCTCGGCAGCATCCTCGGCGACCAGATTCGCGAAAAGCGCGGGCTCGCTTACGATGTCTATTCCACCTTCGACGCCAACATCGGCGCTGGACCGTGGTATGCGGCGCTGGGCACAAACCCCAAGCATGTGGACCAGGCCGTGGACACTCTGAAATCCGAGATTGCCAAGTATGTGAAGAATGGCGCAACCCCCAAGGAATATGAGGAGGCGCGGGAGTTCATCATCGGCGTCTTCCCGATCGCGCTGGAGACTAACGAGGGCATGGCTCGGGTGCTGTTGAACGCAGAGTTCTACGGCCTGGGGATGGACTATCTGACGAACTACGCGAAGATATACCGTTCCGTGACCCTGGCCCAGGTCAACGCCGCCGCTAAGAAGTATCTCCGCCCCGACGCGGCGACACTTGTGATCGCGGGGCCTTACAGCGGGAAGTAGCGGAGGACTCGGAGCACGACATGGTCCGGCGCGGCGCACGAACACGTTCCCTCCCCCGGGGGAGAGAGCCTATATGCCAACGTTCCATTTTAGTACGATTCCCGAGCTGTTACGCGTCAAATAGCTGTTGCTCAGAAATGTCGGATTGTGGTATAATTCTTGTGCCTGTCGATGGTTCAGTCGATCCACGTTCAGACAGGTTCCCAACGATTATGAGTGCATGCCGGTCGCGCGCGGGCCGGAGATGAAGAGAGACAGCGGAGGAATCAATTGGCGGAAAAAGGCAAACTTAGTAAGACCGCGAGAGCCTCGACCCACTTTGGTCAGGGCGAGGCAAAGGCCGCGGTTGTAGAGAACGACAGCTCCAGAGGCAAGGTATTCGTGGAGGTGAAGAAGCTGCTCATGGAGGCCAGCATCGGCTTCCAGAATCTCAGCTCCAGCCACCCGATCATTGTGAACAAGGGCAGCTTCGATGCCGCCGTGACGGTGGTCAAGGGCGCTTTGGTCGAAGGCGATAGCGCTCGTTATCGCGTCGAGAAGGAAGAGCCCGGCCAGGCTGTGCTACTGGAAAATACCCCCAAGGAGCCCGGCAAGGTTGTTATCAGGGAGAGCCCGTTCGCCTGGTATGCATAGGTGATGTTCGGCGGAAGAGTTTAACGGCCTGTTCGACGCTCGGTGGACAGGCCGTTTTATCATGGTGGGGTTACGTTGAGCTTCTTGCGGTCGCTGATTCTTAGGTTCGCGCTGGTGAGTCTGCTGGTGGTCGGGGCCGCGTCTTCGTCGCCATCCGATGCCGCGACAGGGCGCGCCGTATCACTCAGAGCGCTTTCGGCGGCGGTGAAGTCCGGAAGCTCCAGGCAGGCCATATACTTGTGCGGAATAACCAAGGTCAACGGCTACCTGGTGGACACCAAGACCCAAGACATCATACTCATCGGCGAGGTGAACCCAGCGCTGCCGCCGCTCTACCTCGATGACTTCGTCGTCGCCCTCAGAAATGTTTGGCTGGCCTACGCGCCGGTGAGAGGGCGCATTCGATACTACTCCGCACCAGGTTGCTCAATCGACCCCAACCCGAAGACCCTGCGCGGTTTGCAGGATGTCGGCGACAAGATAAACACCGCCCAAAGCGCCGAGGAGATGAAGCAGTGTCTTGAGGACTGGCGCGCCGTCGGCGGCAGGCCCCAGAAAGTGCGAGTGATGGGCGTGCCCTACGATACTCGGTTCGCGAAGGTGATGGTGGGCGCGGACTATTACATGAAGCGGCTCGTGAACGGCTCGGTGTCGCTGGGGATCGACGGCTTCGAGAGCCTGACCGATCTGACTATCAGAGCATCGAGAGGCGAGCTCATCGCGGGGAAAAGAGTGAGCGTTGCGGCGCAGTCGCTGAACAGGTTCTGGTTCTGCCCCGGAGATACTACTTTTGAGGAAGAAGACGGCGTGGTCCTGCTGCGTAGCTGCCGCGTGCAACTGCTCACTGAAGAGGAGTTCCTCACCGAGCACGACTCGGTGACCGGGATGGGACGCCCGAGCCCTCTCGCCAAGCATTTCGCCGTAAGCTTCACGAATAAATACGCCGACATAGCCTCAGCCAGGCCGATCTACAAGGAGCTTGAAGGGCTGTTCCGGTTCGTGGGGATAGCCAGGCTGATGCGGGAACCGGAGGCACGACGCGCGGCCAGGGCGAGTCTGGGGTACCTTCTGAATGCGTACCGCGTCAATAACGTCCCTGTGAGCAGGGAGGTTCCCGGACTGGTCAATATCAAGGATTTCACCAGGGAAGAACAGACGCCGGACGGCACGGCATCGGCGAGGGCGCTGCTTCCGAGCTGCGGGGGAGTGAGCATTGATATCCGGCCCAGGCGGATAAGGACCGTCTCCCGCCCGGCACGCTCCTCGCGGCCATCCGTCCAGGCTTCAATACCCATTTCTTCTTCAACGCCCGCCGCCAAGCCTTCGGTTCGGGCATCGGATCATGCTCTTGTTCCCGCGCGGCGTGTGACCAGCCTAAGAAAGACGGTGCTGAGCGCGCGTAAGAGCACGGGGGCGCTGGTCTGGGATTTTCCGATAAGCTCGGGAAAGTAGGGAACTGATGCCAAACTCAGGACGCATATTGATCTTTACCGGCGACGGCAAGGGCAAGACGACCGCCGCGCTTGGGATGGCGCTGCGCGCGAGCGGCCACGGTTTGCGTGTGAAGATAATTCAATTCGTCAAAGCCGATTCCTCTGTCGGAGAGATTGCCGCTGTCGAGAGCCTGCCCGGTGTCGAGATCGTCCAGACCGGACGCGGGTTTCTGCCCGCCGATACGAGTCCGGCGATCGAGGCCCATCGCGAAGCGGCTAATGAGGGTCTGCGAATGGCCGGGGAAGCGCTGAGATCGGGTGATTATGACCTGGTTGTCCTCGATGAGATTTGCTTCGCGGTCGCCAGGAAGCTGCTCGACGAAAACGAGGTGATCGAGGTCGTCAAGCGAGCGGACCCGAACACGACCGTCGTAATGACCGGCCGTGGCGCCGCCGACGCTCTGGTCGATATTGCGGACACCGTAACGGAGATGCGCGTCATTAAACATGCAATGTCGGAGAGCCGGCCCGCGCAAAGGGGTGTGGAGTACTGACTTGTGGCAAAAAACATGGCAGCCCGCACAAGGCGGGCTGCCACATCGAAAGGAGAGAAGGTATACTACCATTATATAAGACGCACCAAGAGCCCAATATGTTCGCCTGTTTTCGTGTTTTTTTTCACGAAGATTGAATTAAGCTTGCTTTCGCTCCATGCCGCTCACGAGTTTTGTGAATAACCCCAGCGCGAGGAACGTCGGCGCCCAATGCCCGACGAATATCGCGTCCTCTTTTTTTCTGAGCCCATAGAGAATCAGCGACAGGATTATAGACCCTGCCGTCATCCCGATGTAGAATGGCGACGAAGCTTTCTCGGGAAGAGCCATCGCCGCCCGAACGGGAGATCGCCTCTCCTTCGTAGTCTCCTCGGCCTTTTCCATCGTCTCTTCGGCCTGCTCTGCAATGGTTGAAGCGTTTGCCATAAAGCACCTCCTCGAAAATAGCGGAGAGCGGAGAACCCCTCTCCCGCCCTCTGGGGGCACAGAGCGTCTATAAACGCACCGCTGTGCGTCTTTCTTTACCCTTGCGACGCCTTCGAAAAACGAGAAGGCCTGTGTGTTGCCCTCACCAAGAAGCAAAGAGCACTCAGCGCGAACGGGGGTGCGTCGTAAGTTTAAGGTAAGGCCTGATATGCTGCGCGGAATGACGATATCATCTTTGCCTCCATATCTGATCAAGCGACAATTCCCGCAGCTTGTGCTTATGGCTGCGGGAACTGAGGTCAACCAGATTCGAGATGTTTGATATAACCGCCGTTCCCAGCAGCATAGCCGGGGGTGGGTTGTCATAAACTTGGGATGCACCTGGGCTAATGGAACTAATTGACAAAAAAACTGCGAATTTCTTCGGTGGCGTATACTTTGAGTGTGTAAATTGCAAAAGATGCTCCTGATCTCGTAGAGTTTGTTTGAACAGAACGAACGGACGAGAGAGGAGCATCATGGCAAGTATAACTCTGAAGCAAGTAATGGAGC
>JAMCYN010000109.1 GCA_023474015.1 Armatimonadota bacterium
TCGACGGCTTGCCGCGCTTCTTGGGCTTGGCACTTTCCGGCTCATTCGAACCCGGTTCCACCACATCAGAGGAGACCGGCTTCTCGCATTCACAGCCGGCGGACTCTTTTGCCTCGGCCTCAAGCTCAGCCATCGCTTGTTTTGTTCGCGCAAGGCGACCCTCACGAAATGAAAGCTCCTCCGGAAGCTCGTCGCCACGAACATCCGCCCCATACTGCCTGTCCTCTTCATCATCCGTCCGCTGAGCGCTCGTCAATAGCTCGGCTATCTCGGATTCGAGCCTTGCCGACTCCTCTTTCATTCGGCCATAGCTCATAGCCTTGTGCTTCGAAGTGTTTGCTTTCTGCTTCGTCCCGTCGAGGGCCACATGACCAAGCCTTGCCATCCCTGCCTGTCGGCAGAGCATCAATACATCCTTGAACAGGTTTGCCAGGGCCGACAAATGCAACTTGCTGAAATCCGAAATTGTCCGAAAGTCCGGTTTGTTATCCGCCGCCAACACTCGAAATGCTACGTCTTCCTCCAGCTTACTGGCTATCTTTCGCGATGAGAAGACACCGGTGCAATAGGCGTAGAACAGAACTTTTGTCATCATTGCCGGATGATATGGTGGCTGGCCCCTCAAGTTTTTCTCATACACACGCTCGATCTCGGAAAGGTCCATCTCGTCAAACGTGTCGCTGATGAAGTAACAAAGGTGCCTCTCAGGAAGCCAATCTCGCATAGACGGAGGCATCAGAAACTGCTGCTCAGGGTTGTAGGATCGGTATCTCTTGCACATACATAATACTTCGACACCAATACCTCATATCCATGCCTGTTCACAGACAATACATACATCTTTTTCGGACAAGCCGATTACTCGGACAGACTCCTAGAAACCGAAAACCTAAGCGGACGCGGAGGAAAGCTCGCCGAAAGTATGATACGGCTCGATCTGGTTGTGCTAGACGAACTTGCCTACCTGCCATTTTCCAAGAACGGCGGTCAGCTCCTGTTTCATCTGATCTCCAAGCTCTACGAGCGCACATCGCTCGTTATCACCACTAACCTGACGTTTGGAGAATGGCCACAGGTTTTCGGAGATATCAAGATGACTACAGCTTTGCTCGACCGGGTCACTCACCACTGCGAAATCATAGAAACCGGAAACGATAGCTGGAGAATAAAGACAAGGAATCCTATGCCAAAAAAACCAAACTGGGTGGGGCAATTTTCGATGCCGATTGACGTGTTACAGGAACAAGTATTGCGCATACGATCTGAGGGCCGCTCCAAGGCCTAACGCGAGTGCTGAGGCCATGGTTCACGCTCAAGCTGCCCCCTTCGCACCTCATTTGGAAACGACTTTAGTATTCGAATGGTCAAAACGGAGAAGTCAGAGAAAGGCATTCTAAGAAGCATCGCTGGCTCGCAGGGTCTACGGCACCCAGTTCTCCATGGGCAGGTTTTTGCCTCCGACTCCCGTGGGCGCGAGCATGCAGTCATCATAGACCACGTAGCCGTCTTTGAAGCTGCAGCTCAGCACGGTGTCTAAAATAAACCGTACCTTGGCGGTATACCTGCCGACCTTGAAGTTCCTACTGACCAGGGTGAACGGACTAGCCTTGGCTAACCCCACCTTTCCACGGTCGGCGAGGAGCATGCCGGTTTCGTCAAGCTCCTGAATACGAATTCCCGCAGAATCACCGCTATTCTTACCGAATCCCTTGCCGGTCAGATCGACCGCCTTCATCCACACCGACGCCGCGTACACGCCCTGCGGTTTCACATCGACGTCCTGGATTACCATCGCGTGGCTCTGGCCGTCGGCGTACACCCGCAGAGCTTCGTTGCCACAGTGGAACTCAGACTTTACCCAATCTTGATACTCAAGGAACTCCGGTTTTGCCCAATTTGGATCTCTGAGAGTGCCTGTCTCGGGCGCAATGTAGCATTTGTTCGGGCTGTCGACGAAAGCGTAAGTCCATCCCTGTCCGAGTGGCCAGCATTCTCGTCTCATCGGGTTACCGATAGTGCTATCACTTGCCGCGGCTCCACTCTCGAAGCCGGGGTTGACGAGCAGGTTGTCCGCGTTTGGGGATCCCTTAACGGTTATGGGTTTCGCACCTTGCCCCCCGGCGCCGGGCCCCACCTCTATCGCCTGTACGAATGCTTCGCCGCAAACGCCGGTGACGGCGGGGTTGCTTCCTACGAGGCGGATTTCGACGAGGCCATTTCTGGGGGCTATATCATCAAAGACAAGGTCGACCGCTTTGTTCCGCCCACCGGCCGTGGCCTCGATATCGACGTTCTCAGCCAACTTCTGCCCGTTTATGAGGACCGTAATGCAGTTCGACTTGCTGTCGATGCTGTGAGTAGCCGCAAACTTCAATCGAGCATGATAGCTGCCCGGTCCCACCGTGAAGTTCACAATGAGCTCCGGTGCGTGCGCGCCATAGCGATAGAGTTCCTGGTCCGACGTTCCGGAGATTGTTCCCGGCTCGGGGACTGTCCACCAGGTCTTGAGGACCGAATCGGTGTTGCCGCCGGAGCGTGCCACGAACTCACACCCGGGTTTCCACTTATTGCCTTCGGAATCGGTGATATCTTCTCTTCCGGTGTAGCCGAATACCATTCGCTGGGTATCGGTCGGGCCTCCACCTTCGCCGAAACCAGCGCTCCCTGTTGCGTCCGACCACTGCACAGCATCGATGTAGATATTAGAACCACTCGAGATCGGGTTGGACGCTCCTCTGGCTACTATCTTTAGCTCGTGCTTTGCGTCAGGCAGTCCATTCTTGTAATAGAGAACCTGCTGAGAGACTGGGCCGGGTGTCCAACAGTCGATTCCTACGAGTTGTTTCACCCCATCGATGTACACGTCCGCCAGGCCGCCCTGATTGTCCGCGCGGCCGATCAGCCTGACCTGGTTGCCGTTAAAGCTAAATGTCATTGAAGCGCCGCTCTTGTTTGTGACCTTGACCGTCCCGCCAAAGTCGACGGCGTTCTTCAGACTGTTCCATACGCCCTGGAAATCGAGCTTAGTGTCGTCTGCGACTTGCTGGGGATCGTCTTTGCCGGTGACGACGAGCTTCGTGCAGCCATCATGCCTTATCGTGACTATGCAGTCGCCGTTATCCAAAGGCTTCACGCTGTAGCCATTTCGGCTCAGATCGATCTGTCGGCTGAGCGGTTTCCCATCAGCCGTGACGGATGAGGGAGCAAAAGCGAATCTCAGCACATCCAGGCTGTTCTCGGGCGCGTCGAAAGTCGAATACTCGATCCGGCCCTTGCCATAGACAACCGAGTTCACTACCCGCGATGTCCGCATTATGTGGTTTTCTCGGCTGGCTCCCAACGCCTCCGGCTGCCACCCCATCGTCAGGGGAACAAACGCCAATGGTATGGGATGGGCGTCCGAGAACCAGCTTCCGTTGACTATGACTCCGCCCTTGATGCCATCTTCCGTAACTCCCGTATCGTGCACATCATACAATGCCAGTATGTTCTGGCGGCGCGCCATCTCCCGACCCCATTCGCTGTCGGCCTCTACTCCATATCGGGCGAACGCCGGCGCCATTTGCAGCGGCGCATACCACACCGACAGACCGCAGCAGCCGCAGGACTCGGGGTACGCCCACGCTCCGCCGTATGCTTCCCCCATAGACTCTATGGAGACGCAGTTGTGATTGATGAATATGGACATGACATTCCTGACGCCGTTGCGCCAGTCGGGGAACTCCTGCTTGTGGTCCATCAAGTAGTTCGCAAGATAGTAAGTATGCTCGATCACCTGCACATTGGAGACCCAGTCCCAAAAACCTCTGCCCCATGTGTCCAGCACGGACCACTTCGGCAGCAGCTTGTCGCGAAGGTACGCCTTGCCCGCCTCGCCTGCCTGGATTATCGCGCTGTTTTGGCCCGTGTAGCCCAGACGCTCCAACTCATCGAAGAACAATAGAATCATCACGACCCCACCGGTCATCTTGTTCTCGCCGGCTTCGATGCTGAGCTTCCTGCCGTCCGACCAGCGTACGTCCTCCGGATTGGCGAAGCGGCCCCATGGGTCGGCTCCGGGTGTCTTATCGCACTTTTCAGCCAACACATCGCCCCAATGCTTCGCGGCATCCAACCATCGCTTGTTGCCGGTCAACTCGTAAGCCTGCAAAAGGCCCAAACCCACGTACATGGCATGGTCGAGCTGGATGGTTCCGTCGGGGGCGGCGTCCCTGTAGGCCTTGCCTGTCTTTGGTACGCTGATGATGAACTTTGGCCAGGGAGCGTTGGGGCCGGTCTGGCAGTGATCGAGTATGGTGTTCGCGATGTAGTTGATGTGGGCTATCGCCGCTGGGTCTCCGGTATATCGATAATATGAGACAAATCCCATCATTGTGAACCCGGCTCGGTAACCCATGTCGCCATTGTTCCAATCACTGAGGTTATGCTCGACCGCAATCTTGCCATCGGGAGCAATGTTCCATACGCCGTTAAATACGTACTCGGGAACAGTCTCCACGGCGTTCGTTCGGTTGGTCCAGGGATAACGCTTGAGCGTTTCGGCGGCGATGCGGATTCGATAGTCCGACACGCCGTTGAGCCCCTGATACCACGGCGCGACGACTCCGTACTTGTCATAGACCGCGGCGTGCGCGTAGTAGCGGTCTTGAACAATCGCCGCGTGCACAGTCTTCGCGCTGCATCCCAAGACGATGCTCAGAGCGGTCGATACCAGGCATGCTTGCTTGTATCTTTCCTGAACAGACATTTTGATGGCTCCTCCCCAAAATAGAAGTCAGAAGTTGGAGGTTAGAGGTTAGAAAACCTCGACCACCAACGGTTGCCTATTCCAAATCCTTCACTTGTCCTCTGTTGGGCATTGGTGCGGTGGCCCACCTAAGCATCGGGTACAACAGGAGATAAAGTCCGGCCGCCACAATAAACATCGTGTGGTAAGGTATCTTGTCCAACAGCTTGCCTACGACGATCCAGCCTATGGCTTGAGTCCCATAGGTAACCATCCACTGCAGGGCGAAAAGTCCGTTCCTGTGCTCAGGCTGAGGCAAGATGCAGAAGAGCGAAACCAATACCGTTGTTGCCACGATTGCGGAAATCCCGGCGAAGGCCATTCCGATGTATACGCCCCACTGATTGTGCAGGACTACCAGGCAGACGTTGGACAGGAAGCCGGTAAGCGCAATCACAAGCACGAGTTTCTTCACACCATATTTGTCCATAATGAAGCCCGCGGGACCGGCGGCGACCAATCCCAGCACAAGCGCAATGAAGTTGAGCGCGGTGGCCTGGGCGGGGGTCATGTGAATCATCTTCATGGCATATATGGGCACGAAGCCCGTGACTCCACCGAACGTGCAGTTCTGAAATGCATTCACACCAACCGTGCAGGCCATGAAGGCGCTTATTCCAAGCAATCGGATGAATGGCTTGTTTTGCCACGCGGCCCTAAACATGTCCCTGGACCACGGGGTGGGGGTATCAACCGTGTGAGATGGCTGCTCTCTTAGAAATCCGAACAATGCCACCAGAGCCCAGACAAACACCGTACCGACCACAATCGTTAGTCCGAAGTGGTATATGTCGGAATGCGCTCTCATGTATGCCACTACTCCCAGAGTTGCGACTATGGCAAGACCCGTGCCCAAGCTATTGGACAACCCGTTCAGCCGACCGATGTGGGTACTCGGCAGTGATGTCATGATCATCTCTTGGAAAGGCATAAAGTAAAAGCCTGTGGAAACCCAGTTGAATGTCTGCACGCAGATATAGACAAGCAAAATGATTTCGGGACTTGCGTGAAACACGGCCGGGAACATGACCAGGAACCCCGACAGCAACTGCGGGGTGTTCATTATTACGCTCTGGCCGATCAAATACCATCTTCTGACCCGGAAAAGTCGGGTGACATACGGGCAGAAGAATTGCCCTATCATCGAGGCCCACATCGCCCCGTTCACCAAGCCTATCTGGAAATTGCTCGCGCCCAGGATAACCAGCAACGGGTTTATCGGACTGGCGACAAGCACATTGCCTGCCATAAAAAGGACATTGAATGCAAGGAGCAGGCTCATATTCCGCTGGATGTCAGCCCTGGGGAACCCCTCTATCGATCCGTCCGACCCTGCCTTCCCCGCGCCTCTCTGAACCTGCTGATCTTCGCTGATAACAGTTGTTGATTCGTCAGACATCTAGTTCCCCCAAATCTTACCTCATCTTCAGTGTCGCGATTCGCTGAACGCCTGTAGGACTCTATCAAGTTCCACAAACCGCCGGTACGCGCACTCATACTGACGAACGGCCTCCGGCGACGGCTCGTACAACGCGCCGGTGTTTGCGTGGGCCAGAGGAGCCGTATCGTAGCTCCACCATCCCAGATTCTGTCCCGCCAGGATGGCCGCGCCGGTGGCAGTGGCTTCCCGCAAATTGGTGGCCGCGACCGGTAGACCGGTTACGTCGGCCTTGATCTGACACCATAGAGCCGATTTGCTGCCTCCGCCGGAGGAGATAATGCGCTCCATCGGCACGCCCATACCGGCCAGGAGGTCCAGATTTCGTTTGAGTATGAATGCCACGGACTCTAATAAGGCCCGGCTGATGTGCTTGCGCTCGTGGGCCATCGTCAGTCCCCAAATAGCGGCTTTTGCGTCGGAGTTGAAATCCGGGCTGCCGCTGCCGGCGAAGTGAGGGAGCAGCAGCACGCCGTCGCTGCCCGGCGGTACCTGCGCGGCCTCCGCCGTGATGGTGTCATAGAGATTCTCGTCAATCCCGGAACACGAAGCAAAGAATTGATCGCGGTACCACTTCAGCGCCGCGCCGCCCGTTTCGCACCAGGGCAGGAACAAGTATTTGCCCGGCGCCGCATGCGCGAAGCACGGCACCGACATGCGATCATCATAAACCGGAGCATCGCACGTGGCCCCGATGACTAGCGCTGCCCCGGTGATCTCCGTCACTATGCCGGGCCGAATGTTGCCTAGCGAAATCTGCGCCGCGACCGCATCCATTGCCCCCGCGATCACGGGAATACCTTCAGGCAAGCCGATCATATGCGATGCCTCGGATGTCAATTTGCCCACGCTATCTCCGGCTGCGACGATCCGGCTGAGCTTTTGAGCATCAACACCTACTATGTCCAGCAGCGCCCGGCTGATGTGCTTGCGCTCGTGGGCCATCGTCAGTCCCCAAATGGCGGCTTTTGCGTCGGAGTTAAAATCCGGACTGCCGCTTCCGGCGAAGTGAGGGAGCAGCAATACGCCGTCGCTGCCCGGCGGAACCTGCGCGGCCTCCGCCGTGATGGTGTCATAGAGATTCTCGTCAATCCCGGAACACGAAGCAAAGAATTGATCGCGGTACCACTTCAGCGCCGCGCCGCCCGTTTCGCACCAGGGCAGGAACAAGT
>JAMCYN010000161.1 GCA_023474015.1 Armatimonadota bacterium
TTAGTCTTTACTTGTGGCACGGTCACACACCATCCTCGTTTGGATTTTGGGGCGGCTTGCCCATCCTTTTAACTAAATTGATTATCGGCCAAATCGGCCGGATACTTGAGGAGGACCGCGATGCGAAGTCGCCTCTCACATAGCCTGCGTATTGCGATGGCGCAATTAAACCTCACGGTTGGGGATATCGAAGGGAACACGAAGAAGATAATCGAGAGTGTCGCAGCCGCTCGCGACCGGGGCGCGGACCTGGTGGTGTTTCCCGAGCTGGCCGTGACTGGATACCCGCCGGAGGACCTGCTGCTCAAACAAGGGTTTGTCGAGGCGAATATCGAGGCGTTGGACCGTATCGCGGCGACGGCGCGGGGCGTTACCGCGGTCGTGGGGTTTGTTGATGTCGTAAAGGACATATACAACGCCGCCGCCGTCATTCACGACGGCAACATTGTCGGCGTGCAGCACAAGTTCTTCCTGCCCAACTACGGCGTCTTCGACGAGGACCGCTACTTCCAGGCCGGTACCAAGACACAGGTTTACACGATAAACGGCGTGACATTCGGCGTCGAGGTCTGCGAGGACGCGTGGTATGCCGGGGGGCCTCACACCCTGCAAGCGCTGATGGGCGGCGCGCATCTGATCGTGGACATCAATTCGTCGCCATTTCATGCCGGCAAGTGGCAATACCGCGAGCGCATGCTCGGGACTCGCGCGACAGACAACTCCTGCGCCATCGTCTACCTCAATGCAGTCGGCGGCCAGGATGAACTCGTGTTCGACGGCCATTCGCTGGTGGTCGGCCCGGCGGGGGATGTGTTGTTCAGGTGCAAGCCATTCGAGGAGCAGTTGGCGATTGTGGATGTTGACCTGTCTCCGGTGGAGCACCAGAGGTTGGTGGACCCCCGCAGGCGAAAAGCGAAACTCAAGGGGACCGGAGCGGTCGATGTCCCTGAGGTGATCCTGAGCCCGCTCGAGAAGCCCGACAGAAACGGCGAGGTGTCGGCGTCCTCCGAGCCCCCTGGCGACCCCGAGGAGGTCTACCGCGCGCTGGTGCTGGGGACACGGGATTATGTCAACAAAAACAGCTTCAAGGAGGTCGTGCTCGGCCTCAGCGGTGGGATAGACTCTGCGATAACTGCTTGCATTGCCTGCGACGCGCTCGGCCCGGACAGGGTGCGGGTGCTGATTATGCCGTCGATGTACTCTTCTAATGAGACCCAGTCAGACGCCGAGGTTACGGCGCGCAACCTTGGGATCAGGTTCGACTACATCGCCATCAACGAGGTATTCGACGCTTATAATCGCTCGCTCGCGGAGGTGTTCAAGGGGACGCAAGCAGGCGTCGCCGAGGAGAACCTTCAAGCGCGTATTCGGGGGAATCTATTGATGGCCCTCTCGAACAAGCTCGGCGCGCTGGTGCTGACCACCGGAAACAAGAGCGAGATGGCGTGCGGCTATTCGACGCTCTACGGCGACATGGCCGGAGGTTTCGCCGTAATCAAGGACGTGCCCAAGACGCTGGTTTATAGGCTTTCGCGCTACCGAAACTCCATCAAAGCGGTGATACCCGAAAGCGTAATCGTCCGTCCGCCGTCAGCCGAGCTCAGGCCCGACCAAACCGACCAGGACACTCTCCCGCCCTACGAGATCCTCGATCCGATCCTCGAAGCCTATGTCGAGGAGGATCGTGGACCGAAGGAGATCACGGCGATGGGATTCGACGAGGAAACCGTCCGCCGCGTGATCCGAATGGTCGACCGCAACGAATACAAGCGCCGCCAGGCCGCGCCGGGGGTCAAGATTACGCCGAAGGCTTTTGGAAGGGATAGAAGGCTGCCGATTACGAATCTGTTCAGGGAATAGGTTCGGAATCCCCTCCTTAAGAAGGAAAGCAAGTATATCTAATAACGATACTCTGACTCTCTCATTGCAGCAATCACAGTATAGCAACTCGGGCAATCTGCAGCAACCGAATATAGCATGTTCTCGTGTTTTTGATATTATCGCGTGGACTAATGTTCGAGTCCATGCCGGCCAGCCAATACCTCAGGATAGCACAGCTCTCTTTGACTTCACGGCCTGCCGACCCATTCGGCAGGCTTCCGCGTGTTATTGAGCACAAATCGGCGGTTTCGGCAGTGCAGAAGCCGCCCATCTTGTGGACCCGTCCGACGGACCCATGCCCCACATCTTGCCTCCGAATTCTCTGTTTGCACCAGTTCTCTCTGAATCTTGAGGTCTCGGATTTGCGAGTCCACAAGATCGAGAATTCGGCATCGAACGCTAATGGCATCGACACCGGAAACAAGTTCGCATGCCGGGAACCAAGGCACGGTTAGGTCAGTGCCTGCTACACGGACTGAGTGGCAGTGAGCCGGTGAGCCGCCGTTGGCTTGCAGCAAACAAGATTGGTTGAATCGGCCCCTCCAATTGCGGTATCCAGCGAAGCGCTATCCCCAGATAACCTCGCACGCGAGATAGTCTCCGATGACCATCCGAACAACCACTCCAGTGTCGACGTACACCAAGTAACGATACTGGCTTGGCTGGACAACTATCCATCGGGCAGTGACCTCCGATCCAATGAGACGCAGCATAGCGCGGCTACCAACTTCAGGCCATCCGCCCACCACAGGTGGTGTTTCAAAGCTACTGCGCATATCATCGGACATCGTGGATAGTGGGACATAGGCGACGCATCTCGGTTCGTCGAGTTGCGGCTCGTTGAGTTCGAAAGCAGCATGCCCACGTGCCAACTTCAGAACAACGGTCCTGACCCTATCACGCTCGACTCCAAACGAGATGTGATCACCTTGGGCGCTGCGCGCTTCTTCGATTCTCGCCGCCAGAGCAGGCTTCTTACGAAGAATCCGCTCGATCTTCTGTCGCTGGATGCCTTCCCCGCCCACAACTCCCCTGAGCGCGCATTCGACCAGACAGGCAACGTATTCCTCATCTTTCGAGAAAGATGAGTTGCACGGTTCACACGCGGACACAACCGGCAAGTTGTCAGGATACGGCTCATCAAGCAGGACTCTCGACGGCACATGATCCCGCGTTTCCGTGACATCGCCGCAGTAAACACAGAAAGCTGATTGCCGCCCGTCTCCGTAGTTTGGTAATTGGTCCATCGGGTTCCTCCTGTCGACTGGAAAAATACTATCCGAGCGAGCGTCGCTGGTTGTGCAGAATTGGAATGCCTCGCTTTTGACAAAATAAAGCCCGCGCGACCGGAAATCTGCACGGGAGAATATGGTCAGATGAGGCGAAGAATCAGCCCTGCGCGAAAAACAGACGTAACAGTGCTGCCGCTCAGTTGATTGGGCGGTTTTGGGAGATGCAACGAATCCGGTTTCGATCAAGCGGCTTTTGCTTCGTACGAGTGGTAGAGACCGCCGAGGATTGGTCGGGATTGGAACCGAGAGCCGGGTAATGACTGTGATTTGACAACAGTTTCTATCAGGATCGGTTGTCGGTCCAGGCTACTGTGAGTTCGGACGCAATGGTAATACCTATCGATGTATTCTTTCAACAGTCTGTAAAGGTGCCGCTCGTCGAATGGTATTATGTGATCGATCAGTTCGCGACGCAGGATTCCGATAAAGCGCTCGCATACTCCATTCTGATCGGGACGTCTGTAGCCTGTCCTGACTCCTTCTATGCCTGTGTCAGCAAGGAACTGTTGAACGTCTTCGCTGCGAAACACGGGATCGTTGTCGTGAATAACATACTTGGAGTGCTCGCCAAACGGCGTCGCCTCGCGCAACTGCTGGGTTGTCCAATCGGCGGTCGGATGTGCGGTGACTGCAATGTGTTTGATTTCTCTGCGTTTGTGGCTGATGATCACAAGCACATACAAAATCTTGAACGTCAGCGTGGGCACGGTCATAAAGTCCATAGCCCAAATATCATGCTTGTGATTGGCCAGAAATGTTCTCCAAGATTGCTGGGACTTTTCACTCGGCGGCTTTCGGATGTCGGGTATGTATTTGGCGATAGTCTTGGCACAAGGAACATCTTTGAGCCCAAGGCTGACGAGTTGATCGTGAATCCGCTCTGGGCTCCACAACAGGTTCTGCTCGTGGACCTGTTTGATTGCATCGATGATATCTTTGGAAAGCGTAGGACGACCCTTGGGCTTTGACTTGCGTTTCCAATACAGACGAAATGCCCGATCGTGCCAACGGATGATCGTGTCTGGCTCGAATACGACAAGGACCGACTTCCATCCCATGTAACAGCGCGACAGGACTGTCCATAGTTGACGAAACGCTGGCGTCGCTTTTGGCTTCTTACGTTTGCCGGAGATCACTTGGTGCTCAAACAATGCGAGTTGGCTGCGTAGCGCCAGGTTTTCAACTACCAGTGATTGACGTGAGGCAAGCCAGCTACGAATAAAGCGAGCAATATATTTCAACCATTCCAACATAGCAACATGCTACCATGAAATCGATGAGCTGAGTTGCCTTGTCAACGGCATTCTGAGTTCGGATGTAATTATTACAGCCAACGGGCGGTCTCCTGGATTACCAGTTCATCTGGCATAGAGGACCTTCCCTTCGTGCAATGCGGGGTACAGGATGGTGCTGGCCAGTCTGCCACGTGTTTCCAGTTCTTGAGGAGTGGTGACGACTATGTCCTTGCCAACAGGCAGATCGGCGAGTGATTTCATGATAGAAACCGTGGCTGCCCTGCGGTTGTCGCAAACAGACAATACGACGAGAAGATCGATGTCACTGTCCGAACGGGCGTCACCACGGGCTTGCGACCCGAATAGGATTATCCGCTCGGGGCTGAAGCGGCTTGCTATCCGTTCGACCATGATCTCTATAGCTTCATCAGTGGTGATTCTATCCGTCATGACTTTGACCTTTCCGAGAGTATTATACCGCAGTTGGGCCGCAAAAGTCACCGTGGAGTTCGGAGGATTAGTATGAATGACCTGGGTCTCGGCATAATAGTGAGCCTCAAAGATGCCTTCACTCAGAACGCGTCGCGCATCCAGTCCTCGATGGAATCGCTCGACTCATCGGTCGCGAAGGCGGGCGAGAACATGACGCGCAATTTCGGTCTCATCGAGAAAGGCACGATGATGGTCGGCGCGGGTCTTGCGCTCCTCGCGGTACCCACGGCACTCGTGGCGTCTACCGCCGCCACTCAGAAGGCTCTGGGTGAGCTGGCATCGGTCGGTGTGAAAGACTTCCGGGCGATGGAAGATGCGGCTGAATCGTTCACAAACCAATGGGCCGGGACCAACAAAGCCGAGTTCATAGGGGCGGCCTACGATGTGAAGTCGGCTCTCGCGAATCTCTCGGACACGGCAGTCGGCACTTTCGCCGCAATGGCGGCGCTTACCGGCAAAGCCACGAAAGCCACAACTCAGGAAATGGTGGAGATGTTCACCACGGCCTATGGCATATTCAAGCCGCTCGCTAAAGACATGTCCGATGTCCAGTGGGCGAAGATGTTCTCAGGCGCGCTCTCGCAGACTGTTGGGGTGTTCAAGACGACAGGCCCACAGATGGCTGAAGCCATTAAGAACATCGGCGCGATAGCCGCCGCGTCCAACGTGCCTTTGCAGGAGCAGATGGCGATCCTCGGTCAGCTTCAGACAACGATGCCCGGATCAGAGGCAGGCACGCTCTATAAGGCGTTCATGCTGAAAGTAGCCGAGGCAGGAGACGAGCTTGGGCTGTCATTTGTGGGTGCGGGCGGCAGGCTCAAGGGTATCGTGCCGATCCTGCGGGAAGTGAAGCGTGGATTCCCGGATCTCTCGCAGGCAGCGGCTCAGGTGAAGCTCAAGAAAGCATTCGGCTCGGACGAGGCGGTGCGGTTCCTTCTGCAGATGTCGATGGGCATGGAAGCTCTCGAGGGCAACATCAAGAGCGTCGGCCAGGCAATGAAAGGCGGCACGGCGATCACTTTGGAGATGGCAAACGCTATGAATATGGATATAGGCTCGCAGTTTGCTCTCGTGAAGCAGCAGATCGCCAACCTCGCCGAGATACTCGGGCGAACTCTGCTGCCTGTCGTGATCCCGGTCTTCCAGGGGATATCTCGGTTCATTCTCAAGCTGCAGGATATGGCGAGATCGACGCCGGGTGTGACACGAGTGATACTCACGCTTTCGGCGGCATTGGGCGCGGCGCTTGTCTTGGTCGGCAGCGTTGTGTCGGCTATCGGTACTGTAGGTATTGTGCTTCCGGCAGTCAAGGCAGGTATCGCCGCGCTGGGACCGATGCTTGCCGGAGTGGGATCGGCGGTCTCTGCTTACTTCTGGCCGGTGGTCGCAGTCATTGCCGCTGTGGTCATTGCGGTGATCGCTCTGAGGCGTGCGTGGGAGACCAACTTCGGCGGCATCCGCGACGTGGTCATCGGCGCATGGAACAAGGTGTCTCTTGCATTTCAAGGTATCAGGGCGCTTGTCGGTTCACTCACAGGCGGAAGCGGCCAGATGTCGGCGGAGCTTGCGAAGAGGCTGGAGGCTGCAGGGTTGATGAAGTTCGTCACAACTGTGTTCCAGGTCTACTACCGCGTGCGGCAATTTCTTACTGGCTTGTGGCAGGCGTTCTCATCGGTGTTCGGAAGCATACGCAGAATCCTTGAGCCCGCCATCCGCGCTGTTATGGGCGCGTTTTCTGAACTGGGAGGAGCACTGCTTTCGGTATTCGGAATCTTCGGAAAGACGGCGACAGCGGTGGATTCGTCATCGTTCAAGAGCCTGGGCCAGACTCTTGGCAAGGTGCTCGGAGTGATTCTGCAGGTCGGGGCGTATGTGCTGAAGCTCGTGATCTACCCGCTTGTGTTCGTTATCAGGACTGTGGCGCTGGTTGTGCGGGCTGTTGCCTGGCTCGGCCGCGTCATCGTCGGAGCGTTTGTCGCGGCGACACCTTTCGTCTACAAGTTCTTCCTGCCACTTCGGATGCTCGTGCAGTGCTTGTTCACGGTGGGACGTGTTGCGAATACGGTCTGGCGGATGATGACGGGCCAGGTGTCGGTAGTGGATGGCCTCAAGACTATCGGCAGCGCCATATTCCAGTATCTTTCGACTCCATTTGAATGGGTCCGCGATGTGGCATCCGCGACTTGGGGGTATTTGCGGGGGATGTTCTCGGCTGTGGGCGGGTTCTTCAGGTCAGCGGGGTCAGCCCTGCTATCGATATTCACAAACATGCCTGTGGTGAGCACACTTACCCGCATGTTCAGTGCAGTGCGGGCGTTTCTGTCGGGCCAGTTGAGTTTCGCGGATGCCGGAAAGAGAATACTGATTACGGTCGCCCAGGGCATCTGGTCGGCTGCGACCTACCCCTTCAACATGCTCAAGCGCGCTCT
>JAMCYN010000086.1 GCA_023474015.1 Armatimonadota bacterium
TCCGACCACGGCAACGTGATACTTGGCCAGTTTTGGATTCTCCGGCTTTACCTGCACCGCGCCATTGGAGTGAGCGGCCTCCCAGTCGGCGGCGAATCGCTCGAGTCTTCCGACCGCGACAGGCTCGCCCTTTTTGCCGAGGACGCACAGTTTCTCACACTGCTCTTCCTGCGGACAGACTCGGCCGCAGACCGCGGGCAGGGAGTTGGTCTTTTTGAGTTCTGTCGCCGCGCCTGAGTAATCCTTCTGCTTGATCAAATCGATAAATGCCGGGATGTCGATGTTGACGGGGCACCCCGCCACGCACGGCTTGGTCTTGCAGCTCAAACAGCGCTCGGCTTCATCGAGAGCAGTCTGTTCGGGGTAACCGACGGCCACTTCTTCGAAATTCTTGACGCGTTTGGCCGCGGGCTGTTGCGGCATTGGATTTCGAGGTCCACCCTTTGCCATTATTCCTTACCTCCAGTCGCGACCGCGATACTCTCCCTCGCGGCCTGCTCTTCCTCAAAATAAAACGCCTTGCGGGCCTTCAATTCGTCCCAATCGACTTGGTGAGCGTCGAAGTCCGGCCCATCAACGCACGTAAATATCGTTTTGCCGCCAACTGTCACCCGGCAGCCGCCGCACATCCCCGTGCCGTCGATCATGATGGGGTCGAGGCTGACGATGGTCTTGACGCCGTAGGGTTCGGTGGTCTTCGCGACAAACTTCATCCACATCCCCGTGCCGTCGATCATGATGGGGTCGAGGCTGACGATGGTCTTGACGCCGTAGGGTTCGGTGGTCTTCGCGACAAACTTCATCATCGGCATCGGGCCGATTGCGAAGACAATGTCGATCTTACGGGAGTCGAGGAGGTCCTTGAGAGCGTCCGTCACCAGCCCGTGGCGACCGTAGGAGCCGTCGTCGGTGGTGATGAACTGCTCGTCGGCGACCTCACCCATCTCCTTTTCGAGGATAATGAGCGATTTCTCTCGCGCGCCGATTATCGTAATGAGATGATTGCCGGCCTTCTTGAGAGCTACCGCCACGGGGCGCGCGATGGCCGTCCCAACGCCGCCTCCGATGACCACGGCCGTGCCGTAGTTTTCTATCTCGGTGGGCTTTCCGAGCGGACCCGAAAGGCTGGGGATATCCTCGCCCACATTGAACCGCCCAAGCTCGATCGTGCCCCGACCGACCTCCTGGAAGATCAGAGTTATCGTGCCCTTTTTGGGGTCCGAGTCGGAGATCGTCAGCGGCAGCCGCTCGCCGCGCTCACCCGTCCAGACCATCACGAACTGACCGGCCTTCGCGGATGCGGCGATCAGTGGCGCGTTGATTTCGAACAGCGTAAGGACAGGCGAGAGCTTCTCCTTACGAATGATCGTGTTTCTGACACTTTCCGGGGTCAACTCCGCCAGGTTGCAGATCTCCCCGTTCGCGTGTTTACTCATTTACTCCTCCAATATCATCGTCCTGGATTTCGGTATGATAAGCTTCAATCAGTTCCCGGCTGCGCTCGGCGTATTCCTCCGGAACGACCACATCGCCCCAGTATCCTTCGCCCATCTTCATCACGCCGTCCATCCACGGCACCATGCGCGATTCAAGCACCACCGGGATATTCTCGCCGACAAGCACTCCCTTGATGACGTTCGCGACAAACTCATCGGGAGCGCGGTATACAACTACCAGGTTCTCGCCCTGGCCGTGTTCTTCGTTTGTCATATCAGCCGCCTAACGTATAGCTTCGAATTGCTCTCTTTTCAGACACTGTGAATCTTCAATATAGCGCCGTAGCTAAAAATTACGGTCGACAGTGCACCAAGGTCGAGAAACAGGCTCATCGGGCACTGAACCCAGTGCATATAAGTGCCGGAAGCTAGAACTAGCGCCACGCCTATTGGGAAGTGCGCTGCCGTATATATCTTTATGGTAACATGGAATCGGGCGGGAGCGGTCTTCAAGAAATCAATAGGTGACCATATACCGCCAATCAAATATCCTGAGCCAAGTATCCACTGCCACCGGTCGAAACCAACGTTCCAAGTCAGCGCAGTCAAGGCTGCCGAAACTACAGCCATAAATACACACCCGGACTTCCATCCCCAAACCGTATGTTTCTTTGAATAGAATTCCTGATCTTCAATCTCGGCGTGAGGTTCAATGCTGGCTGATTGGTAGACATCTATCAGGCTTAGTGCTCTCTCCAGAAAAGCCTGCGGAACAGCAATGTTGGCATAGAACTCCGGGTGCGCAAATGTAGCATAACCGCCCCATGTTGACCTTTCATCCATCAAGACAGCCGGAATGCCTCCAGCCTCAAGCGCGGATTTCGCCGCATAAGCAGTCAACTGGTCAGGAGCCTGATACACTACAACCAGTTCTTCGCCACTCTCGCTCATATCAGCCGACCCTAATCATCTTTCCTGTCGCCTCTGCGACTAGAGTGCCTTCGTCATCGGTTGCCCTGGCGCTGGTGGAGATCAAGCGTCCGCTCTCCGATTCGATCTTTCCGGCGAATTTAAGACGGACTCCAGTCCGCGCGGGCTTCCGCAGTCGTATCGTCATCTCACCTGTGACCGCCATATAGCCTAGAACGTGCACGTACCTCGCCATTACCTCATCGAGCACCGTGCTTACGATCCCACCGTGAGTGACCCCCACGTAGCCCTGGTGCTGCTTGCCGGGCGTGAAGTATGTAACGTATTCGTCGCCCTCCCGATCAAACTCCAGCTTCAGGCCGATTGGGTTCAGCTTCCCGCATACGAAGCAGCCGTTGTCATCGGCCAGTTCGAGTTCGCTCGGCAAAGTAACTACACTCCTTTTTCAATATGCAACTCGGGCAGTCCGGCTTTATCGCGTGGCACACCCGCCGCCCGTGAGTGACCATATTCATGTGAAATGAGTATACATCTCCCGGCGGCACAAGCTCCCGCAGCAGATCGTGCGCCGTGTCCGCGCTCGCTTTGCCGATCAATCCCAGCCGCTCGGCCACCCTGTGAACGTGCGTGTCAACCGGCAGCACGGGCCTGTTCAAGGCAAACATCAGCGTGCATGCGGCGGTCTTGCGCCCGACGCCGTCAAACTCCAGCAGATACTCCAGCGCCTGCTCGTCCGGCAGATCGGCGATCCATTCAAGGTCCAGGTTTCCCTGCTTGTCACGAATCTCCTCAAGGATCCGCTTGATGCGCGGGGCCTTACGGTTCGCGAGCCCACCGACCTTTATCGCCTCGGCGATTTCCTCCCATCCCGCCTGTCTGACATCGTCCCACGTGGAGAAGCTCGCACGCAACCGCGCGAACGCTTCATCGCAGTTTTTTGCGGTGGTGTTTTGAGACAGAATGGTCAGCACGAGTTCGTCGAGAACGGGCAGCCTGCCCACCCATTCTTTTCTACCGTGGCATACGTCCAGCAGCTCGCGGATGCGGGAAATCTTGCTCATATCACCGGGGTAATTATAGCACAAAGAGGGAATAGGGCATAGGGCTTAAGGTATATGGCATAGGGCGAACGCATCTAATCTATTTCGTGTGTTGAAACCACTACGAATGTAGCATCCTGAGCTCCGTCGAAGGAGCGGTGCCGAAGATCGGAGCATTCAATTGTAGCCGCCGCGTGCTTCGACTGAGCTCAGCATGCTCGCTTCCGTGCTTAAGCGTGCCTGTTGAGAATTTTGATGCGTTCGTCCTGGGAATAGGCAACAGGCAATAGGGGAGGGGACCGACATCAGACTACAATGAAAGAACGCCCCGAAGCTATTTAGGTAGCCTCGGGGCGCTATAGTCAGGCGGGGCGAGTATTCTCGGGTTTGATTTAGGTTGCACCGGCTCTGTGTAACTCGTCGAAGTCTTCAATATTCTCGCGGAAACGGGCTTTGTAGGTGTTTTCGCACGTGTCACTACAAAACGGAACGGCCAGTTCAACGCCGCCACCCAGTTCGACAACATCGACCGCCTCGTGATTCGTTGCCACCCTCGCGCCACAATACCCGCATCGACACATTTTTTGACTTATAGCCTGGTGCCTGTCAACCACGAGAACTCACCTCCGCATTGGTTGTTGCACACTAAATGTATACCCTGTCTCGATATTATGAAACTCGTGAGAATCAGCCGTCCATCAGAATCTGCTGCATTATTGCATTCCCTTCTCCGCCTTACGCTGTTCCCTTGACCGTGTCATAAACGCCGGCACGTCGGAGGGCGGCCCGCCCCGTATTATCCGATCGATCTGATTGTGCGGTACTGGGTCCGATGGCTCCAACGCCCGCACGTACCACCACACATTGAACGCCTGCGCGACATACCCCACATGCTCGTACGAGTGAGCAAGCATGTGCCAAACGAGCTTCGGTGGATCGAACGTAGCCGCCTTCTCGTAGTATAACACCGCCTCATCAAACCGCTCGCGCATGTAGCAGAAGTAGCCCATGGTGGAATACATTTCGTAATCATCCGGGTTGCTCCACAGGCCTTGCAGCAGAAACGCCTCCGCCTCTTCGTCTCGAAGCGCGCTCTCCATCAGCCACGCGCCATCTTCGTATGCGTCGAAATCGCGAGGATCGATCTGGGCGATCAGGCGCATCATGGCGATGCACCGTTCGTGCTGGCCGGTATGCCAGAATTCTTCGTTGCGCATCCACAGTTTATCCCGCAGCAAAGTGAACGTTTCTTGGAGCGATTCCATCGACTTAGCGGGAATCTGCCGCTGGGCGAGGCACGGTGCGATCGTGGCGAGAAGGATCAGGCAACAGACAATAGGGAACAGGGAACAGGGAATATGGAACAGAACCGGACCCAGGGTGCGTTGCCTCATATACTTTGTTCCTTCAGTTTACCGGCAATATATCGCTCTGCCTGCGAACGCGAATCACGGGGATCGAGACGCCGGGCGTAGGTTGCTCCACGCTGACGATTCCCGTCACGCGCATGTAGCCCGTGGATGGCTTGGTGAAGCTGTCGGTGATTATCTTGAGGCCGTTCATCCCGGAGCCGTCTTGGAGCTTTGCGCCGTCGTCTATATACATATAGTTCCAGCCGGACGTAGTTATTCGCCCATAGACGGTCACAAGCAGCCCGATATTATTGGTCCCATTGCCGTTGGTTATGCCGGACTTGAGACCGATACTCGTCCCGCCTACCGCCTTCGTGGGCATCCCAATCGGCTTGAGAGGAGTGTCCGAGCCGACCTTCGTGAGCCCCGCGCCCTGAATTGCACGTTCCCCACTGATTGTCATCAGCGTGCCGATCACATTCACCCTGTCACCCTCGACAAATCCCGTCGGCTTGGTCGTAAATGGGAGCATGATTCCGCTGGCTCTGTCCGGCTGCTCGATGTAGAGTCGGTCCGCCAGGTCGGTGCTGCCGCCTGTGATGACTGCGTTGGTTACTATAACCGCGTTATTGCTCGCGATATCGGCAAGCTGGCCAATGGTCTTACCATTTTCCGGAGTCAAGCTGAGAGCTCGATAGGCGCTGACCAGTCCAAAGCCGGTTTCGTCATCCCGGCCCGGCGCGCCAATGTCCTTGCAGGTCATCTTGATCTGGTTTGCGATTTGCGCATTGGTCCAGGTCGGATACTTGCTCCAGAGCAGGGCGGCGACTCCCGTCACAACAGGCGTCGCAAACGACGTTCCGCTCAGCCCCGCATCGTAGAAGCCATACCCATATCCCGTGTCGATGTTTGTGGTGCTGAGCATATTCGTGCCCGGCGCCACAACATCCAACCATGGTCCGTAGTTGCTTCCGCCTCCGCCCCAATCAAGCGCGGTTGCACGTTGTCCACTCTCATTCGTGGCGCCCACGGCGATCACATTGTCATAGCAAGCGGGATAGAACTGGTCGGTTACTCCATCGTTGCCACTTCCGCCCACAAGCACGCAGCCCTTGTTCCAGGCGTAATCCACTGCATCCTTGATTATCGTATCACCCGGAGAGAGGTTATAAACATAGTCGCCGAAGCTCATATTGATGATCTTCGCGCCATGATCGGCTGCCCAGATAATTCCCGCCGCTCCATCTGCATCCGTGCCGTATGGCTGGATGCCGTATTCATCCATCTTAATGATCTTAACGGGCATTAGCTTCGCTCCCCAGCAAATCCCCGCGATGCCTATCGAATTGTTAGTCATTGCGGCGGCGACGCCGGCCACGTCGGTGCCGTGACCGACATCATCGTCGGTATTTGTGGGGTCTTCGCCAAGGATAGTATTTCTACCGGGGATGATCTTAGCGCTGAGGTCCTCGTGGTCCGATTTTATGCCTGAATCAACTATGGCGATGATAATATCCGAGCCTTCACCCGTGGCAATGTCCCAGGCCTGTTGAGCATCAATTCCAGCGGACCCATCGTCGAGCCACCATTGATAGAATGTCTGGTCGATTATGACCCAACCATCGATTTCGAAGTATACGTACATGCCGTTGACGAAGATATCATCATTGGGTGCGCGGCAGAAGTGCAAAACATGGTTGGGCCCGACATACTCCACACTGGGATCGTTCTTGAACTTGGCCATCGCCTGTTCCACGGACATGCCCTTGGGGAGTTTTAGCCTCTGATAACGAATCTGGTCGATGCTCTGCGTCAGCTTGGCGCTTATCGCCGCAGCCTTGACTAGCGTCTGCAGTTGGCGGCCGGGTTTATACCTTATCAGGATTTCACCCTGCCGGTATTCCGCCAGAACACTGCCGGCAATCATAAGCGCAAGCATCGACACAACCGCCGTTGCCGCGAGGAATCGTAACAGCCTGCGTACTACCATTGACAAATACCTCTATAAGTATGAATACTTCCTCTGCCTTCTTGTTCCCTCTTTTCCGCTGAGGCAACCACAATCTAAGGCGTCTAACGTGCTATAGAGGTATGTCATGAGCCTAAGTACTATAAAATATATCTGCTCAGGTCCTCGTCCTTGACGATGTCCTGCAACTTCTGGCGTACGTAATTAGCGTCGATGTGGATGTTCTTCTCCTCGATATCCGGCGCGGCAAACGAGACATCATCAAGCAATCGCTCCATTATCGTGTGGAGGCGGCGGGCGCCGATGTTTTCCATGCTGGTGTTCACCTGCGCGGCTGTCTTCGCGATTTCGGCTATGCCGTCATCGGTGAACTCGCAGTCTACCCCCTCGGTTGCGAGCAGCGCCTTGTATTGCTTAACCAGCGCGTTCTTAGGCTCGGTCAGGATTCTGATGAAATCGGCCTCGGTAAGGCTGTCGAGCTCCACTCGGATCGGAAGCCGCCCCTGAAGCTCGGGAATAAGATCGGACGGCTTGGACACGTGAAACGCCCCCGCCGCAATGAACAGAA
>JAMCYN010000118.1 GCA_023474015.1 Armatimonadota bacterium
TCTCCCAGGTCGACAAAGCCGTCAACAGTATCATTGACAACGCACGGTTCCGAGCCGCCGCTTGAAAACGGCTCAAATCGTAACTTGACTCAGTTGTAAAGATCTTCGCTTATGAAGCGAAGCTAGTGTATATCCCGCCGCCGTCAGCACCGCTGTTTCCCACAATAGTGTTGTTCAATATCAATGCCGAAGAGTAGGTAGTGTATATCCCACCGCCATACATTGCCCCATTGCCCGATATGATGTTGTCTGCTATTGTTGGGGAGGAGCTGGTACAGCATACCCCGCCACCATTTGTCGCTCTATTGGCCGTGATCGTGTTGTGGGATATGGTCGGGGATGAATTGGTACAGCTGATGCCGCTCCACTTGGCGTTGCGGATGGTGAAGCCGTCAATCGAAAGAAGCCGGCCGGGCATGGTAGCGGTAACCACACTGCCCACACCTCCGCCGTCCAGCACTGTGTTGTTCAGGGCCCAGTTTCGGGTATCCCGGGCGGACTCTGTTCCGGCAAATCCACCATAGACGTAGACGTGAAGCTTCAGCGCTATTTGCTCGTTATATACTCCAGCTTTCACCCAGACTTCGCCGCCTGATATCGATGTGGAAGCCGCATCTATAGCGGACTGCACCGTCTTCTTGGCAAGAGGCCAGGACGATCCGTCGTTGGAATCACTGCCGTTGGCTCCATCTACTCTGACAACGACTAGCGCCGGCAGTGGCCGCACGGTTCCGTCGGACTCATCGGAACCAATGTCCACTGTTCCACCCGCAGGCTGCACTCTGGCTTGCCCGTCGATATCTAGACTGCCGATCCCCGCAGCCGCATTCCAGCCCGCGTTTATGCAAGGGGAGCCTGGCTGAATATGGAGATCACCGTGTTTGGCATCGACGAACACCGGGTCTGCCGAGATGTCTCCCGCACCCGCTGAGATTCCGGAGTAGTTGTAGCCGTACGGGTTGTAGACGTCGTTGTTTCGCAGTGTGGTGCTTGCACTCAGTATGTATATTCCGGACGAGTTAAATGTCACAATATTATTGAATATCTGTCCGGTGGCACCGTAGAAGTATATTCCACCTCCATCCTGGCCGGAGAGATTACCCGCGATGGTGTTGTTTGTTACCGAAGACGCGGCATTGCCTGAACAGTATATCCCCCCGCCTGGGCCTCCGTTAGCGGTATTCCACGCGATCGTATTATTGGATATTGCGGGAGAGGATCCGTCGCAGTGGATTCCGCCACCTGATAAGGCGGCGTTGTCCGAAATCGTGTTGTTCGATATTGTGGCTGGACTGTTTGAGCAAAATATACCGCCGCCAGACCCAGCCACGTTGCCTGAGATCATGTTGCTCGATATGATGGCAGAAGAATTTGTGCAGTATATTCCGGCACCAAATGTATATCCGTAGCCGGTCGCAACATTGCCCTTGATGGTATTGTTCGTTATCTTGGGAGAAGAACCACTACAGATAACTCCGCTGCCCCGCCCATTTTGGATCGTGAAGCCATCAATTATGGCTCCTGATCCAGACCCGGACGAGCACGTCACGACAGGGCCACTGCTGTTGCCATCGAGAGTAGTAATGTTGGTCCCGGGGTCCCTCTGCCCTCTTGCCGTCTCGTTGCCTACGAATCCGCCATATAGCTCAACGCCTGCGGGCAAAGTAATGCCCTGCACATACGTACCAGCTGCAACCCAGATTTCGTCACCGGGCACAGCTCCGGTGATGCCTGCCCCGACCGTCTTCTTGGCGAGTGACCATGTTGAGCCGTCGTTAGAGTCATTCCCGTCGACTCGGACGTATATTGTCTTGCACTGAGCACTCACTGAAAACGCAAGTACAATGCATGCTGCCAATAGTGACTCGACTATAAACTTGTTAATCCTCAATCCTCTCCTCCTCACCGACGCGACCGCCAGCAAAGCTGGCAAGTTGATGCTGAATTCATCGAGTCCACAGTGCGCCAAGAACAGTCAGCAAATAACGCTAGATTCACCATATTATACCATGGCCGCTTAGCTGAATGGGCTGATTGCTCAACTTTCTGTGAATGGTCACCCGCTGCAGTGTCGCGCACGACACATACAATAGCTGATGATCACCTGCAAAGATTGTCTCCGAGCGCGTCGCAGGACATACACACGCGCATCCCGCACAGCAGACCCGGATGGTCGAAGCGGTCGAAGAAGTGATGACTGAGAAGCCCACTCAAACCAAAATTGCAGAGGCTTAATGCATGTGAGATACCTCTGCATGCCTCTGACTGAGCGTGGGGGTTGGCGAGGCACTTGGACTCGAACCCCGGGGTCCAAGGGGTATGAGTAGATGTTCATATTACCGTGAGTTTCTTCCAACAAGACGAGCTGCACTAATGAACCGGTCCAGTGCATTCGTATGCCCCACTCTTTTGACATCCCGGCCATTCTCCCAAGAGGAAAGAGTGCTCATGCTAACCCCGAGGTGTTCGGCAGCTTCCCTAATCCTAAGTCCCAAAATCTTCCGGCACGTTCTGATCCTGTCGCCTTCGCTAAGACTATCGATGTTGCAGCAGGGAACATAGCCCAAGAACTCAATAACCTTGGGCATCAACTTAACTGATGGTAACGTAATGTTTGCTTCCCAGTTCTTGATCGAATCCATCGACACGCCAAGAACCTTGGCCGCTCCCGCTCTGGGTAGCCTGCGTTCAAGCCTGGCCTTTTTAATGTGATCGCCTATCGTTCTTACCTCCTTTGGATAGCCTGCCGGAAGCGGTTTCTGAGCGTGGAGCACTATATGACAAAAAGGCAACGCAACCACCTACTTCTCGTCTTATAATTATGGAAGGAGAATTTCCATGAGTCCCTTTTCGGGCTTTCGGCTTTTTCGGGTTTTCGTGATTAAGTCCCTTCCGGTCAACCTGAAACAAATTAAATGCGCAAAACGAACTCCCTCCACGCTCAAGTTGAGCGTGAGTTCGTTCCTTCACAAACGCAAATTTAAGAGTGTGGAAACAACAATGAACGGGGAGTATGACGGCTATGGTTGGGGCGTATCTCGAGGTGTGCTGTCCGCCTCAATTATTGACACCGGCAGCCGAACGGTAAATTTCGTGCCGCCTTCCGAACCGCTCTCAACGTCGATCGTTCCTCCGTGAGCGTCAACAATACTCTTTACTATTGGGAGGCCGAGGCCCGTGCCGTCACGGGTGAACTCGCGCGCGTTATCGGCGCGGTAAAACTCACCGAAGACCTTGCCGAGGTCCGACTCCTTGATCCCTATTCCTGAGTCCCGGACCTCGATGATCACAGCGTCGGTGGACCCGGATATGCTCACTTCCACCGTACCGCCTTCATAAGAGTATTTAATAGCGTTCCCGATCAGGTTCGTCAGTAGGTCCTCAACGCCTCGGCGGTCAGCGTGCACGAGTGGTACGTCGTCGGAGACCCGCGTTTTCACCGTTACCCGCCGAGCTTCCGCCTCCGTGGCAAGGCCTCCCGCCACTCCGCTGAGCGCCTGCCGGAGGTCAACGTCCACCCACTGTGATAAGAGCCTTGCCTCCCTCGCGCTGGCAAGAGTAAGGAGGTCCGCCACAAGTGACAGAACATCCCGCGCCCGCCGCCTGGCCCGACCGATTGCCTCACGAGCCTGCTCGGGGATCTCGCCCTGCAGCCCGTCGACCACCGTGCGCAAAAGCTGATCGATTGCCGCCAGCGGGGATCGAAGCTCATGAGCTACCTTGCGCATATACGCGGATTTCGCCCGGTCGATCTCCGCAAGCTTGTCGTAGCTGACCTGCAGCTCGTCCGCATGGCGGCTACACTCTCGGGAGAGCATCGCGACCTGGGCCTCTCGCTGCCTCAGACGTGATGCAATCGAAGTGGCCAGGTAGACAGTCGCATACAGCGATGTGGCCATAACCCACGTGGCCGCGAAGACGGCTATTGAGTTCGAGTAGAGCCCGCTTATCTGGCGCCCGATGGGTGACTGGTAGTGTGTGAGCAAGCCGCCATACTCGCCTAGCGTCACCAGCACAAAAATCGCGAGGGCTACTGTTGCCTGGGCAAACGCGGCTCTCCGAGACAACAGCGTGCTGGCGATCACCATATGGAACACGAAATAGAAACCAAAAGGGTTCTCAATCCCCCCGGAAAAATGTATTAACGCACCGAGCACCGCCAGGTCGCAAAGGATCTGAACATTGGCTTGAATCGCGGAGATACGCTCCAGATGCCTGCGCCCATCGTAGTTCGCACGACGCCAGTGGAGGTAGAAGACAAAGTTGTATAGCGGTATTGCGAGCGCGGTTGCAAGGAGCAAACGCCAGGGAAGCGCCGAGTCAAATGTGGCCCGTGCGATTAGTATTGTTGCGATCACACCCACGAATGCCAGCCAGCGCAGGCCGATTAGCCAGCGAATGCGCTCGATGAGTTCAACCTGAGAGAGACTCAGTTCCTCATCGACCGTATTACCCTCGGGCGGTGTCCCGGCACTGACCTCTCCATCGCTTGATCTCACGTCATCGGCCTTTTCCGACGTCCTTGTCGGCCAGCAGAGCCTCGATCTTCTCGGCCAGCTTGTCAGGGTCCACGGGTTTGTCGAAGAACGCCTGCGCGGGTAGGTATTCACCGGTTTCGTCCGCATCGCCCTCGTGGAATCGCATACGGGTGGTCTCGTGGATCGAGGTCAGCATTATCACGGGCACTTCCCGCAACTTCGCGTCGGGGTGTTGCCTGACGCTCAAAAGCCATTGGAAGCCCTCGGTGCTGTGCGGCATCATGACGTCGAGGACGACCGCGTCCGGCTCCTCAGCTTCGAGTTGACGCCGACCATCATCCGGGCCTGACGCCGTAAACACTTGGAAACCACGGGCCTCCAGGAACAACCGCGTGGTGCTGAGTACGTCAGGATCATCATCAATGACCAGCACTTTCGCCTTGCTTCCCATCTTATTTGCCACATCCTCTCCAGAAGTTCACGTCATGCTGAACTTGATTCAGCATCTACTCGACGAAGGGATGGACCCTGAAACGAGTTCAGGGTGACATGTGATCCTCGTCAAGACTGAACGGTTTCGTCCATTTTCTGCTATACTTCCACGCTCTCAACTTCCACCTCGCGCGACTTGTCCATCACGACGCGCGCACTGCCGCATAAGGGGCAACGGAGCGTAAATCGATCCGGGTTGAAGTCCTTCCCACACTTCTCGCAGCGACAGGAGGGCTCGCAAAGCTCGATTTTCAGATCAGCGCCCTCGGTAGGTCGGCCCAGGCTGGCTGATTCGAACCCCATGCGAAGCTCTTCAGGCGAAAGGTGTGACCAGGCAGCGACCCTCACCCTCACGGCCTTCACGGAGGGGCACCCGAGTGCCGCGGCTTGCGACGAGGCAATCGAGACTATGCGCTCAGCGATTGATGTTCCGTGCATATTTACCTTCCGCAACCATCCCCGAAGTGGCTGATTTCACGGTCTGCACCATCTCGGACGCGGCTTTCAGGGGCGCGTAGACCGCCCGTGGGTATATCCCGATCCCCAAGCATAGCGCGGCGAGAATTACCATAGCGATGAGCACGCTCATCGGAGCTTCCCTCACGCTCGGAGCCGACGCCGCCTCGGAAAGTTTACCCCAGAAAACATTCTTTGCCGCCTTCACGAGCACTACGAGCGTGACGAGGCTCGCGGCGATTCCGAAGATGACCGCCCACCAGTCACCAGCCCCCGCGCCCGCAACGAAAAGCGCCAGTTTGCTCTGGAAGCCGTTGAACGGCGGCAGGCCCGATACGGCGAAGGCTCCCACGAAGAAACAAAACGCCGTAATGGGCATTTTCTTCGCAAGCCCGCCGAGGTTCGAGATGCCGCGCGCCCCGGTGGAGTATATCACAGAACCTGCCGCGAGAAACAATAGCGACTTCGCCAGCGCGTGGTTCAACATATGGAAAAGTCCCGCGTAGATGCCCATCTGAGTTCCTATCCCGAACCCCATCAGGACGTAGCCCATCTGGCTCACCGACGAATACGCGAGCATGCGTTTCAGGTCGTTCTGCGCGAGCGCCATCAGGTCGCCGAGTATCAGGGTGAACACGCCTAGCCCCAGCACGAACATCGCCACGGGCGAGAAGCTCGGGTAGAACAGGCTTACGGTCCGCACGAGAGCGTAGACCGCGACCTTGAGCATCACTCCCGATAGCAGCGCGGAAACCGGAGTCGGGGCCTCGGCGTGAGCGTCAGGCAGCCAGGGGTGAAACGGCGCGATACCCGCCTTGGTCCCGAAGCCCACAATCAGAAACGCGGACGCAAGCGCCACGGTCGTCCTCGGGAAACTCCCCGCGACCGACTTCAGGTCCGAAAGCAGCAGTCCCCTATGTCCGCCGAGCGCCGCCGCCCCTGCCGCATAAACCAGGACACATCCGAAAAGCGCGAACGTGATCCCGACCGTCAATAGCATCAAGTATTTGTAACCGGCCTCCAGCGCGCGCTTGTCCCAATAGAAAGCAACCAGCAGGCCGCTGGCGATAGTGCTCGCCTCCACGGCCACATACAGCATGATGATGTTGTTCGACAGGCATGCCCAGAGCATTGTCGAGATGAAGAACATCAGCCAGCCGTAGAACGTGGTGAGGCGTCCCTCCGAGGTCGTGTGCGGCAGCCCACCCTCCTGGACCTGGTGGCGCATGTATCTGAGCGAATAGATCGTGGCCAGCAGACCGATTCCCGAGACCAGCGACACCAGCAGCGCGCTCAACGAGTCGGCGTAGAACTGCCTCCCGAACGAGGTGAGCACCCTACCCTCCAGGGCTGCCCTGGCGATGCCGATTGAGAACGCAAACGCGCTCAACGCTCCGATGAGCGCGAGCGCCTCTCGCATCCAACCGATGAAACGACCCAGGATCAGTATCAGCACGCCCGCGGCAGTAGGGACAAGAACCACAAGCGCGGGCAAAATGCTTACGACTTCCGTGGACATGGCAACACCTCTACCAATGGAGTTCCGACAATTTGAATGTGTCGGTCGTCGCGAACTTCTCTCTCACGCCGCCGATGATGTAAAGCAGGAGATACACGGTCACGACCACTTCCGTGGCGATACCCGCCAGCGCCGTCTCCTTGATCGTCGGGGCCAGGCTCACCAGGCTCAGGTGGACGCCATTTTCGAGCAGGCAC
>JAMCYN010000174.1 GCA_023474015.1 Armatimonadota bacterium
AGGCTGATGCGGTTCGAGAGCCGGCGCGCACACGACTTTTACTCAGCCGCGTTGCCGCTGCTGCCGCTGGTGCATGGGTCCGGCCGCCCCGGTCTGTGCGCGATGATAGAGATTTACTCGAGCATTTTGCAGAGGATAGAAAGGAGGCCATCCGACGTCTTCAGCGGTCATGTTTCGCTGTCTAAGGCGCGAAAGCTTTCGATAGCGGCGAAGGCGCTGCTGACGTCGAGGCTCAATGGTGGTCGGCCATACATAACGGAGTTGCAGTCATAGGTGGTGGCATCGCGGGCCTGGCTTGCGCCTGTGATCTGGTCGATGCCGGGCTTGACGTGGTGCTGCTGGAGGCAAAAAATAACCTGGGGGGCAGGGCATACTCTTTTCGAGACGTTCAAAGCGGAGCAACCATCGACAACTGCCAGCACGTTCTAATGGGGTGCTGCGACGCGGCAATAGAGTTCCTCGCGAAGATCGGCTCTCTTGACCGGGTGGAGTTCCGAGATACACTGAGAGTGATCGGTGAGGCGGGCGAAACCCTGCGGATACGCGGGTCCGCGCTGCCAGCGCCGCTGCATCTCGCGCCCTCTATCCTGCGCACAAACTTCTTGACCGGGCGGGAGAAGCTCGGACTCGCCCGCGTGGCGGTCGGGCTACAGCGCCGCGAACCTAAGAATAATACGAGCGCGGCGGATTACCTGAAGTCGCTGTCTTGCCCGTCATCCCTGCTGGATAAGCTGGTCGGGCCGATCCTCGTGTCCGCGCTCAACGAGGAGGCCGACGTCGCGTCGGCGGCGTATGCCCGGATGATGCTGTCGAAGGCGCTTCTCGAAAGCAGGGACGGCTACCGGCTTGGGGTGCCGACCATGCCCCTCTCGGAGTTGATCGACGGACCCGCTTCCCGCTATCTCGCCATGCGCGGCGCGAAGGTGCGGCTGGCTTCCAAAGTCGAGCGGGTCAACCTGAGCGTGGGTGGGGTGGAATCGGTTACCCTGGCGAACGGGCGGAAACTCGAGCAGGACGCTTATGTCTGCGCTGTTCCGCCGTGGTCGTTGAATAGGATGGACGTCGAAATCCATGGTTCGGAGCGGCTGGGCTGGCACGCGATCGTGGGAGTACATTTGTTCTTCGGAAACCTCGATCCTGGTTTCGACTGCGCGTGCGTGGTGGGTGAGCCGTTTCAGTGGGTTTTCAATAAGTCCGCCGATTTCGGAATGCGGACCGGCTGCATCCAGGCCGTAGCCAGCGCGGCTGATGGAATAACGCACCTGCCCAAGAACGAACTCGTGAGCCTCGCGCTGCGGGCCGCTGAAAGGGTGGCGGGCAAGCAGTTAGAGCCGTCACTGAGAAGGTCCATTGTCTGTCGAACCACAAGAGCGACATTCTCCACCGCCGGTGAGGTTGATGAATTGCGGCCGCCGAGCGTGACCGCGTGGCCTAATTTATTTCTCGCGGGCGACTGGACGGATACACGCTGGCCCGCCACTATCGAGAGTGCCGTGCGATCAGGCAAGGCGGCGGCCAGGGCTGTGATTGCAAGTATCGGAAAGTGAGGAATAGTCGAATGAAAAGAGCGATAACTTGTTTCATATTGACTACTTTTTTTGCCGGTACGAGCTGGGCCGAGGTGAAACTGCAACAAGTCCCGACCACTTCCTGGCAGGGTCTTACGGGGCTCTACGTCATGCCCACGGCTCGGAGCATTGGGCGCGGCAAGCTGGCACTCGGCTTCAACGAATCCAAGCACTCTGAGTTCATCGAGAACGCGAAATTCGCCGACCGCCAGATCAGGGGCGTGGGCACATACGGCATCACCGACAACCTCGAGATCACCGCCGCAACCTACAACGATATGTTCACTATCCCCCCCGACCGCACCCCGCAATTGAGTAACGAGTCGTTTTGGACCTTTGGGTTCAAGGTCCTGCTGCTCCGGGAGGACCCGCATTATTGGTACCCGGCGGTCGCGTTCGGCGTGAGAGATATATTCGATGCCACGACGGACGTCGGTCCGCTGAAGAACGTCAACAACGGCCGGAGGTTCTTTCTGCTCGCCAGCAAGCGGATGCTCAAAGACGAAAAGATCGGCCGCTTCTGGGATGTGCACGCCGGCCTCACGTACGAGCAAACCAGAGTAACCGGCCTCATGGGTATGGAACTGGCGCTGGCCCCTAACGCGAGCCTGATCGCGGAGGGTATCTACGACTCCCCCTATCTCAACTTCCGCGAATTCGGCAGCAACGATGTGCCGGGCCGGTTCCTGTTCAACACCGGGCTTCGCATCTATCCGGAACTCGTTCCGGGCATGGCGCTCGATTTGGGTTTTGTCGGCGACAGCGAGTTCGAGTTCTCATTCGGGACCAGCTACGTCATCTCATTATAGTTGGACATCAGCCAAATGCATGAAAGCTTAACGTTAACGGCCAAGTCTGATAGAATGTCATTGATATGCGAACTGCTATCTGAACGGAGTGAAAGCAGACTTGGACACATTTCGTATGGCGGGCTACCGGATAATAGAATTTTCGATGGCGAGCAAGATGGCGCTGGTCGGGGTATCAGAACGTCTGATTCCGCGAGAGCAGGAGATCCTTGACGAATGGGTCAGGCGCCAGTGCAAGGTCTGGGAACCGCCGGGGTTGAGCCCCGATGAACTGCGCCAGGTGTTCGGTGGTCTTTTACGCAACATCCTCAAGTGCATGGACAGGCAGGATCTCGAGGTCTGCATTTCCGACCTGGAAGAGGCCGGAGTGCAGTTGGCCGCGCGGCGGTTCCCTTTTGAGGCGCTGGTAATCAGCATACACTTCCTTGAGGAGAGCTATTTGCCTTATCTGCTCGACCCCCCTTCCGAGCATACTCAAGAATGGCTCTTGTCCATGGATGAGTTCTTGCATGCGGCGCTGGCTTCGGTGGCCACGGCATATTTCGAAGCCTACCGCAAGGAACTCCTCGACCAGGCGGAGGTGGGCCGTATTGTGCAGGAAGGGCTACTTGCGCATATTCCTAAGAAAGTCGGCGACCTGGAAATCGCTCATATTTACCTCTCAGCGCGCGAGCGGGCGCAGCTCGGCGGCGACTTTTTGGATTACTTCACGATTGGCGGGGACGGCGCCGCGTTCGTGGTGGGCGATCTCGCTGGACACGGTTTGGACGCGGCGGCGGACTCAGTAATGCTGCGGTCACTCTTCAGGGGGTTCATGCGCGAGAACCCAGTCCTCACAGACGCCATGTCGAGGTTGAACCGCGTATTGATGACCGAACTGAAGTCCGGCCTGTTCGCCACTGCGCTCGCGTTGAGCTACGAGCTTTCCGGGCGCGTGGGCCTGGTCAGCGCGGGCCACCCTTATCCGATTATCTGCAATGACCACGCGTGCGGGCTGTTGGAACTAACCGGTACCGCGCTGGCCATCGATGACACATCGACATATACCCTCGTCGAGACGGAACTGGCGCGCGATGGGGTGCTGGTCGTATACACCGACGGGCTCATCGAGGCTCGCCGAGGCATAGAATTATTTGGAGATGAGCGTGCAATCCAAGCCGTTGCGGATGCCAGGAACGGCTCAGCCAGGGCCATTGCCGAGCATCTGATCGATGAATCACTGCGCCATGCCGGCGGGAAGTTCGCGGACGATGTCGCGGTCCTTGTGCTTAAGCGGCGGGCAGACTAACTCTTGACCACTCCCGCGTTCTGAATCTCGCGCTCGGCTGGTGTCACAAGGTCGGGCTTGTATGTGCCAAGCACGCCGGTCACGGTCACCATGTCGCCAACGCTCAGCCCCGACCCCGGCGAAGCGACCCGAATACCCGACACCCGGCTCGCGTCCTCAATGTAGATGCAGTCACCGAACACCGCCGTGACCGACTTACCCGGGACCGTGATCAACAATCCATCAGATAGCGCCTTGAGCGACGAAATCGAGGGGATATACTGGCCGATCGTCAGACCGACGGTCTGCGTCGTATTTCCACTGCCGTTGGTCGTATTCGTAAATGTGATCGTGCCCGAATAGACCCCTGTCGAAAGTGAGTTGGCAGCCGTGCCGGGAGAGACATTGACCGTGGCGGTCGCGCCCGGAGCAAGTGTCCCTAATGTGCTCGAGAGGCTGATCCACGGCTGTGACGTGTTCGCGATCCAGTTCAAGGACTGATTCCCAACATTCATGAGCGTGTAGCTTTGGCCCGTCGGACCGAACGGCCCACCCGCCCCGCCGTAAAAAGCCAATCCCGTCGAAGGCGTCACACTCAATTTGGCGGGTACGGCGGCGAATGCCTTGAGGCAGACGCTGGCGTTTGCCGACACGTTGTTCATGTCCGACCAAACGTTCCCGTCATCGCTGATGAAAGTCTCACCATCATTTGCCGTTGCCGCGCTGGAGTAGTTGGCTATCTGACATTCATAGGCAATGGGGGAGTTGTAGCCGGGAGTGGTGAGCTTGACCACGACCGAGTACTTCGTCCCGGCGGCCATCGTGACCGCCGTGTCGAGCACAATGGTGTGATATCCCGCTTGGACTATCGTACCGACCTTGCTGGTCATCAGCGTCCCGCTGTTCGGCTTGGACTTCGGATTCTTGTAGATATATAATTCGTAGTTCGAGTTCACCACGGGTGTATAGAACGCGGCGGCTTGGAGCGTGTTGTTCGAGGTCGCCGTGAACTTCATGGCGAACCATGCCGTGGTGACTCCGTATCCGTAGCTGCCCACCCATCCGAGCGTATCGTAGCCGTAGATCTCGCTGTAGTTGTATGGCGCTTCGGCGCCGTTGAATACCGCGTTTTCGTCGTAACCCATCTTGGCGTCGTAGTAGGACATATAATAGTAGCCGTTCAAGCCCCACCATGATCCCCAACTATTCCTCATGATGAATGCGCCGTTGCCGGGAGGGACGGTTGGGAAGTTGGAGGCGGGGTAGTTGTCATCCCAACCGACTATGCACACGGCGTGGTTGGGTTCGATGGTGGTGCTGGGGCAGTAGTAACTCTTCGTGGACGAGTTGAAGTTGGCGCTGTTTTCGTAGTAGGTTGTGTAGACCGCGCCGTAGGTCATCACTGCCTGCTTAATAGCGTCGTTATCGAGCGAGCCGGTGCGGTTTGGCAGGAAAATTACCTCCTGTATATGCTTCGCGGGGCTGAGTCCCGAAGGTGAAGTGCAACTGCCGGTATTGTATGGATCAACCGTCTCACTAACGGGTCCGGACCATCTGGCCATGGTGGCGGTCGCCATAACACGGTTCCCACCCTCGCAGCACGCCGGGTCGAAGCCGTGGGTGTTTTTCAGGTTGTTTTCAGAGAAGTCCCAGGTCTCCGAGGGAAGCAGGTCCGATTCGAGCGACCCAATCGCGGCAAACGCCCAGCATGAGCCGCAGGCCCCTTGGTCCCTGATCGGCGTGAGCTTTCCCAGCGTTCGCAGATCATAGGTAGTCGGGAGGCTGGCGAGTATCCTGGTTCCGGAGAAGAGTTTTCTGCTGCTCGTTTTGGGCAGAACGATAGGCTCGGGGATCAGCCCCGAATAGCCGGGGTTCGACTGTTCCGCCGCGCTCAGGCTCCGGACGCCCCGGAAGTAATCAACGAACTTCGGGTTCATCGGCGCGCTCGAACCGTCAGGCGATTGCGCCCCGGCGGGCGCGCCGAACAGGCCCACGACAGCGATTAGCCAGAGTAACGCGAGCAGGCCTTTGAGGCTGTTCATTTACTTCTTGTCCTTTCATCCTTGAACAGTCCGAACTCATGAGATTGTTCCACATGCGGGCGCGCGCGATTTGACATCAGGCGGGGCTTGTGTTAGATTATTCTCGAACCGGCTTGCCACTAACGTGGCTCGGAGCGGGTTCGTTTTTTTATTATAGAACAATTATACGGATGGGCAAAGCCATGCTGCTTGGAACGCAAAAGATAAACGCCGCCAACCACCTTGAAATAGGCGGATGCGATGTGGTGGACCTCGCCGCCGATTTCGGCACGCCGCTCTACGTCATGGACGAGCAGTTCATCAGGCAGAGATGCCGCGCTTACAAGTCCGCGTTCGAGAGCGAATACGGCGACTCGGCAATTGCCTACGCGAGCAAGGCGTTCACAGTGATCGCTATGTGCGCGTTGGCTGCTCAAGAGGGTATGTGGCTGGATGTCGCCAGCGCGGGCGAGCTTTACACTGCCAAGTGCGCGAACTTCCCGATGGACCGCGTTCTCTTCCACGGCAACTTCAAGAGCGCGGACGAGTTGGAGATGGCGCTCGAATACGGCGTGAAATACGTTGTGGTTGACAGCTTCCTGGAGCTCGAGGTTTTAAGCGCCATAGCCGAGGATGCCGGGAAGACCCAGGAAATTCTGATCAGATGCAACCCCGGCGTCGACCCGCACACTCACCGTCTTATTCGCACGGGCCAGGAAGACAGTAAGTTTGGCTTTAACATAAGGAACGGGCTCGCGATGAGGGCCGTCAAGACCGCGCTCGGCTCGAAAGGCCTGAAGCTGTGCGGGACTCACTGCCACGTCGGAAGCCAGCTCCTGGATACCACGACGTTTGAAGAGGCCGCGCTGGTGATGACGCAGTTTATCGGTCAGATTCGCGACGAAACCCAGGCCGTAATGGGCGTCTTGGACATGGGTGGCGGCGTCGGAGTGCGCTATCTCGAGTCGCACAATCCACCCAGCATAGAGGAGTTCGCCAAGGTCGTGAGCGAGGCCGTGATATCCGCGTGCGCCGTTGCCGGTATCGACAAGCCCAAGCTGATAGTGGAGCCTGGACGGTCGATTCCCGGAGAGGCCGGGACCACGATCTATTCCGTCGGCGCACCCAAGGAAGTCAGCATCCCCGAGGACCCTGGCACGAAGACTTATCTACCCGTGGACGGAGGACTGTCGGATAATCCCCGCCCTTCGCTCTACGACGCCCTGTATTCGGCGATCCTGGCCAACCGCGCGGGGGACAGCCCGTCCAAGACTTACACGGTCTCCGGCAAACACTGTGAAACCGATATGCTCATTCCAAGCGTAGTACTTCCAGAGGCGAAGGCCGGCGATCTGTTGGCGGTCCAG
>JAMCYN010000065.1 GCA_023474015.1 Armatimonadota bacterium
CATCAAGAATGATCTTCAAGAAGGCAAGGAGTTCGAACGCCCCGAAGGCTACGCAGTCAAGAGCGGCAGCGTCAAACGCATCGTGCGAGATAGGGACCAGGGCAAGCTCGAGCTCTGACCGCTGTTTCGACAGGCTCAGTTCATGCCCCCGACCCCGCGATTCAGACATTACCACGAAACCTTCCACAGCCGCGCCGCGTATACAAAGTGAACCTCAAACGCCGACAGTCGTGGGTTTGTTGACTGGAAAGAGAAGGCGTGATAATATCTGATCAGTGCGGGGCGGCCTGATGAGTCCGTCCCGCACGTTAATTTCGGAGGATCCCTTGTTGATAAAAAACTGCCGATTGAGCTTGCTGATAGTCGCCCTGAGCCTCCTCGGGGCTATGTACTTGCACGCCGCGCCCGCGCTGCCGGGCGTTTCACCGGAAGACGCAAAGCAGATTTTGCCGGTCTCGCAGGTTAAGCGGGGCATGAGGGGCTACGGCCTCACCGTCTTTCACGGCACCAAGATCGAGAAGTTCGATTTTGAGGTCCTCGGCGTCTTGAAGAAGATGAATACCGGCAAGGACCTGATACTGGTCAGGGTCGGCGGTGGGCCGATCACCGCCCGGCAGACCGGCATCATCGCCGGGATGAGCGGAAGCCCGTGCTATGTGAACGATAAGCTCATTGGGGCTATCGCGTGGGGCCGCACCTTCACCAAGGAACCCGTCGGCATGATCACGCCGATAGCCGATATGCTCGAGGCCTGGGACGAGAACCTGCCCAAGAACGCCAGCGGGTACTCATCTCCCCAGCCGCTTTCGGAGCCGGTCACCATCGGCGGTAAGACCGTGCGGAAGGTGGCAATCGACGAGAACGGCTCGAGCCCGAAAGCGGTGGATGACGGCGTGCTATATATGCGGCCGTTGATGACCCCGATGGCCGTCGGCGGCGTGTCCGAGCGCGGTATGGAGAGGCTGGCTGATATCCTGAGGCCGTTCCACATACAACCCGTAGCGGGAATGTCCGGCGGAGAGAAGCCCGGAGTCAAAGCCGATCTGGCACCCGGCGCGGCCGTGGGCATGTCTCTCGCGAGCGGCGATATCGACATGACCGGCATCGGTACCGTCACCTATCGCCGGGGAAATAAGTTGGTCGCGTTCGGTCACCCGATGCTCGGTATCGGCGCGGTCGATGCTCCGATGACCACCGCGTATATCGACGACTTGATATCCGGTTACCAGGAATCATCCAAGTTGGGTTCGCCCATAAAGACAGTCGGCCGGATATTCCAGGACAGGCCGTGGAGCATCGCGGGGACGGTCGGCAACATGCCCAAGACAATCCCAGTGACCGTCGAAATCAACGATCAAGCGTCCAAGCGCAACCGCACGTACCACGTCAACATAATCAACCACCCACTGCTTGCTTCGCGACTCGCCACGATGATCGTGGGTGAGGCGATCTCCCAGACGCACCCAACTCCTGGCGATGCCACCGCCGAGGTCAGTTATGAGGTCAACGCGGACCAGGTCGGTAAGATTAAGCGGAGCAACGTGTTCTTCGACCAGACAAGCATCGACGCGGCGTCAATGGCGGACGTGGGATCGCTCCTGCAGATTCTCAGCTCCAATCGGTTCTACCCGCTGGATATCAAGTCGGTGAACGTCAAGGTCAAGATCGTCGATAAGCGCAACACCGCCCAGATCGACCGCATCTTCATCAAGAAGAGCGAATACGAGCCTGGGGAGACGGTGGACGTGGGCGTGGTGCTGCGGCCTTATAAGAAGGAACGCATTACAAAGACGTTCAGCATCAAGATTCCCGCAACCACGCCGGACGGCAAGGTGATCTTGCAGGTCCGCGGCGGCGGCACTCCTAACGCGATACCGATGGTAGGCCCCGGTGGCCCGCAGATGGTGGATGAAGAGGACGGCCCCATGGGACCCATCGGCGGCGATTCGGGCATCGCCAGCGCCGACAACATCAAGCAGCTTGTGGACAAGTACCTCGAGCGCGAGCGCAACAACCAGGTGGTGGTGCAGCTCCTTATGCGCTCCACCGCGATCAACGTCGCGGGGGAAAAGCTCTCGGGCCTGCCAAACTCGATCGCGGACGTGATGAAGTCGTCCCGGAACTCGGGCCTGAAGATGGAGCGGGATGAGGTCAAGCAGCTCTTCACCGATGATGCAATTATAGTCGGCGTCGCCAGACTTCCTATAGACATCAAGCACAAGAGCCTCAAGGAGGTCGCGGCGTCGGCTGGTCCGGGCGGACCTCCCACGGACGCCGGGGCGGATTCGCCCCATCCGGGCGGGTCCGATGATTACAGCCCGGCGTCGTACGAGCCCGACGAACCCATGATGGCGCCGATGGCATCAGGGACGTCGGTAGATGTCACGGAGGAGCCCGCGCAGGATGATCAGCCCCCGGCTCCGGCTCCAGCGAAGGAGGAGCCCGCCAAGGATAAGGACAAGAACGCCAAGACTCCCGCTCCGGTGGCGGCAGCCCCCGCTGCCCAACCACCCGCGCCCAAGTCGGACGTTAAAAGCATCGTTCGACAAGTAACGAATTGGTCGCAGCGAACTCAGGCCGACTTCGCCAAGGGCACGTTCTCGGGCGTCTCCGCGTCCAGCGAGAACAGGCTCGAGCTGGCCCCAACCCTTAAGAAGGTGGCCGAGACCCCGGAACAGTTCGTCTGGTGTGTGGCCCCGGCCAAGGATGGGGTGTACGCGGGGACCGGAAACTCCGGCAAAATCTTTCACGTCACGGACGGTGGCCAGATCAGCCCGTTCTTTGAAACCGGCGAGTTGGAGGTTCAGTCGCTCGCGCGTGACTCAAAAGGCAACGTCTATGCCGGCACATCGCCGCATGGCAAGATATTCAAGATTACGCCCGACGGCAAGGGGCAGATGATCTTCAAGGCAGATGAAAAGTATGTGGTCGCGCTCGCGGTGGACGGCCAGAATGATGTCTACGCCGGGGTCGGCGACGCGGGCAAAGTCTATCGCATCTCCCCCGATGGTACCGGCAAGCTCTTCACGACCGTCAACGAACAGCAGGTCCTCAGCCTGAGCTGGGATGTGCACGGCTCGCTGATTGTCGGCACAGGGATTAACGGCGTGGTGTATCGAGTGTCCAAGGACGGCACGGCTGCCCCGATATTCGACGCAGCGGAAAATGCGATCTCATCGGTGGTAAGCGATGGGGACGGCAACGTCTACGCAGGGACCTCGCCAAAGGGCATAGTCTACAAAATCACCCCGGACGGCCGCTCGAAGCCGGTGTTCACCAAGGCATCCCGCGTGCTTTCGATGACGTCGGACCAGCGCAACAACATCTATGCGGTTTCCGACGGCACGCTGGTGCGGATTGCGCCCGATGAGACCGTGATCCAACTCGACTCCTCGCGTGACAAGGTGCAGTATCTATCGCTGGTGTTCAACGAGCTTACCGGCGCGCTCTATGCCGGGACCGGCAATATCGGGTCAGTGTATACCAGCAAGTGCTGCGATATCATAGGGACCTATGAATCACCTATCCACGACGCGAAGATGATCTCAAAATGGGGCAGGGTTCGTTGGACCGCACAGACGCCCGAGGGGACCATGGTGCAGCTTCAGACCCGCACCGGGAACGTCGATACTCCGGATTCGACCTGGTCAGATTGGTCCAGGCCGTACACCATCGCCACCGGCGAGCAGGTATTGCAAAAGGACAGTAGATATATTCAATATCGGATTACACTGAAGACCGATAAGGCCTACGAGTCGCCGGAGGTCTCCAGCGTGACCATGTCCTACCTTACCCCGAACCAGCAGCCCGATGTGAAGCTGAGCGCTCCGGCGGGTGGGGCGGTGTGGTCCGGCAAGCAAACGATAAAGTGGATCGGCTCGGACCCGGACAAGGACACGCTCACCTACGACGTCTTCTACTCCGAGAATGGCAAGGAGTGGCACACTCTGATCGGCGGAATGGGCTCGGGTGATGCGCCGAAGGCCGACGAAAAGAAGATGACCGGCAAGGAGATCGCGGCGAAGGTCAAGGCTGAGCTGGACAAATCCCCGGATGTGCCCGCGGATATGAAGAAACAGGCGCTGAAGGACGTGGACGCGGCGGCAAAGCCCACCCCCGCTCCGGAAACCAACGGCGGCTCCACTCCATCGTCCAGCATGACTTCCTACAGTTGGGACACCACCAAGGTGGAGGACGGAAATTACCTGGTCAAGGTGGTCGCATCCGATAAGACCAGCAACGCGACAGGCGCGCTGACTGATGAGGTGATATCCGAACCGCTCATCGTTTGTAACACGCCGCCAAAGGTCGAGCTTCTGTCGAAGAAGTCGGTCGAGATCAAGGGAGTCGGCGCGGCCACGATTAAAGGCACGGCCACGAGCAAGCTCATCGAGATATCCGGTGTGCAGTATCGCGTGGACGGCGGCGCATGGGTCGCGGCTGCCGCCGATGATGGCATCTTTGATTCGCCCGAGGAAGCGTTCACATTCACCACCACAAGTCTGACGGTCGGTACCCACAAGGTGGAGGTCCAGGCCGTGGATACCGCCGGGAACGCCGCGAGCCAGACGGTGGAGGTGAAGGTGTCGTAGAATAGAGGACGTTGTTACTTCGGCTGCATGCAACCGAAGTAACAACGTCTAACCTCTACATTATCCGCCCTTCAGCAGCCTTCGGAGCTTAAAAGCATCCTGTCGGCGGTGGGTGATTTCGTCGTGGGTCAGCACTCTGTTGCGGCGGGAGTCGAACCGGGAGACCTCGATTAGATCATCGACAAGGTGACTCTTCGGCGTGCCCGCGAAGAATTGGTTGCGGCGCTGGTAGTCGCGCCAGCCCATTCTGCCCTTCACGTAGAGCATTGACGCTAGCATCTGCGCCAGCTCTCCCCGGCTCTTGGGTTGGAGTTCCTCGCGAGTGAATATGTGGTCGGCGAGGTACTCGTATTCGAGCTTGTAAGGCGGCTGATCTCCGAACGCCTCGGCCAGCAGCGTGGCCGCGCGCCAGTTCAATACGGTCTTTCGGGCATTTGCCGTGTAGAAGAGTTTGATCTCGGCGTCGTAGATATCCCCCTCCACGCCTTCGGAGGTAATTATGTGGTACTTTTTCAGCGTGCGATAGAGCCTCGACTGGCCGGGCTTCGAGAGCGCATTTTCGATGCCCGCGATATCCGAGGGCTCCACGGAGAGGATCTTCGCATAGTGGTTGTTAAGTGAGTCGGTTTCTTTGCGCAAGTCGCCGCGCACGCGGATATAGTCGCCGACATACACCGGCAGGTCTGCTCCCTCGCGAGACACCTTGGCCTCGATTTCTTCCCTGCGGATGATGTCCCTGAGCGTGGACCGCAGCAGGCTGGCGCGTTCAGGGCTCGATAAGGCCTTCGCGATCATCTCCGCCAGCGCGCCATCGTCCATCTTGCGCTCGACGGTCTTTTGGGCGCTCTTTTTCCAGTATCGGCCTACCGTGGTGGCGAACTTGATCTGGTCCTCGTCCAAGCGGATGATCTCATTGTTCCGCACGTTACGGAGAGTATACACCCAGTGAGGTTCTGGCGTGGGGTCCATATCGACGGCTACCACTTCGCCGACTGTGCGTTCGTGGCCGTAATGGCCGTAGCTTTGTCTGGGAAGCTTCGGTTCGATGTGTCTGTAGACAACGAGCCGTCCTATGCTGTACTTAAAATCATCAAGCATACTCTTGGCCCTTTCCAATTCCATTATACTCAAGCTGCGCGGAACGTCAAGCAAACGGAGGTGGGAAATTATAAGGAGGTAATTGCAGAACTCAGTCAACCCCCCTCGGTCCCCCCTTCTTAAGGGGGGAAGTTGGGTGCTCCCCTCCTTACGAAGGAGGGGCTGGGGGAGGTGCTTTCGATTTCTGAAATTACCTCTCAATATTCAAAACCGCTATCCTTCGATCCTTGCGTCCGCCTCGACATCCGCCGAACTGACCGCGTAGAGTGCGTTGTAGAGTTCAGTGTGGAAGGTGCCAGGCCTGTCGCCGGATGTTCGGGCGGCGATCTCGCCCGCGATGCCGAATGTCGTCAGCGCGGCGGTGACGGCCGTGAACGCGTCTGAATCCACGGCGGCGAATGCGCCGGTTATTACGGTTGATATGCAGCCGGTGCCCACGACTTTGCCCATCATAGTGTGTCCATTGCCGATCTTGGCGGTGCGCTTGCCGTCGCTCACGACATCGACCACGCCGGTAATTGCGACCGTGCAGCCGTAGGTGGAGGCGAAACTCTTTGCTATCTCTTCGGAGCTCGCCGACGCGCTCATCGACTCGACGCCCTTGACCACCGCCGCAATGCCCGCTAGCGTGGCGACCTCGCCCGCGTTGCCTCTTACGATTGAAATCTTCACGTTTTCCAGCAGGCGCTTGCTGGAATCGGTGCGCAACCTAGTCGCGCCCGCGCCCACGGGGTCCAGCACGACGGGGATGCCGAGCTGGTTCGCGCGCCTGCCGGCAAGCTCCATGGCCGCAATCCATTCCGGCTCGAGAGTGCCGATGTTGAGCACCAGGGCGTTGGCGATACCCACCATCTCCTCGACTTCTTCCGCCGCATGCGCCATAATCGGCAGCGCGCCGATGCACAGGAGGGCATTGGCGGTCTCGTTCATCACGACGAAGTTGGTGATGGAGTGGACCAGGGGCTTCCTCTCACGGATCGCGTTCAGGTCGACGCAGGTCGTTTGTGTAAGGTTCATCATTTCCTCCGGGGCGGATTCGTCCAACAACATAATAGCGCAAAACCTCTACTAATGGAAATACCGCCCATGCTCGGAGGAATACGCCTCACCGGAGCATAATCAGACTCTGTATCACTAATGCATATTTGGAAGCGTGAGGGATTAGATGACTCTTACATACAAGTGCCTGAAAGTAACGAATCCGCCGATCATCGACGGACGCCTCGATGACGACGCCTGGAAAAGCGTCCCGGTGATTGCCCTCGTCCGCTCCGAGACGGGCGAGAGTGCGATGAAGTCAACTAAGGCCAGGATGTGCTGGGAC
>JAMCYN010000056.1 GCA_023474015.1 Armatimonadota bacterium
ACACACGTTCGGCGGATATGCGCTGCTGTGAGTTGAGGACATAGTAGAGTATCCTCAACCCCAGGTTGGACATACCGACTTCGTAAACATCCGGAAAGGCGAGCGCAATCCTGACACTCACCTCTTCGGGCGGCTTGCGGATTTCATTGAGCTCGCCGCCCGTATATCTCGCGGGTTTCGCCACTCGGGGAAGGACTTCGTTTATCCGTCCCTTCAAGCTCGACTCCGTATAAATCTGTTTCATACCAACGTAAAAAGCCGACGATCAAGCGTCTCGCCAGCTTGTTCTCGGTTGTATTATATCATCGGTGGGGCGGGGCGTCAAATTGAACTGGGGCCCCACTAGCAGAATGATATAGTTGTGCTTTACTGGACACCCTCAATGCGGAAAACCTGTGATGTAAACGCTTACAAATTCTTGGGCGGGCTTGCAGGAACTTTGCCTCCATGGGAATAAGTAGCAATCGGGAGCAATGGGCAGCGTCTGTATCAGATTCTGCTCTGCTTTTTGTACAGGAACAAATGCAGCGGGACTAAGGCTCGGTCAGAGTGCCGGAGCCGCAAGTAATCTTGGGAGGTGAAACGATGAGCAGTGATATGCTCAAGTACATGAAGATCGGCATAATACATTTCATGGCATACCCTCAGACCATCAAGGGCGAGGGGCCGATTTTGGAGACGATAAAGAAGATCGCGCTGGACGACTATTTTGAAGTGGTCGAGATTAGTTGGATCAAGGACGCGGATATCCGCAAACAGGCCAAGAACATTCTCGATACTGCGGGGATGACTGTTGCCTACGGCGGCCAGCCCCGGCTGCTCACCACCGGCCTCAATATCAACGACTTGAACGAAGAAGGCAGGCAGAAGGCCGTCGCCACGCTCAAGGAAGGCATCGACGAGGCCTACGAAATGGGGGCCGTCGGGTTCGCGTTCCTTAGCGGCAAGTATGAGGAGAGCACGAAGGAAGCCTCGTTCGCGGCTCTTGTGAAATCCACCAGGGAGCTTTGTGCCTACGCCAAGTCGAAGGGCGATATGAAAGTAATCCATGAGGTCTTCGATTTCGATATCGATAAGAAGAGCCTTATCGGACCCGCGCCGCTTGCCAGGCGCTATGCCGAGGAGATCTGCAAGGACTGCGCCAACTTTGGCCTTATGATAGACCTCAGCCACCTCCCCCTGATCAGGGAAACCGCCGAAGAGGCGATTCGTCCGATCAAGGACTATCTAGTCCACGCCCACATAGGCAACGCCGTAATTGACCCGGCCCTGCCCGGCTACGGCGATATGCACCCGAGGTTCGGATGCCCGGGCGGTATGAACGGCGAGGACGAGCTGGCGGAGTTCCTGAAGGTCCTCAAGGATGTCGGCTACCTGGACGGCAAGACCCGGCGAATCGTAAGTTTCGAGGTCAAGCCCATGGGTGATGAGGACTCGGAACTGGTAATCGCCAACGCCAAGCGCACACTCAATGCCGCTTGGGCGAGGATTTAGATGTTAGATGTTAGAGGTTAGAAGGGAAGCGATTTCCGAATCGCCACCCCAGAGCTAATCCGGGATTTCCGAATCCCTCCCTTCCCTTTCGTGCTTTCGCCATTTCGTGTTTTCGTGATTCAAAAGACGGAGTAATGAGCTATGCAAACTGAAACCACCTCGAAGGACAAATTGAACCGACTCGAAGGAATCGCGCGCGAGCTTCGCGCCTACAACCTGGCTTCGATATACGCCGCGACCAGCGGGCATCCCGGCGGGACGCTGTCCATAATGGATGTCGTCGCGGTGCTGTATTTCAATGAGATCAAGCACGAGCCGGGCAACTTCTGCCTGCCGGACCGTGACAGGGTGTTCTGGTCGGCGGGCCATAAGGCTCCGGCGCTGTATACGGCCCTGGCGATGGCGGGCTACATAGAGCTTGAGGAAGCGATCTGCCTCAGGCAGCTCGGCAGCGCCACGCAGGGTCACCCCAATATGCTCGAATGCTGCGGCGTCGAGATGTCCAGCGGGAGCCTGGGCCAGGGGCTGGGAATATCAGTCGGCGCCGCGTTGGCGGCTAGGCTGGATGGCTCGACCCACCGCATCTATTGCATAATGGGCGACGGCGAGCAGCAGGAGGGCGGCGTGTGGGAGGCGGCGATGTCGGCGGCGCAGTTCGGCCTGGACAACATCTGCGCCATCATCGACCGCAACAGACTGCAGATCGACGGCTGGACCAAGGATGTTATGAACATCGAACCGCTGGCGGACAAGTACCGCTCGTTCGGTTGGCATGTGATCGAGATCGACGGTCACGACATAGCTCAGATAATGGCCGCGTTCGACGAGGCGCGCGATGCCAAAGGCAGGCCGACCGTCATCATCGCCGACACCGTGAAGGGCAAGGGCGTCTCATTCATGGAGGACCAGGCCGGTTGGCACGGGGTCCCTCCGAAGAAGGAGCAGTTCGAGCAGGCCATCGCGGAACTGCTTCCGCCTTCGATTCCCAGGCCCAAACTGGATGAGTTGTTGGACCACGCGGCGAAGCACGGCGTCGAGGCCGCGAAGAAGGCCCGGGCCAGCACGCCCGCGTTCGGGAAAAACTACTGGTGGAACGAAGAAGGCCGGATGAAGGTCGATATGGACCCGACTCGGATGGGCTTCGGCAGGGGTTTGGCGAGCTGCGGCGAGGACGAGCGGGTCTGCACCATCCACGCCGACATTTCCGGCTCCATCTGCATCACGGCGTTCGAGAAGGACCGCCCCGACAGGCTCAACAGGGTCTTTTCGGTAGGTATCGCCGAGCAGAACATGATGGCCGTCGCCGCCGGGCTGGCCAAGGAAGGCAAGATTCCGGTCGCAGGCACTTATGGCGTCTTCGCCGCCGGCAGGTGCTGGGACCAGATCAGGACCAGCATCTGCTACGGCAACCTGAACGTGAAGATCGCGGGCGCGCACGGCGGAATATCGGTCGGGCCGGACGGCGCTACTCACCAGGCGCTCGAAGAGATCAGCCTTATGGCGATCCTCCCGAACATGAACCTGATCGTACCCGCCGACAGCGTGGAGACCGACCGGGCGACCGTGGCGTCAATCAAGGACATCTACGGGCCGGTGTATATTCGCTACGCGCGTGAGGCGACCCCGATTGTGACTACCAAGGACACGCCGTTCGTGTTCGGCAAAGCGAACGTGATCAGATACAGGGGCGCGAAAGAACGATTCGTGGACGCCTTCGAGACCGTGCTTGCTTCGGAGTATAAGAGCGAAAACGAAAACCTTGCGATTATCGCCTGCGGGCCGATGGTTCCCGAAGCGATGAGGGCGGCCTACATCCTCAAGGAGGAGTTCGGCCTCGAAACCCGCGTGCTGAACGTCCATACTGTCAAGCCGCTGGACTCTGAGGCAATCGCGCGCGCCGCGGCGGAAACCGGAGCCGTGGTCACCGCCGAAGAGCATCAGGTCGGCGGCTTCGGCAACATCATCGCCGGGGCGATCCTGAGCGAAGTGCGCAAGCCGCTGGCATTCGGCATGGTCGGGGTCGCCGACAAATTCGGCGAGTCCGGACAGCCCTGGGAACTGATGCAGATGTTCGGACTAACAGCCGAACACCTGGCCCAGAAGGCTCGGTGCATCCTCGGTCAGGCTCGCTAGTTGGAAACGGTTCGTGGATTTGCTTGAAAAGAGGCTCAACCCCCTAGTTTCCCCATTCGTAAGGGAGAAACTAGGGGGCGGCCTACTCTCTGAACCTGTTCGTTATCGGCAGCCTTCTGTCCCTGCCGAAAGCCTTCGGAGTGATTTTTACGCCTGGCGCGGCCTGGCGGCGCTTGTATTCGTTGCGGTCCACCATTCGGATTACGCGGCGGACGGTTTCCTCGTCGAAGCCCATAGCCGTGATCTCCTTGGGGCCGCGGTCCTCTTCGACGTAGGCTTCGAGGATGGGGTCCAGGATTTCGTAGGGCGGAAGGGTGTCCTGGTCTTTTTGATCGGGTTTAAGCTCGGCCGAGGGAGGCCGGACGATAATGCTTTCGGGAATGACTGGGCTGATCGTATTGCGATAGTTCGACAGCTTGTAAACAAGGGTCTTCGGCACGTCTTTGATAACAGCGAACCCGCCGGCCATGTCGCCGTAGAGCGTCGAGTAACCGCACGCCATCTCGCTCTTATTCCCCGTGGTCAGCACCAGCAGCCCAAATTTGTTTGAGAGGGCCATCAGTAGATTGCCGCGAATGCGAGCCTGAAGGTTCTCCTCGGCGATGCCGTGCTCCGTTCCCTCGAACACCCCCGCCAGCGATCTGTTATACGAGTCGAATATGTCGTTGATGGCGATGTAATCGAACCTGATGCCCAGGTTCCGCGCCATGACCTCCGCGTCGCCCTGCGTCTCCTTCGAGGAGAAAATCGAGGGCATAATCAGCACTCGCACCCTCTCCGGACCGAGGGCGTCGCAGGCGATGCACGCCGTGATCGCCGAATCGATCCCTCCGCTCAGGCCGAGCACAACCTCTTTGAAGCCGTTCTTGTTCACATAGTCCCGCGTGCCCAGCACCAGCGCGGAGTATACCTCCTCAAGCTCACCCGGCGGCTCGGAGCTAGCCGTTACCTCACCATTTCTTTCTGTCTTCGCAGCCGGGCTGAGAACCACCTCCGGCACGTCAATCGCCCCGGCGCCCTTCAGCCTGGCCTTGCGCCTGCGGGGGTCCACCAGCCTTTGATGCTCCACCGGCGAGAGGTCCACATCCACAATCGCGAGCTGCTCCTCGAACGCCTTTGCCCTGAACAGCACCTCCCCCGCCGGGCCCACCACCAGCGAATGCCCGTCGAAGACCAGTTCGTCCTGCCCTCCGACAGCGTTCAGATAGACTATGGCGCAGGAGTTGTCGGTAGCGCGCGTCCCCAGCATCCGTTCACGATATCGCCATTTGCCCGCGTGGAACGGCGAGGAATTGATGTCCACGATCAACTGCGCCCCGCCCATCAGCGATTGCAGCGTGTGCGGCCCACCGGCATACCATGCGTCCTCACACACCTCGACACCGAACGTGACATCGCCCAACGAGTAGACCTGGGTGCTGGCGCCTGCCTGGAAGTAGCGGTCCTCGTCGAAAACGCCGTAGTTCGGCAGGAAGAACTTGTGCTGCACGCCGACAATGCTGCCATCGTGGATGACCGCGGCGGCGTTGTAGATATCCTTCACAGCATCCACAAATCCCACGACAGCGGTGATGCCTTTGGTCGATGCCGCGATCCGCTGCAGCGCCTCCATATTCGCCTCGACGAACCCCTGCTTGAGCAGCAGGTCCTCCGGCGGGTATCCCGTGATCGCCAGCTCGGGAAATACAACGAGGTCAGCGCCACGGTCGCGGGCAACGGCGATGTTGTCGATTATCTTCCTGGCGTTCCCCTCGATATCCCCGACCGTGAGGTTCAATTGCGCCAGCGCAAGACGCAGGCTGTGTGAGAGGCGATTGCGCATCCGAGTTCTCCTGTTTATGTTATTAAAGTGTCCGCGCGGTTTGGCCGATAATACAATAGCATAAGAATGGGCTTAACGCCCCAAACCAAACGAGGATGGTGTGTGACCGTGCCACAAGTTAAGACAAAGAGTATCGCCAAGCCGCGAAAGACATCAACGGCTTCCACGATCGCTCCCCAGCGCCCTACGCTCACCGACGCTCGTGAACTCATCACCACTATGATGGATTATGAAGCCGCAGCTCGGGCCCAGGGAATTAACCCCGCTTCGGGCCGGTTCGAGATGCTCACGGCCTCCGAGCGCCAGTTCTACAGGGCCGAGCTGATAGCCGACTACATCAGGATCAGCGCCGGGAATATGGGCAACACTCAAGGCTATTATGATGCCGCGCTGCAGGACTTCTGCAACAAGGTCTGCGACATGCGGATTGCGTCGCATGAGCTCATCGGGACGTATCTTGCAGCAGTGGACATTGTCGCCAGCGAGGAAAGCCTGAACAGCATTCCCGCCCTGAACGAAGCCGTGCGCCACACCATGATCTCCGTGCTGCAGCACTGCGTCGACCTGATGCGCCAGAGAAGCCTACCGGCGGCAGCGTAGTAGTTGTCAGTTCTCGGTTTTCAGTTGACAGTTTAGGGAATCCATTCCCCAACTGATAACTGTCAACCGTCAACTGATAACTCAATTAGAGCGCGTGCTCCAACACCACTATCGCCGGTTCGGCCGGCAGGCTTTCGCGCGTCACTTCGATCTCTGAATCACACGAGCGGAGCACATTCGACTTGCCGCTCAGGAACTCGTCCACGCCCGCTATCGGGAATGCGCACTTGTCCGTGCGATAGTGCATCGGAATAGTGATCCTCGCCCCAACCTGCTCGGCAACTTTTGTCGCCTGTGCCGCGTCGATAGTGTAGTATCCACCCACAGGTATCAGCGCCACATCCACCGCGCCGATCTCAGCCGCCTGGTCCGCGCTCAGAACGTGCCCCAGATCGCCCATATGGGCCACCCTCATGCCATCGACGCTCATGACAAACACAGTATTGCGGCCCCTGTCGGCGCCGTGAGCGGAGTCGTGGAATGTCTCGACGCCAAGGAACTCCACCTCCGCCGCGATGAACTTGCCGTTTCCCTCTATGACGATCGGGTTCCCTTGAACCATATCCGCGCCCGAGTGGTCGCGGTGCCCGTGGCTGATCGTCACGATATCCGCCGCCTCATCGAAGCGCGCGTAGCACAGTGACTCATCGTACGTCTCCGAGTTCACCGGGTCGGTCACAATGCGCGTCCCGGCGTTGCTCGTTATAAGAAAAGAAGAATGCCCCAAGTATCTTATATTCACCGATCACCCCGAGTCAAATGCAGAATGAAACGAGGCCCTCCCCCATTCTGCATTCTGCACTCATCATTCTGCAATACCACTATATGCTTTACCCCGCTCCGTGTCAACGCGTGTACATGCACGAAAATCGGCCTTGCAAACGCGCTGTACTTGGATATAATGAATGTGAGTGGAGG
>JAMCYN010000099.1 GCA_023474015.1 Armatimonadota bacterium
GACCTACTTCAAGCTGGAGTTTTCTAACGGCGCGGTCCTCAGCTTCAGACCCGCCGGCGCATACGGCGATTCGTTTCGGTCACTGCACGTCCACAGAGTGTGGGTTGATGAGGGCGCGTGGCTGCCGGAGAAGGCGTGGACAGCTCTCAGGCAGTGTCTGAAGGCCGGGGGCCGCCTGCGTATCTATTCCACCCCGAGCGGCGTTCGCAAATCCACATACTACCGGCTCACCACCACGGAATCGAGCTTCAAAGTCTTTCACTGGCCATCATGGATTAACCCGTCGTGGGACGAGGAGCGGGAGCGGGAACTGGTCGAGTTCTACGGCGGGAAAGATACGGCGGGCTGGCAGCATGAGGTCGCCGGCGAACATGGCAAACCGCTCTACGGCGCGTTCGATCTGGACGCGCTTATCGATGCCACAAAGGAGATCGAAGGATATAGGCGGGTGTCCATCTTCGGCGAGGACTTGAGGGGATGCGAGAGCGAGGGGAAATCGTTCGATTGCATTGAGACGCTGCTCGGTCTCTCGCCGGAGCAGGGGGTATACTGGATAGGCGGTGACCTGGGCTACACCAATGACCCTACGGAAATAGTCGTGTTCAAGGAGGAAGAAGTCGAGGGCCGTCAGGCAATGAAGCTCATGTTGCGTGTTCACATGGAGCACGTGTCGTATCCGCACATAGCGCAGTTGATCGGCCTGCTCGACATATACTACTCCCCGACTGGGATCGGGATAGATAACGGCGGCAACGGCCTCGCGGTTGTTCAGGAACTCATGACCCTCGATAAGTACAAGAGGCTGGAACTCGACGGGAGACTTCGTGGCTACGACTTCGGTGGAATGACCACGCTCGCCCTGCGCGACGGCAAGGAAGTGCGCAAACGCACCAAGGAACTCATGACCTGGCTGATCAGCGGCGCGCTGCAAAGAAAGCAGATCCTCTTCCCCGAGGCGGACTGTGAGATCGCTGACCAGTTCACCACGCACACCTACATGCTCTCCAACGGCAATATCGTGTATTCCAAGGGCAATGACCACATCGTGGATGCAGTACGATGCGCCATGCTTGCCCACGAGCAGTTCGCGCTGGACCATGTCACGGAGGAGACGGTCTGTGTGCTGCCCATCTTGACCGATCCCATCTTCATCTGATGGGCGACATTTTCGGTCTCAAGCCGACACTCACTCCCAATGGTCCGGTAAGTAACCAGTGGGAGGACGATGGGTAACTCAGTGGCTTTCGGAATCGGTGTAACTTGGGGGAACGCATATTGACGGGCGCACGCACCAGAATTGCCGATAACGGCGCAAATAATTGCCGTTTTATTGCCGATAAAAGTCTACCACATTGGGCGCGGGATTTCAACGCGAAGATGCCCGGTCGGCTCATTTATCGACCACATCGCCACTCGCGCCAGGTCGCGCAACGTGGCGCGAAGAAACGCTAATCACGCATTACCCGGGAGGAGACCATGAACAACGACAGCACTCTGAACCAGGCCGCAGATACGGGGGCCGATAACAACGCGGCGAGCGGCTGGGTCATAGCTCCCCTCGCGACAGTCGCCGCGCTCGACTCGTCCACATTCAGCGCCGTCAACGCGACCGATGCCATTCCGCCGAGTTGGGAAGAGCGAGCGAGGAAAGCCTGGGAGTATTACACCGAAGAGCCACTCGTAAAAAACTGCGTCAACTCCTGGCGGACATTCGGCGTGGGAGACGAGATACGGGTCACCAGCGACGATGACACCGTGAAGAGCGAGGCAGGCGATCTGGCCGCCAAGCTGCGCGTTTCGAGGTTCGTCAAGGACATGATCCTCCAGCTTCTGGTCAAAGGAGACGCGGTCGGGTTCAAGCGATACTCCAAGGATGGCAAAGACATTGAGCAGGTCACCTGTGTGAACCCCGTCTCCATCAAGGTCAAGTATTCCCAGGGCGAGCTTATCGAGGTAAAGCAGTTCGCGGAGGACTCCCCTACCGCCGGCGACGGGCTGGCCCTGCCGGTCGATCAGACCCTGCACCTCAAATGGGACGCTCCGTCGTTTTCACCTCGAGGCAATTCTCTCGTGCTTCCGGCGTTTGGCTCCATCGAACTCTTGCGCGACTACCGACGCGCCGAGCAGGCAATAGCGAAACGTTGGACCACCCCTTTGAGGTTCATAAAAGTCGGCGGGGAGTTCAAGCAGAAGACGATCACGCCGGATCAGAAGATGCTTGAGGGGATCCGAGATATGATGAACAAGATGGACATCAAGAGCGGGATGGTCGTGCCTTACTATATCACAGTCGAGACATATGGGACCGAAGGGCAAGTACTTAATGTCGAGGATAAGGTCAAGGATGTCAAGGAAGACATAGTTGTCGCGCTGGGGCTGTCGCGGTCGCTGGTCTCAGGCGACGGCCCTAACTTCGCCACGGCATCGGTCTCGATGCAAAAGATGCTGATCATGATCCGTGAGATAAAGCACGCGGCACGGACAATCCTCGACTGGATATATGACGACTGGCTGGAGATATCGGGGCATGCCGACAAGAATGTCCAGTTCGTATTCAATGACCTCGACCCCACCGACGCGGTCGATTTCAAGAAGCTCCTGATTGAGCTTTACGACCGTAAGCTGATCAGCCGGTCCTCCCTGCAAATGAAGATGGAACTGGACCCGGAGACCGAGCAGGCCAACCGCCAGAACGAGGGCAAATCGGTCGATCTCCTCGATGAAAAGCAGGTCAAGCCCATCGTGGACATGGTTGTGGCCGGGATTATGAGTGTTGAGACCGCCCAGGAGATGCTCGGCCTCGACCCGGCGAAGAACCCGACGGGCTCCCGGGCCGAAGCGGCATGGGGCGGTCTTTTCACCAGGGCCGATCACGACGGCGAGGCGTGCGACTCGTGCAGTTACTTCGATGACGAACACAACCACTGCGGAGTGACGCAGGCTGAGGTCATGTTCGACAGCCCGGCGTGTCGGTTCCTTCAGCACGGGAGGGCCGGGAGCAGGTGAGTTCGCCCCCCACTATGATGTGCGCCATCGCGGATCTCACGGAACAGGCGAAAGCGATTCGCGAGGCGACAAACAAGAGCCTTATGGCTCGTGACATGTATACGGAGCAGGTGGTCTTTCAGCTTACGGAAGTCTTGAAGTCCGCGCAGGGCCAGGTGCACAAGGCGCTTCTGGGTTACGGGGATGTGGGGTCGCTGCCTGATAACAAGCTGGCGGCTGTCAACGGCCTGGACAAATTGAACGCTCAGATCCAGGATGCCATGCACGCGCTCCGCAAAGACCAGAGCCTGATGTTCAGAAAATCCAGCCGGGCGGCGTTTCGCTCCGGGGTGTACCGTGGGATTGAAGAGTTTGCCTCGGCCCAGATGCCTTTCTACAAGGACCTGACACCTGACGGAATCGGTAAGCTCACCACGTCCGTGTTCACGCTCATCGATACCGACGCGCTCGACTTCATGACCAACTACAATCTGGTGCTTGTGGGCGATGTGAGCCGGGAACTCGAAAGCGGTATCAAGCGCACGATTCTCTCCGGCATCACCACCGGCAAGGGTGTCCGCGACATCGTTCGCGATATGGGGAGTGTCATCGAAAACAAGGAATCGTTCCGCAACGCTGGGGCCAAAGTGTTCAGCAAGGCTCAGTATCGGATGGAGATGATAGCCCGGACAGAGGTCCTGCGCGCGCACAATCAGGGGCGTATCAAGTTCCATCAGCAGGTCGGGGTGCAGAAGCTCGAATGGATGACTATGGAAGATGAGCGGATGTGCCCGGTCTGCGGCGAGCTTGACGGTAAGGTCTTTGATACCGACCATTTCCCCAGCCAGCCTCGGCATTGTAATTGTCGATGTTCTTCGGTCGTAGCCTGGCCGCTGGTGATCTGCGGCGGTGAACTGGGCGCCACGGCTGCCAATGATAAGCCCGCGTGCATCCTGCCCCCGCAGGCGATCCACGAACAGGCCAAGCAGAAGACCGAAGAAGAGCAGAAGCTCAAAGCCGCGTTTGAGTCTGGGCAGATTGCGGACCTGAACACATTGACCGTAAAGCAGCTCCAGGCACTGGCGAAACAGAATGGCATAGCCGTCGCCCGCACCAAGTCTGATTTCATAAAGCTGCTGGATGCGGCGGAGCCGGGTGTTGGCCATGCCGACCTCTCCGGCGCGGCTCTTCAGGCGAAGATAAAGCAGTACAACATCGCCGCACTCCGAAGTAAGGATGAGCTGGCGACCCTTCTCGCCCAGAAACAAGCGGCAATCCAGCAGGCGAAGGCTTTGGAAGAAGCGGCGAAGAATGCCGCGCCCAGCTCCGACCTCTCCGGCCTTACGATGGTCCAGCTCAAAGACATGGCTAAACAGCACGGGGTGTCACTGAACCTCACCAAGTCCGAGGTTATCGAGATGCTCGATGCGCTTGAGCCGCACATAGACCATTACAACTACTCCGGCAAGACCCTGATTGCCGCAAAGCAGAAGTACGGCATTCCTCCCCTCAAGAACAAGGAGCAACTCGCGAAAGCGCTGGAGAAAACCGCCGGGCAGCAGATGGCCGAACAGGCCAAGCAGCAGGCTCTTGACGCGGCGAAACAGCAAGTATTGAATAAGGCGGAGCAGACGTTGAAAGATGCGGCCGCGCAGATAGTAATGCCGCCGTCTCCCGTGCAATACCCTGCATTCCTTGAATCGGTGAAAGCTGCCGAAGTGGAACTGGCGAAGGATTCCGGTCTGCCCGCGTCGGTCCTTGAGCAGCACGCGAAGGAAGTCGCCGTCAAGAAGCTTGCGTTTACCCAGCAGGTCTCGGCGATGAAGTCGGGCGAGCTGAAGGACATCGCGAAGCAGACCAAGATCAAGCACTGGCAGTGGGCCTCGAAAGATGAGCTGGTTACGCTGTTTACTGAAACGGACCCGGCGAAGGTGTTCGTTGCTCAGGCCGGCATCGAGACCAAGCATGCGGCGTGGGCCAAGAAGCATGGCGGCAAATCAGGCAAGGTCGTGCAATCGAAGCCTACACCCGTGACTGTGCCTCAGTCGGAATCACAGCCTGTCACATCGGCGTCCCCGAACACATTCACAAAGAAAGGCTCGGAGTTCGATGCCATAGACGCTGCCTGGGCCGAGTACGGCAAGCCTGAGAAGTTCAAATTCGTTGGCAAGGCCAAGGTTGGCGGCGCGCATGAAGAAGAGTTCTGGGTCGATTCTAACGGCGATAAGTGGCTTTTCAAGCCGGTAGGTAAGACCTCTGATGATTTCATCGCGGCGGGTGAAGAGGCCGCATATAAGATTGGCCGCCTGATTGACCCCGACGCAATCGAAGTCAGGACTATTCGCCTCAATGGCCGCACCGGTTCCATCCAGAAATGGCGAGGCGGGCTTGCGAACATACACGACTTCTCCGGCTTTGATGTAACTGATCTCTCCGCCGATGAGATTGCCCACGTCCAGCGTGAGCATGTTCTCGATTGGCTGCTGAGCAATCATGACGGCCATGCGAAGCAGTTCCTGCGTGCGAAATCCGGCAATGTATATGGCATCGACAAGGGTCAGCTATTCAAGTTCCTTGGCTCGGACAAGCTCTCGATTGACTACCATCCGAACGCGGCATGCGGGGAAAGTGAGCCGTTCTATAACACTCTATTCCGTGCGGTGAAGCAGGGTAAGGTAACGGTCGATCCGTCCGTAACCCTGCGCTACATCCGCGAGGTAGAGCGGATTTCCGACGATGATTACCTGGCCCTGATCGGTCCGTATGTGGAGGGCAGGTTCGGCGGTGACGCGGCGGGGAAACGCGCGTTCTATGAGCTGGCGCTGGCCCGCAAGCATGATCTGCGCCGTGATTTCGAGGGATTCTACGCCGATGTGTTTGGCAAGAAGGGTTTTCGATTCGATGACCTGGCGGATGCCCCGGCCGTCGGGCGCGTCGGTGTCAATCAGGAGGAACTGCTCGATGATGTGCGCCGTCTGGGTTGGCAGGGGAAAGCTCTGCCCATCGATGAAAACGATATAGAGGACCAGAACGCGCTCATCTTCACCGAGACCGTTAATGGTCAACAGAGGACGGTCATCAAGATGAAGATACGACCCGAAGCCGAGCCGAAGATACTGCCGCAGCTTCGGAAAGCGGATCGGCAGACCGCCGCTCCCAAGGTCGGCGAGCCGCTGCCGGAGGATACATTCTCCAGCGATATTCTTGCGGCCGTCAAGACCATCAATCACCATGCCGGGGACGGCTCCTACAATCGGTCCACAATGGATAAGGCAGCAAAGCATCTGGATGCGCTCCGGCAGCTCTCCAAATCGGATGATCCCGATGTGCAGGTCATGGCCGAAAGCTACATCGGTTGGATCGAGAGGGTCCAACAGGCCGCGCGGGATCGGAAGAAAATCCCCGAGGTATTCGAGGCGTACTTGAAGAAACACGCGTCGCCGAAGGCCAAGGCGAAAGAAGTGGATTTCACTGTTCGAAAGACCAAGGTGCTTCTCACCAAGCGGACCATCAGCAAAGGGGAGCTTGCCGTTGAAAAAGAGGCTGCGGACAACACGGCGCTATTCAAAGGTCGGTCCATGCGCGAGGGTGAACAGTATGAAATTGACTTCGGCGACGGCATCCGCGCGGTCTACCGTCCGTGGTCGGACAAGAACCACTATGCGCAATGCGGCGAGTTCGAGATCGTCGTGCCGGATCGGCCGGATTCGAAGAGTCTGGATCGGGCGCTTGAGCGCATTGAAAAGCTCGGCATTAAAGCAAGTGTCGCTGGCGTGGATGATTCTGAACTGTTGTATCTATTATGTGGAGCAGCACATAACAGGTATTATGTACTGCCCGTGATTATGTGCAGTTGCCGAGCAGATAGGTGTTGTTTGAACGGGCAATGCCATTTGGCAACTGCACATAACGTGGGTGGAGCTACAGATTACGAAGCCAGTCCATAAGGCT
>JAMCYN010000079.1 GCA_023474015.1 Armatimonadota bacterium
TCCAGAATACATACCTGGATGAACGACTTGTGTACATCCAATCCGCCGTATTTCATTTTGGCTGACCTCCTCTAAGGTTTATTACTTCTAATGCATCCTTAGAGGGTCAGCCATCTCATTACTTCACCGGCAGACTTTCAGGCCGCCTTGCGGGCCTTTGCGATGACGCTCATGACGAACTTCTCTACCAGATCGGGATCAAACTGTTTTCCGGCCCCCGCCCTCAATTCGATCAGCGCCGCTTCTACCGACATCGCCCTGCGGTATGGCCTGTCGGAGGTCATTGCGTCGAAAGCATCGGCAATTGCCATGATTCGGGCTATGAGCGGGATCTGCTCGCCGACCAGACCGTTGGGGTAGCCCGCGCCGTCCCATCGTTCGTGGTGAAACAGAATCGCGGGAATGATCGCGTCGAGGTGAGGCGCTCTTTGCAGGATATTGCCTCCCATCGACGGGTGTTGGTTGATGGTGTCACGTTCTTCTCTGCTCAGCGCGCCGGCCTTGTTTAGTATGCTGTCCGGCACGCCGATCTTGCCCAGGTCATGCAGAAGCCCGGCGATGCCGATCACGTCGCGGAAGTCGTCGTCCATTCCCGCGGCATCGGCGACCTGGAGCGCATAGTCGGCCACCCGTTCGGAGTGCCCGCAAGTATATCGGTCCTTGGCGTCCACGGCGGCGGCCAGCGAGTGCACGACCGTGCTGTTGGGATCGTGCAGCACCTGGTAGAGCTCATTCGGGTCCACGTGGCCGTCCCCCGCGAACACCGGATCATAGGAACAGACGCTGTTGCGCTGAATGTGCTTGGCTCGGCACAGGGCGATGTCCGCCGCCATAATGAGGCCGTCCTTAAGAGTCTGATCTTCGGGGTATGAGGCTATTCCTATCGTTACGCTCAGGTGCACTACCTGCCGGCCATCGGGCACGAAGCCTGCGGACAAAAACTCATTCACCGGCACCGCCACGAACTCGTGATCTTCCACGGCTTTACGCACGTTCTCGGCCGCCACCACGGCGGCTTCTCTGTTGGTTTCGGGGAGTATGATGGTGAACTCGTCTCCGCCGTATCTGGAAACCACGTCGATTTGCCTCACGCTCTCTCGCAGCACATTGGCCAACTGGCGGATGACGCTGTTTCCCACCGGGTGTCCGAGGGTGTCGTTTACCGACTTGAACCTGTCCAGGTCGATCATCATGACTGAAACATGCCGCTTGTAACGCTTGGCGCGCTCGATTTCATCCCCGAGCCGCTCGTGGAAGTACATGTGGTTGTAGAGTCCGGTCGGCATGTCGTGCGAAGTGGCTTCCATCAGTCGATCCCGGCTATCCTTGAGCCCGGATATCATCGAGTTGAATGATTCCGCGAACGCGCAGACCTCATCGGAGCCCGACACTTCCACCTGGAACTCCAAATCGCCGTCCTTGACCCTGTTCGCGGCGGTGCTGAATACGCGTACGGTCTTGAGGGCGGCTCTTGTTGTGGCGAGGCCGAGCGCAACGGCCAGAAACAGGGCTATGAAGACATTTCGCACCGCAGTGTCGCGAAGTGCGGCTAGCTCCACACCAAGTTGCTTCGCCGACATGTCCAGCCCCACGATTGCATCCACGTTGCCTCGGGCATCCCGGATAGGAGCGTAGCCCGACAGCCAGATGCCCCACTTGTCCTGGGTGAGTTCCTTGTCGGCCGTGGCTCCGGTAAACGATTTCAACAGTTCGGGGCATTTCTTCGCGTCGAACTCATCGCCAACGTGAGACATAAGCTCGGAGTCGGTTTCCGCGTCGACGACAAACTGCAATATACCCGGCTTGCCGGTCTTGCGCATGGTGTATACATAGCGAATCTTGGGGTTGGCTGCCTTTGCGGCGGCAAGAATTGCCCTGATCTTTCGATAATCCGAGGAGCTTTCATTGCCTCGCGTCTTGATGCGATAGTGGGTCTCGGCGTTGACCTGTGAGGAAATCGTGGCGGCGACGGCGGCAAGCTGTTCACGCACCCGTTCTCTCAGCGCGTGGCCGGCCTCGATGTAGAGTATTCCACTGGCTACGAGCGAAGTTGCGAATGCCAGACCGGCACACGCCAGAAATATCTTGATGGCTAAAGGCAACCGCGTCCGGATTGTCATAGGCTTCTGCTAATAGCCGTTGAATGTCATTCATACCCGATCAATTTCCGCTCACGCGAGGCGGCTATCATTCAGATTTATACCACTAATGAAAACCTGAGCGATATATAAACTTTTCACCCTGGAGGGTGATTTGGGTTGGGGCGCGGACGAGGCTCAAGCCTGGTCCACAAGTAGCTTCCCGATCGGGCGCGATTTGCAATCGCGCCCGAAACAGAATCCCCGGCTGTCACACTGCTTCCAGGAGTAGCTTCCTGGCCTGTTCCAAAGCCCTGCCTCGATGCGAGATTGCGTTTTTTTCCTCGGGGGTGAGTTCGGCCATGTGTTTGCCGAGTTCGGGGATGTAGAATACGGGGTCGTAACCGAAGCCGTTCGCGCCCTTCGGCTCGTGTGCGATGATCCCCTCGACCGTGCCTTCGCAAGTCCGTACGGAGCCGTCAGGCTCGGCAATTGCTATCGCGCATCTGAACCGGGCTGTGCGAAGATCGTCCGGAACGTCTTTCATCAGTTGGAGCAGCTTGGAGTTGCGTTCGGGATCGCTCGGTGCAAACCGGCTGGAGTAGACCCCCGGCGCGCCGCCCAGGGCATCGACTTCCAGCCCGGAATCGTCGGCCAGTGTCAGCTCGCCCGTGAACGCGGCGTAGGCTTTAGCCTTGATTGCGGCATTCTCGGCGAAAGTCGATCCCGTCTCCTCGACCTCGGGCGCATCGGGATAATCGGCGAGCGACACGATCTCATAGGGCATATCAGCCAGAATCCGCCCCATCTCGCGCGCTTTACCGGGGTTCTTGGTTGCGATTAGTAGGCGTCGGCTCATCTTTGGACCAATGCAGAATGAAGAATGCAGAATGCAGAATGACCTATGATTGAGAGGTCCCTTCATTCTGCATTCTGCAATCTGCATTCTTCATTACAATATGTCCGCCATCTTCTCCTTGATAAGCTTGGTCAACTCCGTCGTGCCCTTGGTGGCCAGGTCGAGAAGATTATTGAAGCGGTTACGGGTGAATGGTGCGCCTTCGGCGGTTGATTGCACCTCTATAATCCTGCCGGAGGCGGTCATGACAACGTTCATGTCCACGGATGCGTTCGAGTCCTCTTTATAGTTGAGGTCCAGAAGCTCCTCGCTCATTACGACGCCAACGCTGATCGCCGCGATCAGGTCGGTGTACGGCAGCTTCTTCACGATGCCATCTTTCTTCATCAGCGCGCAGGCGTCCAGATATGCTATGAACGCGCCTGTGATCGAGGCTGTGCGGGTGCCGCCGTCCGCCTGGATGACGTCGCAGTCCAGCCACACCGTCCGCTCGCCGAACGCGCCCATATCGGCCACCGAGCGGATGGACCGCCCCACCAGCCGCTGAATCTCCTGGCTGCGGCCGTTGATCTGCCCCTTGGCGATGTCGCGCGTGGTTCGGGTCTCGCAAGACCTCGGGAGCATGCCATATTCGGCGGTGACCCATCCCTGGCCCGTGTTCTTGAGAAACGGCGGAACCTTGTCCTCGATGGACGCGGTGCATATCACCTTCGTATCGCCCATCTCTATGAGGCAACTCCCCTCGGCATATTTGTTGAAGCTGCGAGTTATCTTAACTGATCTAAGTTGATCGCCTGCGCGACCGTCAAGACGGATCATCTATGCTATGTCTCCTGATTAGATTTCAGATTGGGGATTCGCCAGCGGCGTTTCCCAACCCTGCAATCGTCTACTGACGTTGTAGATGTCATGCGAACGTCGAAGTCTTGTCATGCTGAGTGCAGCGAAGCATCTGCTTTGAACTGAATGCATACATTACCGCCAAGGGCTAAAAGCAGATCCTTCGTCGTTCCTCCTCAGGATGACAAGACTCGCCACTTCGTACGCAACAAATAAAACACTTCCCTCGGCAACCAGAAGGCGGTAAACCTACCCGTATATGGAGCTACTGTATTCTCGGCACTACGAAACCTTCACACCAGCACTCAGGTCCACACCCCAACGCACGCGCCGCACCGCCTCGATGTGTTTTCCTAGGAATGTACTGCCCAGCGCCGCAAAATCGTCAGTATCGCCGCTTGTGCAGAACTTGTGCGCCTCACGTAGACTATCGCTCTCCATCCGGCGCTCCTTGAGAATAGCGCCCAGAGCCCGCATAACTTCCTCCGCCGGGTCGACTATCGTGACCTCCGGCCCGGCAGCGGCCTCTATCGCTCGGCGCAGGAATGGGTAATGAGTGCAACCCAGGATAATGGTCGTGCACCCTTCGCGAGTGAGCGAGGCGACATAATCTCTCGCGGCGGCCTCGGCCTCTTCACTGTCCGCCTTGCCCGACTCCACGAGCGGCACGAACTTCGGACACGGCTGCTGGACCACTCGGCCTTCCGGGCACAGCGCGGTTATCGCGCGTTCGTAGGCCCCGCTCTTCACCGTGCCGGTGGTGGCCAGCACTCCGATGGGCCTCCCGCATGCGATGCTCACGGCGGCCTTTGCGCCCGGCTCGATCATTCCAAGAATAGGGACCCCCGGGTGGCGCTCCCGAGCTGCGCCGAGGGCAACGGCGCTCGACATATTGCACGCCATCACCACCGCCTTGGCTCCGTTGTCGATCAGAAAAGAGGTAATATCAAGCGCGAAGCCCCGGATTTCATCCAGGGGCCTCTCGCCGTAGGGCACGTGCGCGTTGTCCGCGAAGTAGATAATGCGCTCTTCCGGGAGGGCCTCAATTATCCGACGGGCCACGCTCAGGCCCCCCAGCCCGGAATCGAATACTCCAATCGGTGATGTCAACTTCTTACTTGCCCGGCTTGAGCATGGTGGAATCCGCAGTGATGGGGTCCGTAAGCTCGAAATGTCCACCCAGCGTTTCAGCCGTATTCCCTTCTACCAGAATCCTTACTTTCTTGACTTCCCCACCACTGTTATGAACGAGCGTATGGGCGATAGAGTTTAACGTAAGGGCTTCCTGATCCACCCCCCCCGAAAAATTGTCCGTAAACTCCTTACTGAAGTCCACCGTAGCAATGCCGCCTTTGATCTTAATCGGGGACAGCAACCTCGTCCCGGGCGAAACCAGATCAGCCGCTGCTCCCTTCTCCGCGCTGGCGGCTATGAGGGCATCGATGGCCGCATCAAGTATACCACCTTTGGCGTCGGTCCTTCTAGTCGTAGGCGCAAGAAGTGGGCCCTGCTTGGTGATCACCGGCAGGTAGATAGTAACCTCCCGGCCCGCCGGTGCCGGCTTAGAGGTCAACGGCATCTCTTTCACCTGCCGCACCGTGACTTTCGCGCGCCCCTTGGTGAAGTAATAATAAGACCCCGCGCATGCCGCCGCGAATGCGATTATGCATAGCGCTACTAACAGCCCGGCGCTTGATTTCTTCTTAGCTTTTGCCATTATCTATTGCCCCTGTTTGCCTTCGACGTACTCTTTAAGCCCAGCAACAATCCCCTGCGCCAGCTTCTTCCGATAATTGGAATCGAGCAGCCTGGCGCAATCCGAAGAATGATTGATGTATCCGCACTCGACGAGAATCCCAGGGATGCCGCTGCCCTCCAGCCGCCTCAACACGGCCAACCCCGACGCATAGAGAGACCTGTCGCTGCGCGCGCGCCTGTCGCACATTCCCGTGGTCGCGCATACGCCGTCGTGAACGGCGTAAGCAAGTATTTTCGGGCTCGGCTCCTGAGCATGATAGTAGGTTTCAATGCCGGTCGAGCTGTTCGGGGAACCGTTGGAGTTGCAATGCAGGCTGATGAAAAAGTCCGCCCCGGCGCCGACCGCCACCTCGGGCCGGGCCGCGAGACCCATTGCGCGGTCGTCGGAGCGCGTCATTATTACCTGGGCGCCGTCGTGCTTCAGCGCATCGGCGAGCGCCTGGGCCAGCTTCAGATTGACGTTCTTCTCCGAAACGCCGTTGCATTGCGCGCCGCCCTGGTTGCCGCCGTGGCCCGGATCGACCACTATCAGCTTCTCCGACAGCTTCCCGCCTGACTTGTCCGGCGGCCTCACGCTGACCGTGATCGCCGAGTCCTCGACCCGGATATCGGATACCATCAGCCGCTTGAGGCTAAGCTCCAGCCTGGCTTTCGGAGGCTCGACCGAGTCCTGAACGAGACTCGCGGACTTCAAATTGGGGTGGGAGCCATCATACTTACCCGTCGGGTCGCTGTACGTTCCGCCCGGAAGCGATATGCTTATCTTTGGGGGGCTCATCGAGAACGCGGCCAACGCGGCCCCTCTGCCGTTGGTGGATATGATCACGTCGAAGCGGCTTGCATTCACTGTATCGATCCGAACGTCGGTGATGGCGAAAGGCCTCTCCGATTTCCCATTAGGCTTTATCGCGGGCTGCGGGATAGCGGCGTTGGGCAGGTTTTCGGCCACCTTGAGGAGTATCTGTGAGGCGAGCGCGGCGCTGTCGATTCGATACGGCGCGTTCTTCTTGAGGTCGAGCACCACGCGCGTGTCGGTATCCGTATACTGGCTCATACGCGCCCGTTCCACTAGCTCTCCTCCGACGTAGACTTCACTGGCCGGGGAGTTGAGCCTGGTGGAACTGAGATCGACAATCAGCCGGGTGTTGCTTGTCCACGCGGTCACTTTATAGCTCACCGGCAGCGAGCAGTTGACCTTCAGTGTATCATCAATGAACTCGACGGATTCCAGCCTCGCCAGCATCGTGAACGTGCGCTTCTCGGCGTCCCAGGTTGCATCCGCCCCGGCGGCCTGAGCGACCTTATCCATGGCAAGCATCTGGCCGCCGTTTACATTCACGGTCTCGATTTCCGAGGTCTTCCCCAGAGCGGAGGTGACACTTATCTTGCCGCCGGATGATTCGGCCCTGGTGGCTCCGAGGGAATCCAGCACGCTTGTCGGCGCCAGCACGCGCGATCCATCGAACACGGGAGCCGGCGCCAGAAACGCCTCCCGGGTACCGATCATCACCCGAACAGGCACAGTCTCGGCACGCGCATATTGCGAGAAGACTATCATGAGGGCAAACACAAACAAAGCCGCGGTTATTCGCTTCATGAGCCATTTCCTTGTAACAACGCGGTCCACGTCCGCCGGACGCGGCGACCGGGCGGATTCTTACAGTCCCGATGGAGCTATTTTAGAATCTTTGAAATAATAACGCAAGTATTGTGCCGTGGAATAGCGGGGGGGCACACAACACTTATACGTGCGCATACCCTGGCTGAGCTGAGAGGCGTAGTAACATTTGGCGCGGAAAATCGGGCGGGTCCATCTCACTTATCGATACGAGGTATCTCGCGAGATCAAGTCGCCCGAAGCGAACGGGCATTGGGCCTAATCCGCGAAAGAGAAGTCCGTCTTTCTGGCCCAGTCGCTGCTCGGATGTTTCGCGCGCAGTTCTTGCCAGCCGTGCTCAAGCTCGGCGGGATCGTCGGTCGCCCTGTATTTCCCCACCGCCAGCCAGTAATGGTTCTCGGCATTGCGTTCGGGGTGGACGGCGGTGTAGTTCCTGGCATGCTCGAGCAAATCGATCGCTTTCCGGAAGTTGCCCGAATGCAAATACCGCAAGGCCTTTCCAAGCGAGAACTCCGCTAGGAACGCCTCCGGAGACAGCGCGCCGTACGACCGCCGATACTCAACACCGTCAGCGTCCTGAAGCATCATAGTCGGCGTCCAGAACGAGTGATATCTCAACATTGCGCCCGGATCTTCGACAATATTGAACTGAACCGGCACGGTAGACTGATTGATTAACCGCGACACGCGCGGGTCGGGATACGTGTTATCACGCACATACCGGCACCCGCCTCACCCAGGGTTGAACAAATCAACCAACAAGTCCTTCCCCGTCTCTCTCGCCTCCATACGCGCCTCTTCAAGCGATGTCCTCCAAGTGACTGTTTCTATCATGGGTTCGTCCTCCCAAACGCGGTGTCTTGTCTCTTCTATTCTTCCCGCAACTCACACGATTCTAAGCTTTGAGAAACTCATCCTCGAAACATCATCCTCGAAAAAGGCGCTTGACACTACCCCGCCCCATCCTTTATAATTGCAAACAATAACTATTCCTAAACAGGTGAGTGCAGTGAAGTCCCCCGCGCGACTTGAAATGACCCGGCAGCGGCGGGTAATATTGGACGAACTGAGGAAAGTCACCTCGCACCCCACGGCTGATCAGGTGTATGAGATGGCTCGAAAGGTGATGCCGCGGATCAGTTTGGGGACTGTATACCGCACCCTGGACATTCTGGCCGAGCGCGAACTGATCCGCAGGCTGCGGGCTGGTGGGGCGCGGGTGCGATACGACGGCAACCCCGAGCCGCATTATCACATCAGGTGCCTGTCGTGCGGGCGGGTCGATGATGTCGCCTTTACGCCCGACCCTGGGCTTGAGAGCGCCGCGCGCGCGGCGAGCGATTATGAGATTACCGGGCATCATGTAGAGTTCACTGGGTTGTGTCCCGAATGCAAGTCACGTAATGCGCATTCTGAGAAGGAGTTACCCTGACTCATCTGAAAGATAGTACCAGGACGGCGGTTCCGACCTCGGACCACCGACCTCGGACATCAAACACAGGAGACACCTATGTCAAACGTAAAAGGAACCAAGACTGAGAAGTGCCTGCTCGGGGCGTTCGCGGGGGAATCGCAGGCCCGCAACCGCTACACCTACTTCGCCAGCCAGGCGAGGAAGGATGGATTCGAGCAGATAGCGTCGATATTCGAGGAGACCGCGAACCAGGAGAAGGAGCACGCCAAGAGGTTCTTCGGCTTCCTGGAGGGCGGAGAAGTCGAAATCTCCGGGATGTTCCCCGCGGGCACGGTGGGCAGCACGCTTGAGAACCTCAAGGCCTCCGCCGCCGGTGAAGGGCATGAGTGGTCGCAGCTTTATCCGGGCTTCGCGGCTATCGCTCGCGAGGAAGGCTTCGAGACGGTGGCCAGGGTCTTCGATCTGATCTCCGTTGCCGAGAAGCAGCACGGCAAGCGCTATGCCGAGTTGGCGGCTAACGTCGAGGCGGGCAAGGTGTTCAAGAAGGACGGCCCGGTCACGTGGCGATGCCGCAACTGCGGTTATATTCATATCGGCGTCGAGGCGCTTAAGGCTTGCCCGGCCTGCGCGCATCCTCAGGCGCATTTCGAGCTGCTTGGCGAGAACTGGTAGGGTATGCAGCCTGTCGAGATAAAGAAGAATATATATTGGGTCGGGGCAATCGACTGGGACGTGCGCGATTTCCACGGTTACTCGACCCCTCGCGGCACTACCTACAACGCCTATCTGGTCAAGGACCGCAAGACGGCGCTGTTCGACACGGTGAAGAAGACCCACAGGGCCGATCTCCTCAAGCAGATCGGGCAGGTGATCGATCCCGAGAAGATCGACTACATCATCGTAAACCACGTCGAGATGGACCACACCGGCGCCCTGCCCGAGATCATCGAGCTTGTCAAGCCCGAGAAAGTGATCTGCTCGGCGATGGGGAAGAAGGCGCTGCTGGCGCACTATCATCGGGAGGACTGGCCGTACGAGGTAGTCGCTAGCGGCCAGACCATCAGCCTCGGCGAGAAGACGGTCCGCTTCATGGAGACTCGGATGCTCCACTGGCCGGACAGTATGTTCTCGTATATCGAGGAGGACCGGCTTCTCATATCGCAGGACGCGTTCGGCCAGCACTGGGCGACCAGCGAGCGGTTCGACGACGAGGTGGATTCGTCGGAGCTGATGCATCAGGCGGCGAAGTACTACGCTAATATTCTCATGCTTTACTCATCTCTCGTCCGCAGGGTGCTCGGCGACGTTCAGGCGACGGGGCTGGAGATCGATATGATCGCCCCTGACCACGGCCTCATCTGGCGAACGAACCCCGCGGGGATAATCGAGGCGTGGGATGGCTGGAGCAATTACAGGACCACGAACAAGGCGCTGGTGGTCTACGATACTATGTGGAAGAGCACCGAGGCGATGGCCGCCGCGATTGCCAGAGGGTTGATTCGCGAAGGAGTGAGCGTCAAGCTGATGAACCTGGCGGTTTGCCATCGGAGCGACGTCGTCACCGAGCTGCTGGACGCCAGGGCAATCGTGCTCGGCTCCTCCACGCTGAACAACGGCATGCTTCCGCGCATGGCCGACTTCTTGTGCTATATCAAGGGTCTGCGGCCCGGCAATAAGATCGGCGCGGCGTTCGGCTCTTACGGCTGGGGCGGGGAGGCCGTCAAATTGATCAACGCCGCGATGGAGGAGCTGAAGATCGAGCTTGTCGACCCCGGCCTGCGGGTGAACTATGTTCCAACCGAGGACGATCTGAAGCAGTGCGAGGAGCTTGGGAAGAAGGTGGCAAGGGAAATGCAGAATGATGAATGCAGATTGCAGAATGAAGGGTCCTCACAATGCTAGGTAGGCATTTGATGAGAAAGGCTGTAGTCACGGTCGTTGTTTGGTTGATGGCGGTTGCCCAGGCGGGAGCCGTGACGTTCTCCGAATCGACCGGCTCCGACCTGCCTGGCCGCGCTTCGGGCGGTGCGCCGAGGCTCGTCGCGGGGCCATACGTGCAGAACATGACGACCACCGGCGTCACTATTATGTGGCAGACGGATATCCCCTCGACCGCCAAGCTGAGCATCCACGGCGGCATACACGAAGACTATGTCACCAGCCGCACCCGCCGCCTGAGCGAAGTTCGTATCACGGGGCTTGCTCCGGGGACCAGCTACACATATTCGCTCAGGCCCTTGGGTTCCACGGACGGCAATGCCGAGGCGAGCTTCCGGACGTTCCCGGCGAAGGATGAGCCGGTCAAGTTCATCGTATACGGCGACACCCGCAGCGAGCCCGCAAGGCACAAGCAAGTGATCGACGCGATGGATGCCGAACACGATGTCAGCTTCGTGCTGCACACGGGCGATGTCGTCAACAGAGGGAGCGAGTTGAAGCTCTGGATTCCGACGTTTTTCGGCCCAGCGCGCCGTATGATCCGAACTGTGCCGTTCTACTTCGAGCTTGGAAACCATGAGGGGAACTCGCCCAACTATTTCAAGTACTTCGCCCTTCCGGGCGGGGAGAGGTGGTACTCGTTCGACGTGGGCGAGATTCACGTCATCGGCCTCGATTCCAACACGAGCTTCGAGCCCGGCAGCGCGCAGTATAAATGGCTGATCGGCGATCTGGAGACGCACAAGCGGGCCGGTTGGAAGTTTGTTTTCATGCACCACCCCACTTATACCTCGGGAACCCATGGTTCGGTCAACTTAAGCGGCGTGCCGAAGGAGGCTCCCATTAGGACCGCCCAGGAACTGTTTCCGGACCTCGCGCGGAAGTATGGGATACGGGCGATTTTCTCCGGCCACGACCACGCCTACGAGCGCAGCGTTAGAGACGGTGTCTCATACGTTGTAAGCGGCGGCGGAGGCGCGCCCAGCTACGGCGAGCCCAACGCCGCGCACAATCCGTACCGCAGAGTGTTCTACTCCGGGACACATTACTGTGTCATTAGTGTCAATGGGAACAGTGCCCGGATGGTGGCGAGGACGCCCGCTGGGAAGATCATCGATCAGACCGACCTCTAACCTCCGGCCTCCAACCGCACCACGGGCGTGGGCTTCTTGATATACATGGGGGCGAGGGTCATTACGTCGTCAATTCGGCCTTCGGCCAGCCGCCGGTCGCCCAGTTCGAGGAGGGCGGCTCCTCGGGCAAACTCCGACCACGACCTGCCGACCACCGCGCTGTTGCCGAACCGGTGGCGGATTGCTTCCTCGTTGCGCGTCGCGCCGGAGCCGCAAAATGTCACGCTGGCCCCGCGCGCGGAGATCGCATCCATCACATGGTTCAGCGGCGAGGCGGAGTAGTGCTCCAGCCTCATCTCGGCGGTCGAATCGAACAGTGACCAATAGACCTCGTGCGCTCTCGCGAAGATCATTGGGCAGATGAGTTCTGTGGCGCACGGCGCGGCGCCCACGGCGATGGCATCAAGAGTCGGCACGCCCGCGATGGGCTTGCCGAGCGCGTAGGCGAGCGACTTGGCGACCGTCACCCCGATCCGCAGGCCGGTGAACGAGCCGGGCCCGAGCGAGACGACTATACCATCCAAATCCTTCGGCTCAAGGCCCGCATCAGCCAGCATCTGCTCGATGTTCGGCACGATCCGGCGCAGCAGGCTCATCTTATTGTGAAAATGATGCTCGGTGAGAAGCTGTGAGTCCCGCCCGAGCGCGAGCGCGCAGATGTCCTGCGACGAATCAATCGCTACTGTCAGCATTTCTCGTAAGCTCCATGACGGCGTCCCACAAGCGCCGGGACTCGGTCTCGATTACCAATGCCCGCTCGTCGCCGGCCTTCCTTCTAAGCTCGATATCCAGCCGCTCCTGCGGCAGCATCGACTTCATTCTATCCGCCCACTCGATCACGGTAACCCCGTCGCCGTGGATATACTCCTCGATACCGATGGACTCCACCTCGGCCTCGGTCTCAAGCCGATAGAGATCGACGTGGTAGAGCGGGGTGGGGCCGAGGTGCTCGTGAATGAGCGTGAACGTGGGGCTGTGGACTTCCTCCTCCACGTTCATGCCCTTGGCGATACCCTTGGTGAGCGTGGTCTTACCCGCGCCGAGGTCGCCGAACAAGGCAACTACATCCCCTGCCCGCAACTTCCGCCCCAACGCCTCCCCGAACTCCATAGTCTGATCAGAATTATCCGTATGAGTGATAGCTTTCATATTATAATTTATAATCGCGCGTACTGAGCACTCCGCAGGCCACTAGCCCTTCGTATACAGATGCGTCGGGAAGCAGTTTACCCCAACGCTAGCCCTCCACAGATAGGCAAGCTTCGGGGTAAAAAGCATCCCGAAGCATCTTGAGTCGGAGTTGGCGCATGTCCCTTCTGTTCCCTGTTCCCTATTCCCTGTTCCCTCTCCCCGCCTTCTTCCTAATCCGCTCAATCTCCTGCTCACCCACGGCCTTCTCAAAACTCCTGAACCCGGCGAGCTTGAAGCCGTGCTTGTCGGCGATACGAGATATCTCCTCCACTTGCTCGACCGACACATCCTTGCCGAGCGTGAAGCTCTCGTAGCGGCCTTCGAGCGCGAGCATCATTGTCTCGCTCATGCACGCGTAGGCGGTTCTGGGCGGGAATCCGAAGTTGAAGTGAAAGTCGACATCGCCAGGGATCTCGACCACGCCGCCCTCGATCACGAGCACGTCATCGCGCTCATGCTGGACACGCACGGACACATCCCGGGGCCTCGCGACATCGCAGACCACCGCGCCACTCTTGATGAACCGCGGCTCGATTATCGCATCCACGGCGCTGGAGACCGTGACGACTATATCCGCGTCCTTGATCCCCGACTCGACATCCGTGCTTGAGGTCACGCTCGCTTTACCGGAGATTTGCCTGGCAAGCTCTTCCAGCCGGTCCATACTCCGCCCTATCAGCGTCACCGCCGCCGACTTCTTGGCGAACACCTGCGCACACGTCTTTCCTATCGAGCCGGTCGCTCCGACCACCGCCACGTGCGCTTCCGCTGGGTCGATCCCCATAAGCTCCGCCGCTTGTATCGAGCCTTGGATGGCGGTCGCGACGGTGTAGCTGTTGCCGGTTGTCACGGCGATCTTAGCGTTCTTAGCGACCGTCACCCCGCCGTCGCCCACGACCGATGTGAACGCCCCCAGCCCGATGATCTTTGCGCCATGGTCCTCGGCGATCCTGACGGTCTCCATGATCTTCTTCCAGACCTCATCGATCGGCAGCGACAGCAGCAGCTTGGGTGTCAGCGGACATCCCACGAACCACCCTTCCGCCTCCGTGCCGGTGATCGATCTCACCCCTGTGATATGCGATACATCCATGGGACCCTTATACCGCAGCCCGAACTCGATCCACGACTCCGGAAACGCCTTAACAAACGGATACTTCCGCGCGACATCCCTCTTCGCGGAAAGTGGGTGAATTATGAATGCAAACTTTTCCAAATGCTAATCCTCAGTCCATTATTGGGGAGGGATAATGCAGAATGATGAATGCAGAATGCAGAATGAAGGGACCTCACAACGGAGGGTCATTCTGCATTCTTCATTCTGCATTCTTCATTTCCCAGTTCCGTTATCGTCGGCTTCCAGTTCATCTTCCCGAGCACTTCTTCGTAATCGCCGACAGTCACATCCTCCGGCCTCTTACCCATCAAGGCTATCATGACGCCCTCGAAGACGTTGGTTGCGTAATACCGCCCATCATATGCCGGAGACGAGGTCACCAGCAGCCTGACCCCGCGCTCCCGCAGCATGGCGACGTCGTCTTCCGTCACGGTGTTGGTGACAATCACCTTGCCCTTCAGCAGCCCGGACTCGACAGTGGGCATGGTTCGCTTTATTATGAGAAAGTCCCCGGCGATCACGTTCGCCCAATCGTAATACTTCTGATGCTTCGGCTCGACCTTGTCCTGCTTCTCGCCGGTGGGATAGAGCCACTGGAACGGCAGCCTGCATATAACCGGCAGCAAGAGCGACGCAATCGCGCGCACGGTCGAATACGACCGCATCGCTATGGGGACTTGCAGGCTGAACATCAGGTCCCCGTAGACGACGTTCTTGGCGAGCCTTGCGATGGTCTGCGCCATCCCGAACCTGTCTACCGCGCACACCACCAACACCTTGCTCGACGCGAAATCCACCAGGCCGTTACTCTGCAAATACTCGATGGTCTTACGTTCGAGCGTATTCTTAATTCCGCTCCCGTCGACAACCGGCGAGGTCTTGGCGATGCGGGCGAGCCGGTCAGCGTCTCGAATCGTGTATCGGCGCTTGTCGGTCCACAAATAGCGATCTATCCCGCCGAGGCCGATGGCGTCCACCTTGCCGTCAAGCTCGCCCACCATCTCCGCGAACCTGCGCATATCGCCGTCTGTCCCGACTCGTGAAATCTCGAACTCCTGCCCGAGTATCTCGACCCTTGAAGTCTTATCCCGCTTCGAGGACCCGAGGCTAACACTTACGACGCGCTTCATGCAATACCTCTAGTATTTCCCCTACCGATCTTGTCATCATCAACATATTGCGCAGCTTCGGCGCGCCGGGCATCCCCTTCAGATACCACACCAAATGCCCCCGCATCTCCTTGGACGCCCGTCTCTCGCCCAGCAACCGCTCCAGCACTTCGGCGTGCGCCATCGCCGCGTCGAATCTGTCATCGACACTCGGCTCCGGCGCGAACTCGCCTGTCCGCAAATAATGGGCGATGCGGCTGAACACCCACGGGTTCCCGAGCGCGGCGCGGCCGATCATCACGCCGTCGCAGCCCGTAAGCTCGAATATTCGCGCGGCGTCCTCGGGCGCTCGCACGTCGCCGTTAGCGATCACCGGTATGCCTACCGATCTTTTCACCTCGGCTATTATATCCCAATCCGCCGTTCCTGAATATCCCTGTGATGCCGTACGGCCGTGAACGGTGATGGCGTCGACCCCGCAAATCTCGGCGGTCTTGGCCAGTTCGAGGACTTGTCTGTCCCCTTCGCGCCACCCGACCCTGGTCTTGATGGTGAGTGGAATATCGACAGCCTGCCGCGCGGCTATGAGGATTTCGCGCGCCAGATCCAGGTCCTTTAGGAGTTTCGCGCCCGACCCGCTCTTCGCGACCTTTGGCACGGGGCAGCCGAAATTGACATCGACAATATCTGCCCCGGCCCCCTGCATCGCACGCGCGCCCACCGCCACCGTCTCCGGGTCCCCGCCGAAAACCTGCGCGGAGACGGGCCGCTCCTCGTCGGTCCAGTCGATCATGGACTTCGTCTTCGGATCGCGGAACTTAATGGCGTACGCGCTGAACATCTCAGTCGATACCAGCCCGACCCCGCCGATGCGCTTGCATATTATCCTGAACGCGTGGTTCGTCACCCCCGCCATCGGCGCAAGCACCAGGGGGGGATCCACCACAACACTACCTATCATGATTGAATCCATCAATCCATTATATCGCACACGGGCAACAAAAAGCGCGCCTCCCGGTTGGGAGGCGCGCACTCAGTCTAACTTGACGACCTAGGCAGATGGGATCAGTCGATCCCGGGTTCGTCCGGCACTACGATCACCTGCTTGAGCAGTGGAATTTGCGGAGCATTGATCCTGCTGGTTATGCCGTCGGTAACCTCGAGTAGCTTTTTGTCGAACAGCAGATAGATAAACTCGGGAGTCTTGATGGTCACCTTGTCGGTCCATCCGGGGAGTTTATCCGGCTTGAAGAAGCGATCCAGCTTGGTGAAAACGCAGATCGGCGAATAGGCGAAATTGGTGTTCTGCCAACTGAACGGGCACGGGGGCGGACAGATGCCCCAGAAGAAGTTGCTCGGGCACTCCTCCACTATCGGGTACTGCGCCGGGGGCACCACCAGGGTTGAGCCGTTGGCTTCGCATATCTGCTTCCAGTTGACGACCCAGAAACGCTGGGTATCTTCAAATGGCACCGAACCCAGTCCGGGAGCGAGGTTAGCTTTGATCAAGGCGGCAAGGGCCGGGTCTTGAACGTCCGGTATGATAACCTGGGCGACAGTCAGCCGATTCGTGATATGCTCCGAGCAGTATATTTTCCACGTCGGCAGAGTCACCGTCTTGTACTGCGAATTGAGAGCGATGATCTGCTTGAGTCGATAGATGCCGCCGAGGGTGGGCGAGCCGGTCGGCGACGCCAATGATCCCAGCGCCACTATCGGGCAGTCCACCACAATCGGGTCGTCGTTCGGCGGTACGCACGGCAGGGATGTCAGAGTCACCTTGCCGGACTCGGGGGTTGGCAGTCCATACGGGTTGGCGGGGGACTCATTGCGCGCATTGGTGATGACGTGCGGCACGAACCCCGGGTTCCACTGAACAAAGACGATCTCCCAAAGGCCCGAGTAGGTCGGCGCGTTCATCTGGATCGGCGAAGTCGAGAACACCGGGCCTACGTTGTTGAAGTTGGTTACGACGTACATCTTCCTCGCGGCATTGCCGAGTGCGCTGTTCAGTTCGGGCGCCAGCGTGAGCTTCTCGGTTTGCGCGTATCGGATATTGTTGGTGTCGGTGCAGATGAACCATGCCACCGTGTTGTTCCACCACCCTTGCCTCAGCGGGAGTGTAATGCATCCGTCACCCAGCTTTGGGTTGAGTCCGTAGGTGATGCTGGGAAATACAGCCAGACAACTGCTCGCCGTCAACAGCACGAGCATCGCGATGAGCGCGAATTGTGCGAATCTGCAGCGTTTCATCTAGGATCCTCCTTAAAGCGATGTCTTCTTGTCGAATGCGGTGCAGGTTAACAGTCGAGCTCAATGTTGCGACCCGACGCAATACTCTATTATGCCTTGTGAACCCTCCTTTCTCGTAGCGTGTAGGCAATATGTTGCTGATTGGTGACGTTCGGCTGTGTGATACCCTGGCAAGGTCTCTTATTAAACACCAAAGATGCGCGTCTGTCTGATTAATATCACAAGTATGTGCTCGCACGCCAGCAGGCAGGAACATTGGGACGTATGTGGAAATTCAATATGGGAATTGCAGAATGATGAATGCAGAATGCAGAATGACCTACCGTTGTAAGGTCCCTTCATTCTGCATTCTGCATTCTGCAATCTGCATTTCCGGACTGCACATTGGCACAGGAGTACGAGGCATGGATATTCTCTCGATCAGGACGCTCGATCGTCACCAATTTGTCGACATTACCGATCAGGTGCAGCGATGTGTGACGGAAGCAGGCTTTAAGGACGGGTTGGTGTGCGTGTTCGTTCCGCACACGACCGCGGGGGTCACCATCAACGAAAACGCCGACCCGGACGTGGTTCACGACGTGTTGGAGACCTTGGCCAGGGTCATTCCCGAGCGCGCTGGATACAGGCACGTGGAGGGCAACTCGGACTCGCACGTCAAGTCCAGCCTGATAGCGCCGTCGTTGACGCTGATCGTCGAGAACGGCCTCCTGCAACTCGGTACCTGGCAGGCAATCTACTTCACCGAGTTCGACGGCCCCCGCAACCGCCAATGCTGGGTCAAGATGGTCGGTTGATGGCCGTCTCTTCCCCAATCCAAAATCCCTCTATGCAACTGCTTGCTCATCAGGCGGCGTCTCGGGCGATTCGGCTGTCTCGTCGGTTTTCCCGCGCGACTTCTGATAGTCGCATTCGGCGTTGGTGCACCGATAACCGATCAGTCGCCCCCTGAAGCGGCGCTCGCCGAGCGGGGAGGAGCACTGGGGGCAGGCCTTGTTTGTCGGCTTGTCCCATGACACCCACGCGCACTCCGGGTAGCGATTGCAGCCGTAGAAGACCTTGCCCTTCTTTGACTTCTTCTCGACAATATCGCCCTCTGCGCATGCGGGGCACTTGACATCGATGGGCTTGCTGAGGGGCGCGGTGGTCTTGCACTCGGGATAGCCCGCGCAGCCCAGGAACTCACCGAACCGCCCCTCGCGGATCAGCATCTTCTTCCCGCAGTTGGGGCAGAGCTGGTCGCTCTCCTTGGGCTGGATTTTGACGCGCTCCATGCCCTCCTGCGCGGCCTCGAGGTCCTTCTCGAACGGCCCGTAGAACTCGTTCAGCAGCTTCACCCACTCCAGCTTGCCTTCCTCGACATTATCGAGCTGGGTCTCGATACCGGCGGTGAACTCGATATTCATGATGTCCGGGAAGTGCTTCACGAGCTGGTCGGTGACTATGAACCCGAGCTCCGTGGGGAAGAACTTCTTCTCACGAAGCTCCACATACTTGCGGTCCTGGATGGTCGATATGATGGTCGCGTAGGTGCTCGGCCTGCCGATGCCCTTCTCTTCCAACGCGCGCACGAGCGTGGCCTCGGAGAAGCGGGGCGGCGGCTCCGTGAAGTGTTGCCGAGGAGTGAGCTCCCGCAGGTCGAGGATTTCGCCCTCGGTCATGGCCGGCAGCGGCGGCTGTTCCTCGTCGGCGACGACCTTCTCGTCGTCCTTGCCCTCGGTGTAGACCTTCATAAAGCCCTGGAACTTGACTGTCGAGCCGGTGGCGCGGAATATGAGGCCCCTGGCCTCTATATCGACGGATACGACATCGAAGACGGCAGGCGACATCTGGCTTGCCATGAACCGTTGCCAGATGAGCCGGTAGAGCTTGTACTGGTCGGAGTTCAGGAAATGTTTGATTTCGTCCGGGTGACGGAATACCGAAGTGGGCCGGATGGCCTCGTGAGCGTCCTGCGCACCCTTGCGCGAAACCTGCCGGGCCGATTCGGGCATATACGGCTTGCCGTAGTTCTTTTGGATATACTCGCGGGCCTCTTCCTGCGCCTCTTTCGCGACGCGCGTGGAGTCGGTTCGCATATATGTGATGAGGCCGACCGCGCCCGATTCGCCGAGCTCGATACCCTCGTAGAGCCGCTGCGCGGTCATCATGGTGCGCCGGGCGCCGAAGTTGAGCTTGCGGCTCGCCTCCTGCTGGAGAGTGCTGGTGATGAACGGCGGGGCCGCATTGCGCTTCTTCTCGCTTTTCTTGATGCTCTTGACGCGATAGTCGGCCCCTTCCAACTCCCTCAGTAGGGCGTCGGACTCCTGCTGGTTGTGAATTTCGAGCTTGTCGCCGTTGCGCGAAACGAGCTTGGCGTCGAAAAGATGCTCCTTGGGCCTGGGGGTCAGCGTGGCAGTGAGTGACCAATACTCCACCGGCACGAACGCCAATATCTCTCGCTCGCGGTCGCAGATAAGCCTCACCGCCACCGACTGCACCCGTCCCGCGCTCAGGTTGCGCTTTATTTTCCGCCAAAGCAACGGGCTGAGCTTGTAGCCGACGAGCCTGTCCAGAACCCGCCGCGCCTGCTGGGCATTCACCAGGTCGATGTTTATCTCGGCCGCGTTCTGGAGGCTTTCCAGGACCGCCGTCTTCGTGATTTCGTTGAAACGTATGCGCTTGGGCTTGCTGAGCTTCAGCGCCTCTGTTAAGTGCCAAGCTATGGCCTCGCCCTCGCGGTCGGGGTCGCTTGCCAGGTATACGACATCCGCCTTGCTCGCGGCGGCCTTGAGCTTCTTCAATACTTCGCGCCGCTCCGGTATAGAGACATACTGCGGCGCGAAGTCTTTTTCTACCTCGACCCCAAGTTTACTCTTCGGAAGATCGCGCACGTGGCCCATGCTGGCCTCGATTGAGAAATCCGAGCCCAGAAAGTTCTTCAGAGTCTTGGTCTTAGCCGGGGACTCAACTATAATCAGTGACTTCGCCATTACTTAGATTATCCTTACTCCCAAGAAAACGAGGTCCGAGGTCCGGGGTCCGAGAATCGGCTCCGAAATGTACCGCGGAGTTATATCGGGCTGCGCTTTCCCACAGTAGATATTCCCTGGTTGGGGCTCACTTGAAGGGGAAAGCGGTACGGAGAGTGATGATAGCACAATGGGAGTGGACTGTCAAACAAAATCGCGGGTTATGGATCGCGGATTGCGGATTGGAGAAAGGACTGAGACGTGATAGCCCGGCTCACGGATGAGCCGGGCCATCGGCATCTATCAATTGCTGCGTTTGACTTCCTGTTTCCACGGCCATCCGCCAATCACGTTGCCGAACGCGTCCTTGAACGGCATGGGAAATTCAAATCGCCGTCCTATAGCATCAACATAAACCATTACGCAAGCATCGCTGATAGCACGGTTCCCATCCGGCAGAGTGAGGATATATCCCGATACGTCTACTGTCTGCCATTTGGAAATGTCCCAACTCCCCAACACACGCATGCGGTCGGACATAAGCCCAGATGTTTCGCAGATATCGAACCCGTTCGCTGACACGTCAACTATCATTTCGGCGTGCAAATCCACTTTGGTTCCATCCGGCTGCTCGATTGCCCATGATATTCTGTCATTGGTTGATGTTCTTGGCTCCGGGGGCGTGCGCAATCCAGTCTCCTGCATGCTTCCTCCGAACCCTTCCTGTGGAACGTATAAAACGAAGATATCATTCTCCCCATCTATATAAAGAACATTGCCATCTTCAACACCGAGAGCTGATAGGAGAGTGCCGACCGCGTATTGGGAACCATTACATGGTATAAACAGTGTATTGCTCAATGTAACCCCGCTGCTGTTGCCTTCGGTCACCGCGCCCCAGGTCTTGCAGAACAAATTGAAGGTAGTGCTCGCTTTTTCGGCGGTTACTCCAAGGGGATTGGGAACAAGTGCTCCATAAGATGACCAGTAAACACTTACCTGGTCGGCAATCACGCACTTCTTTCCGTTGCGCTCTCCAACAGTCCCCGATACCAAGGATATTTCCTGCCCCCGGTAAACGGTGGTGGACGTTTGTATGAAGACTGCCGGAACAAGCCCGTTTGCCGGTTGTGCATAGAATCCATCGGGCAGCGCCGCCGTCACGCCTCCGTCTCTGAACGTAACGCGGGTACCCAAAGGAATGTCCGCCAACGGTCCGATATCATAGAACGTGGCTTCCGCGTCGTGCTCGAAAGGTATTACATATGTCCCAGTCGAGTCTATCACGCCGGAGTAGACCGTCTTGGTGAAGTCCATCTGGCTGTCATAGTCGATAAGCTCCACCTCGTAGGGTGTGCCGGGCGCACCCACAACGCGGAGTTCGTAGCTGCCGACGGCGGTATTTGAGTGAGTAAGGGTCTGTCCGCCGCTTACAATTTCCCCAGTCTCGTCATCCTCCAATGCCTCTTCTTCCGCTGTCTCCAATAAGTTCCCGTTCTTCCACAAGCACATAGTAACGCCGGTATTGGAAGTTGCGTAGATCGAACTCCCGCCCCAATCCGGCTCGGCGCTCGGCCCTGAATTGCCCACTTCGGATTCCGTTTGAGCGCCGCCGGCTCCTTGACCAGCGCCCTGCGAAATTGGCCATTTCCAATAGAAACACCGGGTATTGGTGGTACTTGCTCCCCCCGGATACTGATCGGTATAAACAAAGCCGCGTAAGCTGTACATCGGGTCGTGCATCAGGTATTTTATTGGTTCGCCCGGCGCGCCAACGCTGTGACAAGCAATCGTTACCCAGTGTCCTCCATTCTTTACCGAGGTCTGAACATACATACCTCGAGCGAGAGCTTCGTCCAACGGTACATTGCGCGCGAATCCAATGTTCACCCCTTGTGCACGGGCGTAGCGCACCACAGCCAGCGGGTTGACATACACAAGCCTGCCGAATCCGTCAGGCTGCTGCTGCAACCAGGAGTTCAGCGTGGGCGGACTTACATGGATACCGAATGCATGCAGTTCGTTGCAGCAACAGCACAGATAGCAGCCAATCTTCTTTATTGTCGCGCCGGGTCTGTGCCCGTATGGAACATCATAATCCCGCTGCTGATACCAATCCACATCAAAATTCGCCAGACCCGGGTAAGCAAAGAAACTACCGCCGCTACTCGCAGTCGAAGACATGTGGCCTTCATGATCAAAACACATCTTGCGTATGCACACGCGTATCCAAGCTTCGCAGCCTATAGTGTTCCAATATGGCGTCTGACCGGCATACGGTTTATAAGTCTGTGTGCTAATACCAAATGCTGAACATGCAACACTGCCGGGCCAAGAGTCGAACCACAGCTTGACGGAACATGGCTCGGTGACATTGAACCTCGCATCCCATGGGTCCGGTGTAGCCGAAAAGTGCTGCATCGGGTCTTCGATCTGGGGAATGGTGTATACTATTACCGCATTGGCCGATCCCTGAGCTAATAAGCCAATAGCGCACAAAACGACCAATCTGCAAATCGTTCCGCAGAAGGTCTTCATTTTCTTTCTACCCTTTCCAGTTTGAATGTTTTTATCGCGTCGCGCAACTCCTTCGGAATTGCTCTTTGCCTGTTGTTCTGCGCAATGTGATACAAATGGCTCTTATCTCGGATAAAGCAATCAAACATATACATAGCTCGATTACTATCATCTATTGTTGCTGTAAAGAAGACAGTTCGTCCAGCCACGGTGCCATATCGGTCAAGAGAGCCATATCGGATTGTCTTATTGATCGGGGAAACGTCGATCAACAGTTCATAGTCACATGACCCCTCTTTCTCTATCATCATACCGTGTCCTTTGCCGTCAACAGCAAAAAAATAGTCCTTCGTGTGTACTGTAATCTGGAGCCTTGGTTTGACTTGCTGATTAAACGGCGCCACATTGGGAAACAGCTTCGGCTTATACACCTTGCCATCGAGCTTCATGAAGAACTTGCCATCGCCCAACGCGGTCACGGTGATAGAGTGTTTTGCCACGCGAAGGGAGTAGCTGAAGTCAGCGTAAGCCGTCGTTTCCACGATTGCCATTAGAGACAGCACAGTCAGGAACGCCTTCCATTGTCTCATCTTTTATCCAACTCCTTGCATTGAGGTTCGCAATTAAATACACTGTTGTCGCAGTATAACATTCAAGCTGGGATATGACAACTGTAATAACGAAGATGTTTTGGTGGTGGAGTGATGTCTTCGCTGTGACTGCTCCGGCGAATCGGGGGCTGGCCGGCTCATCCATGAGCCGGGCCATCAGCTTTCGGGGCTGGGTCCCTTCAATCCGCAATTCCCTACATCCACCACCACAGCAGCGGCACGTGTATCACAGGATGCAGGAACTCGCCATCCCAGCCGCACGAAAGCGCGCCGGTCACGATCACATAGTTGCCGACTTGCAGAATGGGCCTGTTCTCATCGATCACCTGAATCGAGGTGTACATGCTGTTCGAGATCGAGAGGTCGTTGATCCAATACGTATAGCGATCCTCGGAGATACCGGCGACATGCCCGGTCGTCCGCACCCATAGCCCTATGTTGTTGAGGCCCACGCCGCCCAACACGCCCTGCTGCCCGGCAAAGGTGTCCCAGTTCCAATGGTAGTCGCCGCCGCCCAGGCGTTTGTTCGACAGATACACAGGCGGGTATCCTTCGAGGCCGTCGCCTGTCGGAAAGATAGTTGCGTTTGCGATGTATTTCTCATGGTCGGCGGTTGTGCTCATCCTTCCGCCGATCTGGACGAACGCCCCCGGGTAGCCCCAGCTAATCTGTGAAAGCGGCTCGACCCTTATACCGGCGACATGACCCTGCTGCTCGACATAAAACATCGTATACGGCCAACCATACGCGTTTGTGAGCACCAGCCCGCTCAGCCCGACCGACGGCCCTGCCTCCTGTTGGAACGGCAGCTGCTTGGCCGCGCCGATCCCGATGCCGCCGTGCTCGACATATGTAGTCCCCAGCCAATCGCCCAGATAGCCGCTCCAGTTGCCCGCGTTGTCACGGGCCTTCACCTTGCAGAAGTAGGCCGACCCGAGCTGGCCCGCGATGGTGTATGAGGTAGTCGGCGTATCGCCTGTCCCCAAATCCTCCCCGTCCGGCGTGGAGCCGACAGCGCACCGATAGCTCGCCACCCCGCTCATATTGTCCGTGCTCGCATCCCACGTCCATGTGATCGAGCCGGTGGTCTTATACGCGGAACCTGTCGAAGGATAGCCGGGCGTGGAGGGCGGGGTCTGGTCGAAGATCATGCTGCACTCCCCGCTGCCGGATGCCTCGGCGGACCTGTTACCTGCGTTGTCCTCGGCGACCAGATCGAAGTAGTAATACGAATCGCCGGCCGTGCCTGTGAAGTTGAACGAACCCGACGCGCCCGTCTGGGTGAGAGTGGAATTGGTCCACGCGCCCCCGCTTCCTTTTTTATACCACAGTTCGATCTTCTTCAGCCCGCTTGTGCCGTGGTCGTGCGCGCCGGAGTAGCTCACGGTGACCGGCCAGGAGTTCGCGTATTGTGGCGAGGTCGCGCTCCCCGGATCGGGCGCGTCGCTGTCGGTCGTGCCGGTGAGAGTCCACGTTCCGGTACCCGTCACTCGCTTGATCATGAGATAATCCGTCTCGGTGTCCGTCGCGGTGTAGGTAATGCTCTCGTCGGTGTCGGCCCCGGCGTTGCAGCTCGACGCCAGTATCACCGGGTTCCCCTTGGCGTCCGGCACGCTGGAGTAGAGATACAAATCATAGTCGCTGAACATCGGAACAGCCAGATCGAAAGTCACCGCCTTCATGCGGGGCAGGCTGACTCTTCGACCCCATGCGCGCCGACCGTGGTAGCCGCCGGCGGACGAGTCGCAGAGCGGACCATTGTAATACGGCAGCAGAACGGCCTCCGCCGCCGCGTCCGGGTTGATTATTCCGTAACCCTCGTAGTCATCCTTCGGAGTGCTGGCCCGCCCGAGGGTGGGATTCGTGCCCGAGGAGACCTCGCGGTTCTGGTTCGTCTCGGTCGCGCTCGCGCAAAGGAGCATCTTCACCTGAAGCGCGGTCGCGCTGGAGTTGAAGTCCCAGCTCACCCCACTGGACTCCAGCGCCTGAACCACGATCGCCGCCGCCCCCGCGACGAACGGTGACGCCATCGACGTGCCGCACATGCAGTGATAATCGTTTGCCTGCTGTTCCGTGAAGTTGTTTTGCATATCGCCGTGATTGGTTTCCGCGGCCAGGATACCCGAGTAATACCACGACCCGCCGGGCGCCAGGAGATCGGGCTTTTGGTCTTCATTCGACCCCGGCGATGAGAATCCGCATGAGGTATACCGGGTAAGCTGATTGATGTCGTTGGATGAACCGACCGTTATCGCCAGCGCGGCCCGGCCCGGGTCGTCGATCTCGTGCGTGCCCCCTGTACCAGGGCCGTCGTTGCCCGCCGAGATGCACATCACTATGCCGTTGTTCACCGCCGTATTGACCTTCGCGCGCAGAGTCTCGTCGATGCCCGGGCTGCCGCCGATGCCCAAACTCATATTGGCGACCTTGATATTGTGCGCGACCTTTTGCGTCACGCAGTCGTCGACGCCCTCTCCGAAATCGGTGCTCCATCCGCTGTTATCGTCCAGCAAAACCTTGATCCCGGCCCATTGACATCCGGGCGCAACTCCGAGAAATCTATATCGGGAGTCCGCCGACGCCGGGTAGTTGGTCACCGAGTTCTTGATGACATATTTGTTGACTCCGGCGCCGTTGGGCGCGACGTAAGCCCTGTATTGGTTCGCACCGGACGTGAAGTTGCTCGTCAAAGTCTGCGGCGATGCGCCGTTCACAGTGGCGATTGCGGTGTAGCCGCCCGTCCCTCCATCCGCGCGGTATTGTTGATAGAAATTGGTCAGCCCGCCCCCGTGCCATTTCGCCGTGCTGGTGAATGTGGTCACTGTCCCGCTGGCGATGTGGATGGGAGTGGAATAGATCGTGCCGGTGGAGGCATCGTCCATGTCGGTGTAGTAGAGAGTCCCGGATGTTCCGCCCGCGCTCCCGGTTCCGGAGGCAATCGAGGAAACGTGTGTCCCATGGCCGTTGTAGTCTGTCGCGTTGGCGTAATTAGTCGCTGTCCAGTCTTTCCAGTACTCTTTTCGAAGCTGGAGGTCCTGGTGCGAAGCATCGACTCCGCTGTCCAGGATCGCGATGGTCGTGTTCGTATCACCGCCCAGCCCACCCGTGCCGGCAAAGCCATTCGCCCAAACAGGCCGCACACGTCCGCACTGGGTAGCCTCATCCAAAGTCGCATGAATGGGACGGTCCCTGATCACGGCCACAAGGGACTCCCCCATCGCTTCGGGCAGCGACTCGAGCGCGCCGAGCGGCGCCGACCCGGTCCAGCCGTAGCTGACGGCCTGATAAACGTGGTCGATCCGTCCTCCCAGCGCGAGAAAGCCGTCTATCTGCTCCTGGGTGATCCGGTTGGAGAAGACGAGTTCCACTTTGACAAGCTCATCCAGGCTCGCCTGAAGCACGGCGCGCTTACCTGGATGCTTCTCCATAGCCAGTTTCGACCTTATCCCCTTCGTGCGCGTTTCGAGGTCATCATCGACGCGGCTGCTGTCTCTGTCGATCTCCCGTGGGTGAACGATTATGGGCGTGACAAGAGGCTCCGGCGGAGGTGCGGGGCGCGCGGCATGAACCGCCCCAGTAAGGACGCAGCCGAGGGCGCCCGCGACCAGCAAAGCTGAGGATACTCGGGCATTCATCTTCAAGCCTCCCACTCACCTTTTTGAGTACAGGGAGTGTAGCTCAGAATTCCCAATTCGTCAAGGGCCGCTCACAGTCCATTCACTCGGCGATCCCAAATCCGAAATAGAAAATTCCAGGCTGCCGGTCAAAAAGTAAAGGGGTAGGGGGTTCTGGCCTCTTCAATGAGTTGCGTGAAATCCTCGCCGGAGAGGGGCCTGCTGATGAAGTAGCCCTGGACAGCCACACTTGAGCGATCTCTTGTTCGCCGCCTTTCCACGCTGTATAATGTAAGGCAACGGGCGCGCGGACAGCGGGCCTGGTGAATGGGAGCTGCCGGATACTTGGTTATCGACGTTGACGTACTTGTTTTGGGGACCGGGATCGCGGGTCTGAGTTTCGCGCTGAGGGCTTCGGAGGCGGGTCGGGTCGCTGTTGTCACGAAGAAGAGCGACACCGAATCCAACACCAACTACGCCCAGGGGGGCATTGCCGCCGTCATCGATCCGAATGACACCTACGAGTCCCACATTCACGACACCCACGTTGCCGGCGCTTTCATCTGCCACGAGGACGCTGTCGAGATTCTCGTAAAGGAGGGGCCGGACCGTGTCCGCGAGTTGATGCAGCTCGGGGTCAGGTTTACCCACAGTGAAGACGCCGCGAACCCCAACCATCTTGACCTGGGCCGCGAGGGCGGGCACTCGACGCGTCGGATCGTCCATGCGGCTGATCTCACGGGGCGCGAGATCGAGCGCGCGCTGGTGGCGCAGGTCAAGAGCAACGCCAACATTCGAGTTTTCGAGCACGATCACGCCATAGATCTGATCGCGGAAGAAGTCGGCGGCAAGACGGTCTGCCGGGGCGCGCACGTGCTGGATTCCGAGACAGGCGATGTTATGAGCTTCCGAGCCAAGGTGACGATGCTCGCCACCGGCGGCCTGAGCCGAGTCTACCTGCACACCAGCAACCCCGAGATCGCGACCGGCGACGGCGTCGCAATGGCGTATCGAGCGGGGGCAATGGTGGCGAATATGGAGTTTATCCAATTCCACCCCACCACGCTCCATCATCCGGACGGTCGCTCTTTCCTTATATCAGAAGCAGTTAGGGGCGAGGGCGGGATTCTGCGCCTGAAGAGCGGCGAGACGTTCATGGAGAATTATCACGAGATGGGCTGCCTGGCCCCGAGAGATGTGGTCGCCCGCGCCATCGATACCGAGCTAAAGAAGAGCGGCGATGAGTGCGTCTATCTCGACGTTACGCACATGGACCCCGACAAGGTCAAGGAGCACTTCCCGCACATCTATCAGACTTGCCTCTCCTTTGACATCGATATTACGAAAGAGTGGATTCCGATTGTGCCCGCCGCGCATTACTCGTGCGGTGGGGTCGTCACCGATGTCCACGGCCGCACGTCCGTCAATAATCTATATGCGTGCGGCGAAGTGGCATGTACAGGCGTCCACGGCGCGAACCGCCTGGCCAGCAACTCGCTGCTGGAGGCGATTGTCTATACCCGGCGGGCCGCGATCGACATGGAGGGCAAAATCGGCTCGGTTGAGCTTGCGCCGATCAAGGAGTTTCCCGTCGAGCGGCACGCGCGGCCGGTTTCGCACGACCTGGTCGTCGACCTCACAAAGCAGCTCAGGACGGCGATGTGGAAGTACGTGGGGATCGTCCGTACAAATGAGCGCCTGGCGAAAGCCCTCGATATCATCCGCGATATCGCCACCCAGGCCGAAGAACTCTACGCGAGCGGCATCCTTTCCGCCGAACTGCTTGAACTTCGAAATATGGCCCTGACCGCCGAGCTGATCATCCTCTCCGCCCAATCCCGCAAGGAAAGCCGCGGCCTCCACTACAACCTCGACTACCCCGACCTCGACGAAGCGAACTTCAAGCACGATACGGTGCTGGTGGGGGGGGCTGGGGAGAAGGTTGCTTAATCGCGAAGGCGCGAAGGGGAAGGGGATTTCACCACGAAAGCCCGAAAGGACGAAAAACCGAAATAGGGAATGGAAACGTATTGGCCGTAGGGGCGACAGCATTTGCCCTTGTCTATGATTGTGCCTTGGTTTAAGTACTTGCCTTAGGGTCTGATCTAACCTGTAATTCTAGCCGCAAATGCTTCGCCCGGCCGCCGTGGGTTAAGTATTTGCGTTGAAACAGAGAACCGGTTTCACTCTTACGGTCTCTTCGCAGCCACATTGCTTTGGTGCAAAAAGCCTAACGAAGCATACTCACGCCCGTACAACTGAACTCTATCCTCATTCCTTGACTGTTATTGCCGAGCGATTCTGTCCCCTCTATTGCTGAGCGAAAATGTCCCCTTGATGTGCTTTCATGCGATCTTTGTTGCTCCAATCACGCCTCCGGGTTTTGCCCTTCTGGATGATCCTTTGGCA
>JAMCYN010000019.1 GCA_023474015.1 Armatimonadota bacterium
CTTTCTGGAAATACCACGACTCAAGACCACCGAGCACGAGCGTAACTAACCACGCCGAACTGCACACGACCAGCCCAAAACCTACTCGCAAAAAAGTTCTGACCCGTTGACTGCGGAACTTCGGCTAGTTTCCGTACTCTCAGCAGTCTGTGGAGCTTGCCATCCGCTCCCTTGAAACACGAGCTTATGCCGGTTATGGACAGCGTTGGTTGGGACTGATAGGGCGTGCCATCGAATGCCACCCGCACGCCTATGTTGTCGGCGTCTCCTGTCTTCGTTCCATCTCTTAGAGCTGATCCGTCATCTACGTAGAAATACGCGCCCGTTGGATCGATCTGGCCGACGCGGCCGCATACTCGCACAAGCAGGCCGATATTGTCGAGTCCCGCCGCGGGTAATCCATTGTCGAGCGACAGCCAGTCCCATACGCCTTCCTGCAGACCAAGGGCCGATCCTCCGAAAGAGCGATTGTTCATTAGAAGAGGGACAATGCTGCCCGAACCGGCGAGTGTGACCGTATCGGCGGCTATGTATCTCTCTCCGTCTGCGTTGGTAGCTATTTTTCCGGACGCGTCCACCCTCAGCCCGACAGCGAGGCCGTGGGCGGCTTTGTCAACTCGTAATCCCGAGGACCTGTTGTCGGACTCAACGTAGAAGAAATCAGGGAAAGCGGCGGAAATTACGTAGCCACCGATTGCGACGCCGGTCTGGTCGGAAGTGCTCTTGACGACAGGAAGACTGAGCCGTGGACTCGAACTGAGAGAGTCTTGCGCCTGGGCCGCAACGAGTGCGGCAAATATAGCCTGACCGTACATCGAAAGATGCACACCGTCGTATGTCATCTGAGTAGACACGCCAGACAACGTGACATTGTCAAACATAACGCTGCTGTTACAGGACTGAATGCCCACCAGGCCGTGAGTCGCTCCGCCTTCATCCCACGTGAAGCCGGTTCTAGCGGTAGCCGCCAGATTCCCGCTCCCATCATATGCCAAAGCGCTGGCGGTCCAGGTATTTCCCGCAACGTTCAATGTCACATGTATCTTGTTATTGCCGTGAGGGAACGCACCCGCGACCCCCATGGGAGATGTCCAGACCGCCTGGGGATTGGTGGCTGGGATTACCCACGAAGTTCCATTCCAGGTAGGCGCGGTGTAGCCCTCTATTGTCCAGGACTGTGATACGTCACCGAATCTCATGAAGCCGATTCCGCCACAGCCGTCGCTCATGAACTCGTCCACGATCAATCCGGTAAAATTGAGGAAGTTCCCATCAGCCGACAGATACGCATGGCCCAAAAGCCATGACTCATTGGACGCGTTGATAAGGTCCGCTTCCATCCGAAAGTCGGCCAAATCGAGGCCGTTTATGGTGGCTTCCCCACGCACGCCCCCACTGGAGTAGGAGGCATCAAGGCACTTGTAGGCGTTGTTACCGTTGTTATTGACGACCTGCCAGTTCATCGCCTGGTTCCATGGATCAGGCCCCGTGGCCTGAGTGGTCCAGTCCGGATCGGGGTTGGGACTGGCGTCACCGGGACCCGAGAAGTCCTCATTGAATAGAACGACCGCGTCGGTGTTGGCTCGGACGGCTGTATTCAAATATGGGGTGTCTATCAGATAGACTCCGGCGTCACCCGCCTGATTGAAGGTCCTTACAGCAGCCTGGATCTCGCCGCGATGAACTCCCGACGGCGGTATAACGCAAAACACGCGGGTATTGGGACAGGCCCCGCGCACGGAGCTTATCCAGCCAATGTAAGCGCTCGTTATATCAACGCCTACGGGGTCGTTAGCGCCCACGCAGCAAAACACATAGTCGGGTTCGGGGAGCAGCAGGCCATTTTGCAGACGAGAGGTATTGGCGTCATAATGGTCCCACATACTCGGCAGGGGCGGTAGATTGGTCTGATTCACCATCCCCAAACCACTGGAGCCAAGCAGACCGTACTCACAATCCATCGCGCAACAAACGATTGGGAACCACGAGGCCCGGGCATTGTTGGGGCCGAGTATTTGCCACGAGGTGAACAAAGCGTCGATACCGACTCCCTCTGTGATCGAATCGCCGAAACAGATGGCTTTCTTGGAGCGCAGCGTGTAACTGAGAAGGGTGCCGCCGGAATCGAGCGCAATACCCACAAAGCGCAGGTGGGCGGTGGAAGCGGTCCAGCGGTTCTGTGTTGCGTCGGAGGCTCGGAAATGGACCTCAAGCTTGTGCGACACTGTATAATCGAAGCCTCGTGGCGCTATGGCAAGCGTGTAAACCGCTCCGGTCTGCGTGAGTTGTTTCTGTGTGAATGGTCCGTCGTCAAGGGAGTACTCGATGACCGGCATCGATGAAGCGGGGCAGCCATTATTGGCGGCTCCGTCGATCACGAGGCCGACCGTCGTTGTCCCAATCAACTTTGTCTTAAAATAAGCGCCGGGCATAGTGGCCTCGGCGCGCGCGCTGGCGCCGGAGCCGGTGACTTTCCAAACATAGGGAGCCAGCTTGATATTTGGATTGTCACAATAGTATGTGGTCACCGCGCCGACCGATGCGGCGAGCCCCAATACCATCACCACTGATATAACTAAAGATTTGAACCGCGAGTATACAAACATATTACGCCATCCTCTTCAAGAATCCAGCCGTGCAGTAAGTCAACGGACGATTACGGCTGTTTTTCCTTGCTCAGAATATCCTGCACCTTGACTACAACACTGGCGCCGAGTATCCCCTGACCATACTGTGTCGGATGACCTCCATCATAACTCCCCTGAGTAGGCTTGCCGAGGTTAGACATTAATGGAGTCACCAAAGGAGTATCTATCAGATAGACCTTGGCGTCGCCGGCCTGATTACGAGCAGCCACAGCGGCTTGGATCTCGCTGCGATGGACTCCGGACGGCGGTACTATACAAAACATCCGAGTATTGGGGCAGGCAGTGCGCACCGCGCTCAACCATCCAGTATAGGCACTCTGGATATTGACGGTATCATTAGTGCCGTGGCAGCAGAGTACGTAATCGGGCTCGGGAAGCAGCAGCCCGTTGCTCAAGCGTGAAGTTGAGGAATCGTAATGATCCCATGCGATAACAACCCCGGGAACCGCAAGCGCGGTGTTCACCATCCCCTGGCCTCCTGAGCCGATTTGCCCGTATTCACAGCCCAGCGCCGCGCAGACAAGCGGGAACCACGCGCCACGGGCATTGTTTGGCCCCAGCGCTTGCCACGAGAGAAACGGCCCGTCAACGCCGACTCCCTCTGTGATTGAATCACCATAGCCGATAGCTCTCTTGGGACGCAGCGGGCAAGAGGTTAGAGATCCGCCGTCATCGATCACGACACCTACAATGCGCAGGTGGGCGGTAGAGGCAGTCCAGCGGTTTTGTCCGAGGTCGGCGGCGCGGAAATAAAACTCCAGCTTATGAGATGCGGCGGCGTTCAGCCCCGTAGCTACGGGAAATGTGTAGACCGCGCCCGTTTGTGTTAGTTGGGTCGCTGTGAACGGCCCATCGTCAACTGAGTATTCGACAAACGGCATCGACGAGGCGGGGCAACCGGTATTGCCCGTACCGTCGATCACGACGCCAATAGTAGTGGTCCCATTGACCATGGTCTTGAAGTAAGCGCCGGGAAAAGTTGCCTCGGCTCGTACGTCGGTGCCAGAGCCTGTGGACTTCCACACATACGGAGCCAGCTTCACATTCTGGTCGTTACAGTAGATGGTGGTCGTAGCCCCAACGGATTCGGCGAGTCCGAAACATATCATTGTGGATACCATTAAGAGACAGAAACGAGAGTATACAGACATTGCACTCCATCCTCTTGAATGATTGGGCCTTGCTTCGGGCCTGCATTACGGAATATCCTGTTTTTCCTTGCTCAGAATCTCTTGCGCTTTGACGGCGACATTGGCGCCGAACATCCCCTGGCCCCACTGCGTGGGATGCGCTCCATCGTATGTCATCTGAGTGGCTCCAACCGCGAAACGAATTGTCGTGTTCAAAGACGGAATGTCTATCAGGTAGACCCTTTTGTCACCGGCACTATTGCGAGCAGCCACGACAGCTTCAATCTCGCCCCGATGGACTCCGGACGGCGGCACCACGCAAAAGAACCGCGTGTGGGGACACGCCTTGCGCACAGCGATCAACCAGTCCGTATAGGCACTCGTGATGTTGAGCCCGCCGGAGTCATTGGTGCCCATATTGCAGAATATGTAGTCGGGTTCGGGGAGCAGGAGCCCGTTGAGCAACCGTGAAGTCGCGGCATCGTAGTGGTCCCACGTGTTTGGCAAAGGCGGCAGCTCAAGCCCCGTCCTCACCATCCCCTGACCTCCGGAGCCGAATTGGCCGTACTCACAATCCAGAGCGGAACAAACATACGGAAACCATGTGCATCGGGCATTGTTGGGACCAAGTATTTGCCAGGATGTAAACTTGCTATCGACGCCGACTCCTTCGGTTATTGAATCACCGTAAACGATAGCTTTCTTGGAACGCATCGGGTAAGAGGCAAGCGCACCGCCTTTGTCTAATGAGATTCCCACGATACGCAAGTGGGTCATCGGACTGGTCCAGCGCTGATTTGTAAGATCGGCAGCGCGAAAGTAGAGCTCAAGCTTATGCGATGTGGCCGCGTCCAACTCCTGGGCCACTGGAAGCGTGTAGACAGCCCCGGTCCGCGTGAGCGGCACTACGGTGAAAGGACCGTCATCGACGGAATATTCGATAACGGGCATCGATGTCGTGGGACATCCATTGTTGGCCGTGCCGTCGATCACGAGGCCGATAGTCTTGGTCCCATTGACTATGGTCTTGAAGTAAGCGCCGGGCATAGTGGCCTCGGCGCGCGCGTCAGCACCGGAGCCGGTGGATTTCCATGTATACGGAGACAGTCCGAAACTCGGGTTATCGCAAGAAACGGTGGTCGCCGCCGCATACGATACGGCGGTCCCAATGATCAGGATTAAAGCTACAACAAAAAGGCCCGTTCGTGAATTTCCGGACATACGCAGCATCCTCTCTGAGAAAGTTATTCCGTTGATATATTCCATTGAAGCGCGGAAAGAATCACGGACTCGTGTCCGCTTTTTGTAAAAATAATAAGCCGCGAGCAGATCGAAGGCCGGCGCGGCATCGATAAGCATATGAGGCTCATACATCTGGAGTATATCCCCGGATCGCCCGAATGTCAAGGAGTTATCGGCAACACCTTTGCAATAAAGTGCTTGACAAACACGCCCTTGTCATGTTATTGATTGAGTAATGTAGTTGGGTCAAAAACGGACTCGAGTCCGTTTTGGCGCCACTCTATACCTCGTGCGCTTATAATGAACGCACCCGAAGAAGAAAGGTTGGCTGAAAGGGCATAATGAGCATTGACCAGTTCGGATTCCAGTGGCTCGGCAAAATTCTTTTTGGAGCCGGGCGTATCGAGGCAATCGGAGAGGAATGCAAACTCCTTGGCGGGCGCGTATTCCTCGTGACTTCCCGCGACCTCAGCTCGTTGGGCCTTACCGAACGTGCTTGCGGCCTGCTCGAATCGGCGGGCGTGGCGGTCACGGTGTTTGATGATGTCCAACCGGACCCGACCGCGCAGGCCGTCGACGAGGCGGCCGGAGTCGCCAATGAAGCCGAGTGTGACGTCATAGTTGGCCTCGGGGGCGGCAGCGCGCTCGACTTTGCCAAGGGGGTGGCGGTGGCCGCAAGCCATCCGGGCTCCGTTTGGGAGTATGTCAACTACACTGGCGCAAACGCCAGACCCGCAACCGACGCGACCCTGCCCATGGTTGCTATCCCGACCACCGCCGGGACGGGCTCGGAGGTGACCCAAGGGGTAGTCCTCCACAATTCCGAGACCCACATGAAGGCCGCGCTTCTTTCTCCTCATGCTTTTCCGAAAACGGCGATAGTCGATCCCGAACTTACCTACACAATGCCTCCCCGCGTGACGGCAATGACCGGGTTCGATGCCCTGACTCACGGCATGGAAGCAGTCCTTAACGCGGGCCGGTGCAACCCGTTATCGGACCTCACGGCTCTGGAGACGGTCCGCACGGTTTCGCGATACTTGCCCCTGGTAATCGCCGACGGGAATGACAAGGCGGCACGGACGCAAATGTCGTGGGCGGCGACTCTTGGAGGAATGAGCATAGCGCTGTCGGGCGCGACGGTCGCGCACGCGATGGGGCTGCCTCTCGGAGCGAGGATGGGGACCCCGCACGGCCTCGGGCTGGCCCTGCTTCTGCCCGTGGTGCTTGATTATTCCTGGCAAGCGCAGCCCGAACGGTGCGCCGTGTTGGCTGACCAGGTCGGCGCGGGGCAGCCGGGCATGAGCGATGCGGATAAGTCGCTGGCCCTCGTCGAATGGCTCAGAGAGTTCATTCGCAAGATCGGGCTTGACAAGCTTTGGGACGGGGGATCGGTGGATGAAGCCATGCTCGATCTCCTGACCGATGATGTTTTTGCATATATGGGCCGCCCTGTTCAGCAGCACCGTCCGGTATTCACGCGGGCTGAGATCAGGCGGCAATTTGACGAAGCGCTGCGAGCGTGAAAGGAGCTACGATGAACTTTACATTAGGTCAAATCAAGAACTCGTTGGACGTCGCGCTGCTGAAGCCGACAGCCACCACCACTGAAATCGAAGCACTGGCCACCACACTGGGAAGCGAAGGGTTCAGCTACATGTGCGTGAACTCGCTGTATACCAAGCGAGCCGCCGAGGTATTGAATGGCTCGGAGGTAAAAGTGGTCGCATGCGTCGGTTTCCCCCACCCTACCATGAAGACCGAAACCAAGGTTTTCGAGACCGAACAGTGCGTGGCCGAGGGTGCGGGCGAGATTGACATGGTAATCGACCTCGGGGGGTTGATCGCGGGCGATTTCAAACGCGCGGAGGATGATATTCGGGCGGTTGTGAAGGCCGCGGCGGGGCTGCCGGTAAAGGTAATAATAGAGACACCTTACCTCACCTGGAAGCAAAAGAAAGACGCCTCCCTATTAGTCAAGAACGCGGGAGCGACTTTCGTTAAGACATGCACCGGCGCGAGCCCGGACCCGGTGGCGCTCTATGAGGATATTAGATTGATTCGAGAGACCATAGGCCAGGAGATGAAGATTAAGGCATCCGGGCGTGTGGGCAACTACTTCAGGTATGCGAGCATGATGGAGGCGGGCGCGAACCGAGTCGGTCTGATCCTGGACCAGGCCCGCGAGATCATTCGAGGATGGGAAGAGGCGCAATTGTGAACGTAAATCCCGCGATGAGATGGACGATGAGCCTGCCGGTGCCGGTCGAGTTCGGCGCGGGCTGCATTCAGAAGCTGGGAAGCTACGTCAAGGACGCCAAAAAGGCCCTGGTGATCAGCGGCCTGGCCGGGACTCAGGCTGCTGTCGCGGTCGACTGGGTGTGCGAGGCGATTGAGAATGCCGGAGTTGAGCCGCAAGTCTTCGATAAGATTTCTACTGAGCCTCACTGCGAAGAAGTCGAAGAAGGCGGCGCGGCGGCGCGCAAGTTCGGCGCTGACCTGATAATAGGGTGCGGCGGCGGCAGCGCGATGGACGCGGCCAAGGCCATAGCCGTAGCGGCCACGCATGACGGCCCGATAATGGATTACCAGGTCGGCGGACCTCGCGAGATTACGGCGGCCACTCTGCCCATCATCGCGATTACCACTACGTCGGGAACCGGCAGCCATGTCGGGCGAGTGTCGGTGGTTGCCGATACGGCCAAGAGTCAGAAGAGACCTTTGGGGTCGGACTATCTCTACCCAAGAGCGGGGTTCTGTGATCCGGAGATATTGCGACTTATGCCGCCCAGAATAACGGCCTCTTCGGGATTCGATGCTTTCGCTCAGTCCATAGAAAGTTACCTCTCACAGGTTGAGCAGCCCATGGGCAGTATCTGCGGACAGGAAGCGATCCGGATTATTGCACAAGTACTGCCGACAGCGTTCAAGGATGGCAACAACCTAGAAGCTCGCGCCGCCATGGGTTGGGCTGATACTCTGTCGGCTATCTCGTTCACGACTCAGGGCGTCCTGATACCGCACGTCATCGGAATGGTGATCGGTGGACGCTATGGCATCGCTCACGGGCCGGCTGTTGGCGCCACAACGCTCGCCGCCCTCCGGTTCTGCAGGGATGGAGCCACGGGCAAGCTGGCAAATGTGGCCCGACTGATGGGGTGCACCGAGGCATTGAGCGAAGAGGAACTGGCTGACTGGGCCATCGACGCCATTGAAAGCCTGATTACGAGCCTCGACATACCCAAAAGCGTTTCAGCCTATAACATCCTTGAGAAGGACTTCGAGTCGATTGCCAAGGAAGTATATGCAGACTTCAGGTACCGGGTCGATGCGAACCCCGTGCCGACCGATGTTGCCGGGCTGGTCGAGATCCTGCGTATGTCGGCGGCCATGGCTTGAAGGGATGTAGTATTGGAAGAAAACGCAACAAGACAGTGGACGATGAGCCTGCCTACGAAAGTCGAGTTTGGAACAGGCTGCCTCGATAAGCTCAAGGACCACTTGAGGGGATATCGCAAGGCGCTCGTGATAACGGGTCGCGGCGCGATGAAGAAGGCGGGAGTCACTGATCGGGTGCGCGCCTTGATCGAGGAGGCAGGGGTCGAGTGCCGGATTTTCGATGACGTCTCGCCCGACCCGGACTGCACCGAGGTGGATCGAGCGGCGATAATTGCGCGAGAGTTCGGGGCGGATGTCGTGATCGGATGCGGCGGGGGCAGCGCGATGGACGCGGCTAAGGCTGTTGCTGTGGCCGCTACGCACCCGGGCCCGATATTGGACTATCGAGTCAACGGGCCCAGCGCCGTGACGCGGGCCACCCTGCCGATTATCGCCATCAGCGCGACCAGCGGCACGGGAAGTCATGTGGGACGGGCGTCGGTCATATCGGACAGGTCTCAGTCGATCAAGCGGGCGATAATCTGCGATTATATTTACCCGCGCGTGGCATTCTGCGATCCGGAACTCCCACGAACCATGCCCGCTGATGTGACGGCGGCTACGGGGTTTGACGCATTTACCCACGCCTTGGAGGGTTACCTGGCATTGCCCGGCAATCCGATGGGTAGCCTCTGCGCCCTGGAAGCGATGAGGATCATCTTCGACACGCTTCCTGACGCGGTGCGTAACGGAGACGATCTCGAGCTGCGAGCGAAGATGAGTTGGGCGGACACCCTTGCGGGCGTGACGCTGGCAACCAACGGAATCACCACTCCTCACGTGCTGGCGATGCTGCTGGGCGGGCGCTACGGTGTCACGCATGGATGCGCGCTGGCTTCGGTGACAGTAGCGTGGCTGATGCATACCCGCGACGGAGCCGCGGACAGGCTCGCCTCAATCGCGCGGGCTGTGGGTTGCGCCGACAATATCAGCGATGAGACAGCCGCAGACCGGCTGATCACGAAGGTTGAGAGCTTGATCGTGTCTATTGGCTTGGATAAAGGAGTGTGCGATCACGGCGTTCCCTGGGATGACTTCACAACTATAGTGGCTGATGTCCAGGCGAATTTTGATGCTCGCTTAAAAGTGGACCCGGTTCCTCCGGACGCGGACGGGTTAAATAAGATACTGAACAGTTCTAAATAGAAAACGACATCGGGAGGACAATATGGCAAGCAAGAAACAGCAGGTCGTGCAAACGCTGATGGACACCGGAGTGGTGGCCGTTATACGAATCGACGACCCCAGCGATCTATACGAGGTTTCGTGTGCACTGCGTGACGGAGGCGTAAAGCTGGTCGAGATTACGATGACCGTTCCGGGCGCGCTCGATATCATAAGCTCAGTCAGCGGGAAGATCGGCGAGGATGTGTTCATCGGCGCGGGAACTGTGCTGGATGGCGTCACGGCGAGGATGGCGATTCTGGCCGGGGCGAGTTACATCGTAGGTCCGAGTTTCGACCGCGAAGTTGTGGATGTATGCAGCCTCTATGATATAGCCGTGATGCCGGGCGCGCTGACTCCCACGGAGATCGTGACCGCGTGGAAGGCCGGAGCCGATGTTGTGAAGATATTCCCCGGCAGGGTCGGCACACCGGGTTACTTCCAGGACATCAAGGGCCCGCTGCCGATGGTCAAACTTATGCCGACCGGCAACGTCGACACGCAGACCGCTCCGGAGTATATCAAGGCCGGCGCGGTCGGTGTGGGTGTCGGCAAAGCCCTGGTGGACATCAAGGCCGTGAAGGCCAAGGACTTCAAAGTGATCACCGAAAACGCGAAGATGTTCCGTAAGATCGTGGACGAGGCTCGGGGAGGCAAGTAATGGCTAAGAAGATGGTTGCTTTCGGTGAGCTGTTGATGAGGCTTAGCCCAAAGGGCTTCGAGCGGTTCGTTCAAGCGGATGAGTTCGAGGTGAAATACACGGGCGCGGAGGCAAACGCAGCGGTATCGGTCGTGAACTACGGAATGGAAGCCTATGCCGTATCCAAAGTCCCCCACAACGATATCGGCCAAGCCTGCATCAACTACCTGAAGCGATTCGGAGTGAATACGGATTTTATTGCCCGAGGCGGCGAGCGTCTGGGTGTGTTCTATTTGGAGACCGGAGCCGCGCAGAGGGCATCTAAAGTCATTTACGACCGCGCCCACAGCGCCATCCGCGAATCCAAGCCCGGCGACTACGACTGGGAAGCGATTTGCGCGGGCAAGGACTGGTTCCATTTTTCCGGCACGGCCCCGGCGCTCGGCGAGAATGTCGTGAGGGTGCTTGAGGATGGGCTCAAAGTCGCGAAGAAGCACGGCGTTATGGTGAGTGTCGATCTCAACTACCGGGCTAAGCTCTGGAGCCCGGAAGAAGCAAATCGCGTCATGGCCAGGCTGATGGAATACGTAGACGTGCTTATCGGCAATGAAGAGGACGCCGAGAAGGTCTTCGGCATCAAAGCCGAAGGGAGCGACGTTACCAAGGGCACGCTTGTTGCCGACTCATACAAGCAAGTCGCCGCGCGGTTGGCGAAGAAATTCGATTTGAAGTATGTCGCCACAACCCTGCGGGAGAGCATATCCGCATCGGCCAACAACTGGGGCGGCCTTCTCTATGACGGTAGAAAACACTATCTGAGTGGCAAATACGAGATTAACCCGATTATCGACCGCGTTGGCGGGGGCGATTCGTTCACCGGCGGATTGATCTATGGGATGCTCTCGGGTTTTGATCCGCAAAAGTGCGTTGAGTTCGCCGTGGCCGCATCGTGCCTAAAGCATTCCATCCCCGGAGACTTCAATTTGGCCTCCGTGAAAGAGGTCGAGACTCTGATGGGTGGAGACGCCTCGGGCCGCGTGCAGCGGTAGGTTTTCCTTGAAAGTGGGGATTTCATATTGGACAAAGCGAAAATCATCAAGACAATCGGCGAAGAGTGGCTTGGTATTATCATGCGTGGAGATACCGCGGAGGAGACGCTAGCCACATGCGAAGCTATTATCGCGGGCGGAACCAAGGTAGTGGAAGTGGCGTTCACGACGCCGAACGTCTGCGCTGTCATCGGTGAGCTTCGCAGGCGGCATGGGGATGACATAATCCTGTCGGCGGGGACTGTCCGGACGCCCGAGCAGGCGCGCATGGCTATTGACTCGGGCGCGCAGGTGATCGTGTCGCCGAATCTCTACGAGGAAGTAGTCAAAATAGCTATTAATAATGGACTCGTGTCCATGCCCGGCTGCGTTACGCCCACGGAGATCGATAACGCGCTGAGGCTCGGCGCCGATCTGATCAAGTTGTTCCCATGCTACCCATTTGGTCCGCAATACATCGGCTACATCACAGCGCCGATGCCGGAGGCGAAGATCGTTCCGGCTGGAAAGATTACACTCGACAATATGAAGGACTACTATGACAACGGCGCGTTTGCGGCGGTTGTGGGCGTCACAACTGAGATGAAGATGCTTGCCGCGGTCAAGGCGAATAATTGGCAAGAAGTCACCGCCGCGACCCGGCATTGGCTCGATCGAGTAAAGGAGATGAAATGATGAGTAACCCAAACGTTGCTGAGCGAGATTTCAGGACTCTACCGATTTCGGAAATGGAGGCGATCATAACCCGCTTCAACGAGCGAGTAAACGCCGCGCAGCAGGCGAACCCACCGACCAAGGACTGGGTCAAGCAAGCCATTCACAGGCAGGGCGGCAAGCGGTCCCCGGTGAGGCTGAAGCGAATGTCGCTGGACATAATCGTCCGATACGGCGATGCGCTCGCGGACCTGTTTTGCGAGTTTCCGGATGACGTGATTCCTGTCATCCCTTACGATTGGTCGATAGGTTACCAGCTTCCGGGCAAGAAGGACCCCGTCAACACCGTCGAGGCCCTGATGAAGGATGCCCGGTGGGAGGACGAATGGGGCGCGCGGTGGGGACACGCGTTCGGAGGTGTCGGCGCTATCCAGATGCATCACCCGCTGGAGGACTGGTCCCAACTCGACGATTACATAGCGCGCATGCCAGATCCACGCGGTCCGGGCAGGCTAGATGCCGCCGTCGAACAAATAGCGATGCACGGCAAGACGAAGTACTGCTATGGAGTCTGCGTTCAGGGAGTATTCGAGATCCTGCGGTCGGTAAGAGGTATGCAGAATCTGTTTATGGATTTCCACACGAATGAGGCGGATGTCCGCAAGCTGATGGATGCGATATGCGATTACCTCTGCGAACTTATCCGCTACTGGGCGGAGATCGGCGCGGACTGTTTCTTCTATGGCGATGACTGGGGAATGCAGACGGGGCTGATGATCTCGCCGGGTATGTGGCGGGAGTTTTTCAAGTCTTACTATAAGAAGATGTTCGATGAGTCCCATCGACTCGGGATGGACGTATTGGTTCATAGTTGCGGCAACGTCCTTGGGCTCATTGAGGATTTCATAGACGTCGGCGTCGATGTGCTGGACCCGATCCAACCCGGCGCGATGGACTATAACGAGGTGGCGGCCAAATTCGGAGGGCGTATATCGTTCAGCGGCGGTATCGACATTCAGGACCTGATGGTGTTCGGCGAGCCTCAGCATGTCAAGGACGAGGTGCGCAAGCTCATCGATACGATGGGCACGAAGTTCGGCAACGGATTCGTGGTTGGCCCCGCGAACGCGATGACCCCCGACATCCCGCTCAAGAACCTGCGGGCCATGTTCGAAGCATGCCGCGGACATTAGACCCGGATTATTCATCAAGTGTTGCTTCGGACCGCGGAGCTGCCGAAGCCTACCGCAATATGCTAATAATCCGGGCCGCCCAGAAACGCTCAAATGGAGGATAGTTATGAAAACAGTAATGGCCGACGAACTGCGGACCATGGTCGCGGGTATCTTTGAAAGCCGAGGATTATCCGAACGCGACAGCGGCATTGTGGCCTCATGCCTTGTACACGCGAACCTGCGGGGCGTGGAGTCGCATGGCGTGATCCGCGTTCCGCATTACATTAAGAGGATCGAGCTCGGATCGGTGAACGCGAAGCCCATGACTGATATTGAGCGCAGCGGCCAGTCTACCGCCCAGATAAGCGGCGACAACGGCCTGGGGCACCCGACCATGCACGATGCGATGGACCTTGCTATTGAGATGGCCAAAGAGACCGGCGTAGGCTTTGTTGGGGTCAATCACAGCAGCCACTGCGGCGCGCTTTCGTTCTACGGCATGCAGGCAATCGAGGCCGGGATGATTGGTATGGCGTTCTCGCAAACCGATACCGGGGTGGTGCCGTTCGGTGGCCGCAAACCGTTTTGCGGCACAAATCCTCTTTGCTTCGCGATACCGTCAAGCTCCGGCCCGCCGATTGTGCTGGACATGGCGACCAGCACGGTAGCCGGCGGCCATGTCTACAAGGCTCGCAGCGAGAACCGTCCGATCCCGTCCACATGGGCTCTGGATGAAGATGGAAACCCGACAACTGATCCGCACAAAGGCGTCTACTGGACACCTGCCGCGGGAGCTAAGGGCTACGGGCTTGGAGTAATCGTCGACGCGCTTACGGGGGCGCTGTCGGCGGGTGCGTTCGGGCCGCACATAGTGCCGATGTATGCTGATCTCGAGAAACAGCGTGATCTTTGCCATTTGGTGGCCGCGCTCGATTATAAGAGATTCGCCGGAGCGGACATATTCCTGAACATCATCACGACGATGATCAACGAGATTCATCAAGTACCACCCGCCGAAGGTTTCGATCGGGTTCTTGCACCCGGCGAACCCGAGTATCTTAAGGAACAGGACAGGTCCAAGAACGGAATCGCCCTCCAGGACTACATCTGGAACGATCTCGTCAACCTGACTGGCGCTCGTGCAACTTAGAGAGGTTAACATGCATTTACGATTCATGCTTTTCCTTGCGGCGCTGGTCGGCGTCTTTTCCGCGCACTCGGCTCTCGCGGTTGAGCCCGCGCCCGCCGAACTGTCCAACGCTCACAAATGGACGGCCGCGAAGTTCACCGGCAAGCAGCCGGCATCGCCGTTTTCTTTTATCTACGAGGGTCGGCAATCCACTGATTTGCTCAAGACTTGGAAGCTCACGGGGGCCAGCCGGAAGCTCGATTCGCGGCGCGAGGAGCACAAGCTGACGTATGTCGATCCGGCCACGGGTCTGCAGGTGCGGTGCGTGGCAACGGAGTACCACGACTTCCCGGCTGTCGAATGGGTGCTGCATTTCAAGAACAGCGGCAAGTCGGATACGCCGATTCTGGAGAATGTGCAGGCGCTGAACGCCGATATCGGGATATTTGTGAAAAATGGCGATTTCAAGCTGTACTACGCCGAGGGGAGTCACGAGAAGATAACCGACTTTCAGCCTCTTGAGAAGGCCATCTCGCCCGATGGAAGCATGAAGCTGGGGTCGTTCGGGGGACGGTCATCAGACGGCTTTCTGCCGTTTGTCAACCTGGCTAAGCCCGACGGCGGCGGGGTCGTGATCGGAATCGGCTGGACAGGCCAGTGGGCGGCGGCGTTCGCGCGGGCCGGAAGCGGGAGCGTGAACGTGCGGGCCGGGATGGAGATCACGCATCTCAAGCTGCATCCCGGAGAAGAGGTTCGGACCCCGGCGATATTGATGATGTTCTGGTCGGGACAGGATCGTATGCGTGGCCAGAATCTTCTTAAGAAGCTCCTGCTCAGCCATTATACGCCCAAGCCGGGCGGCAAACCGGCCGATCCACCATTTGCAATGTCGCCGCATGGCGTGGTAGGTTTCGAGGACACCACTGAAGTGAACAACCTCGAGGCAATAGCAAACCTCGCTTCTCACAAGCTGATTCCGGACTACTGGTGGATCGATGCGGGCTGGTTCCCGTCTCCCAAGCACAACTGGGCGGCCGGGGTCGGTACCTGGGACCCCGACCCAGAGCGTTACCCGAACGGTATGAAACCCGTGGCGGATGCGGCGCACAAGGCTGGAATGAAGTTCCTGTTGTGGTTCGAGCCGGAGCGGGTGATGCCGGGAACTTGGCTCCACGAGAACCACCACGAGTGGCTAATGCGCCCCACATCCGATATGCCACCGGAATTGCAGTATATGTTCAAGGACGAATTCCATCTGCTGAACCTCGGCAACCCGGAAGCTTTGACCTGGTTAAAAAAGAAAGTTTCCGACATGATCGGAAGTGTCGGGATCGACTGTTACCGCAACGATTTTAATCTCTACCCTGTCTACTTCTGGCGCAACGGCGAGGATCCTGACAGGCAGGGAATCAACGAGATCAGGTACGTGATGGGACTGTACGATTACTTCGATACGCTCCAGCGCGAACACCCCAACCTCTTAATCGACAATTGCGCGAGCGGGGGTAGGAGAATAGATTTCGAGATGTTGCGCCGGGCCCTGGTGCTAACCAGGAGCGACTACCTCTGGGACCCGATTGGGCAGCAATGCCATACCTACGGACTGGCGCAGTGGGTCCCGATCACGGGAATCGGGTCCGCCGACATTAATGTATATAACTGTCGGAGCGGCCTGGGGAGCCATTTTGCTTTCGCGTCTAAGGTCTACTCGAAAGACCAGGCGGTCTGGGACGGGATGCTGCGAGCCCACAATGAGTATAAGTCGCTGAAGAAGCTCTACACGGGAGATTTTTACCCGCTCGGGTCGTATAGCAACGCGAAAGATGTGTGGATGGCGTGGCAATTTGATCGTCACGACCTGGGCGCGGGCGTCTTCCAGGCGTTCAGAAGACAGGACAGCCCTGTCGACAGCGCCACATACCGTCTGCGCGGATTGGAACCGGCGGCCACGTATATCGTGACCAACGTTGATGAGCAGAGTCCCAGGCGCATGACGGGGCGCGAGCTTATGGAGAAGGGTCTGACTATCGACTTGCCGAATAAGCTCAGTGCGACAGTGATTACTTATAAGAGGACGAGCAATTGAAGCACAGGGAGAGATTTTTGGCGGCAGTCAACCACGAGCAGACCGACAGGCCACCGATGGATTTCATCGCCGAGCCAGTGGTCGTCGAACGCATAACCAGCTATATGGGCGCGGCGGACTATGAGGGCGTCTTGACCAGGCTCGACATAGATATCCGGCACATCAACCATAACGAGTTCCGACCCGCGCCAGTCAGGGATGAGACCGGTGCGTTCACCGATATCTGGGGAGTGCGCAGGCGACCCGTGACCAACCAGTTCGGCAGCTACGATGAGGTAGACTTCCGGCCGCTAGCCCAAATAGCGAGCATGGATCAGGTGGATAAGTATCCATGGCCGTCGCCGGACATCTTCGATTTCAGCGATCTTGAAGAGCGGTGCAAGGCTTATCAGGCCGAATATGCGATAGTGCTTGGCAGCCCAGGAATCATGGACCTGATCAACAGCACCTCTTTTGCCAGGGGTATGGAGCAGGTGCTAATGGATATCGCCCTCGAAGACCCTGTCGGGCTCGCCCTGATGGAGAAGCGGCAGGAATTTTTCTTGGAAGTAGCGGAAAGGGCGCTCAAGACGGCGAACGGCCTGATCGACGTGCTCTGGATCGGCGATGACTACGGCACACAGATTGGCCCGCTGATGAGCCCGGACACGTGGAAGAAGCTCTTCGGACCGAAGCTAAAGGCGTTCATTGACCTGGGGCATAAATACAGCGCGAAGGTGATGCTGCACTCATGTGGATCGAACCGCAAACTGCTGCCGTTTTGGATCGATATGGGATTGGATATCTACCAGGCTGTTCAGGTCGAGGCCGAGGGGATGGATGCGGCAGGTTTGTTCAAGGATTTCGGCAAATCTATTACATTCCACGGCATGATAGGGCTCCAAAGTGTGCTCGCGCACGGAACGCCCGATGACGTGCGCAAGGAAGTCCGGGAGACCATTCGGTTGTCCGGCGGCAGTGGCTACATAGTATCGCCCACGCACTTCCTGGAAATCGATGTGTCGATGGAGAACGCCCGCGCGATCTACGACACCGTTACGCAAACGGTGTAAGCCAAGCTTGGCTTACACCGTTCGAGAATGCATTGTACAGGCGGAACTGAGAACGTCCGATACTTATGACTCGGTCAATCTCTCAATACACGCGTTTCTATTGGATGTATTTCGGCTTAGCGAGGTAGTTCAACTGCTTATACTTCGTGTTGTGCACCCAGCCGGCATGTCCGTCACAAAATGCGAAGTTGCACCCACTATTATGCACATCCTGCGGATAGTCTATCATAATTTGAGTGGTGCCAGTGGCGTCAGTGGCGCCAAAGTAGCCATCCACTATGGCAGCTCGCTTTGCGGAGCGCGAAATCACGTTGCCCGCCCTATCATATGTGAGGACATAGTTCCCCTGGCCTTCATCGATCAACAACACTGTTTTTGTAGGAAAATTGATTGCGCTCTCAATCACCCTGACCCCAGTAATTGTCCCAATACCGCTGTTCATGGAGTAACTGAGACCAAAGCCCGTTTTCCTGGCGTTAGTATCCGACGGACAGACATAGACCTTTGTATTCTTCACGTACGGGTATATTGCACCCTTTTGGGGAGCCATCTTGTAAGTGCCCATCGGCGGCATATATCGGGTACTGCCAGAATCTGCCCACGTGTCGAAAACTACCCATTGACCAAACGAAGGGTCGCCCCAACCGCCGCCGCCAGGGAACCTGCCGCCCCATTCGTTGAGGTACATTCGGAATCCGGCTCCCAGTTGCTTTAAGTTGCTGAGACAGGATACCTGATTTGCCTTCTCCTTAACAGCAACGAAAGTCGGGAACAATATTGCCGCAAGTATGGCAATAATTGCGATTACCACAAGCAATTCAATTAGCGTAAAACCTGAGCGCTTACCGGTCATATGAAGCACCTTCCTTTCGTTCCCCCTGCCCGCATTCTCCACGGGAGATCTATCCGTGATCCCACGAGTGATTCCCAAATCTAAAACTAAACAGTTTGTCCAAATGCCAGCATAATTTACCCGGCAACCGTGCGTATCTCGGATACGAGTCCGGACTCGCAACCACACCCATTGCATTAGTACCACATATCTGGCAGGTTGTCAACACTTCTTCAGGTGAAAATGCAATTATTTTGTAAATAGAACTCCCCAAAGGAGTAATAACCTGATACGCGCAACCTGACAAAAACACCGGGTACATTTGTCGATAAAGGCACGACCAATGGACTCGAGTCCGTCTCCTATGCATTAGACCACATATCCGACAGGTTGTCAATGCCTCTTTAATGGAAAATGTAATTATTTTTGAGCCAGGGCTCAACGCGATCGTGGAGGAGCGGTTGACATTCTCGTCACGAATTCCACGCCCAGGACCTCGATCGCCGAGTCAACGGACTCACCAGAAAGCATACTTAATAGCTTACTGATGGCCTTCCTCGCCATATCCTGGATCGGATGACGTACGGTCGTCAGCGGCACGCGTAGAATATCGCTGCACCAGATGTCACCATTGCCCACCAGGGATATATCATCCGGAATCGAAAGCCCCGCTGCGTAAATCGCGCGTATGACGCCCGCCGCTACGATGTCGTGGCGAGCAACAATAGCCGTGGGAGGAGTCTTGCGCTTCAGGAGTTCCCTAACAGCGGCAAATCCGAACTCCTCGCCAAACTGCGTCTCGACCATTGACGACGATGTTATCCTGATTCCAGCTTCGCTCATCGCATCCTGAAAACCGCGGGCGCGCTCGCGTCCGGCGTAGGAAGTCAATGGAATGGCCAGATAGACGATACTCTTGTGGCCCAGAGAAATCAGGTGCTCGGTCGCAAGCCTCGCCGCACGATAGTCATCGCCGATAACCTGCGGAGCCTTGAGGCCCTCGACACAGCGGTCCAAAGTCACCATCTTGACGCCGGAGTCAATAAGCTCCTGGTAGACCTCGGGGTCGGCGCTGTTTGAAGCCGGGATAGCAATAATACCGGCTACTCGGTTCGCCACTAACTGCTCCAACACACGGCGTTCCCCACCCGGATGACCGCCTGAGCTTGACAAAAGCATGGAGTAATCCGCGTCTCTGAGCGCACTCTCGATAAGCTCGATTGTGCCATAGGAACTTGGAAACACGCTGGGGGTAGCCATTACTCCGACGAAATTGGAGTGGCCCATAACTAGACTGCGGGCTATGTGATTCGGGCGATACTTCATCTCGGCCGCGAGCTTTTTGATCCTGGCCTTGGTCTCCGGACTGATGTCGTCCTTATCCCACAAGGCCCGCAGGACAGTCGTCCGCCCTACTCCAGCCGCCCGAGCAATATCGTAAACTGTGGTTGCCATAGCTGCGTTACCTAATTGAGAACTCTTTGACAAGCTGCCCCAGGCCAAGACGACCAGACGCCCGGAGCAAACTTTCTCTAACAGTAGTCTATCGCCAACCCAGGTTTCTGTCAAGTAAGCTAACTTCGGTATGGCTCAACAAATTCATGCCGGTGTTAGGCAAAAGGACTTGACAGCTAACAAATGTTGTGGTATTGGTAATTATAGAAATTGATGTGGTGCTACCGGACTCGAGTCCGGAACTATTATCCCGACTGTTACTAAGGTTGATGGAGGATATCTGTATGAGCACGGAACTGAAATTGGCGGGCAAGAGAGCCGTTGTCACCGGTTCGGGCACGGGTATTGGGCGTGAGGTTGCTCTCGAGTTCGCAAGGCAAGGCGCGGACGTTGTGCTGCATTACGCTCACAGCGACACCGGCGCCAAGTCGGCCGTCGAAGAGATTCGCGCAATGGGCCGAAAGGCCGAGGCGTTCAAGGCGAACTTCGGTATCGTCAAGGAAGTCGTTGGGCTGGGCAACCAGGCGATAGAGTTCCTTGGAGGGGTAGACTGCCTGGTCAACAATGCGGGAATCACGACGAACCTGCCGTTCTTCGACGTGACGGAGGAGCAGTTCGACACGCTCTATCACGTCAACATCCGCGCGCAGTTTTTTCTTACTCAGCGGATCGGCCAGGACATGCTTTCTCGCGGAAAAGGCACCGTGGTCAATATGACATCAATCCACGGCTTTGCCGGGGCCCCGGAACATTCCGTTTACGCGGGCACAAAGGGAGCGATTATCGCTTACACGCGGGTGCTCGGGGTCGAGTTGGCGCACAAGGGAATCCGCGTGAACGCCATCTCTCCAGGAGCTGTCATAGTCGAGAACCAGTACAAAGCAATCGAGGGAATGACAGAGAAGGACGTTGATGATTTCGGCTACAACAAGATTCCACTCGGGCGAATCGGCATCCCGATCGATATCGCCAAGCTTGCGGTTTTTCTTAGTTCGGACGATTCCGGATATATAGTCGGCCAGACCATCATAGCGGACGGCGGAACAACCGCGCTGATGTCGCTCACGCCTGACTTCCGCACAAAATCGACCGTTCGGTTCGGCAAAGGTTACGTGCCGGGCATCTAATCTGGATTATTCGAATATTCTGGAAGGATGGAGCTATTATGACTACTGTTATGATCTTGGGCGCAGTCGTGGTCGCGCTTGCCGGCCTGATACAGGGAAGCGGCGGCTGGCCGATGAAGCTGTTGAAGAAATTCCAGTTCGAGCACTGGTGGTTCCTGGCAATGTTCGGAGGGCTGATCGTGATCCCATGGACGGTCACGCTGATTGGGTGTCCGCATGCAATCGACGCTTACAGGTCAGTGCCACCGCGCACAATACTGCTATCGAACCTTTGCGCGCTAAGCTGGGGTATCGCCAATTTGTTATGCGGCCTGTGCTTCGTTCGCATTGGATTTGCCCTTACCGGCGCAGTTCTAACCGGCCTGGGGGTTTCGCTCGGCGTGACAATTCCCATGATTGTCAAGGGCACCGGCCTCTTCCAAAACGCCCCCGACATAGGGTCAACCGCCGGCAAGACTGTCTTGATGGGTGTGGCGATCATGCTCATAGCCGTAGTATTCGCGGCATTCGCGGGGTTCGGTCGAGATCGAGCGCTTCAGAAGATGGAAAAGAAGTCCGGCAGCTTCCTCGGAGGGTTGATAATGGCCATGTGCGCCGGAGTCCTCTCCTGTGGGATCAGCTTCGCGTTTGTCTACAGCCAGGGCCCCATTGTCTCGGCGATGCAGGCCAAAGGCGCCGGCCTCATTCCCGCCAACTTCGCGGTGTGGGCGGTCGGTCTGATGGGCGGCGCTCTGGTCAACGTCACCTACCCCATGTATCTGATGACGAAGAACAAATCGTGGGGCGTTCTGGCAACCAGTTGGAAGGAAGTCACCCTCTCATTGATAATCGCGGTCAATTTCAGCGTGGGAATCGCGGCCATGGGCTGGGGAATGCTCAAGCTGGGGGAACTTGGCGCGTCGGTTGGATTCGGCATTCAACAGGCCATGCAGATGACCGGCAACCAGAGCGTGGGGTTCATCAGCGGCGAGTGGCGTGGTGTGCATGGCAGACCCCGTTACCAAATTTACACGTCTATTGCGCTGCTCCTCATCGCAGCGATTATAATGGCTTATGCTAACAAGCTGGCTAAAGCCTAACTTTGGCGGAGAGGAAGAATAATGGCTGAACTAAAAAAACTCGTGGATACACTCAGCGCGGTCGGAAAACCGACGGAGCAGTTCGAAAGCGCGGACGGAAGCAGGGTGCTGGTGCTGCCGTACGGCGGGCGCGTGCTGGGTCTGTTCGCGCCGGACAGTGATGAGAACTTCTACTGGACGAATGACGCGTTCGTATCGGTGGAAAAAGCTAAGGAATTCTATGCGGGCGATCAGTGGCACAACTCGGGCGGCGACCGAACCTGGCTCGCGCCGGAGGCGGACCTGTTCTTCCCCAACTTCCCCGAGCTGGACAAATACTTCCAGCAGCGGTCGCTGGACCCCGGCAAGTATGAGGTCGTAAAATCGGGCGGCGGCTTCAAGCTGGTGAACAAGCTGACGGTGAACTTCTCGCGGCACAAGGAAGACGTGGACCTGGTGATAACCAAGTCTGTCGGACCCGCGCCGAACCCGCTGCGCTATGAACGCGGTATCGACCTCAAAGCCCTCTCCTATGCGGGCTACACGCAGTTCACTTCGTTGGAGATTGCTGGGGCAAAGGATATTAAGGCACATGTGGGCCTGTGGAACCTGGTGCAGATGCCGCACGGCGGCGACCTCATAGTGCCGACCTACTCCAAAGCGGAGCCGAACATCTACTTCGGGACCGTCGGCACGATCGGGCCGGAAGATATGATCATAAGCGACCACCTGTTCACCTACAAGATGAGGCAGATGGGTGAGCACAAGCTCGCGGTTCGAGCGGTTGTCACGACGGGTCGAGTGGGTTACATCCATCAGACCGGTGACAAGTGGGCGCTGATCGTGCGGAACTTCTGGGTAAATCCGTCTGGAGAGTATGTCGATGTGCCGTGGAAGGAGACCGATTACTTCGGCTATTCCACGCAAGCCTGCAACGTGAACAGCGGCCTTGGGCAGTTCAGCGAGCTTGAATACCACATCCCCGCGATAGGCCATGGCACCGGCCTCACCCGCTGCGACGATCAGGCGCAGGTTTGGGCGTTCCGTGGACCTCGAGAATCCATACTACAGGTAGCAAGAATCCTCTTGTCACCGGATATAAAGTAGCCATAAATATGAAATTCGGTAAACTGGAAATGAACCCGGCAAAGAACCCGGGGGTGCTGGATACGGCCACTTGGGACCGGCACGCGGCCTGGCAGGCCGTGGAACAGGTCGGGGACAAGTGGCTACAAGTTCAATCCGCATCTATCTCGGGCAGCGCGCTGCCCGAGATAGACGGCGTGAAGCCTTTCGCGGGTTCGTGTAAGAACAGAGGCGCGGCCGTGTTCTGCCTGGCCGCGCTGTCGGACGGTCAGCAGGTGTTCGTCGAGATTGGAAGCGGCGGCGGTACCGAGGCCCTGGGGCAGCCCATTGGAAAGATGACCCTTTCTAAGGGCGTTCGCGTGGCCGCATATCCGACGGACGCCGCCGTGGTGGATCGATATTTTTTGGCAATAAAACCGGACTCGGGACCGCAGCCTTGGGGCGATACTCCACGGCTCGGTATCGGGGTCAGGATGACCACTTCGGTCTGGCCGGGCATATTCGAGGCTATGAGTCGGAGCGGGTTCGCGGCAAACTCGATTCAAAACTCCGTCCGCGAGCTGAATCTGCTCGAGGACATTATTGAGTGCCGCCCCGCGCCGAAGAACTACGCATGCGGCTTCGGAACAATCGAGACCGGCTATACGGGAAGCACGTGGGAGGGCCTGTGGCTCTCCGGGGTCCTGTCGGCGCTTCAATACGACAAACCCATAAGATACGGCGCGGACGCGGACCATATCCAGATAAAGCGCGGCGAGGATGGTATCGCGCGCGCAAAGAAAGTTATCGACGCGGCGAGGTATTACACCTTCTACACGCTGGATATGGCCGACATACTCGATTATTCAGCTTTGGCGGACTCGACTCCGGCTCCGGCCGCGCAATATCTCGCCGAAAAGATCCCCAGCGATGCCGAGCGCCGCATGATCCTCGCGTATCATTCCGAGCCTAAGAAGTTCGGCGACCGGACATATAAGCTGGACGAGGCCGCTATCGGCAAGTTCGTGGGTAAGTATTGGGACGCTCTGCATGTTCTCGGAGAACTCAGCAATCATCTCAGCAAATTGAAGGCCGGGAGGCCGTTCGACCTAGAGTTCACCATAGATGAGCACCCGCCTGAGATCGCCGCGTTCGATTGCCTCACCACCGATGAGGAAGTGTTGTTCGTGCTGAGGGAAATCCGACGGCGTGGTCTTCCGGTGACCCATATCGCTTCCAACTTCGGACAGGAGAAGGGCTGGGATTATCGATGTCCCGACGGCCTCGATGGTCTTGAGAAACGAGTGCGGGCGCAGTTCAATATTGCCCAAGAATTCGGCGCTATGTTGGACTTCCACTCGGCGGATGACCTTACGGCGGGTCCGCGGCGTGTCATTCAGCGCGCCACCGGCGGTCGGCACCATTATAAGTTATCGCCTATGATACAGCTACTCTACGCGGAGGTGCTGCAAGATTATCATCCCGAACTCTTCCGCCGATGGTGGGACGATGCGATGTCATACGCACGGCGAGAGGCCGAGGCGGGATCGCCCTTTGCCCAGGAATGTGTCCGGGCCTACGAGGCGAGCGCCGATAAGTCGCCGTCTCGACATCATATGGTGTTCCATCACTACAGCTTCGCGTTCGTGGGGCGGCGAGACGAGCGGGGGCGATTCATGTATCGAGATGAGTTCTATGACCTGTCGCCGGAGTTCTACCGGGCATATCAGGCCCGCATATCGGATTATCTTTCGGGCCTGGCGGCGGAGCTCTTTTGATACCGGCAAAACGTTCAGACGGAGGTAAACATTAAAATGCAAGTATTCATTGACAGCTCGAATCCTAAGGAAATCATACAGGCTCGCGAGTGGGGAATCATCGACGGAGTTACGAGTAACCCCGCCCTCATATCCAAGGGCGGCCCGGATATGCAGGCAACGTTGTCCAACATACTCGATGCCTCTCCCGGACCCGTCTTCTGCCAGGCAATCGGCTGGCACGATCGCGATCCGCTCGTGGCACAGGCCAGGTGGCTTCACAATTACTCGGATAGGATAATCGTCAAGCTCCCGATGAGCGTGGCCGGCATTCAGGCCCTCATTCAGCTTAAGCATGAGTCGCCGGACATAAAAATCGCGATCACGACAGTTTGCTCTATTGCGCAGGCTTACCTGGTCGGCAAGCACGGAGCCGATGTGGTCGCGCTGTTCAACGGCCCGCTGGACCAGGTGATCGACCAGCCCGTGGAGATCGTCGCGCCGGTCAAGAAGATGTATGAAAACTACGGCTTCAAGACAAAGGTCCTATCCTGCGGCAGATTGCCGAGAGCGTTTGGCGAGTTCGCGGTCGCCGGGACCGATATATGCACGATGAAGTTCGAGTTCTTGAAAATGCTTTACGAACACCCATTCACCGAGAAGCGAATGACAGGCTTCATGCAGGACTGGCAGGGTGCGTTCGGAGACCAGACATGGCCCGAACTCGCGCCGGAGAAAATGACTGCCGGAGTGGGCAGATAGCTGAAGTTCGTCCGAGGTATTCCTGCCCCGGAAGCTGACGTTGATCCGGGGTATTCCTGCCCCGGAAGCATCTTACAGGGCATTCTTGCCCTGAACGGGGCTATCTTCGAAGAAAGGCACGTATCGGTCGGCCAGGAATGGCCGGGAAGAGAGGTCGGGGGCAAAAATACCCCCGACCAACATACGACCAGCATACCATAGGGAATACTCCCGACCAACGGGGGAGAAAGGTTGTTCGCATCCCTATGACTGATGAGAACCGCAAAGTATTGGATATGTTCGATCTCACCGGCAAGGTCGCGGTGGTGACCGGAGGGGCGAGAGGCCTGGGCCGCCAGCACGCGTTCGCGCTGGCCGAAGCGGGCGCGGATGTCGCCATCTGCGATCTGTTGGAAGACGAAGGCGCGAAGACCAGAAGTGAGCTTGAAGCGATGGGACGCAGGGCTTACTCCGGAAAGGTCGATGTGTCGAAGCCTGACCAGATAGATGAGTTCGTTCAAAACGTCGAGGAGGCCCTTGGCCCCATAGATATATTGGTCAATAACGCGGCGAGGCCGTCCGAGGGCGTCGCGCTCCACGAGGTTGAAGACGACGTATGGCGCGAGATCATAGACATCAATCTCTCGAGCATGTTCTACGTCGGCAAACGCGTCGCGAAGCGAATGATCGAGCACACGAGAGGTGGGAGCATTATTAATATCTCGTCGATCAATGCCTTTGTCATTAGCAACATCGCGCCGCGCCACAATGTGACTTACTGCGTTGCCAAGGCGGCAATCGCGCAGTTGACAAAGGGCATGGCCGCCGAGTGGGCTCCTTACAACATCCGAGCCAATGCGATTGCGCCGGGTTACATTCTTACGGACCAAACGGCCGCGACCGCTTCGATACGTGAAGCATACGAACGCAACGTCGGTATGACGCCGATGAAGCGTTACGGGAATCTCGATGAGTTGAAAGGCGCGATTGTGTATCTGGCGTCGGATGCCTCGACGTATACCACGGGCTCCGTCATGCTCGTGGACGGCGGATACACGGTATGGTAGAGATTCGGCGCAAGTCAAGGCTGGATCACCAAAAGGAGTTTGAGAAATGAGCAAGGTAATAATTACGGACCACTGTTTCCCATCGATTGATCTGCAGAAAGCGGTTCTGGAGCCCGCCGGTTTCGACGTGAAAGCGATCAGCCCGATCTGCAAAACGGAGGACGACGTCATCGAGAAGTGCAAGGGCGCGGAGGTTCTGCTGGTGCAGTGGGCGCCGGTGACCCGCAGGGTTCTCGAGGCGCTGCCCGAGGTAAAGTGCATCGTCCGCTACGGGGTCGGCGTGAACAACTTCGATCTCGAGGCCGCGAAGGACCTGGGCGTCACGGCCGCCAACGTGCCTGATTTCTGTGTGGAAGAAGTCTCGAACCACGCCATGGCGATGATCGTGTCGCTTTGCCGAAGGATACCGCAGGATCATAATCAGATAGTCAAGGGCGGCTGGGGCATCGGCGATTTCCGGCCCATACCCGCGTTTACCGACCTCACTATCGGACTTGTGAGCTTCGGCCAGATAGCGCGCCTGGTGGCTCAGAAGGCCAAGTGTTTTGGGTTCAACGTGATCGCGTTCGATCCTTTGCTGGCTGACGAAGTGTTCAACGATTTCGGAGTTAAAAGAGTGGACATGGACACGCTGCTGCGTAAATCCGACATCGTGTCGCTGCATTGCCCACTGGTTCCGGCGACGACGCACCTTATCGACCGCGAGGCCATCGCGAAGATGAAGCCCGGTGCAATATTGGTGAATACTTCCCGTGGACCGGTTGTAGATGAGCCGGCAATGATCGAGGCGCTCAAGTCGGGACAGTTGGGCGGAGCCGGGCTCGACGTTTTCGAGGTGGAGCCGCTGCCGGCAGGAAGCCCGCTCAGGGACTTCAACAACGTCATTTTGACCAGCCATGCCGCGTCGGTCTCCGAGAAAGCGGTTGACAATCTGCAGATCAAGGCGGCCGAGGCCGCTCGGGACTTCTTGCTTGGAAAGCGGCCTTCGTCCGTATTGGTGTGAGTGCGAAAAATGAGCCTACAGGAAAAGGAATGGCAAACTGGCCGGCCGGTGACGAGTCGCCTGTCTGATCATATATACGCGGTCGAATCGCCGTATGACGGAGTTTATGTACGCAGCTATTTGGTGGTTGGCGAATCGGCGGCATTGATCGATACGGGATTGAAATCCACGGGCGAGGTGATACTCGAGCTGATCGAATCTCTGGGATCGCCTCGTGTGGGAGTGGCGATTCATACTCATGGGCATTGGGACCATATCGGAAGCGCTGCGGAGGTGCAGGAGGCTACGGGTTGTTTGATAGCGGCCCACATAGACGATGCCCAGATGCTGGCTTCCTACACGGAAAATGACAGGCGGTTTCTGAGGCGGTTTCCTGAGTTCCCACCCTCGTCGGAAGATTCTCAGGTGATGTATAACAGGATAGGCCCGGAGGTAAGGGTGGACCTGCAGCTTACCGGCGGTGAATGCTTCAGTCTCGGGCGCAGCGTGGTCCTGCAGGTTGTGCCGATGCCGGGGCACACGCCCGGGTCGATAGGAGTTTTCGAGCACAGCTCGGGCACGCTGTTCACCGGAGACAGCCTGGCGGGACGCGGGCCCTTCAATACTCTGGCGCAGTACGAGGATGTGGCGGCCTACAGAGAAACGATTCGCACGGCGATGTCGCTGCGGGTGCGGCAGATTCTCCCGGCGCATGGTGAGCCAATCGTGGGTGAGGACGTGAAACGATTTCTCGATGAGTGTATGGATGAGGTATCCGCAATCGAGAGAAACGTTCGAGCCGAAATCACGCACGGACGGGACCTTGTAGGCGTGGCCCGCTGCGTATGCGACCGGATGAAAAAACCATTCATGATGCAGCCGCTCCTGACGACCCAGGCCCATCTCGAAGATATGGAGATTATTCTACCAAAGGAGAAATCATATGAGTAACACACAGCACAGAAATTCGATGTGGCGAGTAAGCCCTTGGAACTACTATCCCGAAGTCACCAAGAACTTCAACTTCGCCAAGAACATCCTGATCCACGACGTCACCCTTCGTGATGGCGAGCAGGAGACCGGAGTAGTCTTCACCGCGCAGGACAAGATCGAGATCGCGAAGAAGCTCGCAAAGATCGGCGTCCATCGCATCGAGGCGGGCATGCCGGCAGTCTCAAAGGACGATGAGTATGCCGTCAAAGCAATCAAGGACCTCGATCTCGGCCCACAGGTCTTCGCATTCGCGCGCTGTATGGTAGGCGATGTCGAAATGGCCGCAAAGGCCGGTTGCGATGGCATCGTCATGGAGATCGCGGCGAACAAGGAGTTCGTGGAAAAGGCCTACGGCAAGACATTTGACTGGGCCAAGAAGGCCGCCATAGACGCCACAAAGGCCGCGCACGAGCTTGGTCTTTATACGGCATTCTTCACCATCGACGGAACCCGCGCGGAAATCGATGAACTCTGCGACATGCTCGAGGAAGTTGCCACCAATGGGCACATGGACTCGCTCGTGGTTGCCGACACTTTCGGCTGCGCGACCCCTGAGTCCTATGGAGCTATGGTTCGCAAACTCAAGACCCGCTTCACCCAGCCGCTTGAGGCCCACTGCCATATGCACTTCGGTCTTGGCGCGGCCAACACACTTGCCGGTCTGGCGGCGGGCGCCGACGTGGCCCATGTGACCGTGGCCGGAAT
>JAMCYN010000015.1 GCA_023474015.1 Armatimonadota bacterium
GACCTGATAGAGTTCCTTGAGGTCGAGTTCATCATCGTCGTGTCCGGCCATCACATCGTAGACGCAGACACTGTTTCGTGACTTGTGCTTCGCGCGGGATACGGCTATCTCGGCGGCCATAACGAGGCCATCCCGACTCCGTTGGTTGTCCGGATAGTTGACAAGACCCGCTGTCACGGTGATCCCGGTAACTTCGCGGTCATCCGGCACGCTGCCGCCCGGCAGGACCTCGTCCATAAGAGCTATACGGAACCGTTGTGTCTCGATTGACCGCCGCAACTTTTCGGCCAAGCTCCGCCCAGTTTCTATATCGGTATCCGGCAAGATCATGGCGAACTCGTCACCGCCGTATCGTGCCAGAATATCGCCCTCGCGAATACTCTGCCGCAGCAAGTCACCTATCTGCCTGATGACTCTGGCGCCGACCGAATACCCAAAAGCATCATTGAGGCCCTTGAAGTGGTCAATATCGAAAATCATTAGGCAAAGAGATTGATTGTGCGTCCCGGCACTTTTGATCTCCGATGCCAGGACATCCTGGAAATAGACATGGTTGTACAGGCCGGTGAGCGCGTCCCGAGTTGCCTCCTCCATGAGCCTCTCACGGCTCAACTTCAACCCGCCGATCATGCTGTTGAACGCGTCGGTAAACCTCCTGACCTCCGGCGATCCGGAGGATTCCAGTTGGAACTCCAGATCGCCCGCGCGCACTCTTTCGGCCGCCCGGCTGAAAACGTGGACCCTGTTGAGCAGAACTCTGGTCACAAGTAAGCTTACAACTACCGCAAGCAGAAACGCAAGAGCGAAGGTGCGCAGCGCCGCGCGGCCGCCGGCGTCTCTGATGGGGGCGTAGCCTGAAAGCCATGTTCCCCACTTGTCCCGAGCGGGCTCTTTATCGGCTGAGGGTCCATCGAAGGCCTTCTGCATCTCGGGCAACTCACTGACATCGTATTTGCAGCCCACCGGGGTATCAGGACCGCCATCAACGTCCACAATGAATTGCCAGGTGTTCTTACTGGCAGTCTTGCGCATTGTGTATACGTTGTGGACTTCGGGATTGGCTCGGCGCATGGCCCTGAGTTTCCGCTGGATGATGTAGTACGCACTGGAATGTCGGTCGGCTTCGGTTTTGACCAGTGCGTGAAGTCTGGGGTCTACTTGAAGGGCGGCAGTGGCTGCAGTTGCCATCAAGTATTCGCGCAACTGCTGACGAAGCGAATGGCTCGCTCCTCGATACAAAACAGCACTGCCCATAGAGGAGACAAGAATGGCCGAGATCACGCATACCAGGAACACCTTCACTCCCAGTGGCAAGCACTGCGAGACAAACCTCATAACGGAAGCCCCCGTGACTTGAGACGACTGGCCCGACACTGTCCGGATGGTGCCAGAGTACAGTCTTATACCTGTCCAGTATACTCGGTCGATGCATTCTCGAACTGGAGGTGAATCACTTGGGTCCCGCCGCCAGCGCCCTCTGAATCTTTCCCACCATCGAAAGCGCGTATGTGTTTCCCGGTATTGAAGCGCTGAATGGCAACCCGGCAATAATACCAGGTTTTGGCAACCACACGCTCAGCTCCCAGAAAATGTGTGTATTGCCCATTGACAAATTCAAGGCAGGGGTTATACTGAGACCAAGTGCATATTGCGGGCCTAGAAGGGGCCATCGGGCGCCGCGAATGCAAGGGAACAACACTAAGAAGAAGGAGGATAGATAATGAAAAAAGTGCTTCTTGTAGCGGCAGCTATCTCGCTGCTGTGCCTGAGTGTTGTGTCAGTGTTTGCGTATGTCGAGACGTTCGACAACAACAACGCGGGCTGGCTGGCGGTGACCGTGAACAATGGCGGGGGTAAGACTTACCCTTATGCAACGTGGCACGCAGGCGGGGGCAATCCTGGAGGCTACGTCAGTGGTACAGTCACCAACCTCTCCGACCGGCTCTACGGCTTGCCGCCCGCCAGTACGGCGTTGTACGGTGACTTGACGGGGCAGACGATGACCACCGACTACAAGATCGATGGTACTGTCACTGGGCCCCCGAATGCGCGTGTCAGGTTCTACGTTGGCACATACACGGGCGGGTACAACTACTTCGTGACCGACGACACCTACAGTTGGGATCCCAACCTAGACACAGGTTGGACCACCCACCAGGTGGTTCTCTTGGCAGCGAACTTCATCCAGTGGCCGAACCTGAACGCCGGCACAAAGACCTTCGCACAGATCATCGCGGCACCGGAGGATATAGGCCTCGTGTTCTCCGAAGGTTTCACAAATAACGCCACTCTGGGTTTCACTGGCAGCGGTGAGATCGGCGTGGACAACTTCGGCACGGTGCCAGAACCGTCCTCGCTCATCGCTTTGTTTGGTGGTTTCGGCTCGCTTCTCGCATTCAGACGACGCAGGGCCTAGCCTTTGTCTTGTGGCCATCACAGGAGTACCTCGCCGCCCGCTGTAGCGTAAGCGAAGGCGGGCTTCCTCTTATTATTTCATGACAACGGAAATGCTGACGCATTGCTGAGAAGGCAAGTGGGAACAACATCAAACGAAGTGGAAGAACCTGCGGAAAGAGACTACGACGTTGTATTTACTTCGGTCCCGCTGCCAGTGCCCTCTGAATCTTTCCCACCATCGAAAGCGCGTACGTGTTTCCCGGCTCCAGGCGCAGCGCCGTTCGGGCTTCGCTCAGGGCGCTGTCGTATTTTTTGCGCTTGTACTTCGCGAAGGCGAGGTCCATGTGGACCACGGGGTTTTTTGCGTCCAGTTGGTCTTTGAACTTGTCTTTCTCGACTGGGGCTATAAGTAAGGCCCAGTAGCCCATCGTTTTCCACAACCGATCGCATTCGGAGTATTTCATCTCGGTGATATTGTCGTAGTATGGGTCCAGCACATAGAACTCCGCCGCCTGGTCATCGTAACCCGACAACACACGGAAGTGGCCCGATGTGTCTTCGCGACTGTTCTGCTGGAGAATTATCACCGGAACACCTTGGGCGAGCTTCTCTTTGAGGTCGGAGATACTGGAGTTCCATGAATACGCCGCGAAGCCCTGCTGGCGCGCGTAGAAGAGCATGTCCGCGCCATTTGTCGCGCCGGTTGCGGGATCGTAGACATCTTTGCCTACCATTTCCTGCGTGATGTCCCTGCCGAAGTGCTGAAACACCATCGCGAGACACGCCGGCCCGCAGTAATTGGTGATCTGCTTGATCCTTTGCATGCTGTCTATCTTGCAGGTGGTCGGCACATCGGCCGGCGCTATCGAGGTAGTGAGCAACAGGCTCAGCGTTAATAAAACAGTTGTGGCAACGGGCTTTCTATGGCTCATCTTTGATAACCCTCGGGACGAGTAGATCGCGGGCAAGTTACGCGGCTGACTTCCGTGGCATTGCAGCGTCTGTTTTCATTGTATAGCAGGGTTTTTATTAGCGCAAGCAGGCGAGCGGAAATTCAGGGTGTAGGGCGTAGGGCGTAGAAGGGAGCGCGAGGCTCCCGCCGAGCCTTTGTCTGCACTCACGCAAGGTTGCTTCGGACTGCGGAGCGTAGCGGAGCTGCCGAAGCCGGCCCCGCAGGGGTCGAGTCCCTTCCTCAATATTCATCAATTGCCCCACTATCCCTTCGCCGTAATCACGGGCTTTGCCACGGGGGGCTGGATCGGCTTGCGCAGGCTGGTCAACTGTGAACAATCGCGTGATTTCGAAAGCACAATCACGGGGGTGCCGACCTTGACCTCCCCGAAGAGGGTCGCGGCGTTCCTCGGGTGGAGCCTGATGCAGCCGTGCGAGGCCGGGCGGCCGAGCTGTCGAATCATCGTGGTCGCGTGCAGCGCATAGCCCCTGAAGAAGAACAGGGAGTGGTCCATCCATACCTCGTATTCGCGGCTCCAGTGTCTCGGCTGGCGAGAGTAGACTCGATAGCTGCCGGGTTTGAGGTCATATTGGGGAAGCGCGGTGGAGCAGGTGAATACGTGCTTGAGAGTTCCGTCGGAGAAGTAGAGCACCTTCTGGTTGGCCTTGCTCACGACCACGGCGGTTTTGGGCACAAAGCTCACAGGGCCCACGCTCTCCGCGCGCACCTCGCCTGTCGCATCGCAGGCCTTGACCTTAATCCAACCCATCAGCTCGGCGCGGCCGATAGGCTGCCAGGTATACTCGTAGGAGCTCACGCCGGTGGCGATTTCCTTATCAAAAACCCTGCCGTCCGAGGAGTAGGTTAGCGAGTACGTAATGTCGCCACCGAAGTCGCTGTCCCAGAGAATGGTCACGGGTCCCGATCCCACGGCGCAGTCGTCGGCCGATGGGGACAGAATAGCAAGCTTGTCCTTGTGCGAGACTTCGGCAATCGCGCAGACCGCGGTCGAGAGAAGAAATGCAATACACAATATGTAACGCATGGCTCGCTCCGTTTAACCAACATAATGCCGACCGGTGTGTCTTCATTAATATAAACGCATCGGCAATGCGATAGGATTATTCCATGGAATGCCACGCGTTTGATAATATTGAACGCGTTAATCATGGGTGAATGATTATAAACTCATCAAATGGGTAAATACGTAGGGAACTGACGAGTCTGTTAGCCGCGAGCTAGTGAGTGTGGCTGAGGTTCTCGGGTTGAAAGTCTAATCTCTAACTTCTAGAACGGGAGGCGGGTTATGTTTATCGATTATGTCACCTTAATGTTGTTGAATATGGCGGCGGGGCTGTTAGTGCTCGCGTGCTATATATATTGGGGGATGGATGATCAGGACCAGGGCAGATGGGCTCCGGCTTTTGGCATTACCGGTTTTGTCGCGCTGATGAACGGCTTCCGCACGAGCTGGATTTGGCCGCTCCCGGGCAGCTACAACGTTGCCTATGGGGATATGTCGGTTCTGTTCGGGGCTCTGTTCGTGGGTGCCGCGATAGCGCTGTGGAAAGGCTGGAATATGATCCCGCTGGCGGTCTACGCCTTGATTGCGGGGTTGGCGTCGATATTGACGGGCGCTCGGTTTGTCAATTTGCATATGAGCCTGATGCCGGGGCTGACCGCTGCGGGCTTCGTGCTCACCGGTCTGGGCGGCGTTTTCGCCCTGCCCACACTAATGCTTTGGCGAAGGAACCGGGCCGCGCGATTTATTGGGGCAGGGGTGCTGGTAGTGGCGGCGGTGATCTGGGTGTTCACTGGATACATGGGATACTGGATGCATCTACAGAGTTTTGCTGGTTGGAAACCCAAGTAGTTCCCCGAAACACGTGAAAAGGGGCGGGCGACCTGCCAAGGCCTTGCCCGCCCCATTGAATACCCGTTGAGGCTGATGTCTAAAACTTAGTAACCGTAGCCGCCGTATCCACCATAGCCGCCGTACCCACGGCTGCCACCGTAGCTACTGTAGCCGCCATATCCACCATAACTGCTTCCGCCGTAGCCTCCGTAGCCACCTCCATAGCCGCCGAATCCGCCAAGGATGCCTACGCTGCCTACGCCATATCCACCGTAACCGCCGCCGTAGCCTCCATATCCACCATAGCCCCCGCCGTATCCACCGTAACCTCCTCCAGGGAAGCCGCCATAACCGCCGAACCCGCCGTACTCACGGCCCGTATTGTTTCCGTTTATCGCCGCCAGCAGTTCGCTTGCGCTGGAGTAGTTGAGCGGAATCTTTTCAATGCGGACTTCCGTGGTCACCGGAGCCTCCAAGTCGGGACCCGGTGGTGACAAGTCGATCTTTTCCGGCTTAGGAGTCGACTCCGTGCGCTTGCTTATAATGTAAATGTCCTGGTCGATCCTGTAGATCAACCCCGCTGTTTTCAGCAGGCTCTTGAGCGCCGCGTCGAACGGAACGTCCTTGAAAGAAACCGACGAAATCGTCCCGCTTACGTCTGGGTTAATCGCGAAGTTCTTGCCTGAGTCCTTGAAAAGCACTTGAATGGCGGACCGGACGTCGATATCCTGCAGATCGAGATTGACGGTGTCCTTTGCCTTTGCCGTGCCGATCTGGTCCGCGGCAAACGCCGGTGCAATCGCCAAGCCAAATACTGCAACTACCAAGATTAGAGATCGAATACTGTTTTTACTCATCTCCCACGCCTCCCTATTGATATCCTGGTTGTTGTTCTACATAATCTTAGACTCCACAAACCGGCAAATGTTCACCACTTTTTTTGTGGATTGATGGGAAATTGGGTGGTACAATGGGAGGCGAACTTTGCTGTGGAGGAACTCATGCGCTCACCAAGGACAATAATCCAGCGCTACGGGTATATATTCGCTGTCGTTTGCATAGTTGCGGCGACCGGCATATTCTTCTTGGGACGAGATTATTTCGCCAAGGGACAGTGGGCACTGCTGTACCTGCTCATCATCGGTCTTGTCGCCGGCCTGAGCGGAGTAAGACCGGCGCTGCTGGCGGCTGTGCTTGCGTTTCTGGCATGGAACTTCTTCTTTTTGCCGCCGTTTCATACGTTCAGAGTCGATGATCCCAAAGACTGGCTGTCGCTGATCGTGTTTCTGATAGTCGGGGTAGCGGGCGGCATGCTGACGGGCCGCATGAGGGAGAGGGAAGCTCAGGCGCTTGCTCGAGAGCGAGAAATGGCGCTTCTAAACGAGTTCAGCGCGCACCTGGTGTCGGACGCCGAAGTTGCCGATATGGCCGACGCTCTCCTTCGCGAGATAAGCCAGACCACGGGGGCGCGCTGCGCCATCCTGTTTCTGCCCGACGCCCAGGGCAAGCTTAGCGAGCTCCGCACGTATCCGGAGAAACCATGCCCGACTGACGAATCCGTGCCCGGCATTGCGCAGTGGGCTTTCGATCAGG
>JAMCYN010000032.1 GCA_023474015.1 Armatimonadota bacterium
GTTCAGGGTCACGTACACGCGCGCCCAATACTTGTGGGCATGGGCGACCAGACCCGCGATGTCTTCCAGGCTGTTTCCCGCGCTTTCGCGGGCCCCGAACCTGGGCGCGCCCATATAAACCGCATCCGCGCCGCAGTCTATGGCGGCCTTGCCGCATTCTAGGTCCTTCGCCGGGGCCAGCAATTCCACTTCGTTCATGGTCTCTCCCGAGGCAGCAGTCCACGAGAGACCAAATCCGGCAGGATCTTGTTCGCGAGGCTGGGTGCCAGTTCGCTCCTGTCGGCATCCGGCCCGAACCACACCAGCTCGGTGATTTCCGAAGATGCTACCGGGCAGCCAGCCAGTTCACCGGAGTAGAGCAGGATTTCAATTGTCTTCGCGGCATCACCCGCCATCACATCCGAGTAGGCGCCGAGGTATGTCAGGTTCAACAGATCGATGTCACCCAGTTCTTCTTTCAGCTCGCGCTTCAGACAATCTAGCGGTTCTTCACCCGGTTCAATCTTGCCGCCAGGCAGTATCAGCCAAGCGAGGTCGCGCTTCCGGCACAACAGCAGCGTGCCATCCTTGATCGCCGCCAGCCCGATTTTTCTTACAGCTTCCACCCGTCAATTATAGCACGAGCCAGGGCAGGCGCGAGGACCTGCCCCTGCGGTAGATACGTCCCCGATTTTGTGACTCGGAGTGATATGGACAAAGGTTAGAATTGACCAGTTCAGATGGCTTTACCGGAGAGCGCGGCTACGCGGCTAGTTGCACCGCTCTCTTGCCCTCGATGATGTACCTGATCAGATGGCGCGTTCGTTCCACGAACGCGAGTTTGTCCGCTAGGCAGCTTTGAAGCAGTACGCCGACGCCATAGTGGCCTGTTATGTCAGCCGCCTCGATCAGAACCACGTACTCACCAATGCGAAGGTGGTTCAAGTGGTGGGCCTTGGCCAAGATGAAGAGGTGCTTCGCCTCGGTGGACTCTATCTCAGCGAGTTCGCTACGGAAGTCCTCGACAAAGACGTCGCGAAGGCGTCCGGTGACTTCCATGGGTTGCTCGTCGATGATTTTGAAGCACTCATCAAGCGTACTGAGGACTTTGTTTGACACGAAAGCCCTTGCCTCCAGGGCTTCCTTTACGTCCGGATTCTCGGCAGCTCGGCTCATCTCCGCGAAGATGTTGGTCGCATGCTCCGCGCCCTGCCGCACGTCACTAAGCAGCAGCACGAAGAGTTCCTTAGGGTTAGTGATTGTCATGATGTTTTTTTCCTTTCGCCATGTCTTATTCGAGTCATGTTGCCGCCACCTGAACTAGTCAATTCTAACCTCTGTGCACGTCGCCGGCTCGTTTGCACTCCCAATGTCTCCTCACAATATTCCCGACTGTGGTTCGCGCTATGGCAAGGGTCCTGGGTTAATTCAAGGCCTCTTCTTCCCAGGGGAGAGGATTGGGGTGAGGGGTTAAGTGAAAGGTATTGAGGCTGAAGCGGAGATGGGTTGCGATTTCACAATTCCCATAAAGCTGCGTGGCACTAATCCCGATAATAATGTTAACGCTATGTCTCGTAGTGCAGGGAGGCAAATGAGTTGAGACAAGGCGAAGTAGTGCTTCTGGAAATCCCCAGTTCGCCGGAATATGTTGCCATCGCTCGCCATGCGGTGGAGGGTATCGCGCGGCGCATGAGTTTCTCGTCCTCGCAGATAGAGGACCTCAAACTTGCGTTTGGTGAGGCGTGTACCAACGCGGTGAAGTACGGCAGCCCGTGTGACGAATCGCCGAACGTGGAGATTAAGTGCATAGTGCTGGAGGAGGGTCTCTGGGTGGAGGTGCGCAACAACATCTCCGGCTGCGATCACCCACGCGTTCCATCCCATCCCGATCTCACCCGTGAAGGCGGCCTCGGGCTCTATATGATACGCCAACTAGTGGATGAGGTAGATATGGCCTGGAGCCCGGAGACGGCCACCGTGAGGATTTTCAAGCGCACCCAAGTCCCCGCAGCGTAGGCATGAGTCCACAGGTGGCCTGAGAGGTCATATACTATCTAAGATTCTCCTTCGCCGCGAATCCGACGTCCACCAAACCCAGCAGCGTTGCGCGACGCATCGCCTGGACTCGATTTGACACCCGTAGTTTCTCGTAAATCCGCGTCAGATGAAAGTCCACCGTGCGCTTGCTGCAGACGAGCGATGCCGCTACCTCTCTAGAGGACTTGCCCTCCAATACGAGGCTCAGCACCTCCACTTCGCGCCTTGTGAGGGCTACTATCCGCTCGTCGTGCAAATCATCTTGCGGTTCAGGCGCGTCTCTACTGATCTCGGTCCCCAAATTACTACCTCTGTCTTTTGGAAATGACCGTGCAGCTCGTGCTCTTTGGACCCATGTGTTCTGACCATGACCGGAAAACCGGGAGTCTCTGAAACCTGTAATTGTAATACGAGGAAGCTGGACGCATGGGCGCTGCGACAGCCAATATGAATACCGAAGAAAGGTTGTATTGAAGTTCTATAAGGTTGACGATGGCGGATCAGCCCCGTCAGGAAGCTAGAACCCCCGATTCAACTCTCGTATTGCGGCCGCCATCCGTGCGCCGTCGGAGTTGTTCGAGGCGTCTCCTTGCCTCGATCATCCGCAATAGTTATGACGCAAGCAAGTCGTCTCAAACGCTAACCTTGCGCCCTGTTGATGACATGTCGGAGTATATCAGCAGTTATGGTGGTTGTCAAGGGCGATATTCATACCTCATCAGTTCCTAATGTTCACATCTTATGGACACTACTTGCAGCGCGATGAGGAGCATTCGGCCCGAATCAGACCTTGCGCCACCCGGAGAAATCCCCGCTGTCCACCTCAACGAACGCCTGCCCCTTGGACTTATCCTCTCGCTCAACGTGCGCGACCCCATCGCAAACCCCCAGGAAGATGAAAATCTCCCCCTTGGGCGAGCGCACTTTGTCCATTCTTTTGATACCGTAGATGCCCGGGCCGGTGCTTGCCATTATGTCCCTGCGGACTACCGCGATCGGTTTATCCATTCCAAATGCCTCCGCGAGTTATTGCACATCCACATCCATTATAGTCACTTCGCGCCATCAAATCGAGACCTATGTGCGTGTTAGCGTGAGGGGGAGACGCTTCGCAGATACGCTACCCCCTCACCCCAGCCCTCTCCCCCAGGGGCGAGGGAGCAAGGTAGATCGTTCCTGCGGGGCGAGGGAGCAAGTGCGCGCTCCCACAGGTAGTTGCGATACCACAAAGCCGACGCGCACTCTTCCTGCTTCGAAAGTGTGCGTTCCAAGTTTAGGTAAACCTTGCGCGGGAGGGCGGGTGCACAAAGAAGGACTTGTGACCTGTAAGCTCTTACAAATCATTGACCAATACTGATAGCTGTGGTACACTTATTAATATGCGGAAGTGCATTCTGTTGCCGTCAGTGCGTGACTGTTGACAGAAGCTGTACGGTGAGGTCGATAAGTGGACGAACATTGCATACCGGACGACCCAGGCGAGGTTCGGATAACTGACCTGTTGACAAAGGAACAGGTCGTGGAAGGCGGAAGGGCCTTCCGTCTGAGTAAACAGACATTCGGCGGTATATTTATCTTTGACGGGCCCAGCATCAGGCTTGCCGATGAGGTCTACGGAGAAAGTGCACCCGAATACCCCGAGGAAATGATTGCGCTCATAGCCAAGCTGCGCGATACCGGTCAGGAGCAGATGGAGTTTACTTCTGACGGGCAGCTTATGCTTGGCCATCCGATCTGGCTCCACTATGAGGGCAAGCAATATGCCAAGGGCTGCTTTGCGGGAGTGCCCCCGAAGTTGAACTCGCCCGAGCGGGAATCCAACCGTCAGGTTGCCAAGTTCGTTGCCGACATGTACTCGGAACGCATCTCGGGCGCCTTCGCGGTGCATGTTGCTCGTCGCGACTGCCGTGCGCTCGAACAGGAACTCAAGCAGGGAAGCAAGCTCGCCGGTGTGATAGATAACCTGGGCGCGGAGGTGCTACTCATTGATCGCGATATGCGCGTGGTGTGGCACAACGCGATCTTGGCCGAAAGGCGCGGTGTCGCGGATATGGTGGGCGGCTTCTGTCACGAAGTATTCTACGGACTGGATACCGTCTGCGACGATTGCCTCGTCAAGCGCACCTTCGAGACCGGTCGACCACAGGTTGGAAGGCTGAGAAAAGAGTTTCCCCGTGTTGGGATGCAATATTTAAGCGTCACTACCTCTCCAGTCATCGATCAAGCGGGCCAGGTCAATCAGGTCTTGGAGCTTATCCACGACATTACCCCAGCATACCTCGCGGAATCCGAGCTCGAACGCTACAAACGACTGGTCAACAACTCAGAGGACTTCATGATGATCTGCGATTCCTCGGGCGACATACTTGCCACCAACCGTCGGATGAACGAGGGGCTCGGTTACGGCGAGGGAGAGCTTATCGGTAAACCCTGCTCGACACTGTTTGTCGTAGACCAGGGCGCGAGGGCGAACTCGGCCGTCGATATGTCGCGGCTGGTCGGGATGGCGATGGAGACAATTCACCTCGCGCGCAAGGACGGCGGGGAGATACCTACCCAGCTTATGGTGGTATACGACCGCGAACACGCCGTCTACGAGGCCATATTCCGAGATATATCAGAGCGGCTGCGGATGGAAGAGGAGCTTCGCGAACGCTCCGAGGAACTGCAGGCGCAAAACCAGAAAGTCCTTGCGGCGGCCGAGGAGCGAAACCGTTTCTTCCGCAGCGTCTCGCACGAACTACGCACACCCCTGACCTCGATTATCGGATTTGCCGAGATTCTTCTCGAAGACACGGACGAACCACTCACCGACCGACAGCAAATGAAGCTTAAGCGCGTCGTGGTAAACTCACACAAGCTTCTAGGGATGGTCAATGACCTTCTGGACCTCAGCAAGATCGAGGCCGGACGGATGGAAATCCACTGGGGGCAGGTGGAAATCGGCGAGTTCCTGGAGCATTTGGTCAGCAACATGATGCCTCTCGCCGCGGGCAAGCAGCTTAACGTCAAGCTCGATGTGCAAAGCAAGCTATTCGGCATTATCACCGATGAGCAGAGACTCAGCCATATCATGGTGAACCTGATATCGAATGCTATCAAGTTCACAACCAAGGGCACGATCACCGTCAGTGCCTCGGAAAGCGATAGTTCGCTATCGATATCGGTACAGGATACGGGCGTCGGGATTCCGAAGGAAGAACTGGAGCTGGTGTTTAAGGAATTCTATCGTGGTCGCGGCAAGCGAGCTTCTGAACAGGGCACGGGACTGGGCTTGACGATAGCTCAGAGGTTGGCGTTACTGTTGGGCGGTGAGATCACGATTCGGAGCACGGTGGGCGAGGGTTCTACATTTACGCTGAGGCTGCCGCTGGCGCCGGGGGCCCATCTCGACCCGGACGAAAAACATTCGGAAGTAGTTGCCGCCGGGAACGGATAAGTTCAAGCCGACATCCGCGAGCCGGATTTATCACAGGGTGGTTCGGGCGCTATATATATGCGGGTACTCAGCGCGAATCGGACCATCACACTATCAAACCATCAGACCCAAGGAGGAACCGTACTTGAAGTCTCTACTCGATCGAATAGCCACCGGTGAAATTCTGATCTCCGACGGCGCCATAGGCACGCTCTTGCAGGCAAAGGGACTGCGGCCGGGCGAGTCGCCCGAGATGTGGTGCCTCACTCACCCCGACGCGGTCAAAAGCATCGCGGAGGCGTATGTCGCGGCCGGCAGCGATATTGTCGAGACCGACTCGTTCGGTGGTACCAGCTTCAAGCAGAAGGAGTTCGGCCTTGACGATAAGGTTGTGGAAATGAACAGGGCCGCCGCGAAGCTCGCCAGGGAAGCGATTGGCGACAAGGGTTACGTGGCGGCGTCTGTGGGTCCTACCGGACAGATACCCTACGACGAGGGCGGAAATGTCACCGAAGAAGACCTCTACAACGCCTTCAAGGAGCAGGTTGTTGCCCTCGAACAAGGCGGCGCGGACGCGTTGTGCATCGAAACTATGATGTCGACGGTCGAGGCCGTCCAGGCTGTCAAGGCCGCCAAGGAAAACACCAGGCTCACTGTTATCTGCACCTTTACATTCGAAGCTGGCGCGCGCGGTTTCCGCACGATGATGGGTGTTGATCCCGCGACCGCCGCAAAAACCGTAGTGGAGGCCGGAGCGGACATTGTCGGGGCCAACTGCGGCAACGGCATCGAGAACATGATCGAGATCACCAAACAGATCAGGGAAGCCCTGCCGATCACCCCGATTCTTATCCAAAGCAACGCCGGAGTGCCCCTGCTCGAGGACGGTAAGACCGTGTTCAAGGCCACCCCCGAGGATATGGCGCGCAAGGTTCCTGAGTTGATCGAGGCCGGCGCGAATATCATAGGTGGCTGCTGTGGTACCACCCCGGACCACATCGCCGCAATGGCCAGGGCCGCCAAGCCCTGCTAACTGGATGTGTCTCAAGTTTGTGGCAACCGCGCCGTATGCGCCGCATAGCAGATCCGAGGCGCAGTCTCTTCGGTGAGAGGTGGGTTGGCGGGTTACAAACCCGCGAAGAACGTCCGGGATTGCAAATCCCGGACCATCGACCTCTCCCCGAGCTGTCCGCGCTTCGATAATTCGCCTCCTATTCAGTGTCACTTCGCAAATGATTGCCCCTAAATATTCTCACTCGATCAAACCGATATAAAAAGTGGTTCAAGTCAGACCAAGGAGTACGGTTACAGACGTTGACCGGCTTTTCTGAGCTACAATTGGATTATATCTACTTCTTCTACGGCCTGGGGCTCATCCTCGTGGGTGGGGTTTGCTGTGTCTTGCGCAAATCCGATCAGGCGAGGCTCCCATGGGTCTGGCTCGCCCTGTATGGGGCTCTTCAGGGGCTGAACCAATGGATCGGTCCATTGGAAACAGCGCTTGGACACCCTCCGGTATGCTCTCACTTGCGAATAGTACTCGGCTGCCTGGCCTTCACTTGTCTGATTGAATTCGGGCGTCTGGGTCTGATCAGGCTGAGAGGACGCGGGCCGGGGCGATGGATATTCGCGCCGCTGCTCTTGCTTGCTTCCATGGGCCTACTTGCCGGTTGGTCCGGGCTGAACGCATCCTCGAGATATGTGCTGTGTCTTACGGGCGGCTTGTGGTCGGCTTATGTCTTGTGCCTTGCGTCAAAGAATAGCACTGATATTACCCATCGCTCGCTTGTTATCGCAAGCATGGCAATGGGTATCTACGCTGTACTCGGCGCTGCAGTGGTTCCCCCGGCGAACTTCTTTCCCGCGAATCTGATAAACTACCAGAACTTCTTTAGCCTATTAGGATTTCCATACATCCTGCTCAAGGGTGTATGCGCATTAGTCCTCGGGATAGCAATATGGTTCTACTGGCGGTCCACGTGTGCTCTGGAGTCGGAGCGTACCGCCGAACTGCGGACCGGAGCCCAGACGATATCGATTCTGCTGGTCGTGCTGGCGGCCGGTTGGGTGCTGACCACAATTATCGGGCGCATGGCCAACAGTGAGTTTCGCGCGGCCCTGGGCTGCAGGGCGATGGCGACCGCGGCCGGAATCGATTGTATGACCATTGCGAACCTGACAGGCACACCACGGGACGAGTTGAGCCCTGAGTTCAAGCGACTTCGCGGCGCTCTGAAACAGATTCTTCAACCTGATTGTGAGGATCATCAACCGGTCGATTCCGTTGACCTACTGGCGGTTCGGCACAATCGGATGGTGTTTCTTATCAACGACGACCCGGATGAGTCGGAGAGTTTCTTGGCCTCGGGTGATGAATACGAGCCTGCCCGCGACGCATTCGAGACGATTTCCCGGACCGGAGAGGAGTTCGTGCAGGGGCCCATCACGGACAGTAGAGGAACCTGGCTGATTGCGTCCGCGCCCGTGAAGGACACACGAACAGACCGCGTTGTCGCTGTCCTGCGTATGGGCGTTGACGCGAGCAATTGGACTCATAAATTGGCTGTGCATCGACTGTTCCCCATCATCGTTACTCTTTTTGCATGCATACTTATCCTGACTTATTCATTCACACTCCAAAATATAAAAGATTCAGCAGCCCGCATCGCCTCATCCGAAAGCCGCTATCGCGGTTTCGTGGAAGGCTCGCCAAGCGTGGTGGTGTTCGTGGACAAAGAGGGCTGTATCGAGAGCATCAATCAGGCCGGACTTACCGGCCTGGGTTGCTCCGAGGCCGATGTCCTGGGTGAACAATTTGTCGATCTGTGGCCGGAATCCGTGCGTCCCATCGCCGAGAACGCCCTGGCGCTGGTAATGGAGGGGGAACGCTGTTCGTTCGAGACTAACTACCTCCGGTCCGATGGTCGCTCGATCATTTACTACGTCGTCCTGAACCCCATTATGGACCAGCAGGGGACCGTTTCGGGATTCGCGGGTATATGGACCGATGTTACCGATAACCGGCACGCGGAGCAGAGAGTCAAGGATAGCCTGCGCTTCCTGCAGGTGATCCTTGATTCAATACCCGTCCCCGTATTCTATAAGGACACGGATGGGGCCTACCTCGGAATCAACGACGCGTTCGCGGACTTCTTCGGCCTGCCGAAGGATGAGGTCATCGGAAAAACAGTCTTTGATATCTGTCCGCCCGAGTTGGCCAAAGCATACAGCGAGGTTGACCTGGCCGTGCTCAGCCGCCGCGAAATACAGACCTATGAAAGTCGCCTCGTTCAGGACGGTGGGACCGAGCGCGACATCATAATCTCCAAGGCGGCATTCTCCGACCACGAAGGCAAGCTTGGCGGACTGATCGGGACCCTGCTCGACATCACCGAGCGCAAACAGATGGAAGACGCCCTGGCGGTCGAAAAAGAGCGCCTGTCGGTGACCCTTCGTTCCATCGGCGACGGTGTGGTCGCCACTGACACCAATGGAAATGTGACCCTGCTCAACAACGTCGCGGAGACTCTGATGGGTTTCACCGAGACGGAGTCACGAGGCAAGCCCCTCGAAGAAGTGTTCAACATAATCAACGAATTCACCGGAGAGAAGGCCCCGAACCCCGTGGAGAGAGTGCTCAAGACAGGGCAGGCTATCGAGTTGGCAAATCACATGGCTCTTATCTCGGCGGACGGCACGCAGAGAAGCATTGCCGACAGTTGTGCCCCTATCCGAGACGCCGACGAGAAGCTGATCGGAGTAGTACTCGTCTTCCGTGACATTACGGAACAAAAACGCGCGGAAGAAGCTTTGCGCGAAAGCGAGGCCAAGGCGCGAGCCATCATGACCACCGTTAACGACGCATTGGTCATCATGGATGATAACGGCCTCATTTCCTACTGGAATCCGGCGGCGGAGAAGATTTTTGGTTACAAAAGCGAGGAAGTTAAGGGGCAGGACCTGCACCGGCTGATCGTCCCGAAGAGATTCCGCAAAGGTTTCGAGAAAGCATTCGGACATTTTAGGGCAACCGGGCAGGGGGACGCGGTCGGAAAGACCGTGGAGCTCGCTGCGAATCATAAAGACGGTACGGAGTTTCCCGTTGAGCTCTCGATATCCGCGTTCAAGGTTGACGATCAATGGTTCGCCACGGGAATCGTGCGCGACATCACCGAGCGCAAGCGCGCCGAGGAAGCCTTGCAGGCAAGCGAAGAGCGCTACCGCACGCTGTTCAGCAGCATGAGTGAAGGGTTCGCCCTGTGCGAGATTATATGTGATGATAATGGCAGGCCATGCGACTGGCGATATCTGGAAGTAAACCAGGCTTTTGAGCAAAACACGGGCATGAAGGCGGATCAGGTGGTTGGAGAGAGGGTGCTCGAGGTCTTGCCGAACATAGAGTCTTGTTGGATCGAAACCTACGGCAGAGTTGCCCTAACGGGAGAACCGACCCGCTTTGAGAATCGCGTCGAGGAACTTGGAAGGGACTTCGAGGTGTTCGCGTTCAGCCCGACCAGAGGGCAATTCGCCGCCCTGTTTGTCGACACGACCGAACGCAAGCGCGCCGAGGGTGTGATGAAAATCCAGACCTCGGCGATGAACGCCGCGAGTGACCAGATCGTCATCACGGATATTGATGGTACGATCGAGTTCGTCAACCCCGCTTTTGAAAAGGAAACCGGCTTCAGTTTTACCGAGGTTGTCGGAAAGAACCCACGCATAATGAAATCCGGCAAGCACGACTGTGAATTCTATGACAATCTGTGGAGGACTGTCCTTGACGGCGAACCCTGGAGCGGCGAGATAACGAACCGCCGCAAGGACGGCACGGTCTACATTGAGGATATGACGATTACTCCGGTCAAGAACGACGGTGGTGTCATCGAACACTTCGTTGCCGTCAAGCGCAATATTACCCAGAAGAAGGCCTACGAAGAGCAGCTCGACTATCTGGCCTATCACGATCCGCTTACTGGTCTTCCCAACAGGCTGTTGTTTAGCGACAGACTGACCCAGCGTCTCGCGCACTCACAACGCACTCAGCATCCCGTTGCCGTAATGTTCCTTGATATAGACCGGTTCAAGCTCATAAATGATACCCTGGGCCACAACATCGGCGACCTGCTGCTGAGGGGGGTGGCCGAGCGCCTCCAGACCTGTGTGCGTGAGGCCGATACCATCGCGCGGATGGGTGGGGATGAGTTTACCATCATCCTGGCGGATGTCTCGGCGGGCCCCGAGGCTTCGGGAGAGGTCGCGAGAAGAGTGCTGCGAGCCGTGGCGGCGCCGTTTGTTCTGGAGGAGCACGAACTCTTCGTCACAACGAGCATCGGCATCAGCATCTACCCGACCGACGGTACTGATGTCGAGACCCTGGTTAAGAATGCCGACACGGCCATGTACAGAGCAAAAGAGAAAGGTCGCAACAACTGGCAGCTCTACACGGAAGCGTTCAACGCCGCCGATCTGGAGCGGATGACTCTTGAGCACAGCTTGCGGCGTGCCCTCGAACGCGACGAACTGCTGCTGCACTACCAGCCGCAGGTCGATATCAGGACCGGAGAAACGCGCGGAAGCGAGGCCCTGGTCCGCTGGCAGCACCCTGAGTATGGACTGGTCCCGCCCGGCAAGTTCATCTCTTTAGCCGAGGAGACCGGACTTATAGTCCCCATGAGTAAGTGGATCCTCAAGGCCGCCTGCGCCCGGAACAAGGCGTGGCAGGAAGCCGGTTACTTGCCCATCAGTATCGCGGTCAATATATCCGCGAAGCACTTCCACGAGGAGGATCTGGCGCGAACTATCGCCAAGGTCCTGGCTGATACGGGCCTCGACCCTCAATACCTGGAGCTCGAGCTCACCGAAAGCGCCTTGATGCAAAACCCGGAGGTTGCCGTCGACGTGCTAGGCAAGCTGAAGCAAATGGGCGTCAGGATATCCGTGGATGACTTCGGCACGGGCTACTCATCATTGAGTTACCTCAAGCGGTTCCCGATAGATGCAGTCAAGATCGATCAATCATTTGTCAGAGACATTACCACGAACCCCGATGATGCCGCCATTGCCGGAGCTGTCGTCGCGATGGCACACAGCCTGAAGCTGAGGGTTATAGCGGAGGGCGTGGAGACTCTGGAGCAATTGGAGTTCCTGCGCTCGCTCAAGTGCGACGAGATCCAGGGCTACTTCATCAGCAGGCCCGTCATCGCCGCCGACTTTGTTGGTCACCTCAGCCTGCCTCACGGTCCCTCGGTCAACGCCTTCCGCCCCGCCGCCTGACAGTGGTCAGTTGTCAGTTGACAGTTGTCAGTCGGGAGTTGGCGTTTGTACTTTCGATGCCCATTTTCGATTGACAGGTCTTCCCCATTGTGCTATCATCACTCTCCGTGCCACATTCCCCTTTCAAGATCGCCTCTACTAAGGCATATCAACTATGGGAAAGCATTCTGGCTATTATGCGGAGTAAGGATAATTTAAGTAATGGCGAAGTCATTAATCATTGTTGAGTCTCCTGCTAAGACCAAGACTCTAAAGAACTTCCTGGGCGCGGACTATACCATCGAGGCCAGCATGGGCCACGTGCGTGATCTTCCGAAGAGTAAACTCGGGGTTGAGATAGAAGACAACTTCAAGCCTCAGTATGTCTCCATACCGGAGCGTAAAGAGGTCCTAAAAAAACTCAAGGCCGCGGCGAGCAAAGTTGATGTCGTGTACCTCGCCAGCGACCCTGACCGCGAGGGCGAAGCCATCGCATGGCATCTCACGGAGGCCTTGAAGCTCAGTAAGCCCAAGCGAATTCGATTTAACGAAATCACAAAGAGCGCCGTTCTTGAAAGTCTTCAGAACGCCGAGGACATCAACATCGACCTCGTCAACGCCCAGCAGGCGCGACGGGTCCTGGACAGGCTCGTGGGCTACAAGCTCAGTCCGCTCCTGTGGCGCAAGATTAAGCGCAACTTGAGCGCGGGCCGCGTTCAGTCGGTGGCTGTGAGGCTCATTTGCGACCGCGAGCGCGAGATCACCGCGTTCGTTGCCATTGAATACTGGTCGCTGACAGCCACACTCACGCCGAAGAAAAAAGAGCACCTCTTCGACGCGAAGCTCGTCTCGCGAAACGGCGACAAGCTCGAGATTCACAACCAACAGGAAGCCGACAGCCTCCTCAAGGAGATCGAGGGCGCCGAGTATCGGATCAAGAAGGTCAAGAAGAGCGAGAAGAAGCGCAACCCGGCCGTGCCGTTCATCACGAGCACCCTGCAGCAAGAGGCGAGCCGCAAGCTCAATTTCGGCGCGAAGCGTACGATGATGATCGCCCAGCAGCTCTACGAAGGCGTCGATTTGGGTGAGGCCGGTTCCGTGGGTCTTATCACCTATATGCGAACCGACTCCACGCGCGTGGCCAAGGAAGCCCAGGCAGAAGCCCGCGACTACATAGAGAAGAACTATGGCAAGGCATATATGCCCGATACGGCCCGCCAGGTTTCGCGCAAGGGCGCGCAGGATGCGCACGAGGCCATCCGGCCTACGTCGGTCTTCCGTCACCCGGATGAGATCAAGCGGTATCTGAGCTCCGACCAGTACCGCCTCTACAGATTGATATGGCAGCGCTTCATGGCCAGCCAGATGTCGCCAGCGGTGTTCGACATGGTATCGGTCGATATCGAGGCCAAGGGCCTCATCTTCCGAGCCACCGGTTCGACGGTCAAGTTCCAGGGCTTTATGAAGGTCTACACCGAGGGCAAGGACGACGACAAGGTTGTCGCGGACGAAGAGCAGCCGCCGCTGCCGGCCATGACCGAGGGAGAAATTCTCGATTTGCGAGAGATCACTCCTCGACAGCATTTCACCGAGCCGCCGCCCCGCTTTACCGAGGCAACCCTCGTACGCACTCTTGAGGAAAAGGGTATCGGCAGGCCGAGCACCTACGCGACCATCATCTCGACCATCCAGGACCGAAAGTATGTGGAGCTTCGAGAGAAGAAGTTCTATCCGACTGAGCTCGGGTTCATAGTAACCGACCAGCTCGTGAAGCACTTCCCGGTGATTATGGACATCCAATTTACCGCCGGCATCGAGACCGAGCTTGACAACGTCGAGGAGGGGAAGCTGGAGTGGGTGAAGCTCCTGAGCCGGTTCTACGAGCCGTTCGAGAAGGACCTCGAGGCAGCGCAGGAAGGTATGGAGCGGGTCAAGATCGCCCCCAAAGAGAGCGACCAGATCTGCCCCAACTGCGGAAAGAAGATGCTCATCCGCGAGGGCCGGTTCGGCGAGTTTTTAGGCTGCGCGGGCTATCCCGAGTGCAAGACCACCGCGCCCCTCAGCAAACCCATCGACGTCAAGTGTCCCGCGTGCGGCGAGGGGGACGTTGTGGAGAAGAAGTCGAAGAAGGGCAAGGTCTTCTATGGGTGTAATCGCTATCCGGAGTGCTCATGGGTCTCGTGGGACAAACCTACGAACAAGGTCTGCCCAAACTGCTCCAGCCTGCTCGGCGAGCGGCGGTTCAGGGGTCGGTTGACGGGCTATCGCTGCACGAATCCCGAGTGCGACTATCAAAAATCACGCGGCAAATCCGACGAAGCCGAGTCTACTGAAACCCCGCCGTCGGACGAGCAGGCAGTAGCTTAAGTACAGCCCTGCATAAGCAGGACAAGGATGGGCATACGGTTTCGGCGGGATAGGATATGTGGGCGAACGGAGTTTTAACCGTCGGTGCAGTGGGAATCCTCCAGTACGCGAACTACCGAGGAGGTGACTCAAATGCCAGTCGATCCTGTTTGCGGCATGGTCGTGCCGGAGGAACACGCCGCGGTCTGCACGGACTATCGCGGCAAGCACTTCTGTTTCTGCAGCGATGAGTGCAAGGACGAGTTTGATTCCGATCCGGAGATGTATACGGTAGAAACTTCGGAGATAAGCTACGAGCAGGAAGAATCCTACTGAAGGAAAGGGCATAGGGCATAGGGCATAGGGCATAGAAGGGAGTGGTGCAGCATAGAGTGTTCCTTCCCTTCCTATGCCCTATACTCTATGCCCTATGCCCTCGTTTGCAAATCGTTGCTTGATTCTCGGGTCCCGGCGTGGTAGAATATCACTGACGCGGAGAGGTGGCTGAGTGGTCGAAAGCGATCGCCTGCTAAGTGATTACTCGGGTTAAACCGGGTCCCGGGTTCGAATCCCGGCCTCTCCGCCATCTTTATGCCCTTTCTTGATATCAGAATTGGCCCTGCCTAAGTGTCAGGCGGGGCGTTTGCACACAGTTTGCGCTTGTATCTCCCCGCCAATGTAAGAAGCAGCCTGCTTACATACAAAGACAAGCTAATAGTCCAGCAGCCCGACAAGGCGGGGACTCTCGACATCCATGGCAACGACCTCGCCAAGAGGCTGTGTTCGAACGCGCCGGTTAACTGATCGGCTCACTTTATCCAGGGAAAGGAACATGAACAGATGAAATGCCAAACTTCAAAATCGACATTCGCGCTATTTTTCGGAAACAGGGGCTTTTTTCCCGCATCGCTGATCGCCTCCGCAAGAGATGAAATGGAATGCGCACTTAAGGGACTTGGACACAAGACCTTAACGCTGGATGCCGACGCTACCAGGCACGGCGCGGTTGAGACCCCCGCCGAAGGCGCGGTCTACGCACGGTTTCTCAAGGACCACGCGGGAGAGTTTGACGGCGTTATCATCTGCTTGCCGAACTTCGGCGATGAGAACGGCGCGGTCGCTGCGCTTAAGGACGCCGGAGTGCCTATTCTGCTGCAAGCCTACCCCGACGATTTGGACAGAATGAACCCCGAACTGCGCAGGGATGCCTTCTGCGGCAAAATATCCATTGCCGATGTGTTTTTCCAGAACGGGATAAAGTTCACTTCGCTCAAGCCGCACACGGTCTCGCCGTCATCGCCGGCTTTCGCGGCGCATGTGGATCACTTCGACCGCGTCTGCCGCGTCGTCAAAGCTCTGCGGGGAATGGTTGTGGGAAGCATCGGCGCCCGCACATCCGCTTTCAAGACAGTCCGCATAGATGAACTAGCTCTTCAGAGGAACGGCATCACTATGGAGACTTTCGACCTCTCGGATGTCTTCCATCGCATGGATAGCGTGGTTTCGGACAGCTCCGTGTATAAGGACAAGGCCGCGGCTCTAACGAGCTACACCGACTTCTCCAATATCCCAGCCGATTCGTTCGCCAAGATCGTCAAGCTCGCGGCGGTGCTGGACAACATCGTTGAGGAGAACAAGCTGGACGCGGTAGCCGTGCGGTGCTGGATCGAGATGCAGCAGGTGCTCGGGATATCCCCGTGCGTCTTGCTAAGCGAGATGAACAATCGCTTCATAACTGCCGCCTGCGAAGTCGATGTAGGCAACGCAGTCGCCATGTATGCTTTAAGCAAGGCCTCGGGAGACGTGGCCGCCTGCCTCGACTGGAACAACAACTACAGCGACGACGAAGACAAGTGTATCCTTTTCCACTGCGGACCTGTTCCTCAGTCGATGATGACGGCTACGGGAACCGTCACGGGACACGCGATACTGGATAATGCCCCTGGAATAACCTGCTCATTTGGCTGCAACGTGGGCCGGATAAAGCCCACGGACTTCACATTTTCGAGCATGATGACTGAGTCGGGCAAGCTCAAGTTCTACCTGGGCCAAGGCCGATTTACTAATGATCCGATTCCCGAGAGCTTCTTTGGCTGCGCGGGCGTTGCAGAGATACCACAACTTCAGGACGTGCTGCTGCATGTAGTTCGGAATGGTCACAGGCACCACGTCAGTGTCACCCCCGGTAAGGTTGCGGTGGCCGTTCAGGATGCCCTCGCGGACTATCTGGGGTTCGAAGTTGAAAATTTGGCGACCGCCGCCAAATGATCTATGCACGGAGACAACAATGCCGTTAATTACCGAGCGCAGCCAGGTTCTGGACGTCTACTCCGACGCTGCCGATAGAGGCTGGGTCGTGCCGACTTTCTGTTCCGAGAACCTGACCACGACCGAGGCGGTGCTGTCGGCCTCGGCTGAGTTGGGTGATCGCGTTGGTGTCGCGGATATTCCCGTGACCATAGCGATAACCAATCTATACTCGCACCGCTCCCAGACGGTTAACTATACTCACACCAGGCAGTGGGACATAGGACTCAAGCTGTTCCTGGCGGACATTGAAGTCCTCACCTCGCCTGGTTCTCCGTTCTCCGGGCTCAGAGTGATGGTACACCTCGACCATATCCAGCACGACCTCGATAAAGGTCTGCTCTCATGGGAGATGAGCCGGTTTTCGTCGATTATGTTCGACGCCTCGGCCGTTCCTTTTGAGCAAAATATCGAGGCTACTGCCGGGTTCGTCGAGCGGCATGGGAAAGACATCGTGGTCGAGGGAGCATGCGATGAGATAGTCGACGCCACCGGCAATGAGGTCAGCCATCTGACTTCTCCGGAACGCGCGCTGGAATATGTAACTAGGACCGGAGCCGACTTCATTGTGGCAAACCTCGGCACCGAGCACCGGGCAAGCGCGGCGGATTTGCAGTACCATGGCGACCTAGCGCGCAAAATCAAGGCGAAGATCGGTCCAAGGATCGTGCTCCACGGCTGCTCCTCGGTGTCAAACGAGCAGGTGCGGAACCTCTTTGACGATGGGGTAGCCAAGGTCAACATCTGGACATCCATGGAGCGCGATTCCAGCCCGGCGCTGCTGACCGATATGGTCCGCAACGCAGCCAAAGTCGGCGGGCCGGACACGGCAAAGCGCTTGGCTGATGAGGGTTACCTTGGACGGCGGGCCGACCTGACGAGCAAGGCGCATCTCGACTACTTCACCACCGTATACCGCCAGGGCATAGTCTTTGACGAGATGAAGAGAATAGTCAACAGCTATCTGGAGATGTGGTACGTATGAGTTACCTTGGACTGGATGTCGGCACTACGGGGTGCAAGGCTGTAGTATTCGACGAAGACGGCAAACAGATAAGCTTGGCCTATCGTGAATATCCTCTTATGGCGCCACATGAAAGTTGGGCGGAACTGGACTCTTCGCTGGTTCTCGGTCGGTGCGTGGACGTGATTCGCGAGGCGGCGGCCGCCTGCCCTGATGACCCGGTAAGAGGAATGTGTGTCTCCAGCCAGGGGGAGGCGTTTACGCCGGTCGGGTCCAAGGGCGAGATACTGGGCAATGCAATGGTCTCCTCGGATGCCCGCGCCGCCTCTATTACTCAAGCCTGGGCCGAGGAATTCGGGCGGGAGAAACTCTACCAGAAGACCGGCCATACCGCTCATCCGATATACACTCTTTTTAAGCTGCTGTGGCTGCGAGACAATCAGCCCGAGGTTTGGCGAAATGCTGGGTCGTTCCATTGCTTTGAGGACCTGGTTCATCGCGGACTTGGGCTTGAGCCTGCAATAAGCTGGCCGCTTGCGGGCCGTACTATGATGTTCAATGTCATCACTCACGACTGGGACGAAGAAATCCTGTCGGCTATTGCCCTGGATCGATCCAAGCTTGCCAGGCCGCTGGCTTCGGGCGCGGTTGTGGGCAGGATCCCGAATGAGGTTGCTCAAGAGATCGGGCTGCCGGATGGGGTTGTGGTGGTTGCGGGAGGCCACGACCAGACCTGTGGGGCTCTAGGAGCAGGGATTGCTTCGGCGGACAGGGCGGTCTACGGGATGGGGACAGTCGAGTGCATCACCCCCGCGTTCAGCGAGCCGGTATTCACAAATGATCTTATGGGCAACAACCTCGCCACATACGACTACACGGTCAAAGGCATGTATACGACGGTTGCATTCAGCATCACCGGCGGGAATCTGCTGAAATGGTTCAACGACGAGTTCGGCCATCCGGAGGCGGAGCAGTCGACAAGAACGAGCCAAAGTTCTTATGAGCTGCTGCTCGGGAAGATGCCCGAAGAGCCTACCGGACTTATGGTTTTGCCCTACTTTACCCCGTCAGGCACACCACATTTCGATAGCAGGGTCAAGGGATGCATCCTCGGCCTAAGGCTTACCAGCAAGCGCGAGGAGATTCTTAAAGCCCTTCTGGAGGGTGTCAGCTTCGAGATGCGGCTCAACGTTGACATCCTTTCCCGGTCCGGAATCGACATTACTGAGTTAGTCGCAATCGGAGGAGGGGCTAGGAGCAGGACACTCCTTCAGCTCAAGGCGGATGTGTTGGGTATACGTATTCGTAGGGCCGCGGTCACCGAAGCCGGTTGCCTGGGCGCGGCGATGCTTGCATGTGCCGCGCATACCGGCGAGGACGTTCGGACCATAGCCAGGAAATGGGTGCGAATCACTGATGTGATCGAACCCGACACGGAGAGGGCATCTCACTACAACGACCGATTCAGAGACTACTTGAAACTGTATCCCACACTCAAAGGCCTGTTCTGAGAGCGGATATGGTATACTAATCTTAGATAGCTGAGTTGTGGCGCGAGTCGGTTTTGCTGACTCTGAGTCGGAGGACATGTCTTGAGATTCCGGCGGTTCATATTGATTGCATGGCTAGCGGCCGCATCATCCGCGGTTTGGGCCTCCGGGCACGTTGACGTCAGAGAATACCTCTGCCTCCGCAAGAAGCTGGTCGCCCCCGCGGTCCCCATTCAAACGATAAAATCCGACGCTTCATCGCACATCGGCGACGTCTTCGAGATCAGGGGGACCGTCACCGGTACCGGTATTTCGAATAGAGATTCCACGTTCAGCCTCATTATCAGCACCCCCCGGGACGGATCGTTCGTGGTCAATGCCGAGGCGCTGCCCGACGACGATCCCGGCGTGGAGCTTGCGTGCCTCGTGAAGGTGGGCGCGGGCTCCGAACACTCCCTGTCGGACCTGCAACTCGTCGCTTTCACGTACGATGTGGACTTGAAGCGAATGGAAAAAGCCTGGCAGGATGCGGCGCGGGAGAAAAAAGCCAGGGTGAGGGCGGCCCAGCCCAGGCAGGCGCTCCAAGTTCGGCCGCGGAGTGCGGGGACGACGCTATCGATAAGCACGGAAGAGTTCGTAAGGGCTTACAAGAACGCCATCAAGAGGTTCAACCACCGCCTCAGCGATAGTCAGGCCGATACCATCGCGCGCAGCATTATCGGGTTCAGCGCGCATTATAAGATGGACCCGAGGCTCGTGTGCGCGGTGATTCTTGCTGAATCGCATTTTAGGATGGATGCCACGTCCCACTGCGGAGCGCAGGGTCTCGGCCAGTTGATGCCTGGCACCGCTGCTGGGTTGGGTGTGAACAACGCTTACGATCCGGTGGAGAATGTCTACGGATCAGTGAGATACATCAGGAGCATGCTCGACAGGGTTACAGGCAAGAGCCAATGGAACGACCTCACCTGGTATGACCTCGCGCTGGCGCTCGCCGCATACAATGCCGGTCCCGGCGCGGTGAAGAAACACGGGGGCATCCCTCCCTATCGGGAAACTCAGAACTACGTGCGAAGGGTGACTTCCATCTATCGGAAGTTGTGTGAGGGTTAGGGCGCGGTGATGGCGGCAGTTCACGCTTGCATCGGCGCCTTGGCAGGCTCGCTTTGTAAATCGAAGGGCCGCGCGTTCGTGGCTGGAGTCGCGTCACACGTCGTGGCCGACATTCTTCCCCACACCGATTATGACCTCAAGATTGAAGTTCCTATTCTTGCCGGCGCCATGCTTGCGATTGGCAAGTGGAAGGGGACGGACTCACCGGAGTTCTGGGGGGCGATTGGGGCGGTCGCGCCCGATTCCGAGCACGCGCTGCTCATAGCCGGGCTGATCAAGTCCGAGCAGGAGGTATTCCCCACCCATATCCATGAGGGCAAGTACCACGGCCTCGAGACGGGCGAGCGTTGGAGCCAGGGGTTGATTGCGGCGGCGTCTCTTGCCGCAGTCGCGTTGAGTAAGAAGCATCTAAACGAGTGATCACAGTGGGCAAGTTGAATGACGGCTATCAATTCAGGTAATATGTTACGTAATAGAGGTGTTAACCAATGAGAAGATACATTGCTTTGATTGCGGCTGCGATGCTCATCGTGGTCAGCGCGGCGTTTGCCGAGGAGAAGCCGGCGATGGACCTCTCCGTCTACCCCGGCGGCGAATCCACCATGGAAATCAATATGGGCAGCGAAGACATATTGCCCACGATCAAGGCTATGCTGCCGATGCTTTCGGGTAAGCTGGGGAAGATGGCCGACAAGATCAATGTCGATGATCTGGCCGGGGCTCTGAAAGATGTGAAGCAGATCGAACTATTGCAAGTGGATGTGGCGAAGCCGGGAGTGACCGAGAGCGATATAACGAGTTTCTACGGCAAGAGCCTGCCGGCTGGTAACTGGACCCGTATCTTCTGGCAATCGCTGCCTAAGACCGGGACTGTGGCCATCTACAGCCAGGCCGGGGGTGACGGTCTTTACGGGTTCCGCGTGCAGACGACTACCGTTGATTCCAAGCCTATGAAGCGCGTGCAGATACTTAAGACACAGGGTAAGATAGATTTCGTGAAACTGTTGGAAATGGCGAGTAAACTGATGCCGGGCTAGTAGAGCGATTTCTAATTACCATTGCATATGTCTCGATGCTTGTCATTCTGAGCGAATGCGAAGAATCTCGACGTTACGCTGAGATCCTTCACTGCGTTCAGGATGACAGGCTGCTGGGGCCGTGTTTCGTTATTTCGGAATCGCTCTACTAGTTCGTGCCGGCGCAGTCGCGAAATATGGAGATTTGACTGCACAATTGAAGAGGATTGTCGAAGCAAACCGTCGTATAATGCACATGGTTTTATAGATCGACCACAAGGAGGTGAGTTTATATGGTTGATACCAAAAAGGAGATTAGCCCGATCACGGCGGTCATAGTCATCGTGCTGGTCATTGCCCTCGCATGGGGTGTCTATGCGTTCATGCAAAACAGGTCCGCTGCGCCGGTCGCTGGTCCGAGCGTAGGCGGCCCGCCTATGCCACCCATGCCTGGAGGGCCTGGGCAGCCTCCTGGGGCTCCTGGCGCGCCGGGTCCTGGTGCTCCGGTCGCACCTGGTGCACCCCCAGCGGCTCCACCCGCTGCTCCATCCGGCGGATAAGTATTCATCACCTCAGGGTGTGGTACTGAACCTACGAGAAACCGCTCGAGACATATTTCCTCGAGCGGTTTTTTTCGTTATTGACAACAGTTGAGTCGTGGTCATATACTTCAGTAGGCATGGATGACATGTCATCTCTAAGTATCTGGAGTGGATTGTGACATCACGAGAACGTGTTATAACTGCCTTGAGGCATCAGGAAGCTGACCGACTGCCCTTCGACCTGGGCGGCATGGCTCAGTCGGGGATAAACAAGACGGCCTATGTGAGGCTCAGGAGGTATCTGGGGCTGCCGGAGATCGAGCCCCGGTTGCAGAACGTCATTACCCAGATTGCGCGGGTGGACGATGATTTCGTGGAGCGTCTGGGGATCGATACTCGCATAGTCTACGGCCAGTGGGCGAGCGACAAGCTCGTGAATTCCCGTGAAGAGGGGGATTACCTGGCGTATACGGACGAGTGGGGGATAGGCCGTCGAAAGCCAAAGACCGGCGGGCTTTACTACGATGTCTACAGCCATCCGTTCGACGTCGACGATCCATTTGAGCTGTGGGATGGGTTTGCATGGCCGGACCCGACGGCTTCGTGGCGGTTTGAGGGAATGCGCGAGGAGGCGAAACGAGCACGCGAGCAGGGGAAGTTCGTGGTGCTGATGGGCTTGTGTCCGGGCGTGATGGAGGTCTATAGCTGGCTTCGCGGGTTTGAGAGGTTTTACACCGACCTCGCCGCCGACCACGAGATCGCCGATCGGTTCATTGGCAAGGTGGCCGAGCTGAAGATCGCCTATTGGCAGCGAGCCCTGGCGGAGTGCGAGGGATATATCGATGCGGTCAACGAGGCTGACGACCTCGCGGGCCAGGACGCGATGCTGATGTCCCCTGCTACCTATCGTGAGGTCATCAAGCCCCATCATCGCAAAGTGGTTTCCTCCATTAAGAAGGCCGCGCCGGGGGTGAAGGTGTTGTTCCACTCGTGCGGGGCGATCCGCCCGATCATACCGGACCTCATCGAGATCGGGGTGGATATGCTAAATCCCGTGCAGATCAGCGCCGCTGATATGGACCCGTTCGAGCTCAAAAGGGACTTCGGCAAGGATATCTGCTTCTGGGGCGGTGGGATCGATACGCAGCACGTGCTTTCCCGCGGGACGCCCCAGCAGATCGCCGACGATGTAAAACGCAACATCGAGGCTCTCGCTCCCGGCGGGGGATTTGTTTTCGCAGCGGTCCACGCGATCCAAGCGGAAGTGCCGCCGGAGAACATCATGATGATGTGGGAGACGATGAGAGGATTGTAGAATGCGCACCAGGAAACCAATACTCATTCTCTTCGCTGTATTATTGTCTCTTTTCTGCACTCCGGCGGGCGCGAACGCCGCCGGAGCCAAGGCCAGGTTCGAGTACAAACTGAGGCTCGCCGATGCGAAGGGAAAGCCGTTAAAGGGGCCGCAAACCGTCTATTTGTCGGTCTGGCGAGGAGGTTCACGGAGTCTGAACTCGGGCACCAAGGTATACGGTGAGAAGGCGACTATTATGCCCGGGCGGGATGGTATCGTCGCCTATTGGCTCGGCGGCGGCACGGTTCTTTTCGGCAGCCTCGATCTGTCGAGCCTTAAGACCGACGAGCCGGTGTATGCGCAGGAGGCTGTGGGCGGCGAGAGCAGCCCCAAGGCTACGCGATCCCTCGTTTACGCCATGGACAACGTGTGGCTTGCGATCAGCCCCGGATGGTCCGGCTACTGGCACAAGAAGAACGCCGTATACAGCGGACTCTTAACGTCCACTAAGATGGCTGCGAGCGCTCGACGCGGCCTGGTGACGCTCTATCCCGACCTCAAGATTCAACGCGAAGATGGGTCGATTATTGACTGCTCGCGCAGCAAGTCCTCGGGGCTCCAGGAGTTCTTCGACTATTGCACCGAGCACCGCGTGGACGGATACATCGTCGGGGGAGCGTCGCCCTCGGGCGGGCCTATTGGATATTGCAGTTCCGTGCCGGTGCATGTTCACCCCGCGCAGGGTTTCAGGCTCGACACCGGCGCGATTACGCTCTACTTCAGCGCGGCCATCGGCTTCCAGACCGCGCTCACCATCGACTCGTGCATGATGGTGGATTTCAGGATTCGAGGTCAGTTGGTCAACAGGGGCACCGGGTACGATCTCGCGTTTCGTCCCACGAATACACTGCCGCTGGATACATTCGTCGGCCCCACTATCGTGGACAGTCTGTTTTATATTACCACAATCGCGACCAGCGGCCAGGGTGTTCTCATGGAAGGCTCGATCAACTTCAACACGTTCGTTTTCAATGAGATCAACGGCGGCGACATCGGCGTGCACGTGCGTTCGGGCTCCTACAGCAACAACAAGTTTACCTGCAAACATATTCACAACCAGAACAAGACGGCGATCCTCGTCGAGACCGGCGCGACCAACACCTGGGAGGTCAACATCAACCCCGACGCACGCGACCCGGTCGGGATCGACACCGCGGGCACGGGCGATATCTGGTTTATCAATGTCCATGCCAAGCAAAAGCCCGGGCTCATACTGGAACCGGCGGCGCGGGCAAATCAGTTTCACATAATGGGGCTGTCGGGCGGTTTCGAGAACCGGGCAACTAACCCGACCAATCGATTCTTTGCGGCCCCGGGCATCAGCCCCGAGAGTGTGAAGCTCGGGTTCTCGGTGGAAACGCCGGGTGTGCCGGAGCCGGGCGCGGTGGTGGTCAATCGGAACCCATTCAACGTGACGGTGATGATCCTCAAACCGGGCGCGGTTTTGAGTTGGCGGATTGCCGATGCCTCGGGCTTGTCGCAGTCCATAGACGGACCATTTACCGCGGGCCAGAGCATTACGCTGGCGCCCGGCGAGAGTATTTCGATTCAATACGCACCCGGCGGCGCGCCATCTTGGCGATGGCGTGGGATGTGAGTCTGGGAGGTATATGCATTGAAAAGAACGTTACTGGTTGTTGTGATTGTTATGCTCACGGTCGGGACAAGCCACGCCGCTTCGATTGTTGTCGCGGCGTCCAACTCGACACCCGAGGCTAAAAAGAAGGCGGACATAGTCTGCGACGGCAAAGATGACCAGGTCGAATTGACGAAGTCGTTCCTCAGAGCTGGGATTGTTTCCAGTCTGATCGAGCGAAATCCCCAGACAATGGCGCCCACAAAGTGCCAGGCGGGACATTCGGTGAAGTGGGAACCCGGCGATTACTATCTGTCGGGGACTGTCACGATCCCGGACGCCGAGGATTGCGCTATAGAGGCCGAGGGGACACGCTTCCATTACCTGCCGAAGGAGGGGGATGCGATTGTCGTTCAGGGCGCCAGCAGATGTCGCTATCGATTCGGATCGGTCTTCACCGGCTCGACTGGAGCCGCGTTGCGCATCAAGCCAACGGAGAATATGCCCGCCCTGATGAGCATAGTCAGCTTCACGGGACTGATAGGCAATCCCAGCGCGCGCAAGGGAATCGGTTTTTGTGTGGACTCGACTGTCGAGAATGTCTGCACGATGCGCTTCGAAGGCACGGATATTCGTGACTTCGATATCGGGGTGTTCGTTCCCGATGCGCGAGTGGCCAGGCCCGACAAGCCCGGCTCCGGCAAGACCGACACCAACTGGTACTGGTTCAGCTACATTCGCATGTGCAACACTTGCATTTGGGAGCAGCGCAATGGAATCGACGATGGAGTGTGGTTCGTGAACGTGGATGCAAGCATTCCGAACGCGGTGGCGGTGCGTACGGGGGCGTCCTACGGCAAGTGGTTCATCATCATGGGCTCGATGGATTGGTTCGTCCGCCCTCACGACGCGAACAATAAGACGAAGTCGATTATCCTGGACCCAGGCGCTCAATATAACGTGATGGAGGTATCGCCGCCGCTTGATATCTTCGCGCCCGCCCAGGACAACAGCGGTAACACCACGAACGTCATTTCGACTTCTAAGACGCCGCGTTTCACGGGGTTTGAGAGCCCGGCGAAGTAGCCGGTTTCATACTCCAACTCGAGCGCATTTACCGAGACGTTACTCCGAATTCACTACCTCGGGGCTATCAAAGTTCTTGACAGCAACCGAAAAAGAAAATATACTAAAATAGGCATGGGTGACATGTCAAATCTTCAAGTAATGCCAAACGCCAACTGCCTCTGATGTTTTGGTTGCCTGTTGTCGATAGGCGACAGGCTGGAAAGTCACGGCGCAGCCCTGAGCGGGAGAAGTAAGTATGGACACGGGATTGAGAGGAAAGACGGCCTTGGTCACCGGCGGCGGCAGCGGTATCGGAAAGGGTATCGCTCTGGCGCTGGCCGAGGAGGGCATCAACCTGGCCGTTGCCAGCCGTAACCCCGATGAGGCGGCTCTGGACGAGGTCAGAGCGAAGGGCGTGGAGGTCTTGAAGATTTCCGCAGATGTCAGCAAAGAAGAGGACGTGCTGCGGATGGTGAGCGAGGCCATATCCGGCCTTGGCCACCTGGATTTCTACGTCAACAATGCCGCGTGGACCTGGCATCAGCCGTTCACGAAGCTCGAGACCGAGTCCTGGTACAAGACCTTGAACACCAATCTGTCGTCGTGCATGTGGGCTACCAGAGAGATTTCCAAGCACATGATCTCTCGAGGCGGTGGCAGTATCGTGATCATCGGATCCACGGTTCGCTTCTTCCCCGCGTTTAAGGAGACCGCCTATCGCGTTTCCAAGATGGGCCTCCGGATGCTTATGCAGAACCTGGCCATCGAACTGGCCCCGCACGGCATCCGCGTGAACATGGTGACGCCGGGCCATTTCAAGACCCGGATGACCGGCAACATCCCTGAAGAGATCGAAGACAGGCTTAAGGATGTCATCGCCGCGCACAGGTTCGGAAACCCGATGGAAGTGGGATACGCGGTGGCATTTCTCTTATCAGACCGGCTGAGCGGATATACCATCGGCGGAGATTTAGTAATTGATGGGGGTCTGACGTTGAACCCGCTCACGTTCATGACCCCGGATGAAATTCACGATATGAACCTCTGAAAGGTAGGAGCTATGATTGTTTTTTCCGCTGAAGACCTTCGAAGAATCGGGGTTGAAATCTTCACGGCTTGTGGCGCACCCCCGGACGAGGCGGCCATTGTCGCCGACGAGTTGGTGGACTCGAACCTCATGGGGCTGGATTCACATGGGGTGGTGCGTTACATAGAGTATGTGGGAAAGGTGCTAGAGGGCAAGACCAAGCCTGGAGCGCCCGTTCGCATCGTGAAAGATACGCCCACGGTGGCCGTGGTCGACTGCGGATTTAATTTTGGGCCGGTAGCCTCGACGCGCATGGTCAATATCGTGTGCGAGAAGGCTCGAAAAAACAACATAGCTTATGCCGTCAGTAAGAATTGCACGCATATAGGCCGCCTCGGTGGAGTCGTGCAAAAAGTGGCTGAGCAAGGTCTTTTCGGCCTTGCCACGTGCAACAGCTCGAAGCATGGCCACTGGGTGGTGCCGTGGGGCGGTCGCCAGGGCAGGCTTGCCACGAACCCTCTCGCCTTTGCCGCTCCGACCGGCGGTGACCCGGTGGTGCTCGATATGTCCACATCGATGATCTCCGAAGGCAAGGTTCGGGTGCTGATGAACCAGGGGCTTCCGGTTCCCGAAGGCTGTATCCAGGATGCCGACGGAAATCCGACGACTGATGCCAAGCACTGGTATGGACCACCGAAAGGCACGATTCTTCCGTTCGGTTCGGAGCTTGGATATAAAGGCTTTGGCCTTAGTCTGCTTGTGGAGATACTCAGCGGAATCATGGCCGGGGAGGCGAGCACATTTGACGCCTCTTATATTAATGGTTTGAGCATTTTGGCGATTGATCCGGGCTCCACCTGCGGGGCCCAGCGCTTTACGGAACTAATGGATGACCTATGCGCCTACATGACGAGCACGCCGCCCGCTCCGGGATTCGATGAAGTCGTGATGCCCGGCGCCTATGATTTCCGTAGTCGAGAGAAACGGTTGGCCGAGGGAATATCGATAGACGACAACACCTGGAAACAGATAGTTGCGTCCGCGGAGAGCATCGGAGCGCGAATTTCGGACAAATACTCGGGCGCATTATATAAGCATTCAGCTCAGGTCTAGCCACGAAATCCTTAAATATCTTAACACCGATTCGTGAAGGTGCATTCCACCCATGTGGCTAATGTGTAATTGGTCGGACACCGTCGGTCGACCGCCACGTGAGGAGGTTTTGTGGTATGTCTTCGTTAATATGCGCCGAGGAAATTGCCTATAGTGAGCTTAAGCAACGGGTTCTTGACGGCCGTCTGGCCCCGGGAGAACGGCTGGTGCACAGGGCGTTGGCCAAGGATTTGGGAATGAGCCCTAACCCCGTTGTCTTGGCGCTGCGTATGCTGGAGCGTGACGGTTTGGTTACGAACACGCCCGGGTTGGGGGCACGAGTGCGCACCTGGACTCGCGAAGAGATCGTGGACTCCTATCACATCAGGGCATTCCACGAGGCGCTGGCTGCCAGGTTGTGCGCGGAGCGGGCGACTATGTCTGACCTGGAGGCTATCAACAAGGCGCACGAGGCGATACTGCAGTCGGTGGACGAACTGGATGCGAAGGCGAACATAAAGGCCGAGCTGGATTTCCATATAGCCATCGCAAAGGGCGCCCATTGTCCCGATCTGGAGCGTGTGTTCGAGAACCTGTCGATCGTTCACAGGAGCATGACGGCGTTCGGGATCAGCTTGAATGTGCCGAGGTTGTTGAGCCCGCAGATTAGAGAGATACACACCACGATTATCGAGGCCATCAAAAACCGCGACCCGGACGCCGCGGAGAAGGCGGCGCGAGACCATGTGGAAGGATCGCTTGCCCGGAATCTTGCCTGGATCGAGAAAATATCGGCTGCCATGGTGGATAGTGCCGCATCACGAATGGGATCGCGGGCGAATCCGAGCGTGACTGTCAGGTTTCCCTGACACAGTCGACCGAAACAGCCTTGACAACCAAGGGGAAAGCGGCTATACTTTTTAGGCATGTCTGACATGTCTAATCGTACTTACCGTGCAATGAGGATTGATGTAGACTCGCACTCAAGCCTGGGGCTGTGCGTGCCGGCCACGTGGTATATCAGCCGGTGTTATAGATTGTATACAATAACTTTGAGCGGTATTGGAATACATTCCGCACGGCACAGCGGCCAGTGGGCTCTTCAGGTATTGACAGGAGCACTACAAATAGCATATAATTTGCGCTGAACGTCCGGACGTAATCACTTCCCAGTAATGGCCGTTCGATCAGATGTGGCAGGCCCAGTCTGGGGCGGTAGAAGAAAGACAACGGAGGATAAAGTGGCTAGTTCAAATCAAATCAAAGTAGCGATAGCAGGCGTAGGCAACTGCTGTCAGGCCCTGTTGGAGGGGCTCGAATATTATCGTCAGAATCCCGAGGACACTCGCGGACTGATGAACGTGGACATCGGCGGCTATAAGGTGACCGATATAGTGCCCGTGGCGGCTTTCGACGTGAGCGTTGACAAGGTCGGCAAGCCCCTTAACGAGGCGATATTTGCCAAGCCCAACATCGCCTACAGATACAATGTTCCG
>JAMCYN010000156.1 GCA_023474015.1 Armatimonadota bacterium
ATGTCCGAAGTCCGAGGTCCGAACCCGGAAACCCGATGCTTCATCCTGCACCAGTAGTTCATGTCATTCCAACGCCATAACTCTAACTCTTGTCATTCTGAGCTATGCACCTTGTCATTCTGAGCCTTATACCTTGTCATTCTGAGCCGGAGGCGAAGAATCTGCTTTTAACCCCTGGTGGTGATCCACTGCTTCAGTTCAAAGCAGATGCTTCGTCGTTCCTCCTCAGCGTGACAAGGACTGTTAATACTCAGCATGACAAGACTTCTACGTTCGCATGACAGATCGTTACGGTCTCGAAGGCGGCGTGCCGCCTATGACGAACCTGTTCTCTTCACCTTCGACCCAAGCTGGGCTTGTATCGGCCTGGTGTCGTGAATAAACACGCCACTTCATGACCTTGTCAGGATACCCCGCCAAAGCCGTCGCCAGCTTTGTGCGCTCGGTCTGAGACAGCGACACGACCGGTCCCGTCCCGTAGACTATCTCGCTCTGCCAGGTCGGCGCGCTGCCCGGAATAACAGGCTCCACCTTGACGTAATAAACATCAGCGCCCGCCTTGCTGTTCCACTGGAACGCATCGACCCGAGGGTCCTGAAGCTCGCTGATCAGAAGCTCCGTCGGGCCGACAGCCGGATCGTAGCGAGGGGTAATCACGTCGGTAACCAGCACAGGCTCGATCGCGGTAGCGGTGACGATGTTGCTGACGGGAGTATAGAAGTACTGAGTCGCGGTGGTTGTGCCGGTGCCTGTGCCGGTGCCTGTGCCGGTGCCCGTCGTACCACCGGTGCGCCCGGTACTCTGGCTGGTCTGGTCAACCTGCCTGTATACCACTCTGACCTGATACTGGTGGGTTGTGCCATAAGGCTCGGTGCGCACTGTGATCTGCGGAGAGTTGAATGTGGTGGCCGGGTTGGAATCCAACTGATAATAGTTGAACTGGCTGTCCGCCCCGGTGCCGTAAAGGCTCCTCAGATTCGTCCGTCCCGCATCCCAATCGCCGGGGTCGCGGAGGGCCTTGACCGGCCTGGCGCCGTTGTCGAAACTATCTCTCAAGACCTGAAGCTCAAGAACGTTGGTCCCGTGGCCGTATTTTGTCGGGTCCCAGGTGATCTCCATCGCGCCGAGTGTCCCGATTGCCGGGGCAGGCTCGCTGCCGCGGCCGCCTCTGAACAACGAGATAAGCCCAAACACGATGGCGGCCCCAATAAGGAGCTTGCCGATCTTGCCGAACGCTCCCCTGGAGGACCTGCTCTGCGGCGGAGCGCCTGACGGCATCGGATCGGCCTTCAAGGCCCCGCCTATTGTAGGCATCTCGAAGATCGCCCGCGCCTTGTCCTCGGGCTGAATCCCTCTCATCGACTTCACGACCTTGGCCTGGCTGTCGGTGGCGTGGACCTCTCTAACCTCGATATAGCCGATGATCTCCTTGTTCCTAAGGACTATCATCCGCATACCGGCCTTTATGCCGTCGCGGATACCCCGATTAAGCATGACCTCGCTAGAGCCGATGTTCATCTGGACGGTGGCTTCGGGGATTACATAATCGACCATCGTCTTCACTGATAGGAACGCAGCCTTGTTGATGGCTTCGGTGATCAGCGCGTCATCGTCGGCGGTATAGCCCACGCGGGCGCTCGACGTGCCTGTCTGGACCGCTCCGTTGATCGTCTCGCCGGAGGCCTGGTCCACCATCTGCACCACTATGGTCACGCTTGCGCGCCTGGTAGGCCCGGAGCCCGCCAGTTGCACCGACTTGACAGCCCCCTGCAGGACCGCGTCCGCGCTCAACTCTTCGCCCAGCCTCACAAGGTTGACCTTGTCGAATGGCGGTCTGATGTCGAGCTTCTCCATCGCCTCGCGCATTCGCGAACGGGTGATGCTCACATCATAACGCTGAGTCTTGCTCATCTCCACCACTATGGCGTCGGTCGCGAGCCGGGCGAGAAGATCGCCCTGAACCCCCGATTCGTTGACGAAGTCAACAACTCCGACCGCGTAGGTGGGCATAAGCTGCGCGCTAGCCGGTCGAGTCAACGGCGTCGGCGCTATGGTGGAAACGAGCGCTATAACCAGCGCATAACACACGCTCCTGATTGCTCTGCATTGCATTAGCTGCCTCAACGGTAGATTTCCTCCCTAGTTTCTATCCTAGAAGTCCGATGTCCGAGATCCGAACCCGGACGGCACAAACAATCAAGCCAGCAAGTCCTCCGGCACACGCCTCACGCTCAGCCGCATCCACCTAGAACACGCACCCAGCCGCCAGTTACGCTCGGCTGATTAACTCAAGGCAAGCAGACCGCTGGGGTATACTTCGAGGACTTCCTTATGGATGAGTGAACATGGGTTACAACCCAAACGGCCTGTACTTGCAGGCACAATCGTTGTTCGGTATAGGTCCATAGCTTCCCGACAAAGGAGAAGCAAATTGTCCGCGGTCATACCGCTGGGTTTAGTACTCATCCGGTAACAACTATAGCACAACTGCTCATGTTAGAGCAAGAGGATTTCCTCCCAAATGCTTCTCACTGATTGTCTCAACGCCTCGAGCGTTCCATCGTTCCAAATGACGCGGTCGGCGTGCTCGATCTTCTCGTCAAGAGGCATCTGTGAACGTATCCGCCGGAGAGCCTCATCACGCGACATTTGCGCCCTGCTAGTCAGACGATCAACTTGGGTCTGTTGTTCCGCCGCCACAAGCAATACTTCGTCTACCATATCCTCCAGCCCGCATTCGATAAGCAGCGGGATTTCCACCGCGAAGACCCGTTTCTCCGGGCCGGGCTCGGCGCGGAAACGATCTATCTCTTCGGCGACACTCCCGATGATCCTGGGATGTGTGATTTCTTCAAGATCGCGCCGTGCGTCGGCGTCCGAAAAGACGATCCGGCCCAGGGCCGCGCGGTCGATGTCGCCCTCGGGCGTCAGCACGCTCTCGCCGAACCGTTCGATAATCTCCGAGTATGCGGGGCTGCCCTTTTCGACGACCCGGCGAGCCACGTTGTCGGCGCTCAACGTGCGGGCGCCCAGTTCGGCAAACATCTTCAGCACGGTGCTCTTGCCCGTGCCTATTCCTCCGGTGATACCAAGAATCATAGTCTGCTATCTACCATGAAAACGGCCCGGCGCGTAGGGCAGCCGGGCCGTTTAATCAATGAACGCATCGGACAGGACGGAGTCCGCATTGCGCTACTACTTTACTTCTTTAGCCTTCTTCTTTTTGGCCTCGACCGGCTCCACAGCGGTCGGGGCTTCCGTCTCTTCGACAGTCTCAGCCACGGGTTCGTCCGCGACAGGAGCCTCGGCTTCCGTTGGCGGAGCTTCCACCTCTTCGGCAGCCGGAGCTTCAGCTTCCACGACCGGGGCCTCGGCCTCTGCCTGAACTACCTCGACCGTCTGCTCGGCCTCGGGAGTCTCCTCCATCAAGATTTCCTCAGCCTCAGCCAGCGCTTCGGCCTCAGCGAGGGCTTGCTTCTTTCTGGCCCTGGACTTCTTCGCCGGCTTCTCAGGCTCAGCAAACTTGAAATCACCAAGCTGCTGGCCGATCAGGTCGCCGATGGTCGTTCTGGTGTCTGGCCTAGCCTCCGCGTAGTTGCGCATCTCGGAATCATCGCGCTCGCGCTCCTTCTGGGCCATAAGCTGCCTCATCGACAACGTCAGGCGGCGCTCTTCCGGGCGCAGGTCGATAATCTTAACCTCAACCTCCTGCCCGGCGCTCACCACGTCCTCAGGATTGTTCACGCGCCGCGTGGAGAGTTCGGAGTTCGGGATAATGCCCTCGACTCCACCCTCGACCTGCACGAACGCGCCGAACGGGACCAGCCTAGAAATCTTGCCGGTGAACACGTCGCCGACGCTGTGCAGGCGCTTGACTTCCTCCCACGGATCGGGCAGAATCTGCCTCAGACCCAGGGACACGCGCCCCTGCTCGAGGTTCAGCTTGAGGACCATCACCTGGAGCTTCTGACCAACCTTGACCACCTCGGACGGGTGGTTGATGCGGGTCCAGGACATCTCGCTGATGTGCAAGAGTCCATCGACTCCACCAAGATCGATGAACGCGCCATAGTCCGTAAGCCTGCGGACTATGCCTTCGCGAATCTGGCCTTCCGCCAGTGTCGCGACGGTTTCCTTCTTAAGTGCATCCCTTTCTTCTTCGACTGCAAGACGATTTGACAGAACGACCTTCCTGCGCTCGCGGTCCACCTCGATCACTTTGAACTGCATGCTCTGGCCGACGAACTTCTCCAGGTTCTTCAGCTTCCCGCTCTGCACGTGCGACGCGGGAACGAATCCCCTGATTCCAAGATCGACCACAAGCCCGCCCTTGACGCGGTCCATCACCATTGCCTTGATGACCTCGCCGTCCGCGAACGCCTTGTCCACGCGATCCCACGCGTTTTCAAAATCCGCCCGCTTCTTGGAAAGGACCGGCCCGCCGTCGTGACTCTCGGCCTCAACCACGTAGACCTTGATCCGCTCTCCAACAGAGACAACATCCTCAGGCTCCAGGCTGGGATCCCGCGCAAGCTCATGAGGCTTAATCGTCCCTTCGGACTTCGTGCCCACATCCACCAGAACGCCTTCTCGGTCGATGTGAACCACTATCCCATCGACCACATCACCCGGCGTCAGCGACTTGAACGTCCCGGAGTAATCAACCCCCGGCCCGCCCATTTGCGCCATGGCGGCTTCCATCGTCATAGGCTCCTCGGCCTCGACGAGAGGTTCCGCCACCGCCTCGGGTTCGCTCGGAACGGCCGGAGCCGTCTTCTCGGCAACCTGGGGCGCATCGGATTCAGGCCCGCTCACTCCGAACGGGGTCTCGGACAGTTCATGCATGTGGGAAGACCTCTGCTCCCGCTCCGTCTTCTCGTCAGACATAGTTCAACACTCCTCTTGCGATAGGCCGCCAACCACGACCGTCGCGTTACTAGTCATCCCCCGGCGGCAATTCGTCCGCCAAAGGCAAGCCGTCAATACCGGCGTAGATTATCAGCCATACCAATCCGCGATAATCGACTCTGACATACTATAATAGTGCCTTTATTGGTCAGCGTCAAATTCTGATTTTTTTTGGAGAGTGGAGAGAAGGGAATGGCGGTTGGTTATTTCGTGAAACCCCTTTCCCGAAACCGCCGGACCCACTGCGCCGCCAACTATAACACTTCCATCTTCTCTACCGTGATGAGGTACGTAGTGATGCAGATCGTATTCCTCCACATCATCTGGTTCCCTTTCTTATGGTGCAGTGCGCAGGGCCGTTTCGGGAAAAGGGTTTCCCGAAACAACGAAACGAACGAACAACGAAACGAAACAACGAAGTGCCCCCGACATCGGGGACTTTTCATCTCTAACCTCTAACCTCCAACCTCTAACTTCTAAACCATCTCCGCCCAGTTCTTGCCGACCTTCACATCCACCTTCAGCGGGACTTTCATCTCATAGGCACTCTCCATGCCTCGGCGGAGGTGATCGGCGGCCTGCTTGATCTCGTCTGGGACGACTTCCAGAAGAAGCTCGTCGTGCACCTGCAGCACCATCTTGCTCGCCAGGTTGTCGGCAACGAGAGCCTTATGGACGTGCAGCATAGCCAGCTTCATAATATCGGCGGCGGTGCCCTGGATCGGCATGTTCACAGCGGCGCGCTCGGCGAAGAGCCTGATGTTCCGATTCGCGCTCTTGATATCGGGAATATACCGGCGTCTGCCCATCAGTGTTTCCACATATCCCTGATTTCTGGCCTTATCGATGGTTTCCTCGGTATACCTGAGCACGCCGGGGAACTTCGCGAAGTAGGTGTCGATATACTCCCTGGCCTCCTTGACCGAGATGCCGAGCGCCCTGGAAAGCGTATAGTCCGCCATCCCGTAGATCACGGCGAAGTTGATCGTCTTGGCGCGCCTGCGCATCTCGGGCGTGACATCTTCAGGAACGCAGTTGAACATAGTGCAAGCGGTAGCCCGGTGGATGTCTTCGTCGTTTTCGAATGCCCGCACCAGCGCGGCGTCCTCGGTCATATGCGCCAGGATTCGAAGCTCGATCTGGGAATAGTCCGCGGAGAGAAGCACATTGTCGCCCGATGCGATGAATGCCTTTCTAATCTTCCTGCCCAACTCCGTGCGGATGGGAATGTTCTGCAGATTGGGGTTGCTCGATGAGAGTCTGCCGGTGGCGGCAACGGCCTGATTTAATGATGTATGAACGCGATGCGTGCGCTGATTGACCAGCTTCGGCAGCGAATCGGAGTATGTGGACTTGATCTTGGTAAGCTCCCGATAGCGCAGGATGTCGGCCACGATCGGGTACTCGGCAGCCAGCTCTTCGAGCGCACCGGCGCTGGTGGAGAAGCCGGTCTTGGTCTTCTTCGACGCCGCCAGCCCGAGTTTGTCGAACAGCACGGCCTGAAGCTGCTTCGGCGAGCCTATATTGAACTCCTCACCCGCCTGCTCGTATATCTTCTGTTCGACTTGCCTGACCTCCACCGCGAGCGTGGTCGAGAGCGCGCCAAGCTGCTCGAAATCGATAGCCACCCCGGTAAGCTCCATCTCCGCCAATATAGCCGCCAGCGGAAGCTCCAGGTCGCTGAGCAGATGATACAGGCCGTCGCGCCTCAGCTTCTCCTCCATCACCGGCTTCAGGCGATAGATCGCCTCAGCTTCGCCGCACACCACAGTCTCCGGATCGACTTCCGAGTCGCCTTTCTTGGTCGTCACCCCTGGCAGTTCCAGGGAAAGCTGCTCGAATGCGACGTCGCCGATCTCGTACGAACTCCGCGTCGAATCCAGCAGATACGCGGCCAGCATGGTGTCGAAGGCTACGCCCGTCAATTGCACTCCGCGCAACGCCAACGCCGCCGTGTTGAGCTTGGAATCGTGGCAATACTTCAACATCTTATCCGAGCCGAGTAGGGTCTTGAAATGCGAAAGGTCAGCCTCGTAAGGGCAGTCGAAGCCCAACTCCAGGGATGACTCGCCCTGCTTGGTCGGGTCGATGACCTGAACGTAGGCAGTATTATCCGGCCCGGTGCAGAAGCTGATTCCGATGATCTCGGCCTCGATGGACTTGCCGTTCGCCGTATGACACTGCAGGGCGAACTCACCGGCCTGCCCGATAGAACTAATTAGCTCCCTGAGTTCATCATCGGTACCAATCCGCCTGCACTGTCCCAGCGTCGCGCGGACCTCCACGCCCGCCTTGCCCACCGCCTTCTCGACCTCGGGCAGTCGCTTGAGCATGGTCTTGAACTCGAGCCGGACGAACAGGTCGCGCAGGACGTCGTAATCAGGCTGCTTGGCGATATAGTCTTCGGGATCGATCTTGACCGGCAAGGCCGTGACGATGGTCGCCAACTTCTTGGACAGCCTGGCGATATCCGCGTTTTCCTCCAGCGTCTTCTTCATCTTCCCTTCGGGCAGTTCCGAGAGATGTTCGAGCAGGTTCTCGACCGTTCCGAACTGCTTAAGAAGATCGACGGCGGTCTTATCGCCGATCCCGGGCACGCCTGGGATGTTGTCCGATGGGTCGCCCTTGAGGCCCTTGTAGTCCACCATCTGCTCAGGTTCAAGTCCGAACCGCGCCCGAACCGCCCCGGCGTCATACATGACCGTGTCGGAGACGCCCTTAATGGTGGTCATCACGCTCACGTGGTCGTCTATAAGCTGGAGTGTGTCAAGATCGCCGGTGACTACGACCGTATCGATCCCCTTGGCCTCGGCCTCTTTGGCCATCGCGCCTATAATATCGTCAGCCTCGTAGCCGGGAACCTCCACCACGGGAATTCCGAATGCCTCGATAAGCTCTCGCGCGACCGGCCCCTGCTCGATCAAGGCGTCAGGTGTGGGCTTGCGATGGGCTTTATACTTATCGTACTCCTCGTGCCTGAAGGTCGGCTTGGGAGTGTCGAATGCGGCGGCGATATAGTCCGGTTTCTCCTCCAGAAGCCGCAGGAGCATGGTGGTCAGGCCGTAGACCGCGTTGGTCGGCTGCCCGCTGGAAGTCGACAGATAGCGCATCGCGAAAAACGCGCGGTAGAGCAGGCTGTTGCCATCAATCGCGATAAGCTTTTTGTTACTTGGACTCATGATTACCTCACGGCAAAGGAAATGCAGAATGATGAATGCAGAATGCAGAATAACCTATCGTTGCGAGGTTCCTTCGCCATTCTGCATTCTGCACTCTGCATTCTGCATTATTATCTCAGTTTGCTGCCATCACTTTCTGTATTGAGCAGCTTCTCCAACAGCTTCCGCGTCGCAGCCTCCTTGAGATGGGACTTCTCCTCAGTACTGCCGAAGACCGCGTCGAAGAGGCCTCTGCGGCCGTACTCGACCACTTTCGGCTCGCCGCTGATTCCGCCCTCTTTCGCCGCCTCCCGGACGGTTTCGTGCAGGCCCCCGATCTTGTCGACAAGCTTGACCTTCAATGCCTGGTTGCCGGAATAGATGCGGCCCTCGGCGAGCTTTTTTACCTCGTTCAGGGTCATATTCCGGCCCTTCGCGACTGCCTGAGTGAAGTTGTTATAGGTATCGTTGACCAGCCCCTGGAGCAGCGTGCGTTCCTCGGGAGTCAACGGCCTGTCCGACGAGCCCATATCCTTATACTTGCCCGCCTTCACCGTCTCCGGACGATAGCCGATCTTCTTGTACAACCCGCTCAAGTCCGCGAGCGGCAGTATCACCCCGATGCTGCCCGTCAGCGTGTTGGCGTCGGCGTAGATTTTGTCGGACGCCGATGCGATGTAATAGCCACCCGACGCCGCCACATCCCCCATCGACGTATAGATAGTCTTCCCCGACTTTCGAACGCGCTGAATCTCGTTATAGACTTCTTCCGAACCCGACGGACTGCCGCCTGGACTGTTGATCCGGAGGACAATCACACGCGCATCGGGGTTCTTGCGCGCCTTTTCGAGTTGGGCGACCAGGTCCTCCGAGCCGGCCACATTATCGCCAAAGAAACCGCCGCCGCTCCTGCCCGCGGTTATCACACCGCTCACTCGTATCAGCGCGACGTGCCTCCCGCGCGCGACCCCGCCATCGCCTCCTCCGGCTATCGCGGCCACGAACACAATGAAAAGTATGAACCACGGCAGGCAGCCGATTCCCATCGCCACCGGGATCAGCCACCAACGATTGCGCCTGGGTGGAGGCCCATACGGCCCGTATGGCGGGTAAGGACCCCGCGGCGCATAGTAACCTCCGGGTGGAGGAGGCTGTTGAGGCGGCACGCCGCCCTGGTTCGGAGGTTGAGACTGGTTCTGCTCGGGACTCGGGTTCTGGGAGAACTCATCGTTCATAGCTGGGCCTCATGTTATTGACAGTGGGTCCGTGCGCGGATATAATTACTCCAGCGCATCGCCGGAGTGGCGGAATGGCAGACGCAGTGGTCTCAAAAACCACCGAGGGTAACCTCATATCGGTTCGACTCCGATCTCCGGCACCATTCCTCTTATTCCCACCTGCACCCGCGTAAGCTTCAGTGGTTTTCGGAAGCATCTGATGGTACTACCCGGCGCACCCGGCTGTCAACGTCTACGACAGCTCGTCCTTTTGGACCCGGCTCATGAGTTCATGGACCGCCTGTCTGGGGGAGCGGCCTTCGTACAGGACCGCGTGGATCTGTTCGGTGATGGGCATGTAGATGTCGTGCTTCTTGCTTAGTAGATAGGCCGCATGGCAGGTAGGCATTCCTTCGGCGACCTGCCCGAGCTTCTCCAGGCTCGATTTCAAGTCTTGACCCTCCCCGAGCATCGTCCCAAGCCGCAAATTGCGCGATAGGCGGCTGGCGCAGGTCGCCATCAGGTCGCCGAAACCGGACAGGCCGCTGAATGTCTTTGGCTCGGCGCCAAGGGTCGCGCCCAGGCGCATCATCTCGATCAGGCCGCGGGTGACAAGCGTGGCCTTGGTGTTGTCGCCGTAGCCGAGGCCGTCGGAAATCCCCGCGCCGATAGCCAGCACGTTCTTCAGCGCACCTCCAAGCTCGACGCCGATAATGTCCGGGTTGCGATATACTCTCAAGCTAGGAGCTGCGAAGAGTTCCTGCGCGCGGGCGGCACGGTCCATATCCAGCGAGGCGACGACGGTGGCGGTGGGGACGTCGTGCGCGAGTTCCACGGCCAAATTCGGCCCGGACAACGCCACGCAGCCCCTGCCGATCTCGTCGCCAAGTTCCTGTGTGATAATCTCAGACCCACGCAAGCCCGTCTCGCTCTCCAAACCCTTACCGGCGTGTATGAGCACGACTTCAGAGCTCAGGCGACCCCTAAGTGCCGACGCGACCTCACGGACTCCCGTGCTGGGAATCACCACGACCACCGACTCGGCTCCGTCGAGCGCCCGATCAAGCGACTCCGTCGGCGCCACCGAATCCGGCAGCGCGATTCCGGGCAGGTAGCGCGAATTGACACGCTCGCACTGAATGTCGAGTATGCCGTCCTCCGGCCTGCCCCAGAGCCTGACGTCATATTGTTTCTTACCTAAGAGAACCGCCAGGGCCGTGCCCCAGCTTCCACATCCAAGAACTGCTGTTATCATAATTCATAATTGAAGTTACGCATGCCAGTCCACGTTCGTGACTTCCTTCGCATGCGCCTCTATAAACGCCTTCCGAGGCTCCACCTGGTCGCCGAGAAGTACCGTGAACATCTCGTCCGCTTCGATCGCGTCTTCCACGTTCACCTGCGCGATGGTCCGCGTCTCGATATTCATCGTGGTGTCCGCAAGGTCGGGAGCGTCCATCTCGCCAAGACCCTTGAACCGGGTCACTATGGCGTCCTTCTTGCTCGTCAGCGATCTCAATATTGCATCGCGCTCCTCGTCGTTCTTCGCGTAGAAAACCTTGTCCTTGCCTGACTTGATGCGATAGAACGGCGGCTGGGCGATATAAATATGCCCGTCTTCCACCAGCGGCTTCATGTATCTGAAGAAGAACGTCAGCAGCAGAGTGCGGATGTGGCTGCCGTCAACATCCGCGTCGGTCATAATAATGATGCGGTCGTAGCGGAGCCTGGTCTTATCGAACGTCGCGCCGTTCTTCTTGCCGTTACCATTACCATTGCCGCCACCGTTGCCCTCTTCCTCGAAATCGAGTTCGACATCGTCGGTGTCGGTATCCATCGAGCTATGGGTAATGCCCGTGCCAAGAGCCGCCACCAGTGACTTGATCTCTTCGTTCTCCAGCGCCTTGTCCATACGGGCCTTTTCGACGTTAAGTATCTTACCACGCAGCGGCAAGATCGCCTGATAACGCCTGTCGCGCCCGAGCTTGGCGTTGCCACCGGCGCTCTGTCCCTCCACAAGGAACAGCTCGCACTTTGACGGATCCCGCTCGATACAGTCGGCCAACTTGCCCGGCAGCGACGCGTTCTCCATCGCGGACTGGCGCTTCACCATATCCGCCGCCTTGCGGGCCGCCTCGCGAGCGCGGTGAGCAGTCAAGGCCTTATCGATGACCCTCTTCGCTGCGGTCGGGTTCTCCTCGAAGAACTCGGTCAGCTTCTCGCCGACAATCGAGTTCACAATGCCGTCCAACTCGCTGTTGCCCAGCTTGGTCTTGGTCTGCCCCTCGAACTGTGGATGGAGAATCTTGACGGAGATAATCGCCGCCAGCCCCTCGCGCACGTCGTCACCCTGGAGGTTCGGGTCCTTATCCTTGAGCGCATTGGACTTCCGCGCGTAGTTGTTGATGACCCTAGTGATCGCGGTTTTAAACCCTGAAAGGTGCGTGCCGCCCTCCTGGGTGTGGATGTTGTTCGCGAAAGTGAGAATATTCTCCTGGAACGACTCATTATACTGCAGCGCCACCTCCACGGTGGTCTCATCGCGCTCGCCGCCGAAGTATACGACCTTGTGCAGCGGCGTCTTATTGCGGTTCAGGTGCTCCACGAACTCCGCGATGCCGTTCTCATAGTGGAAGACCTTGGTCCGGTCCTCCTCTTCCTCAGCGAACTCGTTGGTGAATGTAATCGTGAGCCCTTTGTTGAGGTATGCAAGCTCCCTGAGCCTGCTAACGAAGATGTCCGGGTGATAGATAACCTCGCCGAAAATCTCGTAATCGGCCATATACTTGACAATCGTGCCCGTGTCCTTGGCCTTTCCGATTATCTTCAGCGGCTCACACGGGATACCCCGCTCATATCTTTGGAAATACTCGTTTCCATTCTGATGAACCCTTGCCTCCAGCCATTCTGACAGCGCATTCACCGCTGAAACGCCGACGCCGTGCAGACCGCCCGACACCTTGTACGCGCCTCCGCCGAACTTGCCGCCGGCGTGGAGCATGGTCATCGCGACCTCGACACCCGACACGCCGACCTCGCTGTGAATGTCGGTAGGAATACCTCGGCCGTTATCGACCACCGTAACGGTGTTATCCTTGGCGAGAATTACGTCGATCTTACCGCAATAGCCCGCCAGATGCTCGTCAATGCTATTATCGACTACCTCGGTAAACAGGTGATGGAGACCGCGAGAGGTGGTATCGCCGATATACATCGACGGGCGCATGCGCACCGCCTCGAGGCCCTTAAGTATCTGAAGGTTGTCAGCGTCGTATCTAGGCTCGGTTTCTCCTGGCGTGACTTCTTCGAGGATGTCTTTCGTGTCCTTATCGTCCGACATGCGGTTGATGCTCCTATGCTGTTGTTTCGGCATTGAAATGCCAAAACACCGGCGATCACCGGCACTAAAATTATAGCACTTCGGGAGTCCAAGGTCAAATCGCGGCGAGCGTGGATAGTGTAAGATGCGCGCGTTTACTTCCGCGTCCGGCTAGAGTAAAATGCACTAGATGGGCCAATTTGGGAACGCGGAACCCTGATCCGACGATAGACTATATGTAAGGTCCGTTTGAGGTGGCAACTGGATGATTAGGCGGTATAAGGTTAATGTGAGTACTGATGACACAGGTTGGGTGTCGGTAAAGGTGCCCGCGATACCAGAGGTTCACGCGGAGGCGCATACTCGCGAGCAGGCACTGCGGTTCGCGGCAAACTCCGTGACATCCCACCTGAAGTCACTCTCGGCAGGAGGCGGAGAAATACCGGACTCCGACATAGACGCGATAGTGGTGGACATCTGACATTGGAAACACAAACGCTCGACATACCGGTGATATGGCCGGACTATTTTGAGGACTGCGAGCAGTGCATCGAGCGACTGCGGGAGACGCTCGGACAGTTGGACGGCGTGCACAGCGTGACCGTCAACACCGACCGCCGCGCCCTGCGGCTCACCTATGAGAAGGACGTCCTCACGTTCGAGGAGATCAAGGAACACGCTCGCCTGCTCGGAGTCAACGTTGCCGAGCGATATAAGCATGAGATCATACAAATCGCCGGCCTCGACTGCCCCGACTGCGCGATGAAGCTGGAGACGGCGATAATGCGGCTGAAGGGCGTTGCCTGGGCAACGCTGAGCTACGCTACGTCGATGCTGGTCGTGGAGTTCGAGCCACAGGTGATCGGGCTTCCGGACATTTACAAGCGCGTCAGAGGGTTCGGCTACGACGTGCAGGAAGCAGGACCCGCCGGGGCGCCACCCAAGAAGACCGTGCTTATCAGAAATACCCGAATGGCGCTGACTGTCATATCCGGGGCGCTGCTGGCGGTCGGGCTTGCGCTGCGCCTTGCGATGGGCGATCAGGTGGTATCGCCCTGGATATTCATCGCATCGGCCGTCACCGGCGGTGTGTTCGCCGCGCGGTCCGGCATCCTGAGCCTGAAAGCGTTCAGCCTGGATACAAATTTCCTCATGACGGCCGCCGCCGTGGGCGCGCTCGCGCTTGGGGACTACTCCGAAGCAGCGGCGGTCATGTTTCTGTTCTCACTCGGGTCCACCCTCGAAGCGCATACCGTTGATAAGACCCGCCGGTCGCTCAAGTCGCTTGTCGAGGCGTTTCCCACACACGCCGCGGTCAGAAGAGACGGCCGCATCGAGGATACACGCCTCGAAGAAGTCGAAATTGGGGATATCGTGCTCATAAAGCCGGGGGAGAAGGTCCCGGTGGACGGAACCGTTGTCGAGGGCGAATCGGCGGTGGACGAGGCCCCGATTACCGGCGAGTCCGTGCCGAAGGGCAAGAGCCTGGGGGATTCGGTATACGCCGGGTCCATCAACGGCAGGGGCGCGCTGGAAGTCAGGACAACGACCACTTCCGAGGACAACACCCTGGCGCGGATCGTGCACATGGTCGAGGAGGCCAACGCTCAAAAGGCGCCGTCTCAGCGGTTCGCGGAGAAGTTCGGGCGATATTACACACCGACCGTGATCGGGCTTGCCGCGCTAATCGCCATCGCGGGCCCCATTGTCACCGGCTCACCTTTCAGCGACTGGCTTACCAGGGCGCTCACGCTGCTAGTAGTATCGTGCCCGTGCGCGCTCGTGATCTCGACCCCGGTCGCGATTGTAGCAGCCATCGGCAACGCGGCCCGGTCCGGCATTCTGATCAAAGGCGGCGCGCACTTGGAAGCGCTGGGTGAGGTCTCGGTCGTCGCGTTCGACAAGACCGGGACCCTCACCGTCGGCAAGCCCTCGGTCACCCAAATCGTTCCGCTGAACTCGCATACTCCCGAAGAGGTGCTCTCCGTTGCCGCGTCGGTCGAAAGCCGTTCAGAACACCCGCTTGCGACCGCTGTCCTGGACAAGGCGCGGGAGATGGGCCTGCCGGAGTATCCTGTCGCGTTCTTCGAGGCATTCCCCGGCAAAGGCGCGCGGGCCGTGGTCAACGGCGGAGTCTTCTATGTCGGCGGTCGGCGGCTAATCGAGGAGATTGGAATAAGCATCCCTAATACTCCGACGGTCGATTCGCTCCTGGCCAGTGGCTCGACGGTCATCTACGTTGCCGACGAGACCACCGTATGGGGCGCGATCACCGCGAATGACACACTGAAGCCGGGCACCGCCAACGCCATCTTACGACTGAGGGACGCCGGCATTGCTCGAACGATGATGCTGACCGGCGACACTCGCCAGACAGCCGGCGCCGTATGCGAGAACCTGGGACTGGACGGACACTGCGCCGAACTGCTCCCGGAAGACAAGCTGGCCCAGATACGCGAACTCGCCGCCCGGTACGGCAGAGTGGCTATGGTGGGAGATGGCATCAACGACGCTCCCGCGCTCGCCGCCGCCGACGTGGGGATCGCGATGGGCGGCGCGGGAAATCATGCGGCGATCGAGGCGGCTGATGTGGCGCTGATGGCCGATGACATCGCCATGCTCCCTTACGCCGTGTCCCTGAGCCGGAGGGCCAAACGAATAATCAGGCAGAACGTTGCCATCGCGCTGCTGGCCGTGCTCGTGCTGGTCGGAGGAGCGCTGTTGAAATGGATCAGCCTGGCGACCGGCGTGCTTGGTCATGAGGGCAGCGCACTGCTGGTTATAGCCAACAGCATGAGGCTATTGAAGATGCCTCGAAAATGCCGTAATCAAAATATCACGAAAAATGATATTGACTATTGCCCCAAATAGTGCATAATGATTAGTACATAAGTAGTACGACTCCCTCAAGGTTGGGAACCACCCCTACCGGATTTGGAATCGTCACGGGGCAGTGGCGGTACCGCCATGCAAGGCAGCAGGCGGAGAATGTCCAGGGTTCGCATCGAGCCCTCGGTTAGTGTTGGCCAAAGTGTTGGGTATGTAAGAATGCGCAGTTCTTCCCGGACCGCATTCTTCAAAGGAGGTGCCCCTGATGGCAACTGTAGTAAACATTCGAACACCACTCAAATTGGGAGCCTATCTGGATGATATTATTTTCCCCTGCTCCCGCACCGAACTTCTTTACTGTGCCGAAGAAAACGATGCGCCCGACGCCATCCTTGACGCGATAGAGACCCTCCCCGAACGCCGCTACTGGAGCGTCGATGACATCTGCGCGAAGTTTCAATGCGCCTCTTGACCGTTGACGTGGAGTTCCGCCTTGCCCTATACTTGGTGTATCAGGGGGCGAAACTCGGAACTTGTATCATAACAGCTTGCTAGCGCGCCGCGTCATAAGCGCGACCTTATGGGCGAGTCTTTCACTATTCATTCCGCTTGCGCCCGCGACAGGCGCGGCCAATGATGTCGGCGCGCCCAAGGTAACTTTGAGGCTGTGGGGCGGACTCTGGGGCGTCCCGGACAAGGACGAGAGCAAGTACGAGACCGGGCCGTGGATGCGAGCAACCAGGGCCGTCTTCGACCAATTTCGCAAGGAACATCCTGAGATCGAGATCGTCAGCTCCGACGGCCTGAAGATCCAAGGCCCCGCTGCCGAGTCCAATTTCCTCCTGGCGATGGCAGGGGGGACCGCGCCGGATGTCTTCTACGTCAACTTCCGCAAGCTGCACACCTATATAGGCCAGAACTTCCTGCAGCCCCTCGACGAATACGTCAAGCGCGACCCCGAGGTGCTGGCGCGCGTCCACCCCGAGATTCGCAAGGTAATTACCGTCAACGGCCACGTTTACTGCATCCCCTGGTTCCAGGCCGCGATGGCGCTCTTCTATCGCAAGGACCTCTTTCGCGAAGTCGGTCTCGACCCGGACAAGCCGCCTAAGACCTGGGATGAGTTCTACGAGTACGCCAAGCGTCTCACCGACCAGGACAAGGGCCGGTGGGGGTTCTTCTTCCCCAAGCCCCAGGGCGGATACTACCTCACCAGTTTTATCTGGCAGGCCGGCGGGGATGTCGTAAACAAAGACAAAGATGGACGTTACAAGGCTGTCTTCAACTCCCCCGCGGGCGTCGAAGCGCTGAAGTTCTTCGTGAAGATGACTCGCGGCAAGTGGACGCGAGGCGGCAAGACGTACTACGGCGTCGCGGGCATGTATGACGAGTACCTTCCCGAGGTCAAGCGCGGCAAGATCGCGATGTGGTACGCGGGAACCTACGACGCCATCACATCACGCTCCGACCTGAACCCCAACCTGGTCGGCATCGCTCCGCTCCCGGCCGGGCCTACGGGGATCAAAGCGAACGAGATCAACGCCGGGATGTGGGCGATGAGCACCCAGATTAAAGACCCGAGGGTGCGCAAGGCCGCGTGGGAATATATCAAGTTCATGTCGGGTCCGAAGGCCGACGAAATCCGCACGCGCAGCTACGTCGAAAACGGCCTTTGGAAGTACGTGAACCCCGTCAAGCTCAAGCAGTACGGCTACGATGAATACCTCTCGGAGATTCCCAAGACCTGGTACGACGCCAACACCGACGCCTTCAAGCACGGCCGTCCGGAGCCCAACGGCCCGAACTGCGAGATGATCTACAACGAGATGGACCCGCCGATGCAGGCCATCTACCAGAACCCGAAGGCCGATCCGAAGAAGCTGCTGGACGCCTGCGTGCGGCGAATCAACACGAAGCTTCTGGGAAACATCCCGCCAGACGTGATGCGCAAGAGGCGTGCAGTCGCATGGTTCGTTGTGCTGGGGGTGTTGGCGCTGATTGCAACGGTGGTAACCCGCGAGGTCCGCAATCTCGCCCGCGCGCACGCCGCCGATGCGTCTGTGTCGCCGCGAATCGGCAACGGCCACCGCCGGAGGCACGTCATCGCGTGGCTATTCATGCTCCCGGCCGTGTTATCCGTCCTGACATGGGCCTACTACCCGCTTCTGCGCGGCATGGTAATGGCGTTCCAGGACTATCGGATCTTGGGCGGAACGACGTTCGTCGGCTTCGACAACTTCATCGCCGTGATGGGCCAGGATACCTTCTGGCGCGGTCTGCTGAACAGCTTCCAATACGTCGGGCTGTCGCTCCTGATGGGGTTCTTTGCGCCGATATTTCTCGCGCTGATGCTCGCCGAGGTCCCAAGGGGCAAGATGCTATTCAGGACGCTCTACTACCTGCCCGCGATCACAAGCGGGTTGGTGATAATGTTTTTGTGGAAGTGGTTCTACGATCCGACTCCGCAGGGGCTGTTCAACTCTATACTGGGAATCTTGCACATACCTGCACAGATGTGGCTCAATGACTCCCGCTTGGCGATGGTGTGCGTCATATTGCCGATGGTCTGGGCAGGAGCGGGACCGGCGAGCATCATTTACCTGGCGGCCCTCAAGAGCATCCCCGATGAAATGTATGAGGCGGCGGACGTCGATGCGGCGGGGATTTGGGCGAAGATCAGACACATAGTGCTTCCGATGCTCAAGCCGCTGATCATAATCAACTTCGTCGGCGCATTTATCGGGGCGTTCAAGGCGATGGAGAACGTGTTCGTGATGACCGGCGGCGGGCCGAACTACGCCACGCACGTTATCGGCCTCGACATCTGGTATAACGCGTTCATGTATCTCAAGTTCGGCTTCGCCACAAGCGAGGCGTGGATAATGGGCAGTATGCTGATCGGCTTTACGATGTATCAGCTCAGGATATTGAAGGACTTGAAGTTCTCGGCGGAAGGTTGAGTCCACGTAGGGGGACTTTGCGCTGTTGTGGCCGTGAATTTATTCGCCCGTAATGACCCGGCGGTTAAAACCACGGCAACGAAAGCGCAAAGTCTCCCTTCGGAGACTGGGGATATAGTCGGTGGCAATAATCCCGAAAATCGGCAGAAGAACCTGGAAGATGCGGCTGGTGGTGGCGGGGCTGTATGTCGTGCTGTCACTGGGCGCGCTGACGATGGTGTACCCGTTTCTTCTGATGCTCGGGACGTCGATCACGAGCGGGGCGGATGTGAACGATTTCGCCATCGTGCCCAGGTATCTCTTCGACGACAGGGCGCTGTTCCCCAAGTACGTCGAGGACCGTTACGCGGGCGACATCGAACTCGTCAATCAATACTACGGCACGGACTTCGCTAGGATCGAGAGCGTGGTTCCGCCGAATATCGAATCCCAAGCCGCCGCGAAAGACTGGGATGAGTTCGTCCAGACCCTCCCCATAAAGTATAAGCAGGCCGGGTTCGAGGGCTATGCGAACTCTCCCAGCAAGCTCAGGGACGCCTATCACCGGTTCATCCGTTCCAGGTTCAAGGGCGACATCCACAGGCTCGACCGCGTCTACGGCGAAGAAGAAGAGGCGTTCGAGACCGTGGCTCCCCCGTTCGAGCGGTTCAAGATGCGTGAGTGGGAGCCGGACGACTCGCCGAAGATGCGCGATTGGATGGCGTTCAAGGCCCGGCTCCCGGCATATTTCCTGCGGCCGATACTCATGGACCCCACCTTCCAGGGTTTTCTGAGGAACTCAGTATACGACGGCTCCATCGACCGCCTGAATCAAAGCTGGGGCACAAGCTACAAGTCATTCAATGAAATCCATCTGGCCCCCACTCCGCCCAGCCAGGTCGAGATGCGCAAGGACTGGGAGGCATTCGTGCGGCATCAACTGCCGTTCAGGTATATGTCAGTCGATAAGAAAGCCGCCTCCGCCTACGGAATCTCCCCCAAGGAGCGATTGCCGGTTCAGCATGTCAGCGCAATCAACGTCGAGAATCTATATCGGGAACACCTGGCGAAAAAGTTCGGCACTGTGGAATCCGTCAACCAAGCGTTCGGCACGCGGTACGGGTCACTTGCTGAGGTCGTGCCACCTGCATACCAGGCCGACTGGCACTTTTGTGTCTCGCACGCGGGCACGCTCAGAAAAGACTTCCTGCTGCGCAACTATGCGACCGTAATCGACTTCATCCTGCTGCACGGGCGGGCTGTGCTGAACACGTTCATATTCGTCGCCGCCGTCATCCTGATCCACCTCATCGTGAACCCGATGTGCGCGTATGCCCTCTCGCGCTACAATCTGCCGTATGCCTACAAGGTGCTGCTGTTCCTGCTTGCGACGATGGCGTTTCCGGCGGAAGTGGCGATGATCCCAAGCTTCCTCCTGCTAAAGCAGTTCCATCTGCTCAACACCTACTGGGCGCTGATCCTGCCAGGCATGGCGAACGGCTACGCGATATTTCTTCTCAAAGGCTTCTTCGACAGCCTCCCCAAGGAGCTTTACGAGGCAGGCATCATGGACGGCGCGAGCGAGGCGACGATGTTCCGCAAGATAACCATTCCGATGAGCAAGCCGATCTTCGCGGTCATAGCCCTGCAATCCTTCACCGGGGCCTACAGCGCATTCATGTACGCCATGCTGGTCTGCCAGGACCCGAAGATGTGGACGATGATGGTGTGGCTCTACCAGCTCCAGACCACCGCGCCGCAGTACATCACCATGGCCGCCCTGACCCTCGCCGCCGTGCCCACGCTGCTGGTATTCGTCTTCGCGCAGAATGTGATTATGCGGGGGATTATTATTCCGAGTTACAAGTGATACAACTCAAGTGCTACTGCTCAAACTCAGATATTCCGGATTTAAGGTGGCGTAGGGGGCAAGCATTTGCCCATGTGTGTGATCGTGCATAACGGCGTGGGCGATTGTCGGTGTAACGATACGAGCACCATGGTATGTCGGCCTGCGTGAGCGGTAAAGGGGTGTGCTGCCTGGCGTTTTCTGTCCATATATGGCCAAGATATGGACAAGCGACCCCAGACAAGAAGAAAGGCCACCCCTAGATGGCCCAAACTTAAGATCAATTTACCTTGGTGGGCAAGGAGGGAGTCGAACCCTCATGGGTTGCCCCGGCGGATTTTAAGTCCGCTGCGTCTGCCATTCCGCCACTCGCCCATCGGTTCCCGGCCACGGCGCTGCCAGTATACAGAAGTGTACCAAATAGTGCCGGACGTGTCAATCACACGTCACGCTCACAGGCCCAGGCATGTCCCTCCCTTTCGCGTCCTTCGCACATTCGCGCCTTCGCGATGAAAAGTAGCCTCCCAGCAAGTTTTATATGTAAGCCCCTCTGCGGTAGACATAAACGATAATGGGCACAGAGGGAAAGCACGCTCTGAAACGTAGAGCGGTTCGTGTTATTAACTCTTGCCCGACCAAAGTACACCAGAGCCTTCCCGGAATTAGACGTGATTCCGGGAAGGCTCTGTTACGTACAACGCATGAGATGCTAACTTGTGCCCGCGCTCTCGGGCACGGGTTCGCCCCGGCCACGGATGATGCGCATTACCGACGTAACGATAACCACTACGGCCACGGCCCCCAACGTCCAGAGCAGCACGTTGATTTTCTGCTCGCGGGTGAGGTTCACCGTTGCGTCCAGAAACGCGGGCAGAATCGTGACGGCGAATAGCGGAATTCCCAGAGAGATGTCGGCAGGCTCGGGCGCGTCCGTCGAGCTCTGGACAAAGATCGAGTAGAACAGCCCCACCACGACCCCGATCACCAGCCCGACCATAGCTTCGTACCTCCAGAAATATGCCGAGGCAAGAACAAGCCCGAAGCCGAGTATGATCGCGGCAATCCCTCTTGCAAATGCCGCAAGCGGCCCACTTCCGCCGCTCTTCCACGCTCGCGCGAGCGAGGCCTGCATAAGCACGAGCACACCGCCCAGGACCAGGCCCGCAATAACATAGGATTCGAAGATTCTGATCGAGGTCGATGAACCCCGTGTGCTCTCGGCGAAAACACGCACAAGCCCAATGGCGGCGAGCGATGCAGCCGTGGCCGCGCCCGAGGCAAAGGCCGTCGGAGCCGATGCGGCCCGGCTGGGCGCAAGATCGGCGATAAGATATACAAACGGCAAAGCCGCCACCGCGCCCACCGACGCCAGCGCGGCGCCGTAGCCTCCCAGCCACCTCATCGAGATCGCTGCGCACGCCACCACAAGCAGCACCGCGAGCGCGCCGGACTCGGTCGAGCCGAGAAGCTGAACCCGAGCGCCCGACCCGCTACACGCGACAATATGCAGCAGCAATACCGTGCCCGCTCCGGCAAGCGCGCACAGCCCGCCGGATGCTTCGTTTATCACGACACCGGCGAGCATATCGCCAAGCCACCACGCGCCCGCAATAAAGATGACCGATGCGATGACCGCTCCCCACGTGCCCAACCTCCGAGCCGCAACCGCAATCAGTGAAGCGACCAGCCCGAGAAGCACGATCAGGGCGCAGATATCGACCGCGAACAATGACCCCGAGGCCGATTTCGCATAGTGATAAATCCCCATCGCGGCAGCCGCGGTTATGGCCGATGCGGTCAATGCGGCTGTGCGCACTCCGGTCGGAAAGCGGGCCGGGTCCGCGTAGTAGGCAATGGCGGCGACAAACCAGGTCCCGAGCGCGGCCACAAACAGATACACCATCGGCGCCTCTCTGAAGTAGTTGCGCAGGAAAGCCGTCGCCAGCAGGCCAAGACCGACTCCAAGAAACGCCGCCGATGCCCCCGCCAATGGAGAACCCGCCCGCCAGGACGAAAAGAGCCACGCCGCAAGCCCGACAACGCCGCCGATAAGCAAGACGACGCCAAATCGCCAGCTCAGGTCTACGGGTTTTGACAGAATGCCGGTCAAAACGGCTCCGACCGCCAGCGCCGCGAGCGTAATGACCATTACGGATACGGGCGCGCGTCCCTCGGGTGTTTCTTCGCCGCGCTCTGACAGGCGCATTATGATTGCGTAGCCGATTGCGAGGACACCGACCACATACGGTCCCCACCAGGCTATATACATCACGAATTGACTCATCATGTCACCTCTTCTCGGCAGGTTGCTTGTAGTCTATCGCCGCCGCCTGTTGGTGTCAAGCTTATTTTCGGGGAAGTGATAACGTGCCGGATTTCGCACTGACGTATAATCCTTGTCATGCTGAGGAGGCACGACGAAGCATCTGCTTTAAACTGAAGGCATGGGCTATCATGAAAGGTTCAAAGCAGATTCTTCGCCTTCGGCTCAGAATGACAAGACTTATGGCTTCGTGCAGATAGACTTGGGACGCACCTATCTGCCCACCCACTTCGAGTCCGGCAGGAGCTTTTTCAGGGCGGCGATCTCGTCGCGAAGCTGGGCGGCGCGCTCGAAGTCGAGGGACTTGGCGGCGCGCTTCATGTCGCGTTCCATGTCGGTGATCGACGAAAGAAGCTCGTCCAGCGAAAGGGTCTGCGTTTCGGCTTTCTTGCCGCGCGTCTGGTAGCCCGATTCCTCGCCGACCTTGCCGGACTCGATCAGATCCCGGATTGCCTTGGCGATGGTCGTGGGAGTAATACCATGCTTGTCGTTATACTCGCTCTGGACTGCGCGCCGGCGGTTGGTCTCGTCGATGGCGCGGCGCATGGAGTCGGTCGCGTTGTCCGCATACATAACTACCTTGCCCGACACGTTTCGCGCGGCGCGTCCTATCGTCTGAATCAACGAGGTCTCCGAGCGCAGAAAGCCTTCCTTGTCGGCGTCGAGTATTGCTACGAGCGAGACTTCGGGAAGGTCGAGGCCTTCGCGCAGGAGATTGATCCCGACAATGACGTCGTGCACCCCGAGCCGCAGGTCGCGGAGGATTTCCGTCCGTTCGAGGGTCTTGATCTCCGAGTGCAAATAATGCACCTTTATGCCCAAATCGGCCAGGTATTCGCTGAGGTCCTCCGCCATCTTCTTCGTGAGCGTGGTAACCAATACGCGCTCCCCGGCTGAGGTCCGGCGCTTAATTTCGTCGATGAGGTCGTCGATCTGCCCATGCGTGGGGCGCACCTCGACCTCCGGGTCGAGCAGGCCGGTCGGCCTGATCAACTGCTGCACCACCTGCTGAGTGCGCTGCGACTCATACGGGCCGGGGGTCGCCGAGACGAATACGACCTGGTTCACCAGCTTCTCGAACTCGGCAAACTTCAGCGGCCTGTTGTCCAGCGCCGAAGGAAGTCGGAATCCGTACTCCACCAGCGTTTCCTTGCGCGAGCGATCGCCGGAGTACATGGCGTTGAGCTGCGGGATGGTCTGGTGGGACTCGTCGATGAACATCAGGAAGTCCTCAGGGAAATACTCCACCAGCGTGTGCGGCGTGCTCCCGGCGGGGCGGCCATCGAGGATGCGAGAGTAGTTCTCTATGCCGTTGCAATAGCCCAGCTCACGCATCATCTCCATATCGAATCGAGTCCGCTGCTCGATGCGTTGCGCCTCCAGCAATTGGTTGTGGTCCTGGAAATACTTGACCCGCTCCTCCAACTCGCGCTCGATCTCTTCGAGGGCGCGCTCCATTTTATCAGCCGGAGTCACGAAGTGGCTCGCAGGGTAGACCGTAACCGCGTGCAGGCTCGATATCACCTCGCCTGTGAGGAAATTGACCACGCTGATCTTCTCGACCTCATCGCCGAAGAACTCCACGCGGGTGATGGCTTCCTCGTCTTTGGGCTGTATCTCCAGGACATCGCCGCGCACGCGGAACGTCCCCCGCCCCAGCGCGATGTCGTTGCGATTGAACTGCATATCGATCAGCCGCCGCAGGACCGCCTCGCGCTCGTAGGTCTCCCCCACCCTAAGCGCGAGCACGATTTTGGAGTAGTCTTCTTTCGAGCCGATGCCATAGATGCAGCTCACGCTTGCAACGATCAGCACGTCCCGCCGCTCGATCACGGCCTGGGTCGCCGAGTGGCGCAAGCGGTCGATCTCGTCGTTGACGGAGGAGTCCTTCTCGATGTAGGTGTCGGTCTGAGGTATATAGGCCTCGGGCAGATAATAGTCGTAGTAGCTTACGAAGTACTCGACGGCGTTGTCCGGAAAGAACTCGCGGAACTCCGAGCAAAGCTGAGCCGCGAGGGTCTTGTTGTGCGCAATCACCAGCGTCGGGCGCTGAACGGCCTCCACGACGTTCGCCATCGTGAAGGTCTTCCCCGAGCCGGTGACTCCCAGCAGTGTCTGATGCTTGTGGCCGGCCTCGAGCCCCTCCACAAGCTGCGCAATAGCGCGCGGCTGGTCACCCATGGGCTTGAATTCGGCCCTGATCTTGAACTTGTCCATCGTTTCTCCGTACGTTTGTTCGACGGTTCATGATAGAACGAATAGGAAGCGGGGGTCAAGGCGAAGGGTTGAATGGTCTGTATTGGCTTGCGTCGGGCCTCAATTCCTGCTAAACTGCCCCAAGTAGTAAGCGTCAGCGGAGTGACCCACCCTCATTGAACACCAAGACTCTGGAAATCACCAACACGAATCGGCTGGCCTACGGCGTATTGATCGCCGTGGGACTTTTCGCGCTGTATTTCGCCGCGCTCGGCGGGCCGCCTCTACTCGACCCCGACGAGCCGATCTACGGGCAGGTAGCTAAGGAAATGGCGGGAGGCGGCGGATGGCTCACCCCGCACTACGCCGGGCATGTGTGGTTCGACAAACCTCCCCTCTTCTATTGGCTGTCGGGAATCTGCGTGAAGCTGTTCGGGGCAACTGAACTGGCGTGCCGATTACCATCGGCGGTTCTCGCGGTGGGGCTGGTGCTGCTGGTCTATGCCCTCGCGAAGTACGACTTCGGTCGCCGCGCGGGGATTATCTCGGCGATTGTAATGGCCACTTGCCTCCAACAGATAGTGCTCGCGCGCGCCGCTGTAACCGACATGACGCTGGTCTTCTGCCTAACGGCGGCGCTTTATGCATATCGCATGTGGCTCGACGCTAATCGGCTGCCTCGCTTCGTCTGGATGGCGCTTTGTGGCGCAATGACCGGCCTCGGGATGCTCGCCAAGGGACCAGTCGCGCCCGTGCTCCTGGGAACGGCATTCATAGTACACCTGATATGGACCAGGCGCGTCAGGCGGCTCGCGAGCGCGGACGCGGCGCTGGGCGTGATCACGATGCTCATGGTGGGGCTACCGTGGTTTGTTGCCATGTACGCGATACACAAGGACGCCTTCGTGCAGGGTTTTCTGATGGCGAACAATCTTTCACGCTTCCTCAAGCCTGAGAACGCCTCGCAGACCGGCCATTGGTACTCCTGCCTTATAAACTTCCCCGTGCTGCTCGTGCTCTTCCTGCCATGGAGCGTATTCCTGCCGCAGGCCATCGCGCGGAGTTGGCGAGTCAACGATGGAGCCAAGCTGGCGAGCGTATGGTTCGGGGTGGTATTCGTCTTTTTCTCACTCTCGAAGACGATACTGCCGACCTATATTTTCCCGCTCTATCCGGCGGCTGCGATATTTGTTGGCATTTTCTGGGATGCGGCTGCGTCTAAGGATTTGGGAATACTGCGCGGCCTGAGCCGTGGCGCGGGAACAGCCGTGGGAATATCTATGCTGCTCGTGGCCGGGCTGGCCATGTGGGCGCATCGGAAATACCCCGAGGCTGAGCTTGCCGCCGTGGCGTTCGGAGTGATCTTTCTGGTCTTTACCCTGGCTATGCTCCTGTGGATCAGGCTCAAGCCGGGCAAGGCCGAGTTGGCGGTCGGGATCGGCGGAGTGGGAATGTGCGTTGCCGCTCTCTGGCTTGTGATCGGGATGACGCCGTTCATCAGCCCAAGGCAGAGCACGCGTGAGCTTATGCGCGACATCCCTCGATCCCCTGAGGTGATGGTTGCGACGCTCGGCCTGAACAAGACCGGCTGGCTCAGCTCAGTGCCGGGCCTGCTCAGCAAGCCGAGCATTCTCTTCTATGCGAATCGCCGTCTCGTGGACGCAGGGAATGTTTCCGAAGCCCGGGCTATGCTCTCCGGTGACAAGCCCGTGTTTGTGATTTGCAGGCGGGATGCCGCAGGGCTTATAATGATAACGTCCTGCGTTGAGTGGGCGAGTTCGGGTGATCTGGCCATACTCGCCAACCCCCGCGCCGTAGCCCTGAAAGGAACGAGAACCAAGTGATAGACAGCCTGAGCATCGTCTACCCGATGTATAACGAGAAGGATAATATCGAAACCGCCGTCCTCGAGGCAATTCGGGTCGGCTACAAGATGGCGCGGGAGTTGGAAGTGGTCGTGGTCGATGACGCCAGCACCGACGGCTGCGGCGGGATTGCTGACAGGCTCGCCGACGAGCATCCGGAGGTCGTGGTCGTTCACCATACCCGCAACCGCAAGCTCGGCGGCGCGCTAAAGTCCGGCTTCGCGGCGGCGACCAGGGAGTGGGTCCTGTATATGGACAGCGACCTCCCCATCAATATGGACGATGCCCTTCACGCCCTTCCCCTCACCGAGAACGCGGACATCGTAATCGGCTGGCGAAAATCCAGGGCCGAATCGTGGCGGCGGGAGGTGATGTCGAAGGTATATAACAGGATCATCCGCACGTTCTTCGGCCTGCGGGTGCGCGATGTCAACTTCGCGTTCAAGCTCTTCAGGCGGTCGTTCCTCGACCGCATTCTGCTGACATCCGAAGGCTCTTTCATCGACGCGGAGCTCCTACTGGAGATGCAGCGGGAGGGTGCGCGCCTGGCCGAACTTGGGATGGATTACTACCCCCGAGTCGCCGGGGTATCCACTCTGGCCGGGAACCGCGTCGTGCTCGTGATACTGCTGGAGATGTTCAGATACCGTTTGGAGGCCCATGGCAAGACTTCCGATAACTTTAGTGGTGAACGCCGACGACTTTGGCTTGAGCGAACAGATAAATCAGGGGATCGAGTCAGCGTTTCAGCAAGGAATTCTCCGTAGCGCAAGCCTCATGCCCAACGGCGCGGCGTTCGACGACGCCGTTCAAATCGCCCGTCGCAACCCCGGACTCGGCGTTGGTGTCCATATCTCACTCGTGGACGAACACTGCACGGCCGCTCCGGACGAAGTTCGCGGGCTGATCGACCGTGACGGCTGCCTTCCCCATTCTTATGGCGCGTTTATCGCGGCGTATGCCGGGGGCCGGTTCGGCATTCGCGAGATCAGGGCCGAGGTCAGCGCTCAGGTGGCGCGCGCGCTCGAAACGGGCCTCGATCTCACCCACATAGACAGCCACCAGCACCTGCACGTACTTCCCAGGATTCGCAGGGTAGTGCTCGATGCGGCAAGATCGGCGGGCATTGGCGTTGTTCGGGTCCCGTACGAGCGAGGGACATTCGGCTCGCGTATGTTCAGCGCGCGGGGGGCGCAGGTGTCGGCGCTTTCGCTCTTAGCGGCCGCGTTCGGCGCGCGCGCGGGGCGGGCCGGGATGCGACATGCCGACCACTTCTGGGGCCTGGCGGCATCCGGCCACATGGACGAGACCGCGCTGTGCGCCGTGCTGGGGCAGTTACGCGACGGCGTGAACGAGATCATGATGCACCCAGGTTTTACCGACGCAAAGACTTCCGAACGCTATCAATGGGGATACCGATGGGATGATGAGGCCGCCGCGCTCGTCTCGGAGCGAGTCCGGCAAGCTGTCCGGGAGCGCGACATCCGACTGGCGAACTTCGCGACAGCCTGGGAGGAACCAAGATAGATGCTCAGACGCATCGGCTACGGACGGACCATAATCGAGCTCGGGCTGGTGGCGGCGGTTATCTTCCTCGCGGTAGAGCGACCACCTCAAGCCCAGCCACCGCAGGAATCCGTGATCTATAAGGTCAGGACTAATCAGAAAGTGGTGGCGCTCACCTACGACGACGGCCCCGACCCGCGCTTCACCCCCGGCCTCCTGCGTGTGCTCGACAAGTATGGGGTCAAGGCGACGTTCTTCATGATAGGCCGGAGAATGGAAAAGTATCCGGATATCGTGCGAGATGTGGTGAAAGCGGGGCATGTGATCGCGAATCACACCTACACGCATCCCAGTGATATCGCGCTCGACACCCCCGCGCAGGTTATCCGCGAACTCGACTCCTGCGAACAGCTCATAGAGCGCCTCACCGGCAAGAGGGCTGGTCTGTTTCGCCCGCCTAAGGGCCTGATGGACGGCTCGGTGCTGACCGTAGCCGATGAAGAGGGCTACAAGACCGTGCTCTGGTCGGTTTCCGCGGACCACCACGAGGCCAAGACCCCCGAGGCCATGGCGAACCGCGTCATTTCGCGAATCCATCCGGGCTTAATCATTCTGGCGCACGACGGCGCGTTCGCCTCCAGGTGGCGGGATGTGGCCGCGACCGCGATCATCATCGAGTCCCTGCGGAAGAGGGGGTACAGGTTCGTAACCGTGCCGGAATTGCTGGACATCGGCTCCAAGGTGGGTATATAAGGGGAAACGGGCGCGCCAATCAATCGGACAGCGCCAATCCACACACTATAGGGAGCGTGACTACAGTGAGAAAACTCGTGATTCGAAGTCTAATCGCAGCCTTCTTCACTATCGCCCTGTTGATGCCGGATACCGCCATAGCGGCGCGCACTTCTCGCCGCGACTCACGATGGCTCAGCACCAATTCCCCATGCCCCAGCCCAAG
>JAMCYN010000051.1 GCA_023474015.1 Armatimonadota bacterium
GCAAGGAAGAGTTCATGCGGGGGCGCGACATCAACTTGCCACCGCGCCTTGTTGCGGAAATTGCCACGCAGACCGAACGCGGCCGTACGGCAATACTCGTGGCGTGCGAAGGAGATGCGGTCGGGCTCATCGCCATCGCCGATGAAGTAAGGCCAGAAACGGCGCTTGCGGTGGCGGCTCTCAAGGCGTTGGGAGTGCGCCACATCATTATGCTTACCGGCGACAACTCAAGAGTCGCGCAGGCGGTGGCTGATCAAATCGGTGTGGACGAATTTCGTGCCAGGCTGCTGCCGGAAGACAAACAGCGGGTGGTCAAGGAACTTCAGGGGCAGGGCCGGACAGTTGCGATGGTGGGCGACGGTATCAATGATGCCCCTGCACTGGCGCTGGCGGATATCGGCATAGTTATGGGTGCGGCGGGTACGGACGCGGCCATTGAGGCGGCGGACGTGACGCTGATGAACGACGATCTCGCTCGCGTGGTAGACTTCATACAGATGTCTCGCATGGTGCTGCATCGCATCAGGCTCAATATCTTCCTGTCCATCATCTATAACGCGATTGGACTCACATTGGCGACCCTGGGCATGTTGACACCAATCGTCGCTGTGGTTTTCCAGGAGGCCGGATGCTTCTCAGTCGTATTGAGTTCAACGCTCTTGCTGTGGGCCCGCCCACGCCGTGGGTACAAGTACAGCGCCTGACGATATCACTGTGAGCGATGCGGTGATTATCTAGGAATGGTGGAGGTCAAAGACGATGTTTAGCAAAGTGCTTCTGGCAACCGATCTGTCCGTGGCTTCTGACCGCGTAGTGGAGTATATGGAAACGCTACGCGCGCTGGACTGCCGCGAAGTGGTTCTAACTTATGTGATCTACGTTAAGCATCTGGTGGGACTGAGCGACGCGCTCAGAGATGAGGCAACGCCCAGGCTCGACGCTCAGAAGGCTGCTCTTGAGGCCGAGGGGTTCAAGGTTTCAGTGGAGACGCCGGTTGGAGTGCCGGGTGTCGAGATCACGCGCTTGGCGCTCGATACGGGCTGCAAGGCTATAGTGGTTGGCTCTCACGGGCACAGCCTTGCTCGCGATATTGCGTTGGGCGGTGTTGCCACGGATGTGGTGCACCGTGCAGAGCTTCCTGTCCTCGTAGTGCGGCTCCAAATCCTGGAAGAAGAGCCGCAATGCTGCCAGGTGGTGTCAGCCGATGTGCTCTCTCACGTGCTGTATGCGACCGACTTCTCGGATAACGCGGAACGAGCTTTCCAGTATGTCGAAGCGTTTGCCAGGAGCGGGTGCAGGAAGATGACGCTCATGCACGTTCAGGATGTATCCCGCATTCGCCCGCACTTGGAAGAGAAGTTGCAGGAGTTCAACGAGATAGACCGGTCACGGCTTGAGCGCATGGCGTTGCGATTACGCGATCTCGGCGTCGGGGAGATCGACTTGCAGATTCCTTACGGCGTTCCAGCAAAAGAGATCGTTGACTATGTGCAAAGCAATTGTCCCTCGATTGTGGTAATGGGTACCCACGGGCGGGGGTTCATCTCCGATATCTTTGCGGGAAGCGTATCGCATAATGTGGTGCGCCTCTCCCAGTCGCCGGTTCTGCTGATTCCACCTGTTCGTTGATCGTAATAAGCGTACAGATAATGTTTAGGGAGGACACTGAATGCTAGACTCAAAGACAAGGGAACTCATCGCCATAGGCGCTTCGGTCGTGGCGAAATGCCAGCCGTGCCTTGATTACCATGTGGAGGAAGCACGGAAAGCTGGCGCGTCCGATTCCGATATGAGAAACGCCGTCAGCATAGCGCGAATGGTGCGAAAGGCCGGCATAGAGAATATGGACACGTACGCGGACGAAAAACTCGGTGGAGCAGCGGAGGAACAGCCAGCGCCAAGCGCGTGCTGCTGCAGCGATGAAAAGTGCTGTGGATGAGGTGATTGATGCACGTTGCGGCAGGGCTCGCCTTGCCCACTCCGACTTCCATAGAAATAATCAAAGAATAGATGAGGTGAAAAATGGCTGAGCACAAGTGCGGATGCTGCTGCGGAGACAGTTCAACTCCCAACGGCAATGACATCAAGGAGTTCGTCAAAGAGAAGTATGGGCAGGTTGCGGTGAACGCCTCGGAGCGCAAAGAAACAAGCTGCTGCGGCAGTGGAACGAGCAAAGACGCCATAACTCGTGACCTTTACTCAGAGGCGGAGACTCAGGGGATACCAGTCGAGGCGCTGCTTGCCTCAATGGGCTGCGCGAACCCCTTGGCTCTTGCTAATCTCAATCCCGGAGAAGTCGTCCTTGATCTCGGCAGTGGTGGCGGAATCGATGTGCTGCTCTCAGCAAAGCGAGTCGGTCCCACAGGCAAAGCCTATGGACTCGATATGACCGATGAAATGCTGGCACTCGCGGAGAAGAACAAGGCTGAAGCGGGAGTCGAGAACGTCGAGTTCCTCAAGGGTGAGATAGAAAACATCCCCCTGCCGGATTCTTCAGTGGATGTGATCATCAGCAACTGCGTGATTAACCTTTCCACCGACAAGGACCAGGTGCTTCGAGAGGCATTCAGAGTGCTGAAACCCGGTGGAAGGTTCGCCGTGGCTGATATCGCACTGACCAAGACGGTCTCCGATGAAGTCAAAGAGCATGTCGGCCTTTGGACTGGGTGCATTGCCGGTGCTCTTGAGATCAACGAGTACAAGCTCAAGCTGCTTCAAGCAGGTTTCACTGATGCCGGTGTTGAGATCGTGAAGACTTACTCCGAGGAGGACGCGAACGGTCTCCTGCCGGATGAAGCCATCCAGCAGTTTGGCGCGGAAGGAATTGCGGAACTGGCAGCATCGTTTGTGAGCGCATTTGTCAGAGCAACGAAGCCGAGGCAAAGTTGCTGCTGCTAGCCGCGAGATGCTTGGAATAAGTGAGTATGGCAGACTATATGGAACCACTATCTGAAATGATGTCGCGAATCAGGACGGGCATAAGCCTGGCGAAGTGTCGCAAGTGCGGTTGCATGGCAAAAGCGCTTGACATGGCGGAAGCTCTAGCCGTGAAGACCGGGGCGAACGAGGTAATGACGGCAGTACGCGACTGCAAGCAGCAGATGGAACCGATCTCCTATGAGTGCCTCGGATGTAAGAGATGCTGGGGTGCCGAAGCGGCGAACCTCGCTTACGCAGCGGGTGCTGATCCGGAGTCCCTATGCTGCGACTCAGCGCGGAACGAGCGCCGACGAGTCTGGCCTGTAGTCGCCGGGGATTATATGATCGGCAGCGCTAATGCACGAGTCGCCGTTTGTACGCTGAGTAACGCTCAGCTACCTGCCGAGATCGTCGACATAGCCGGTGGTACGGTCGCAATAGCAGGCAAGTGCGAGACGGAGAACATCGGGGTTGAGAAGATAGTCCTGAACATCGTCTCGAATCCGAAGATTCGCTGGCTTATCCTCTGTGGCACGGACGCCGAGGGCCACTGGCCCGGCAGCGCTATCTTGAAGCTCAAGGAATTCGGTGTGGACACCGGGATGAAAGTCTTGAACACTGGCGCTCGCAGGCCGGTATTGAAGAACCTGTCGCTGGTCGAGGTGTCACGGTTCCGCGAACAGATTGAGGTCGTAAGCAGAATCGGCAGCGCCAATCCAGGTGAGATCGCGGCGCTCACGACGGAACTGGCGGGTCGAGAACTGCCGAGATTGCCTGACTGGAAACTTGAGTCCCGCCAAGTGCCACATATTACCGCAAGGCCACCGGAAAACCTGAAGCTGGACAAAGCTGGGTTCTTCGTAGTGATCCCTGATCGGACAAATGGCGTCATCGCCTGTGAGCACTATTCTTGCGATGGGGTACTTATGACAGTCATCAATGGGAAAAGCGCTGATATGATCGCCTCCACCGTTGTAGAAATGGGACTTATCAGCCAGCTCGACCACGCAGCATACCTTGGGCGAGAGCTTACCAAGGCAGAGATGTCACTGAAGCTGGGGATAGAATATGTCCAGGATAGAGCACTCGGAGATTTGCCCGAGGAGTGCGAGAAAAAGAACAGCGACGAAGGTGATTGCTCCACTGGCCGTGGATGCAGTAGCTGCCATTGAAAGGACAACACAATGAATAACACCGAGTGTTCCGGGGAGCGTCGTTCAGGCCTCAATGTCTGGCCACCTATAGCGTTCGCCGTCGCGGTCGGCGTGCATCTCCTGGTAAAATACAAGGCCGGGCTGCCTGCAGAGAACTGCGCCCTCCAAGTCTGGCATCCACCGGCCAACTGGTTTGCCAGTTACGTCAGGTCGCAGGACTATTTCCTCAGTTTTTCCTACGGCCTTGCAGCAGGGTTTGCCGCATACGCATTTTCATTCTGGGCAGCCAACAGGCGCGCTGCGGCGGTTGGCGGCATTGGCGGCGTATCTCTGGCGGGGATCATCTGGGGCGCCGGTTGTTTCCTCACGGGTTGCTGCGGTTCACCGATGCTTGGCGTTTACGCCTCGATCCTCGGCACGAGAGCAACGTGGTTTGGGAAGCCCCTCACCGCCGTCTTCACGCTGCTATCTGTCATCCTTGGCTACGTAATGATTCGTCGGAAGATATGCACGGGCTGTTGCCGTGGCTAGGTGTTTAAGCAATGCAGGGGTGAGCTCCATCGGGTGTTTGGCCGCAAGCTGCCGAGGGTATAGAAATTCGAATCTTGAACCGACCGGCCGACCCACAAAAGCGCCCGCGCCGGCCCCTTGACATTGGAGAACCGCAGAGCGTATAGCTGTGGTATAATATATCAATGGAACTTATTTAGTTGATCTATCGTTAAATACGGAGGGAGCAAATGGACTTGCTAACCACAAACACTGAGTTGGTGGAACACCGCCCGGTTCTCGAGTTGAGCAGAACCGAATACCTTGCCGAGGGCTTCAGGGCGCTGGGAGACCCGCACAGGCTCAAGATACTCTACTTGCTGATGACCTGCGGAGAGATGTGTGCATGCGAGACTATGCTGGCGCTGGAGATTTCTCAGTCGAATCTTTCATTTCACCTGAAGACGCTTAAGCAAGCGGGCTTGATAAAGGCAAGGAAGTCAGGTAGGTGGATGTACTACTCCCTGAACCGGCCTGCTTTTGAGCAGTTCCTGGGGGTATTCGGCGGAGTGTTCGACCTGGAGAATTGGCATGATAAGCCACAATGTACGGCCTGTGATGAGACAAGGCAGAACAGTAATCGCTTGATCGGAACACCAATCAAACCACGCGAATGGAGGAAATGACAATGCGAATGAACAGAATCGTCGGAATTGCCGTGACAGCGGTAGTTGTCATCGCGGCAGCCTGTGCAGTGCCTGCTGCAAAGGCTGCGCCAAAGGCATCTACGGCTGAGACAGCGATCCAAGCAGCCGCAAGGCAGAACCGCTATGCACTCGTAACATTCTACAAGAAGAATGACTCAGCAAGCACGAAAATGCTGGCGGAGGCAAAGAAGCTGCATGCCAAGTATTCCAGCCGCGCCAACTTTGTCAGCGCCGATGTTGGCAATGCCGTCCACCAGGAACTCATTTCCCGGTACGGTGCGGATCGCTCGCCTGTGCCTCTGACCCTCGTGATTGCTCCCAACGGAGCCGTTACCGCCGGATATCCCAATGAGATCAAGAAGACAGATATTTCGGATGCATTTGTTTCCAGCGGGATGGCTGAAGTGTTGAAAGTGCTCCAGAGTGGCAAGCTGGCGGCAGTCTGTCTGCAGAATTCCAAGACTAAGCACAACCGAGAAAGCCTTGCGGCGGCGGAAGGTTTGAACACGCAAGCCCAGTTGCGCGGCGCGGTGGAAGTTGTCAAGATCGACCCGTCGGATCGCTCAGAGGCAAAGTTCATCCAGACGTGCAAGGCGGATGCTGGCTCAGACAGTGCGCAGATCGTGATCATTGCTCCACCCGGTAGAGTAGTTGGCAAATTCGATGGGACAGCCACTGCCGACTCAATGACTGCCACTCTCATGAAGTCGCTTGGCGGCGGCTGCGGCGGCGGAAGCTGCGGGCCGGGAGGCTGCAGCCCCAAGTGAGGCAAATTGCCTATGGAGGAATTTGACGATGAAGACAAGGTCTTGGATGGTCCTGACAGTGGCGGTTCTTGCGGTCGGAACCGCAACCGGATTCTGGGTCCGCGCCAGCGCCAAGCCACGGATCGCCCAGAAAGATCAGGTTGAGCTGAAGACTCTAACAGTTAAGTGGCAGCGTCTGGTTGGTGATACCGGACAGACTTGCGGCCGGTGCGGGAGCACCCAGGATGAAGTACGCGAAGCATATGCGTTGCTCCGCAAGTCGCTGGCTCCGCTGGGCATCGATGTTGTACTCGAAGAGAAGGCACTCGACAAAGCGACAGCGGCCAAGAACATCGCCGAGTCCAACCGTATATGGGTTGCCGACAAGCCAATCGAGGCGTGGCTCGGCGCGACATCCGGCACAAGCGACTGCTCAAGTTGTGGATCGATAGTTGGTGCAAAGAGCGCTTGCAGAACCGTAGTGGTAGGCCGGAACGCTTACGAGTCGATCCCGTCGGCACTGATCGTAAAGGCTGGTCTCCTTGCCGCCGCGGAGATTATCGGAGCCGAAGCGGCGCAGCCGAAAACCAAGAATTTGCCCTTTTCCGGTGTCCAGACAATTACGGATGGCACAAGCGGGACTGGAGGCTGCCGTGGTCAATAGTAACAAGGAGGCGACAGGCACCTAATGAGAAAAATCGACATAATACTCAAGGAGCTCTGCGAGCGCAAGAGTCAGTTGATAACAA
>JAMCYN010000136.1 GCA_023474015.1 Armatimonadota bacterium
ATTCTTCTTGTGTACATCGATTCCTACATATAACATGACATTGGCCTCCTTAATAGGGTCTTGAATCACCCCTAGTGTAGCCCAACTACACCTAGGAGGCCAAACTCATTTTCATTACATCAGCATAGCGGTAGGTTACCTTGAATATGCGGTGCACCCCGCCTTGGTCTGTAGTTTGACGCTGGCGGGGTTTCCGAATATAATGAGACTGGTTGTCCGGGGTCGTCCAATGGCAGGACAACGGCCTTTGGAGCCGTTGATCGGGGTTCGAATCCCTGCCCCGGAACCATGATTAATCCAGGGCCGTACAAAGAAAGGGAGCACCACAACTGCTTGTATTTCGGTGCTCCCTAATGCGAAAGGAGAGAAGGAGACTAGGCGGCCAGAATGTTGTCATCTCCGGACTCAAGTGCTCGGGACAATTTCTCAAGAATCTGAGTCCTCCTCTTAAGTGCGCGTTTGCGCAAGTTCAACATCTCGATCTCAAGGTCCAGACTCCGCATCTGATCCCCGATTATATTGAGAGTCGCTCCGACCATATCCGAAGCGCGCTCTGAATCATTCCTGCCCGGCTCATCGAACCGCGCATATTCGCATATGGCTTGTAAGGTAGGCTGGCGGATATCGAGCTCTTCGATCTCTCTTGCTGATAGCCCCAGCGCCATAAGTTTCCTCATCGACTCGATAACGGTGCATTCGTCAAGTTCGTCGGTCGAGTGATCCGAAATTATTGCGGCATCTACCTGATTAACCACGCTTGCTCTTACCACGCATACAGCGGATGTATCTTTCTTCGGTTTCATTTTCCGGTACTCCTTCAGTAAGGCGGTCCCAATATACATTATGTGCGTGCGGCACGCTCGGCATTAGTGCTTACAGCGAAGAATCACCCGATGTTTCGGCGTCATTCGCCGGGGGTAAGCGTTACTGGTCCTCTCAACTTGAACCTGTCGGCTGGGGGTGCACCAAGGATGACTAGGGCAAAGTTCATCTTTTCGATGGCAATGCGTGCGGCATTGCTGCTGGCGCTGTGCGGCGGAGTTTGCGCGACCGAGAGCCAGAAGGAAGAGGAAAGGCTCGGGTATGAGTACGCGAAAGACGTCGAAGCCCACTGCAAGCTGACCGATCGGAAGGACCTGTGCGACCGCGTTGAGAAAGTGGGCGCCACCCTCGCCCAGATAGCGAATCAAAACGAGACCCCCGCCTCATATGGCACTTCGAAGGTTTACCAGTTCAAGTATCACTTTAAGGTGGTCGAGGACAAGGACGTAAACGCGTTCGCACTGCCGGGGGGCTACGTCTACGTTAACACCGGCCTTCTCGAGATCGCCGAAACCGACGATGAACTGGCGGGCGTGCTGGCGCACGAGATCGCGCACGTTGCACACCATCACACGGTCCGCCTATTGAAGGAGCAATCCAAAGTAAACCGCTACATCGCTCTGGTGGCACTGATGGGAATCATCGGCAAAGCGAGAGGGCGTGACCTCAACAACCTGTTCATGGGCGCGCAGTTGGTGAATGTGGGCAAGGTCAATGGATACAGCGTGCAGGCCGAGAAAGACGCGGACAGGACCGCCGTCGCCTATATGCTCAAATCTTCTTACCACCCGGAGGGGCTATTGAGCTTCATGAAGAAGCTCGACGCCAAACACGACGAGAGCCCCACCCTGCCGCTCGGAATATTTCAGACCCACCCCGCGCCGTTTCGTCGCGTGATCGCCATATGCAAGGCTATGCAGGATTCGGGCGTAAAGTTGGACATGCGCAAGATGAGGGATATCGCCTATGCGAAGGCGGTTCCGGTCAAGGAGAAGAGTGACCAGTACAAGGTCGAAATCAGCAAACACGTTGTCTTCGTCCCAGCCGACCTGGGGCCCGGCAAATCATCCAAGGAACGCGCGGAGCAAACAGCCCGCGAAATCAACGGCCTTCTCGACGCCGGCCTGACCGCCAAAGACCTGACCGAAGACGCTCCGCGCGCCTGCCTTATCGCAAAAGGGACGGAGATCATAAAAATAGACAGCGCTGATGTCAAGTTGAACGGAAGCACCGAACGAGCCCTGTTGGACAGGGCTCGTTCCGCGCTGACACGCGCTGTGTGGGCTGATTGGCTCTCTAACACGTGCGAAGTCTCCGAAGAGCTCTCCGCACAAGACCTAAATTGATTGCCTCAGTTTCCTGACGCGAATATTGTCAACCACAACGTGAGCACCGCAGGTGCCGCGTGCTATCATCTCGGCGGCAGCGCGCTGATCCTCGCTGTCGCATGTGCCCACAAGGAAAATGTCACCGTTCGAGACGTACACGTCAATGGTCTGACCACCGGTCCGCAGGTCGGAGTTCAATCTGGACACGATCAATTGAGTAACGGCCTCATCTCTTAAAGTTTTCATATCCGACCTCCTCAATGCTCGCACGGTGACGCCACCAACGGAACTCAAATAGATAATACATCGGCCGCGCCGGTCGCGTATGAGTAATGTATCCCGTGCGAAGCGTTTACTTCGAAGAGCATAGATGTAGCGCTGACGTGCAGTATCAACACATCTATAATATATTATTTCCACTTTGTGCAACTTCCAAACAAGGAGGACTTGCAGTTGCAACGATGTCTCACGAAAATGAATTGTGAGCCCAACTGAAACCACAAGTCGATCCATCCGTCTGTTCTTTCGTAAGCGAATCCTTATGCTTTAGGAATGTAGGGAGTGACAACAATGAAACTCAGAATGATTGGCATCGCAACACTCGCTCTAATGGTCTTGGGGACCGGCGTGTTCGCCCAGGGTCCGAGGGCCGGTGGTCGAATGGGCAACAGGGGCCCGGGTATGGGCCGCCAGGTCAATGGATTGGGCCTGTCACAGGCTCAGAAGGATCAGATCAAGACTATTGTCCAACGCTTCCATCAGGACGTCAAAGGTGTGGTGCAATCAAGCGCCTCTAAGGACGAGAAGCAGTCGCAGGTCAAGGCTCTGCGCCAGAAGGCCGGCGAGGACATTATGGCCGTGCTGACCCCGGAGCAGCAAGCCAAAGCGACTCAGACGAAGTTCGTGGACCGTATCCTCAGCCCGCGAGCGGCTATGGCGGCAAGATTCATGCGCGTGCTTGGGCAGTTGAACCTCACTGAAGCTCAGAAGACGCAAGTAAAGGACATAATGAAAGGCAACCGCGACGCCTGCGCCGCCGTCAGGAATGACACCTCACTCACGCCGGAGGCGAGGCGCGCGAAAATGCAGCAAGTCAGAACGGATACTCTCGACAAGATCAAGGCGATCCTTACATCTGAGCAGTTGACGAAATTCAACGAGCTGATGGCCCAAAGACCGGGGCGCGGAGCCGGAAAATAGCTCATCCACGAAGGAACACGGCAGGTCACGTTCCATTCTCACTCAGCGACTCGGGGGCGGGGAAACCCGCCCCCGAGTTGTATTCGGTTTCACAAGCTCCAAGTTTCCATCGAGATGCAGCCGAAGCTTCATCGGGGGCATACCAGGCCCGAGGAGGTGGCGCTCGCATTCGAGGGCAACAAAATCCCCCTTAGCACCCGCCGGAGGAACGTGGTAGGTATAGCTGGGCTTATCGCCGATCGACTTGTCCACCGGGCAGCGCAGCACGCTGGGGTTCTTGAGGTAATCTTTTTTCAATATTTCAAGGTCCGGCGGATAACTATTGTTGACATCGTGATAGCGGCGTATTGCATCCCCTACCGCGGCCATATTCTCCCTGCACTTTATGAGGCTATGCACTGAGGGCATCCGCGCGACGTATACCAGCAGAATCACGAACGCGAGGCATAGAAGTGCGGCTACAATCGCGCACCCCTTCACCGGTTTGCTGCAGCCTGAACGCGGCGTCAGGTCGTTATTATCCAATGCCATTTTGGACCTAGCTCCTGAGTCTATTTGCGTTAATATAACTGATTTATGCCTGTCCGTCAATCGCACGAGGGCAAGTTATGCTGTCGCTCGGATAAGTGACTGGCGTCTTCGTGGCGGTTCGGATAGGATGGTGAGCTTTGGAGTTTTACAAGCGGGTCTACAAGGGCCATCACCGCAAATACCAATTGCTTGCTCGCTCCTCGCCCACGGTAGTCTCCGGCCCGTGTCCGGGGAAAAGCGGCGTCGAGTCGTCAAGCGTGAGAATCTTGTCCTTTATCGACTGGATCAATTGCTCGTGCGACCCGCCGGGGAAATCGCTCCTGCCGACTGATCCCGCGAAGATCGTGTCACCGCAAAAAACTCCCGCGTCGGTGACAAAGCACAACCCGCCCTGAGAGTGACCCGGTGTATGGAGCACCTTGACTTCGGATTCACCTAGAGTGATTGCGTCGCCGTCGTTGAGGAGGTCTGTGGGGGAAAATGGCACGAACTCTGACGAATCATAGAATGGCTCACCGAACTCTAAGCTCTGGTTGACTGTTGCGATATCCAACGCCTGCATGCCGATTTTCGCGCCGCATTCCTCGGCAATATCCGCCGTATAAAACGCATGATCGAAGTGGCCATGGGTCAGCAGCACCCACTCAATGCGCAGGCCGAGGGAGTCAATAGTGGAAATAATCCGGTTTTTCTCGGCGCCGGGGTCAATTACAGCGCCGGCGAGTGTGTCGCGATCCCAGATAATGTAGCAGTTAGTCTCAAGCGGGCCCACCTGCAGCGGGCGATACTCCATACTCAAACCTTACTCCTCTTGGTGCTCACAAACCGCAAGTAAATGAAGCCTCTCCTTGCGAAGGAGGGGTTAGGGGAGGTCTGCTCTTAGGAGTGTCAACCCCCTACAGTCCCCCTTCGTAAGGGGGACCAACATCGTACTCACCAACTCTGAGCTTTTATCTAGTCTTCTGTTCTCCTGACCACCGCGAGGTTAGCCATGTCATAGTGGTCCATTTCGTCCGCATAGCGGTAATGCACCTCCGCCCGCTCGGCATTTCCGCAGGCGCGATACGCATCTCCCAGCACGGCATGATACATCCGCTCACACGGCTTCAGCTTGAGCGCACGTTTCAGAGCCGCCACGGCGTCTTCGTGATACCCTCCGCGGGCGTAGGCAAGTCCCAGCCGGAAGCTGTAATATGAGTCGCACGGGCTGAAAATCGTCGCCTGCTGCATCTCTATAATGGCGTCACCGACCCGACCCGACTGCGAATACATATCGCCTAGCCGGAAATGGTAGAAACCATCCGTGGGCACGAGTTGCACTGCCATCTCGAGCTGCATCACAGCTTCTTCATACAATCCGATATGCCACAGCGCGTCCCCGAGCTTGTATCGGTAGAACGGGTTCATGGCGTTGAACTGCGTTGCCTTTCGATACTCCGCCACCGCCGCCAGCCACTTTCCGTAGCGTCGATAAATCTCCGCCAGGCTGTAATGCGGCTCCGCTCGCCTGGGGCTTATCTTTATGGCCTTACGATACTCCGAGACCGCCTTGACCGACATCTCCGAATACGCGTACGCATCACCCAGGCGCGTATGATAGCCCGGGTTATCCGTCTCCATCTCCACGGCCTTCCGATAATGCGCGATCGCCTCGTGCACTCTGCCCTCGTTGCATAGGGCGTCACCAAGCTCCTGGCGGTCGTACGCGGTGTCGGGCGGAGGAGGCTCGGCTATACCTTCGCGCCTCATCCGATCCTCAAAACCGCCTATCTGTGTGTCGGATGGGTCATTTCCCCAATTCATGCTCATCGTTGAGTATCCAATATCAGTGTTACCGGTCCGTCGTTCTGGATGTTGAAGAGCATGTGGGCCTGGAACTTGCCGGTCTTCACCAGCACCCCGCATGCCCTTAGCATCTCCACAAAATCATTATACAACGCTTCCGCCATTTTTGGAGCGGCAGCTTTATCAAATCCTGGTCTGCGGCCCTTTGAACAATCGGCAAGCAGCGTAAACTGCGACACAACCAGCGCCTCCCCGGCGATATCCAAGACAGATAGGTTCATCTTCCCGGCCTCGTCCTCAAATATCCTCAGGTTGGCTACCTTCTCCGCCAGGAAATTGACGTCTCGGGTTTCGTCACCCTTAGCAACGCCAATTAGGATCGCCAGCCCGCGCTCAATTCGTGATATCTCTTCACCATCGACGACCACACTCGCACCGCTGACTCTCTGCACTACGGCCTTCATAAGTAAGAGTTCACTCCTGTAAGTACAATATGAGCATGCTGAGCGCGAAGCAGTCGAAGCACGCGGCTCCGAAGCTACATAGGTGCAAATCTGACCGCTCCTTCGACAGAGCTCAGGATGCTGGAAGTGCGCTCCCATAGCCTTCATAATTACTTACTCTTTAGAGACCTATGCGCCGAAACCCTCTCGATTCTCAGCACATCCGTGATGTTCCCGACTTTCGTCAACAGGTCGTTGAAAATCCGAATGTCCGGCACGTCCACGGTCATGTCGATAGTAGCCGTTTTATCCCGCAGCGACTTGATCCTCGCGCCGGTAATGTTCGTCTTCGCCGCGGAGAAAACAGCCGTAATATCGTTCAGGAGCCCGACACGGTCCAGCGCATAGATCTTCAACTCGGTCGAATATCGCTCGCCGTCGGCCTCGGTCCAGTTGATGTCCACC